>JAWKUH010000024.1:0-86206 GCA_041398665.1 Planctomycetota bacterium | reverse complement strand
ACCGTCATGGAGGCGTTCATCACGAAGGAGATCCACGGCGGACCCTACGCCGACCTCGCACCGGAGATCCTCGTCGGCTACCAGCGCGGCTACCGCCACTCCTGGGACTGCGCGACCGGCGCGGTCTCGAAGGACGTCTTCACGGACAACACGAAGAGCTGGTCGGGCGACCACTGCGTCGACCCGCGACTCGTCCCCGGCGTCTTCTGGTGCAACCGGAAGATCAACACGGACACCCCGAACATCATGGACATCGCGCCGACGGCGCTCGACCTCTTCGGGGTCGCCGTCCCGGGCTACATGCAGGGCGCGCCGCTCTTCGGGCCGCGCAAGCCCACGAAGACCGTGAAGCGCGACTTCAAGACGGCGCCCGTCGCGGCGCCGGAGAAGGAGATCGAGCCCGCGAAGGCGAAGGCCGGAGGTCGCGCGTGAAGCGTCGCACCGCACTGTTCGGAGCCCTTCCCGTCCTGGCGCTCCCCGCGCTCCTGCCCTTCGTCGGCGCCGCGCCGGCGGCCGAGCCGACCGCCAGTGACGCGGTGGGGCCGAAGTACCCGCGCCTCGTCGTGCTCGGCGTCGACGGCTTCGACCCCGACATCCTCCGCGACGTCGTCGAGCGCTTCCCCGAGCGCACCGAGAACCTCCGCTGGCTGATCGAGCAGAGCGGCATCCACGAGCTCGGGACGTCGCAGCCGCCGCAGAGCCCCGTCGCCTGGTCGAACTTCATCACCGGTCTCGACCCGGGCGGTCACGGCATCTTCGACTTCATCCACCGCGACCCGGCGACGCGCGGACCCGCACCTTCGACGACCCGACTGGGGTCGTCGAGCCTCTTCGGACTGATCCCGGGCGGCCTCGAGTCCAATCGCTCGGGCGAGAGTTGGTGGCAGATCCTCGCGGACCACGGCGTGCCCGCCGACGTCTGGCGCATGCCGATCAACTTCCCCGTCGAGGAGTCGGACGGCTGGGCGTTCCCCGGGATGATGACGCCGGCCATCGACTCGGCGTACGGCGAGGCCGCTCTCTTCACGACCGACGCCTCCGCGCGGACGCGCATCGGCTACGAGAAGATCGCGGACACGATCAGCGAGAAGGGCGGCGTCATCGAGACGGAGCTCGTCGGGCCGGCGACCGGCGAGTTGGACGAGAACGACGAACCCGTCCACATGACCCTCCCGATGACCTTCTACGTCGATCGCGAGGCGGGCGAGCACGGCTGCGTCGCGATCGAACTCGCGTCGACCGTCACGGTCCTCGAGCCCGGGCAGTGGAGCGAATGGGTGTCGGTCGACTTCAACGACGGACTCATGGACTCCGTCGAGGAAGCGCTCGGCATGCAGCCCGACCAGTCGGGCATCGTCCGCTTCTACCTCCGCAGCATCGATCCCGAGGTCGGGATCTACGTCTCGCCGATCAACATCGACCCGCGCAAGCCGCGCGAGCCGGTGAGCGCTCCTGCCGAGGCCTCGGCCGAGCTCGCCGACGCGATCGGGACCTACTACACGCAGGGCATGGCGGAGGACGTCAACGCCCTCAAGAACGAGATCCTGACGGACGCCGAGTTCCTGTCGCAGACGAACCTCGTCTACCGGGAGCGCCGCCGCATGATGGACGCGGCGTTCGATCGCTACGTCGCGAAGCCCGAGGGCGGCGTCCTGTTCTTCTACTACTCGACGGTCGACCTCATGTGCCACATGCTCTGGCGGCACACCGACCCCGACCACCCGATGTACGACGCGGCCATGGCCGTCGACGACACGTCCTGGTGGAGCGGCCGCGAGGGCTCGCAGTGGAAGGACGTCGTCCACGACATCTACCTCCGGATCGAGCCGGTGATCGCCGACATCCGCGAGCGGATGGACGCCACGGGCGAACCGTGGGACCTGATCCTGCTCAGCGACCACGGCTTCGCGCCCTACGAGCGCAAGTTCTCGCTCAACACCTGGCTCTACGAGAACGGCTACCTCGTCCTCGGTGAACGCGAGGTGCGCGACGAGGACGGTGAGGTCGTCAAAGGCCCGGACGGCAAGCCGGTCATGGAGAAGTTCGACCGCGAGCGCGAGGGCGAGCGGCTCTCGAAGGTCGACAAGCGCAGCATCTACCTCCCGAACGTCGTCGACTGGTCGAGGACGCGCGCCTACAACATCGGCTTCAACGGGCTCTACCTGAATCTCGCGGGGCGCGAGGGCGTGGCGGAACACGGTCACGACGGTGCGCCCGGCATCGTGAAGCCGGACGAGGCCGCGGCTCTGCTCGCCGAGATCAAGGCGAAGCTCGAGGCCGAGGTCGACCCGAAGACGGGTCGCCACCCCGTGCGGCGCGCCGACATCGCGACGTCGTTCTACGAGAACCAGGGCCGCATCGCCGACGCCCCCGACATCCTCGTCGGCTTCGACTACGGGTACGGCAACTCGGACGAGTCGTCTCTCGGTCGCGTGACGCACGACGTCCTCACCGACAACACCGGCGGCACGTTCAACGGCAGCCACCTCATGTGTCCCGACGTCGTCGGCGGCATCCTCCTGTCGAACAAGAAGGTTCGGCCCGGCGAGCACCGGCTCCAGGACGTGACGGTCGAGGTGCTCGCGCACTACGGCATCGCTCCGACGCCGGAGATGAAAGGACACCGCGTGCTCGAGGACTGATCCTCGGCGCGCGGCACGACACAACACCCATCCAGACCATCCCGAGACCCAGGAGCACCACCATGTTCGGCGGCGGCAACAAGATCAAACTCGACAAGGACCTCATCGAGCGCGCGAAGCGCGTGGCCGAGGTCGCGGGCTACGCCTCGTACGAGGAGTTCATCACGCACATCATCGAGAAGGAGCTCGCCCACTTCGAGGGCGGCGACTCCGACGAGGACATCACCGAGAAGCTCCGCGGGCTCGGCTACATCAGCTGATCCCCGCTCGTTCCCGGTCCGACCTCGACCTCACGTCCCCCCACGCGCTCCCCCCGCATCGATGGATCTCGTCAACGGAATCGTCACCAGCGTCTTCGACGTCCTGATGAAAGGACTCGGATGGATGGGCTGGATCGGATCCGCCGTCGTCCTCAGCGGGATCTTCGGGATCCTGGCGCTGATCGCGTTCAAGTACATCAGCTTCCAGGGCGGCATCAAGTCCGTGAAGGACAAGATCAAGGGAGCGATGATCGAGATCCGTCTGTACCAGAACGATCTCGGCATCGTGTCGAAGGCCGTGTTCAAAGTGCTGGGGCGGAACTTCCAGTACCTCGGCCTCAACTTCGGACCGATCCTGCCGCTGCTCGTGCCGTTCGTGTTCGTCGCGGGTCAGCTCGTCGTGCGCTTCGCGTTCGTCCCGCTGCCCGTCTGGACCGACGCGCGCGGCGAGTGGATGCCGGGCAAGGGCACGACGGTCACGCTCGTCATGGCGAAGGGCGACGAGAAGCGCGTCGCCGACGTCGACGTCGACCTCCCGAAGACGCTGGAGATCAAGTCGCCGATCGTGCGCAACACGCGACAGGGCAAACTGTTCTTCGAGGTGGTTCCGGTCGCGGCGGGGGACGAGGTCATGCACTTCCGCATGCCGGGCGGCGTCGACGTCGAGAAACGCATCGTCACGGGCGACCTCGGACAGGTGCCCGTCGGCGACGTGCTCCAGGGTCTGCGCAGCACGGCCTTCGCCGACAAGCTGCAGTATCCCGGCGAGTCGTCGCCGAGCGGGTCGCCGATCGCGAAGGTCGAGTTCGCCTACCCCGAGCGCGACGTGCCGGGACCGGTCGACGGCGTGATGGGCATCCTCCTGCTCTTCCTCGTCGCGTCGATGGCGTTCGGCTTCGCACTGCTGAAGCCGCTCAAGATCCAGATCTGAGCGCTTCGACGCCCTCGCGACACCCGTGTACTCGCCCGCCGTCGAACGCGCCCTCGCCGTCGCCATCGAGGCGCACGCACGACACGTGCGCAAGGGCAACGGCGACCCCTACGCGGTGCACCCCGTGCACATGGCGATGCTGCTCGCGCGGCTCGGGCTCGACGACGTGACGGTGCAGGCCGCGTTGTTGCACGACGTGGCGGAGGACTCCGACGACTGGGACCTGGCCGGTCTCGAGCGCGCGTTCGGGAGTGACGTCGCGTCCGTCGTCGCCGAGCTCACCGAGGACAAGAGTCGGAGCTGGGAGGAGCGCAAGCGCACCGCGCTCGAGCACGTGCCGCACCTCGGCGAACGCGCCGTCGCGGTGAAGTCCGCGGACGTGCTCCACAACCTCACGAGCCTCGCGGCGCACCTCGAACTCGTCGGCGACGGCGACGCCGCGTGGCAACCCTTCCGCGGTGGCCGCGATCGTACCCTCGCCCAACACCGTGCGATGGTCGCTGCGCTCGCCCCGCGTGCGCCCGGTCCGCTCGCCGAGGCGCTGCGTGCTGCCCTTCGGCGGATCCTCGCTGCTTGCGGTGAGCAAGAGCGCGAAGGCTGATCGAGCCCGGTGCGAGGCGCGCGCGGCCTCCGGCCGCGCGATCCCACACAGGTTCACAGGGAGCCACAGAGAACACAGAGGCGCCTTCGGCGGCGCAATCACATCGAGGTTTGCTGCGCCGCCGAAGGCGGCGCCTCTGTGTTCTCTGTGGCTCCCTGTGAATCTTCGCGGCGCGAAGCGCCGCGTCGTGTTCTGCGTGGCTCCGGCGCCGTTCGGGCTGCGCTCGGGGAACTTCGATCCCTTCCGACTCAGGCCGTCAGCACCCCGCTCTCCCTCACGGCGTCGAGGATGCACGGAAGGTCGCCCGGACGACAGATCAGGAGCTCGTCGTTGCGGGGATCGGGCTGGTTGTAGACCTGGGCCGAACCGTCGAGGCGGGAGACGTGCCAGCCGAGCGCTCGCGCCACGCACTCCGGCGCACAGGTGTCCCACTCCTTGAGGCCCTTCTTGTGCGCGTAGACGTCGGCCTCGCCGACGAGCAGGCGCGAAACCTTGAACCCGACGCTGCCGCAGGGCACGAGCTCGTGCGGACCGAAGGCCGACGCGAAGCGCTCCATCCACTCCGGCGTGTGGCTGCGGCTGCACACGAGGCGCACGACCTCACCCGTCTTCCCTTCGCCCGGCACGAGCGCGAGCGCCTCGCCGTCGACGCCGTGCTCGCGCCGACCGCGGTGGCACACGCCCCAGATGCTCGACCCGATGCTCGGCAGCGCGACGACGCCGAGCGCCGGCTCGCCGTCGATCACGAGCGCGACGTGCACCGCCCAGTCCTGCCGCCCCGTGCGGAACTCCTTCGTGCCGTCGAGCGGGTCGACGATCCACGTGCGGCTCTTCCCGACGCGGCGCTCCGTGTCCTTCGTCTCCTCGGACAGGAGCCCGTCGTCGGGGTACGCCGCGCGGATCGAGCCCTGCAGGTACGCGTCGGCCGCCTGGTCGCCGACGTCGCCGACGATCGTCGGGTCCGTCCAGCGCCCCGAGGCGCGCAGTCCGAGGACGCGCTGTCCGGCTTCGCGAGCGATGCGACGGGCGAACGCGAGTTCCCTCGTGAGGTCGAGCTGCTGCATCCGCGCAGTCTATCGGACCCGCGCGTCGACCCGCGCCGCCGCGGCGTTCAGCCCTGCGGACGCTCGACGGGTCCGTTCCACGAACCCATGCCGCCCGCGAGGTTCACGAGTCCCGAGAAACCCTCGCGACTCAGGAACTCGCACGCGGCTGCCGACCGACCGCCGCCGGCGCAGTAGACGAGCATCGCGCGCTTGTCGCGCGGCACCTCGGCGATGCGGCCCTCGAGCTGGTCGACCGGGATGAGCTGCGCGCCGGGGATGATGCCGCGCGCCGTCTCGCCGGGCGTGCGCACGTCGAGCACGTGCACGCCGTCCTGCTTCGCGAGTTCGATCGCCTCCGGCGTCTGCGCGTCGCGCCACAGCCGGCCCTCGAGGATCTGCTCGCGGTCGAGCACCGCACCCTCCGCGACCGCCGCGATCAACTTGCGCGTCGTCGCGAGCTCCTCGCGCACCTCCTCCGCGAGGTTCTCGGCGACGCGCCGCGTCTCGCGCCGCGCCTCCTCGAGCGTGTCGCCGCCGCCCTTCTTCGAGGCGGCCTTGAGGGCGACGAGGAGCGCGACGACGGCGACGACGAGAGCGGCGATGTCCATGTGGCGAACGGGGCGGTGCTTCCGGACGACGGCCGGGATCAGCGCCGCGGCGCGAACAGCGCCATCGACGCGGTGAATCCGTGGAGGAACGCGCGCGGTCCGACGGGACCGACCTCGCCCATGGCGAAGAAGCCGGCGAGCGGCAGGTCGGGGCCGAGCGCGGCCTGGACGTGGCTCACGTCGTGGCTCGGGCGCTCGAACATGCGCGTGCCGCGACCGTTGCAGGTGAACAGCACGCCGCCGGCGCAGCCGCGTCCCGCCGCGCGCGCCAGGAGGCGTTCGATGTCGTCGCCGGCGGTGCGCGCGTCGCGCATCAGGAACTGCACGGTCTGCCCGCGGCGCAGGTGGTCGCCGACCGCGAGCGCCTTGCTCCGCGGATCCGCGCCGAGCAACCCGCGCGCGAGGAAGTCGTCGCGGTCGAACTCGCTTCGCGAGGCGTCGACGGCGACGCCGATGAACGGCCCGTTCTGGAAGGTCGTCCGGTCCTCCTCGGACATGTCGGCCATCGTCGCCATGAGCACGTCGAGCGCCGGCTTGCCGCCGAGCTGGAGGACGTGGTTGTCCTCGACCGCGGTGACGACCCAGGGTCGACCCACGGGGCAGCAGCCCTGGCTCACGACCGACAACACCTCGACGTCGCCCTCGACCACCGCGCCGAGCGCGCCGCCCTCGGCGACGCCGTTCGCGTCGAAGACGAGGTTCTGGCCCGGCGCCATGCCGCCGCTCGCCATGCCGCCGATGACGGGGACGTTCGGGAAGCGCTCGGCGACGAGGTCGAGGTAGTCGACGACCGGGAAGCTGAAGGGGTCGCCGAGCAGGAGGATCGAGGCCCGGTCGGGGTCCTCGACGGGCGGCGCGGGCGGGAGGCCGCCGTCGTTCGGGGCGCGGAAGCTCACCGCGCGGGTCCCCGGGAGGTGGGCGGCGAACAGGGCCAGCGTCGGTCCGCCCTCGACCTCGCGGTCGCCGCCGAGGACGTGTTCGCCGGTGCAGCCGATCAGTGTGCGAGCACCGAGTTCGCTCGCGACGTCGCCGGGAAGCGCCTCGAGGTGCCCCGCGTGGTGGTGCGTGACGAACAGCACCGCCAGGTCCACCGAACGGCCGCCGAGGACGGCTCGCACCTCGTCCACGGCGGCGCGCCACGCGCGCTCGCTCCGCGGCTCCGTCGTGAGCGCCGATGCGCAGGCGAGATCCATCGCCGCATCGTACTTCCCACGACCTCCCTCGGCGGAACACGGATCCGCCGGCCCTTCGTCCGTGCAGGTCCACCCCGGAAGTGGCAAATTGACGGGCCGCGACCGCTCCGGGCGAACCTCCCGGTGCCCCTCCGCGCCCGTCCGAGACTCCCGACCGGCCGACCCTGACCGCATGACTCCGACTCCCGATCGACGTGCCGAACTGCCCCTGCAGCAGCAGGAGAACGTCGTGATCCGCTTCGCCGGTGACTCCGGCGACGGCATGCAGATCACCGGCAACCAGTTCACGAACACGTCCGCGATCGTCGGCAACGATCTCGCGACCCTGCCGGACTTCCCCGCCGAGATCCGCGCGCCCGTCGGGACGCGCCCCGGCGTGTCGGGTTTCCAGGTGCGCTTCAGCAGTTCCGACGTGCACACGCCGGGCGACTCGCCGGACGTGCTCGTCGCGATGAACCCGGCGGCGCTGATCGTGAACGTGCGCGACCTCAAGCCGGGCGGCACGATCGTCCTCAACACGGGCAACTGGGGCGAGACCGACCTCAAGAAGGCGCGCCTCGAGAAGGACCCGCGTTCGGACGGAACGCTGTCGGGCTACCGCGTCATCGAGCTCGACATCAACCAGCGCGTGAAGGAGGCCCTCGAGGGCTCGCCGCTGTCGCCGAAGGAGGTGCAGCGCTGCAAGAACTTCTACACGCTCGGGCTGATGTACTGGCTGTACAGCCGCCCGCTCGAGCCGACGGAGCAGTGGCTCACGTCGAAGTTCGCCAAGCGTCCCGAACTCGCCGAGGCCAACGTCAAGGCCATGCGCGCGGGCTACAACGCCGGTGACATCCAGGAGCTGTTCCAGACGCGCTACGAGGTGCCGCCGTCGGACGCGCTGCCGCCGGGCACCTACCGCAACGTCATGGGCAACGAGGCGCTCGCGCTCGGGCTCGTCGCGGGGGCGGAGCTCGCCGGGCTCGAGCTGTACCTCGGCTCGTACCCGATCACGCCGGCGTCCGACCTGCTGCACTACCTCGCGGCGTTCAAGAACCACGGCGTCGTGACCGTGCAGGCGGAGGACGAGATCGCGGCGATCTGCGGCGCGATCGGCGCGTCCTTCACCGGGATGCTCGGCATCACGACGACCTCGGGTCCGGGCCTCGCGCTCAAGACCGAGGCGCTCGGACTCGCGATCTCGACCGAGCTGCCGCTCGTCCTCGTCGACGTGCAGCGCGCGGGACCGTCGACCGGCATGCCGACGAAGACCGAGCAGTCCGACCTCTACATGGCGGTGCTCGGTCGCAACGGCGACGCGCCGCTGCCCGTCGTCGCCATCGCGACGCCCTCCGACGCGTTCGAGTGCGCGATCGAGGCGGTGCGCCTCGCCGTGCGCTACATGACGCCGGTGATCCTGCTGTCCGACGGCTACATCGCCAACGGCAGCGAGCCCTGGCGCCTCCCGGACCCCGCGTCGCTCGAGCCGTTCCGCGTCGCGTTCCGCTCGGAGACGGAAGGCTTCCACCCCTTCGTGCGCGACGACCGACTCGTGCGTCCCTGGGTGAAGCCCGGCACGCCGGGCCTCGAACACCGCATCGGCGGACTCGAGAAGGACGCGGACTCCGGCAACATCAGCTACGACCCGCGGAACCACGAGCGCATGACCCACCTGCGCGCGGACAAGATCCTCGGCATCCGCCGCGAGCTCGCCACGCCCGCCATCCACGGCGAGCAGTCGGGCGACCTGCTCGTGGTGGGGTGGGGCTCGACCGCGGGCTCGATCCGCTCGGCCGTCGACATCGCACTGCGCGCCGGCAAGAAGGTCGGCGCCATGCACCTGCGCCACATGTGGCCGTTCGCGCCGGGTCTCGACACGGCGTTCGCGCGCTACCGCAAGGTGCTCGTACCCGAACTCAACCTCGGCCAGCTCGCGCGACTCCTGCGCAGCGAGTACCCGGGCGTCGACCTCGTGTCGCTGCCCAAGGTCCAGGGCCTGCCCTTCACGACGCAGGAACTCGTCGACCACATCGGTGAGCTCGCCTGAGCCGAGGGAACCGTCCATGAGCAACGACAACACCGCGCCGCTGACCAAGAAGGAACTCAAGTCGGACCAGGAGGTCCGCTGGTGCCCGGGCTGCGGCGACTATTCGATCCTCAACTCGGTGCAGGGCGTCCTCGCCGACCTCGGCATCCCGCGCGAGAAGTTCGTGGTGGTGAGCGGCATCGGCTGTTCGAGCCGCTTCCCGTACTACATGAACACGTACGGGTTCCACACGATCCACGGCCGCGCGCCGGCGATCGCCACGGGCGTCAAGGTCGCGAACCCCGACCTCTCCGTCTGGATGATCACGGGCGACGGCGACGCGCTGTCGATCGGCGGCAACCACACCGCGCACATCCTGCGCCGCAACGTCGACGTCAAGATCCTGCTCTTCAACAACCAGATCTACGGTCTGACGAAGGGGCAGTACTCGCCGACGTCGCCGGTCGGACTGCGCACGAAGTCGACGCCGTTCGGCTCGGTCGACCGGCCGTTCAACCCGATCTCGTTCGCGCTCGGCGCGGGCGCGACGTTCGTCGCGCGCACCGTCGACACGCACCCCAAGCACATGGAGAAGACGCTCGCCGCCGCCGCCGCCCACAAGGGCGCTGCGTTCGTCGAGATCTTCCAGAACTGCGTCATCTTCAACGACGGCGCGTTCGAGGCGAAGACGGACCGGAAGGTGCGCGACGACCGCACCTTCGACCTCGAGCACGGCAAGCCGATGGTCTACGGGCACGACCTCGACAAGGGCGTGCGCTTCGACGGCTTCGACGTGCGCTTCGGCGCGGCCTCGGAGGCGGACACGTGGGACGCCGCGCGCGCCACGACGTCGGCGGCACAGCTCGTCGCCGAGCTCGACGCGAACCCCGACCTGCCGACGGCGATCGGGCTCTTCCGTCGCATCGAGGCACCGGTCTACGACCGCGAGGTGCGGCGCCAGGTCGACGCGGTGCTCCAGAAAAAGGGCCGCGGCAAGCTGCGCGACGTGCTCTTCTCGGGCGACACCTGGGAAGTCCGCTGACGCCGCCCGGACGAACGAACACCCCCTCGGAACGAACCAACCAACCTCGAGGACCACGAACCATGAACACCAAGATCCTCGGCGGCCTCGCCGCCGCCTCGCTCCTCCTCGCCGCCTGCACCGCCGAGACCTCGAAGCCCGTCAAGGTCGAGTCGACCGTCGCGAACCACCCGAAGCAGCTCAGCTTCCACGTCGAGGGCATGAGCTGCGGCGTCGAGTGCCCGCCCGCCGTCCAGGCGGCGATCGCGAAGCTCGAGGGCATCGAGGCGTCGGACGTCGAGGTGAACTACGACACGAAGACGGCCACGGTCGGCGTCGACGAGAACGACCCGAGCGTCGAGCAGATCGTCGCGTCGGTGGAAGGCACGCAGTTCACGCTGACGGCGAACTGAGCGTGCGGCGCGCGAGAGCGCGCGACGAGAACGAGAGCGCCGCGCGGGGCCGAGGTCCCGTGCGGCGCTCTTCGTCCATCGAGGCGATTCCAGGCCCGGCCGCAGCGGCGCCCAGGTTGCCGGTGGACGCGGCGCCCTGCGGGCGCGGAAACACGGAGCACACGGAGGACCACGAAGGGTTCCATGTCCTGGGTGGTCTCCGTGTGCTCCGTGTGCTCGGTGGTTCCACCCGCGCGGCCGGCAGGGCGCGCCAAGGTTTCCTTTGCACAACAGGCACCGCGACACGCGCGACGGGGCGCTTGGAGCGGGGGTGCGCGACGAGGGGCGGGCGAGAGGGACGGGAGGTTGCACTCGTGCGCGGCGACCATCAGGATTCCCCCGTGCTCGCCATCACACCCGATCAAGTCCTCGCCCTCGCCCCGGACGCGGCGTCGGCGAAGAGCGGACGCGGTCTGGCGACGGCGCGCTCCTGGAGCGAGATCGGGCGCGACGCGGAGCACGCCTGGGGGCTGGCGCAGGGGTCGGGCAAGTCGCCGTACCAGGTGCGCGCACACCTCTCGGGCGCGGGCTACTCGTGCTCGTGTCCGAGTCGCAAGTTGCCCTGCAAGCACGTTCTCGGCCTCCTGTTCCTGGCCGCCGACGGTGCGCTCCCGAACTCGCCCCGTCCGCCGCACGTGGAGGAGTGGGTCCTCGCACGAGCGGCGCGGGCAGAGAAGAAGCAGGAGCGCGAGGCGCGCGCAGCGTCCGACGTCGTCGTCGACGAAGCCGGGCGCGAACGACGTCGAAAGACGCGCGACTCGCGCGTCGCGAAGGGCGTCGAGTTGCTCGAACAGTTGCTCGGTGACGCGATGCGTCGCGGACTTCGCGATCCGGAGTACGCCGACCCGCGGGTCTGGCGGGAGTCGGCGAAGCGCATGGTCGACGCGCAGGCTCCCGGTCTCGCTGCACGCGTCGAGCGCATCGGCGCGTCGCTCGCGAGAGGAGGGTCCGACGGAGCCGTCCTGCGCGAGATCGGAGCGCTCCACCTGATCCTGCGTTCCCATGCGAGCGTCGACGATTCCGACGAAGCTCTGCGAGCGAGCGTCGATCGAGCGATAGGTCGCGTCGTCCCGACGCAAGAGGTGCTCGAAGCGGAGGGTGTCGACGACACGTGGTTCGTCGCGGGGAGGCGGACGGTCGAGCGGGACCGGGTCCTCACGAACGTCGTCCACGTCGTGGGCCGGACCACGCGTCGGTGGTTCCACCTCCTCTCCTCCGGGCCGGTCTCGGCTCCGCCCGTCGACGCGCTGCCGTTCGGACGCAACGTCGAGGCGCGACTGCATCCGTATCCCGGTGCGTTGCCGGCGCGCGCCCTCGCGCCCGGCCACGTCGACGTCGGTGCGTCGCCGCCGCCGGTTCCGGAGGACTTCTCGGACGTGCTCGCGCGACACGCGCGCGACCGAGCCGTCGAGCCCTGGGGTTCCGAGACCGCGTTCGTCGCCGAGCTCCATCCGGTCGTTGCGCAAGGAGCACGCGCGCTCGCCGATCGCCTCGGCGCAGCCCTGCCTTGGAGCGTCGGTGAGGCGCGCCGCGTGCGGACGACGGCGGTCTGCGGCGGACGACCGACCCTCGCGTGCGGGACGTTCGACGGCGAGGTGGTCCAGCTGCTCGCGATCGACGATGGCGGCGACTGGATCGACGTCTCGGAGGACGTGGCGTGAGCTCGGACGAGTGGAGGGTCACCGCATTGCTCGGGACGTCGCGCAGCACCGGTTCGCCGGCCTGTCCGCACCCCGGGCTCGAATCGGTGTGGTCGGCGCTCGGCGCCGACGGTCCCGCGCGAGCGGTGCTCGACGCGTGCGCTCTCTCGCTCGTCGCGTCGTCGGCCGGAGCGCTCCCGCTCGAGGCGGACGACCCGGTCGCGGCAGCACCGGTCGAAGAACGACCCCGTGTCGGTGCGCGACGTGCCGACGCACTCCGACGGATGATCGCGGGGGAGCACGCCGAGTGCCTCGTCGAGTGGTTGGACGCGTGCATCGCGGCGAACGAGGTGGTGACGAGCCGTGACCTGCCCGTCCTCCTCGACCTCGGTCGCCGCGACGCGTCGAAGAGGACGCGGATCGTGCACGTCATGGGAACGCGCGGCGCATGGCTCGCGAGCCACGAGTCGTCCTGGCCCTGGGCGATCGAATCGACCGAACTCGACGACGACGTCTGGGTGCACGGATCGGAGCCCGAGCGTGCTGCGTACCTCGCGCGCGCGCAGGACACCGATCCGGAGCGCGCCGCCGCGCTCGTCACGGAGGAGTGGAGCACGGCGTCCGCCGACTTCCGCGAAGCCATGCTCGCGGTCGTCGTCCGCGCACCGCACCCGTGCCTCGAGGGGGTGCTCGAGAGCAAGGCGCTCTCCGATCGCCGCGCCTCGACGCGACGCCTCGCGGTCGCGGCGCTCGTGCGCATCCCCGGGAGCGGCCTCACGACCCGAGCCTTCGAACGCGCGAGGCGGATCCTCGTACGCGGAACGGGGAGCGTGGCATCCCTCGTTCTCGAACTCCCGCACGACAGGGAGCTCGGGCAGGGTGTCGACGGCCTCGACCCGAAGCCGCCGAAGGGTTGCGGAGCGCGAGCGCACGTCGCGCGCCAGCTCCTCGCTCGCGTTCCGATCGCGAGTTGGTGCGCGCACTTCGGAGTGGACGCCGCCGAACTCTTCCGCGCGAACTCGGATCCCGAGTGGAGGGACGTCGTCACGGCTGGGTTCGCCGACTCGATGCGACTGCTCCCTCAGCCGGACTGCGCCGTCGACTTCCTGCGCGGCGTCCTCCTCGCGCAGGAGTGGCACGTCGGCCTCCTCGGCACTCGCGAGTCCTGGACGGTCGGGTGGATGGAGGAGCTTCCGCACGAGACGGTCGACGCACTCGTCGAGGCGCTGTTCGAGCGTGAGACCGACGTCGACCTGCTCGTCGCGGTCCTCCTGGCCACGGGGCGCACGCTCGACGGCGCGAACGCCGCGCGATGCTCCTCGGTCGTCCTCTCCTGGTTCCTCGCCGACCGTGTGCGAGCGAACGCCGACGCAGCATATCTCGCGCTCTGCATCGCACCGACCGAGATCCGTTCGGTGCTCGCTCGCATCGCATCACTCGATCGACTCTCGTCCGCCGCGGAGGCCTTCGCGAGGACGCTCGAGTTCCGGACGACCTACCTCGAACCTTCACAGGAACGATGAAGAAAGAAGTTCTCAGGAGACACGCGGAGGACGAGTTCGGGGACGAGCTCGCACGGATCGCGGAACACGACGACAAGCCGAAGCCGCCGAACTGGCGCCTCTCGCCGTGGGCCGTCGTCGACTATGTCGTCGGAACGACGCTGCCCGACGGGTCCGTCGTCGTTCCCAAGTACGTCGGCGACAGGCGACTCGTCGAGGTGGCGGTGGCCACGCTCGCGACGGATCGCGCGCTGCTCCTCCTCGGAGTCCCGGGGACGGCGAAGAGCTGGCTCTCCGAACACCTCGCCGCGGCGATCAGCGGCGACTCGACGCTCCTGGTCCAAGGGACCGCGGGAACGGCCGAGGAGACGCTCCGCTACGGCTGGAACTACGCGCGCCTCATCGCCGAGGGGCCGAGCGAGGCCGCGCTCGTGCCGAGCCCGCTCCTCCGCGCGATGAGCGACGGACGGATGTGTCGTGTCGAGGAGCTCACGCGCATCCCGTCCGACGTCCAGGACACGCTCATCACGATCCTCTCCGAGAAGACGCTGCCCGTCCCCGAACTCGCGACGGAGGTCCAGGCGGTGCCGGGCTTCAACGTGATCGCGACGGCGAACAGTCGAGATCGCGGCGTGAACGAGCTCTCGAGCGCTCTTCAGCGCCGGTTCAACGTCGTGATCCTCCCGCTGCCCTCGTCGCTCGAGGAAGAGGTGAGCATCGTCGCGTCGCGCGTCGACAGTCTCGCCAAGGCTCTCGAACTCCCCGCCGGTCCGCCCGCGCTCGACGAGATCCGACGCGTCGTCGCCGTCTTCCGTGAACTGCGCAGCGGCGCGACCGAGGACGGCGCCGCCAAGGTGAAGAGCCCGTCCGGGACGCTCAGCACCGCGGAGGCGATCAGCGTCGTGACGAGCGGTCTCGCGCTCGCCGCGCACTTCGGCGACGGCGCTCTCAAGGCGTCGGACGTCGCCGCCGGCATGGTCGGAGCGATCGTGAAGGACCCCGCACAGGATCCGACGGTCTTCCGCGAGTACCTCGAGACCGTCGTCAAGGAGCGCGAGGGTTGGAAGGACCTCTACCGCGCGTGTCGGGAGCAGCTGCGGTGAGCGGCCCCGACGCAGGGCACTCGCTCGCGGCGGAACTCGAGGAACACGCGGACGCCGCAGGCGCGCGCGCCGCGAAGTTCGATCGCGACTGGCTCGACCTGTCGACGTTGCCGCCACTCGCGGGCGCCGACGGCGGCCTCGTCACTCGTCCCGCGCTCGCCGCCGCGTTCCACGCGTTCGCAGCTTCCAAGGGGATGGACGTCCCCGAGCCGCTCGCTCGCGCCTTCCTCGGCGTCGATCGCGCGAGGAGCGGAGACTTCGCGCTCGCCCTCGTCCGCCGCTGGCTCGCGTCGGCGCAGGAGGCGAAGGATCGCTTCGCGCTCGCGTTCGCCGGAGCGGTCGGCGACGACCGCGTCGTCGACGCGCTCCTCCCGCGTGTGCAGGGCTGGTGCGACGAGCGGCGCCACAAGCTCGCGGAGTACGCGGCCCTCGCGATAGCCGCGGTCGGGAGCGACCATGCGCTGCTCGTGCTCGACGGCATGAGGACGCGCTACCGCTCGAAGTACAAGAACGTCGGAGCGGCAGCGACCGCGGCGTTCGAGCTCGCCGCCGCGAACCGCGGCCTCACGCCCGACGAACTCGGTGACCTCGTCGTTCCGGATCTCGGCTTCGACGCAGAAGGTCGCAGGGAATTCGCCTGGGACGGTGGCGCGATCGCCGCCGAGCTCGGTGTCGACTGGAAGCTCCACTGGCACGCGCCGGACGGATCGAAGTCGTGGAAGTCGTTGCCGAAGACCGTCCCGAGCGAGGTCGCTGGTGACGCGAAGGTGATCTCGAAGCGCCTGCGCGAGGTGTGGAAGTCGCAGGTCGAACGACTGGAGCGGGCGCTCGTGAGGCGCCGGCGTTGGGACGTCGCGCGCTTCGACGAGCTCTTCCTGCAGCACCCCGTGGGTCGCGTGTTCGCGACTCGGCTCGTGTTCGGTGTGCACGGCGAGGACGGAGCGATGCGCGCCCTCGCGCGTCGCTATCCGAACGGGATCGTCGCCGACGACGAGGGACGGATCGTCGAGCTACGTGAGCTCGGCGGCTCGGTCGGCTTCGTGCACCCGCTCGAGCTCGACGACGAGCAGATCGAGCGCTGGCGCGCGCATCTCGCCCGCACGCGCACGGTCCAACCGTTCCCGCAGGTCGAGCGGCGGATCGAGAGGCTCGAGCCGGCGCACGGCAATCGGCGCGAACTCGGGCAGTTGGCCGGGCGGTCGCCCTCGGCGGGCACGTTCCGCTCGCGCGTCGAGCGCCGCGGGTGGTCGCGCGGTTCCGTCGCCGACGCCGGCGGAGTCCTGTCGTACTGGAAGGACTTCGGTGATTGCGGGTTCGAGGCGATCCTCGAGGTCGACGACCACTTCGTGGGTCAGGACCCCATGGACACCGTGTCGCCGGGCGTCGTTCGCTTCGTCCGCGCGGGAACGGTCGAACGTGGGAGCTACGTCTACGACGACCCGAAGGGCGACGATCCGCGCATCCTCACCTTCTCGGAGGTTCCTCCCGTCGTCTACTCGGAGACCGTCTGCGACCTGGTCGCGATCGCGGGCGAGGCGTGAGCGCATGGCGGTGATCCTCCACGGAGTCCGGCACCACGGACCGGGTTGCGCTCGCAGCCTCGTCCGCGCGTTCGATCGCGAGTTGCCCGACGTGATCCTGCTCGAGGGTCCGCCCGACGCGCAGGACGAGCTCGTGGTCGCGTCCTCCGCCGACGTCGTGCCCCCGGTCGCGCTCGTCGTCTACGACGTGCTCGAGCCGCGACGCGCTTCCTTCTACCCGTTCGCCGAGTTCTCGCCGGAGTGGCAGGCGATCCGTTGGGCAGCGGCGCGATCGGTCCCCGTGCGCTTCGTCGACCTCCCGTGCGCGATCCGTTTCGCGCGCGACGAGGCGCGGAGCGCCTCGCACGACGGCGTCGACGACGAGCCGACCGCACGGCGCCGCCCGGATCCGCTCGACGCATTGGCGCGAGCCGACGGCTACGCCGACGGCGAGCGTTGGTGGAACGACCGCGTCGAGGAGACCGGCGGCGACGTCGAGCTCTTCGGCGCGATCGCCGACGCGATGCACGCGGTCCGCGAGGAGATCGGCGAGGACGACGACGAGCTCGAGGCGCTCCGCGAGGCGCACATGCGACGCGAGGTGAGGCGCGCCGAGAAGGACGGCTTCGAGCGCATCGCTGTGGTGTGCGGAGCCTGGCACGTTCCAGCGTTCGCGCGCTCCTCGCGGAAGGAGGACGACGCACTCCTCAAGGGGCTCGCGAAGCGCAAGGTCAGCGCGACGTGGACGCCCTGGTCGTACTCGCGCCTGACGTCGGCGAGCGGCTACGGTGCCGGAGTCGCCGCGCCCGGCTGGTACGAACACCTGTGGCGCAACGACGAGCGCGTCGTGGAGAGTTGGATGTCGCGAGCGGCACGCGTCCTGCGTGACAACGACCTCGACGCGTCGAGCGCGAGCGTCGTCGAGGCCGTGCGACTCGGGTCGGCACTCGCGGCGCTTCGCGGTCGGCCGCTCCCCGGGGTCGACGAGACGACGGACTCGATGCGCGCCGTCTTCTGCCGCGGTGAGTCGACGCCGCTCGCGCTCCTGAACCGCTCGCTCCTCGTCGGCGATCGGATGGGGGAGCTCCCGCCCGAGGCATCGAAGCTCCCGCTCGAACGGGACCTGCTCGCGAACATGCGGCGGCTGCGCATCAAGCAGTCCGCCGCGACGACGACGGTCGCCGTCGATCTTCGCGAAGAAGGAGGGCGCGCGAAGAGCGTCTTTCTGCACCGTCTCCTCGCGCTCGGTGTGCGCCTCGGCGAGAAGGTGGACGCGGGCGGCGCGCGGGGCACGTTCAAGGAGGTGTCGGAGTCTGACGTGGCGCCCCGAGATCGCGCTCGAGATCGTCGATGCGTCGAAGTACGGCAACACGGTCGAGGCGGCCGCCGACGCGCTCCGCACGGCTGCGCGCGAGGAGGCCTCGCTCGTGCGACTCGTCGACCTCCTCGAACTGTAAGCTCCACTCCGAACTCGACGTCGCGGGGCGCGCAGTGGTTCTCGCTGCGACACAGGCGGCGTCCGTCCAGGCGGCGGACGTGAGCGTCCTGCTCGCTGATCCCGCCGCTGGTCCATTTACTGCGCTACGGCGACGTGCGCGGATCGAGGAATCTCGACGAGGGTCCGAGCACATCGCGCGCGGACTCGTCGCACGCGCGTGCGCGGGACTCCCGCCGGCGTGTCGCGGCGTCGACGAAGGAAGCGGCGGACCACCTCGCGTCGTCGGTCCGCGGTCTGCACTCGGCGCTCGCGCTGATGGACGACAGCGAACTCCGCGCCGAGGAGGCGAAGGTGTCGTGCCCTCGCCGACGACTCGGCGACGGAGCCGCTGCTCCGCGGGCTCGCGGTGCGTCTCGCGCGAGAGCTGGGCGAGTTCGGGCGCGACGACGTCGCACGACGTCCGGAGCGAGCTGTCGCCCGGAGCCGCGGCGGTCCCCGCGCGCGCTGGACCGACGGTTTCCTCTCGAGGACCGGTACGATCGTCGCGCACGACGGGAACTCCTCGAGCTCCTCGACGACTGGGGTCACCTCACTCGACGGGCGTTTCCTCGTCGTCCTCCCGCTCGTGCGGCGGACGCTCTCGACCTTCGCGCCCGCGGAACGACGCCGGATCGGCGAGACGTTGCGTAACCGGCGCACGAGCGGCGGTCGCGCACCCGTGCAGGACGACGTGATGCACATCGATGCCGAGCAGGCGGCCCCGCAATCGCCGCCGCTGCGCGCATCCTCGGTCTCCATCGCGAGGTGTCGACGTGAGCGGAGCGACGAACGAGTCGAGCCGGCGCTGGCGCCTCCTTCTCGGTCGCGAGGCCGCGGATCCGACGTGCGACGCTCTGCGCGGCGACGACCTGCGCATCGACGAGGTGCTCGCACAGCTCTACGAGCCAGGGGAGTCGGGCGTACGGAAGGGCGGACTCGGCGCCTCCTCGCCCGCCGTCGCGAAGTGGCTCGGCGACATCAGGCGCTACTTCCCGACGGAACTCGTGCGCGTGCTCCAGAAGGACGCGATGACGCGGCTGGGCCTCGAGCGCATGCTGCTCGAGCGGGCTTTCCTCGTGGAGGTCGAGCCCGACGTCCACCTCGCGGCGATGCTCGTCTCGCTCGCGTCGGTCATCCCCGCGAGGACGCGCTCGACCGCGCGCTCCGTCGTCGCGCGCATCGTCGCCGATCTCGAACGGAAGCTGGCGGAACCCCTCCGCAGCGCCGTGACCGGTGCGCTCGCGCGCGGCGTCCGCACTCGGCCGCGCGCCTCGGAGATCGACTGGGACCGTACGATTCGCAGGAACCTCGAGCACTTCCGACCCGAGCTCGGAACCATCGTTCCCGAGCGACTCGTCGGGCGCGGTCGACGTCGTCGTTCGATGCGCGATGTCGTGCTGTGCATCGACCAGAGCGGTTCCATGGCGACGTCGGTGGTGTACGCGTCGGTGTTCGGCGCGGTGCTCGCATCACTCCCCGCGCTCACCACGCGCTTGATCGCGTTCGACACCGCGGTCGTCGACCTCAGCGAGGGACTGTCGGACCCCGTCGACCTGCTCTTCGGCGTCCAGCTCGGCGGGGGGACCGACATCCATCGCGCGCTCGTGCACTGCGAAGCGCTGGTGCGGAGACCGCAGGACACCGTGCTCGTGCTCGTCAGCGATCTCTACGAGGGCGGTGACGCCGTGCAGATGCTGAAGACGGCGGCGCGTCTCGTCGCCAGTGGGGTGCGCTTCGTCGCGCTCCTCGCCTGTCGGACGACAGGCGGCCGGCCTACGACGCGAACGCGGCGCACCTCGCCGCGCTCGGTGCGCCGGTGTTCGCGTGCACGCCGAACCACTTCGCGGGACTCATGGCCGCGGCGCTGGCGGGTCGCGACGTCGCCACCTGGGCGGCGTCGAACGACCTGCCTTCCGTCCGGGCGCAGGAGTGATGCGCGTGTCGCGGTGACCGTGGATCGAGCGCCGCCCGAACGGTGCAGGTCGCCGGAAGACGCGGCGCCCTGCGGGCGCGAACACACGGAGCACGGAGGACCACGAAGGGTTCCGCGTCCTGGGTGGTCTTCGTGTGCTTCGTGTGCTCCGTGGTTCCCCGCGCGGCCGGCAGGCCGCGATGCCTGGAAGGGAGGCGCCGGCCGCAACTTTTTCGAGTCGACTCGCTCCGGGAGGGGAACTCACAACGACCGACCTTCGCTCCTAGATTCCTTCGCCCCGGACCACGTCGGTCGGGCTCGGTATCCAAGAACGGGTAGACATGAAACTTCATCGTCGGCGCGCTGGTCCTCGCGCCCCTGGCACTCGTCGCCTGCAAGAGCAACGACGTCGCCGGCTCCCAGACCGAAGGCATCCCGGCCACCGGGCAGATCGTCCTCGCCGTCTCCGGCATGACATGAGCGGGTTGCCCCGCCGAAGTGCAGGCTGCACTCGCCAAGGTTCCCGGAGTCGAGGCCTCGGACATCACGATCGACAACACGGCCAAGACGGCGACGATCAGGCTCGACGGTGTGGACGATCCCACCGCACAGGCGCTGATCCACGCGCTCGACGGCACCCGATTCGGTGCCACGGTGAAGGGTTGAACCCATGAAGACGCTCCCCTTCACACTCGCGGCCTCGCTCGCCGCACTCGTCACCCTGGGCTGCACCGGAGAGGTCGCCCAGCCCGTCACGACCGGTTCGCACACGGCATCGCCGTCGGCCGACCAGCAGGTCTCGAAGGTGACCTTCAAGGTCGACGGGATGACATGAGGCGTCGCCTGCCCTCCGCGTGTTCGGAGGGCCATCGCTTCGCTCGACGGGATCGAGGAGTCCGACGTGGTCGTCGACTACGGTTCGAAGACCTGTACGGTCGCTCTCGGAGAGGGTGATCCGTCTCCCGAAGACATCGTCGCTGCGCTCGACAAGACGCAGTACAAGCTGACGAAGAACTGACGGAAGGATCCGTCGAGCAACGCGGAGCGCCGCACGGGCCGATGTCCGTGCGGCGCTCCGGTCGTTCCGGGCAAAGCTCGAGGTGCTGCCCGAACGGCGCCTGCGGCGCCGGGATTCGCTCACAGAGGATCAGGAGGAAAGGGAGGAAGACCCGCGGCGTGGGTCTTCCTCCCCTTTCTCCTGATCCTCTGTGAGCCAATCCGCGCGCCGCGAAGCGGCGCGCTGTGTTCGCCGTGTGGGATCGCGGCCGGCAGGCCGCGCCGCACTCGGTCACTTGCCGTCGACCAACTCCGGGATCCGCTCCAGCGCGTCCTTCGCGTTCTCCGCCGCGTTCGACGCGGCCTCGCCCGTGGCGGTCTTCGCCTTCTCGATCCACTCGGGGAGCTTGTCGCGGATCTCGCGCAGGTCGTCGAGGCGCTTCTCGAGGGCTTCCTTCGCCGGGCCCTTCGCCTCCGCGATCTCCTGCTCGAGCTTCGTGATGCCCTCGGAGATCTTCGCCTTCGCGTCCTGCGCCTGCTCGCCGAGCTTCACCGCGAGGTCGTGCGCGGCCTCCTTCGCGACCTTGCCCGCGTCCTTCACGCCCTCCTTGACCTGGTCGCCCGCGTCCTTCAGGTCGCGCGCCTGCTGTTCGGAGCAGGCGGGGAGGAGGAGCGGGAGGGCGAGAGCGGCGAGGAGCGTGGTGCGGAGCTTCATGGTCACCGGAGCCTAGCACGCACGCTCGTCCCGCGCGCGCTCACCCCGTCCTTCGCAGGAACGGCGCCGAGTTCTCGGTCCACGCGCCGCGCTCCGCCTCGTCGAGCAGCACGCGCAGGTGCCCGGCGAGCACGCGCACGTTCGGCTCGAGCACCATCGAGTCGTGGTCGCCGGGGACCTCGCGCACGCGGAGGTCGCTCGCGAAACGGCTCCAACCGTTGTCGTCGTGCACGATCTCGCGCCACTGGTTCGCGCGGCGGCCGCCGCGCAGGTGGTAGAGCACGGGCAGCGGCGGACGGAAGAGGTGGAGCGGTCCGTCGTACGGCTTCACGTCGTAGCGCTGGAGCGCGCGGCGGAAGGCCGCTTCGATCGCCTCGTCGTGGAACTGGCCGGTCTCCGCCTGCGCGGGGCCGGCGGCGCGGCGCTTGCGATCCAGCTCCCACGCGATGCGGTCCGTGACCCACTTCGTGAAGTAGCTCGGACCCTGCTTCGCGATGCGCTGCGCGTGGATGTGCAGCTTGTCGAGCGCGTCGATCGGATCGCGTCCGGGCAGCGGCGTGTCGAGCATCACGAGTGCCGCGACCTCCTCGCCCTGCGCGCGGAGCTGTCGCGCCATCTCGAACGCGGTGAGCCCGCCGCCCGAGAAGCCGCCGAGCAGGTAGGGGCCCTCGGGCTGGACCTCGCGCACCTCCTCGAGGAGGTCGCGCGCCGCTTCCTCGAACGTCTCGTGCGGCTCGAGGTCGCCGAACAGGCCGCGCGCCTGCAGTCCGTAGAACGGGCGGTCGTTGCCGACGAGGCCCGCGAGGTGACGCAGGTTGAGCACGTTGCCGAACATGCCGGCGACGAGGAAGAACGGCGTGCGCGACGTGCGTCCGCCCGCGTGCATCGGAACGAGCTGGAGGTGGCGACGGCGCTTCTTCTCCTCGCGCGCGGCGCTGCTGCTCGGCGCGGACTCGCCGTCCTTCGGCGCGATGGCGTCGCCGACCTGTTCCTTGACGAGTGCGGCCTGCGCGGCGGGCGTCGGCGCCTCGAAGAGCACGCTCATCGGCTGGTCGACGCCGAACGTGCGCTTGATCTTGGCGAACAGACGCACGGCGACGAGCGAGTGCCCGCCGAGGTCGAAGAAGCTGTCGAAGACACCGACCTTCGCGACGCCGAGGAGCTCCTGGAAGAACTCCACCATGGTGCGTTCGACCTCGTCGCGCGGTTCGACGTACTCGCTGTCGAGTTCGGGGCGGTCGAAGCGCGCGGCGTCGTCCGCGTCGTCGCTCGTCGCGACACCGCGATCGGCCTCCGCGACGAGATCGCGCACGTCGAGCGTCGAGACGAAGACGTGCGGCGCGATCCCGGCGCCGAGGACGCGCTCGAGCGCCGCCATGCCCTCCTCGACCGAGAGGCCGAGTCGGACGCGCCGCGCGAGCTCCTCGCTCGCCGCGCTGCGCCTCTGCGCCCGCTCGCGCTCGTCCGCGACGAGTTCGTCGGCGCGCGGTGCGGGGAGCTGCGACGGACGGAAGGCATCGGCGAGTCGGTGGATCGTGAATCCGCGCACCTCGAGCAGGACGCGGCCGTCGTTCGCGACGACGTCGACGTCGAACGCGAAGAAGTCGCCGCCCGCGTTCGTGCGTGCGGCGCGCGCGAAGGCGAACACCTCGGCCTCGAGCGGCGCGTGCACGACGACCTCCTCGTACCGCACCGGCACCCACAGACCGTCCTCAGGTCGGTAGTTCGGCACGAGGTCCATCGCGAAGCCCGTCGCGAGGTCGAGCAGTCCGGCGTGCAGCGGCCAGCGCTCGAGGTCCGCGCGCACGGACTCCGGCAGAGCGAGCCGCGCGACGCGTTCGTCGCCGACGCGGCGCGTCTCGCGCAGGACGCGCCAGCGCGGTCCGAACGCGAGGTGTGCCTCCTGCGGGCTGCGCAGGGTCTCGCCGCCGTTCGCGCGCGCCGTCGGCTCCGCCGACTCGAAGCGCGAGCGGACGTCGACGCGATCCCGCGCGGCGACGCGGCGCAGCGCGAGCGTCGCGCCGGTGTGGCGCACGAAGCGATCGGCGCTCGACGCGCGACTCTGGACCTCGGCGCGGTAGCCCTCCTCCGAGGGCTCGAGCACGACGCGCACCTCGATCTCGCGCCCGTCCGGAACGTACAGCGCGCGGAAGAAGGTGAGGTCCCGCACGGTGAACGCGCCGAGCTCGCCGAGCTCGCGCAGCGCCGCGCCGAGCAGTTCGAAGCTGCCGGTGCCGGGGAGCAGCGCGTCGCCGTCGGCCGTGCGGTGGTCGTCGAGGATCCACAGGTCCTCGGTCCGCCACCTGCCGGTGAGGACCGCGCGACCGTTCGGGTGGAGCGTGTGCGAGTCGAACAGCGGGTGGCGCGCGAGACCCTTCTCGGTCCCGCCGTCGCTCGTTCCCGACGCTGCCCGCGCCGCCATGCCGACGTCGCGCCAGATGCCCCAGGCGAGCGCGGTCTCGAACTTCGCGCGCGGTTCGCCCCGGTTCGTCGCGCGCTGCGCCCACGCGTCGAGGAACGCGTTCGCGGCGGCGTAGTCGGTCTGTCCGGCGGCACCGATCGCGGCGCTGGTCGAGCTGAAGTACACGACGGAGCGCGGCGGCGCGTCGCCGAGGACCTCGCGCAGCGCTGCGTCGAGAACGACCGTGCCGTGCACCTTCGGAGCGAGCACCGCCTCGACCGCGGCCTGGTCGCGCGTCGCGAGCAGGCCGTCGTCGACGACGCCGGCCGCGTGGAAGACGCCGTCGAGCGTGCCGAAGCGCTGCCGCACCTCCGTGAGCGCGTCCTTCAGCGCCTGCGGATCCGTGACGTCGGCCGCGAGCGGGAGCACCTCGGCGCCGAGCGCCTCGAGTTCCGTGATCGTCGCGATGCGTCGCGAGGTTGCGTCGTCCGCGCCGACGTTCGCGATCCAGGTCCCCCACTCCGCGCGCGGCGGCAGGGCGCGACGACCGAGCAACGCCAGCTTCGCGCGGTGGTTCGCGGCGAGGTGGCGGGCGAGTTCGAGGCCGACGCCGCCGAGTCCGCCCGTGACGAGGTACGCGCCGCCCTCGCGCGGCGTGAAGCGCTCGCCCGAGCGCGGCGACACCCTGACGATGCGCTGCTCGTAGCGTTCGTCGCCGCGGCGCGCGAACGTACCGCGCGGCTCGGCCGCGAGGAGCTCCTCGAGGATCTGGTTCGCGGCGCGCGCGACGCTCGCGCGGAACGACGCGTCGTTCGCGAAGAAGCCGGTCGGACGTTCGGCGATCTCGACGTCGAGCGCCGTGCACGCGAGGCCCGGGACCTCGCGCGGCAGCGTGCGCACGGGACCGAGCGCGAGCGCCTTCGCGGGGAACGCGACGCCCTCGTCGGCGACCGCCGCCATGCCGTTCGCGGCGTGGAGGAGGCGGAGCTCGCCCTGCAACGCCTCGCCGACGAGGGCCTGCCCGAGGAAGAAGAGCGAGTAGAAGCCGCGCTCGACGTTCTCGTGGAAGAAGCTCGAGCCGGGGCGGTGCGAACGATCGGCCGTCAGGTTCCAGAGGTGCACGATCGTGTCGGGCCGACGCCCCTCGCGCACGAGGTCGCGCAGCAGCAGGTCGTAGCCCTCGCGTCCGTGCTCCGGAGCGAGCGCGAAGCGGCCGTCGCCGAGGCGCGCGTAGCCGTCCGCGGTGGCGACGGTCGTGACGACGGCACCGCGTTCCGAGAGCGCCGCGACGAGCCGGTCGGCGACGCCGCTCGCGTCCGCGAACACGAGCACCTGCTCGCCGGCCAGGTCGCGGTCGACGTCGCCGAGCGGCGCGCGTTCGAACGCGAGCTTCGAGTAGAAGCGCTCCGGATCGGTGATGCGACCGACGACCGCCGTCTCGACGACGGGGTCGGCGTCGATCCAGAAGCGGCGCTTCTGGAACGCGTAGGTCGGCAGCGAGACGCGCAGGCGGCGCTCGCCCTCGAAGAAGCGCGCGGCGTCGGCGACGGCGCCGCAGGTCCACAGGCGCGCCTCCGCGGTCGCGAGCGCCGCGTCGTCGCGCACGTCCTCGTCGGCGTGGCGCAGCGAGTGGAAGGCGTGCTGGTGCTTGGCCTCCGACAGCCCGGCGCGCGCGAGCGAGCTCAACGTGCGCCCCGGACCGACCTCGAGCAGCACGCGGTGCTGCGATGCGGCGAGTCGCGCGACGCAGTCCGCGAAGCAGACGGTCGAGCGCAGGTGGCGCACCCAGTACTCCGGATCGACGGCGTCCTCGTCGGCGAGCACGTCGCCCGTCGTGTTCGACACGATCGGGTACTTCGGCGCGGAGAGCTGGATCGAGCGGAGGTACGCGCGGAAGTCCGCGAGGATCGGGTCGAGCAGCCGGGAGTGCGCCGCGATGTCGATCGGGATGCGCGTCGCGTCGATGTCGGCGTCGGCGAGGTCGCGCGCGCAGCGCTCGAGCGCGTCCTGCGGACCCGAGACGACACACAGCTCGGCGGCGTTGACGCACGCGAGGTCGAGCTCGGTCCCGAGGAACTCGCGCACGCGCTCCTCCGTCGCGGCGACGCTGAGCATGCCGCCCTTCGGCACGCGTTCGAACAGCTCGCCGCGCAGGCGCACGAGACCGAGCGCGTCCTCGAAGCGGAACACGCCGGCGATCGCCGCCGCGGTGTTCTCGCCCATGGAATGGCCGAGCAGTGCGGCGGGCTCGACGCCGCGCTCGAGCCAGACCTGCGCGAGCGAGAACTCCACGAGGAACAGCGCGGGGAGCTGCACCGAGGGGCGCTCGAGCTGCTTGCGCGCCGCGTCGCGGTCCGCGCCCGGCGCGGGGTACATCAGCGGACGGAGGTCGAGTCCGCGCTGCGACAGCCACGCGAAGCCGCGGTCCATCCACGTCGTGAACGTGCCGCCCCGTTCGTACAGCCCGCGCGCCATGTCGACGTGCTGTGCGCCGCCGCCGGGGAAGAGGAAGCACACGTCGGCCGTGCGGTCGCCCGCGCGGTGCGTCACGACGCGGGCCGCGTCCTTCGAACGCAACAACGCTGCGGCCTCCGTGCGCGAGCGCGCGACGACCGCGCGGCGGTGCTCGAAGCCCTTGCGACCCACGGCGAGCGTGAAGGCGGCGTCCGCGAGCTCGAACGGCTCGTCGCCCTCGAACGCGTCCGCGAGGCGCGCGCAGGCCGCGTCGAGCGCGGAGGCGTTCTTCGCCGAGACGAGGATCGGTTGCCACTCGCGCGCCGGGTCCGACCCGGGTTCGCGCTCCGGCGCCTCCTCGACGACGACGTGCGCGTTCGTGCCACCCACCCCGAGCGACGTCACACCGGCGCGGCGCGGGTGACCGCGTCGCTCCCACTCGACCGTCTCGGCGTTCACGACGAACGGCGTCGCCGCGAAGTCGATGGTGGGGTTCGCCGCCTCGTAGCCGAGGCTCGCCGGGAGCCTGCGGTGGTGCAGCGCGAGCGCGACCTTCGCGAGTGCGGCGCTCCCCGCGGCCGTGTCGCAGTGGCCGATGTTGGTCTTGACCGAACCGATGCGGCACGTGCCGACGGCGTCGGTGGTCTCGCGGAACGCCTGCGTCAGCGCCGCGACCTCGATCGGGTCGCCGATCGCCGTGCCGGTGCCGTGGCACTCCACGTAGTCGATCTCGTCGCCCGTGACGTCGGCGACGGCGAGCGCCTCGGCGATCGCGGCGGCCTGACCGTCGACGCTGGGGGCGAGGTAGCCCGCCTTGCGCGCACCGTCGTTGTTGACGGCCGAGCCCTTGACGACGGCGTAGACGTGGTCGCCGTCGCGCAGCGCGTCCTCGAGTCGGCGCAGGACGACGACGGCCGTGCCGCTTCCGAACACCGTGCCCGTCGCGCGGTGGTCGAAGGCGTGGACGTGGCCGTCGGGCGAGAGGATCTCGCCCTCCTTGAACAGGTAGCCCTGGCCGTGCGGAAGCTCGATCGTGACGCCGCCCGCGAGTGCGAGGTCGCACTCGCCGGAGAGCAGGCTCTGGCTCGCCTGGTGCACCGCGACGAGGCTCGTCGAGCACGCCGTCTGCACGTTGACCGACGGGCCCTCGAGGTCGAAGACGTAGGAGACGCGCGTCGACAGGAAGTCCTTGTCGTTGCCGGTGTGACGCAGGAGGAAGAGGCCGACCTCGTCGAGCATCCGCGCGTTGCGCAGCAGGTTGTTCGCGAAGTACGCGCCCATGCCGCAGCCCGCGAACACGCCGATCGGGCCCTCGAAGCGCTCCGGCACGTGGCCCGCGTCCTCGAGCGCCTCCCAGCACGCCTCGAGGAAGTGGCGGTGCTGCGGATCCATGATCGCGGCTTCCTTCGGGCTCAGTCCGAAGAACTCCGGGTCGAAGCGGTCGACGTCCTCGAGCGGCGCGGCGACGGGGACGTAGTCGTCGCGATCCTGCACGTGCTCGGGAACGCCGGCGGCGAGCAGCTCCTCGCGCGTGAGGCGTCGGATCGACTCGACGCCCTGCTCGAGGTTGCGCCAGTACGTGCGCACGTCCGGCGCACCGGGAAGGTGCGTCGCGATGCCGACGATCGCGATCTCGGAGCCCGTGAGCTCGTTCGAACCGCCTGCGTTCGAGTCGGGTTGCGTCATGGCGTGCGGTCGGTCCTCAGGAGGCGTTGCGTCGACGGCGCAGGAGTTCGCGGCGTGCGGCGCCGCGCGCGGCTCCGCGCGTGCTCCCGGCCTCGGCGTCGTTCCCGCTCTCCGCGCCGCCGACGAATCCGGCGAGACCGGCGACGGTGGGGAAGCGGTAGAGGTCGGTCAGCGAGAGCTTCGGGGCGACGTCCGCGACCAGGTCGCGGTGGAGTTGCACGACGAGCAGCGAGTGCCCGCCCAGCTCGAAGAAGTTGTCGTCGCGACCGACCGACTCGAGGCCGAGCACCCTCGCGAAGCGCTCCGCGAGCGTCCGTTCGAGCTCGTTCTCGGGCTTCGTCGCCGTGCGCGGGCCCTTCCGCAGGTCCTCCGGGCGCGGCAGCGCCTTGCGGTCGACCTTGCCGTTGGGCGTGAGCGGGAGCTTCGCGAGCTCGCAGATCGCGGCGGGAACCATGTACGCGGGCAGCGTCGCCGTGAGGTGCGAGCGCAGCGCGTCGACGTCGACGTGCGCGCCGCTCTCCGGCGACACGTACGCGACGAGACGCACGTCGCCCGGGACGTCCTCGCGCGCGATCGCGACGGCGTCGTGCACGGCAGCGCCCTCGCGCAGTCGTGCTTCGATCTCGCCGAGCTCGATGCGGTAGCCGCGGATCTTGACCTGGTGGTCGTTGCGACCGAGGAAGCGCAGCGAACCGTCCGGGTTCCACGCCGCCTGGTCGCCCGTCCGGTACATGCGCCCCGGCGGAACGGATCGGCGACGAAGCGCTCCTCCGTCAGGTCGGGTCGCGGCGCGTGGTAGCCGCGCACGACGCCGTCGCCGGCGATCCACAGTTCGCCCGCGACGCCGTGCGGCACGGGCCGCAGCGTCTCGTCGAGGACGTAGAGCGCGGTGTTCGCGATCGGCGAACCGATCGAGACGTCGGCGCCGCGGAACCCGCTCGGCACGTCCCAGGTGCTCGACCAGATCGTCGTCTCGGTCGGGCCGTACATGTTCGTGACGCGGCCGACGCCGGTGGCGACGAGTTCGCGCGCGAGGTCGGCCGGGAGGGCTTCGCCGCCGACCATGAGGTGGCGCAGTCCGGCGAGCGCTTCGCGGCTCCTGCCGTCGACGAGCAGCATGCGCGCCATCGAGGGCGTGCACTGGAGGTGCGTCACGTCGTAGTGCTCGACGATGCGCGCGATCGTCCAGGGCTCGTTCGCGAGGCACGTCTTGCTCTCGCAGTCGCCGTCGCAGTGGACGCGCGTGCGACGGAACACCTCTCCGAGCGCCGCGAAGCTCGCGATCATCGTGTCGCGCGCGACGCCGTAGTCGACGAGGCAGGCCACCTCGTCGACGCCGATGGCCTCGAGCTCGGCGACGCGCTCCACGCACTGGTCGGGCGTGCCGAACAGCCCGCTCGTCGTGAAGTAGCGCTCGAAGGTGTGCTCGAGGATCGCGTCGGCCTCCTCGGCGGTCAGCGACTCGAGGTCGACCTCGGCGGCGCCGCCCGACTTCTTGAACGCCGGGAAGCTCCACGCGTACTTCTTGACGAGTCCGATCGACGCACCGAGGTACGCCTTGAGCGGTCCGCGCACCGTCTCCCGCACCGCATCCGCGTCCTCGCCGACGAAGGTGTGCAGCATGAGCGTGACCGTGCCCGTCGCCGGGTCGAAGCCCGCCTTCGCGCGCGCCTCGCGGTAGATCGCGATCTTCTCGGCGACCTCCTTCGCGCTCTGACCGAGCAGGTGGGTGAGGACGTTCGCGCCGCTCTCGCCCGCGCGGCGGTAGGTCTCGGGGTTGCCGGCCGACGTGATCCAGATCGGCAGCTCCTTCTGGACGGGGCGCGGCAGCGTCGTGCGCGCGACCTTCTGGCCGAACGGGTTCTCGAACTCGATCTCCTCGCCGCGCCAGAGTCGCTTGACCTGGTCGACGAACTCGAACATGAGTTCCGTGCGGTTCTCGTAGTTCGCCGGCGCGAGCACGAAGTCGTCGGGCTGCCAACCGTTCGCGGCGGCGAGGCCGACGCGGCCGTTGCTGAGGTGGTCGACGACGGACCACTCCTCCGCGATGCGGAGGGGGTGGTGCAGCGGGACGACGCACGAGCCCGCGCGGATCGAGACGTTCGTGGTGCGCGCGGCGATCGCCGCCGAGATCACGCTCGGGTTCGGGAACGGTCCGCCGAAGGCGTGGAAGTGGCGCTCGGGCGTCCAGATCGCGGCGAAGCCGTGGCGGTCGGCGAACTCGGCCGCCTCCATCGTGAGGGCGTACTTGTCGGGGCCCTCGCCGTCGTCGTTGCCCCACAGGAAGACCGAGAAGTCGAGCTGACGCTCGAGGGTGCGGCGCGTCGCGAGCGAGCGGTCGCGCTGACGCTCGCGGTGCACGACGACGTGCCAGCCGCGCGTCAGGGTCCACAGAAGCTCGAGCACCGAGATGTCGAACGACAGGCTCGTGACGGCGCACCACGTGCCCCGCTCCGTCCCGATCCGCTCGTCCATGCCCGCGAAGAAGTTGACGGCGTTGCGATGCTCGACGAGCACGCCCTTCGGTCGACCCGTCGAACCGCTCGTGTAGATGCAGTACGCGAGGTCCTCGGGGCGCGCGGTGTCGAAGGCCGCGGGTTCGGTCGGAGCGTCGCCGCTCGGCGCGAACGCGGAGCAGCCGGCGGGGAGTTCGCCGCTCCAGCCGCGCGTGACGACGAGCGGCGCGCCGGAGTCCTCGAGCATCAGCTGGAGGCGGTCCGAGGGGTACTCCGGGTCGAGCGGCAGGTACGCCGCACCGGCGCGCTGCACCGCGAGCACGGCGACGACGAGGTCGAATCCGCGGTCGAGGTGCACGCCGACGAACGTGTCGCGCCTCGCGCCCGACGCGGCGAGTCGCCGCGCGAGTGACTCGACGCGCGCGTCGAGCTCGCCGTAGGTGAGCGTGCGGCCCTCGAAGCTGAGCGCGGGCTCGTCCGCGAAGCGCGCGGCGGTCGCCGCGAAGCGACTCGCCACCGTCTCGCCGCGGTCGTGCGCGACCTCGTGGAAGGTGTTCGTGAGCGCGCGCGCCGTGAGTTCGCCGACCAGCGAGACCTCCGCGACCGGGAGGTCCGCGGAGACCGCCAGTTCTCCGGCGAAGTCCGCGAGTGCCGCGGCGAACGCCTTCGCGGAGGGCTCCGCGAGGGTCGAACGTTCGAATCGGAGTTCGAGCCCCTCCGCACCGCGACCGAGGGTCGCACGGGACCCGACGGTCGCCCCGTCGCCCTCCGCGTCGACGCCGACGGGCAGCGCGAAGCTCCCGGCCGGTGCGCTCTGCGCTCGCGGGTGGCGGGCGACGAGGTCGGTCGTGAACGTGCCGCGCTTCGCGACGCGCGCGGCGTTCCGTCGGCAGGCCTCGACGATCGCGCGGAACGTCGCACCGTCGCCGGTCGCGACGCCGAAGGGCACGGCCGAGCTGACGAATCGCTCGAGTCCGCGCGACAGGTCGGCCTGTTCGGTGCCGCGCCACGCGAGGTGCACCCGATCCTCGTGCGCGGTGCGGGCGAGCCACGTCGCGACGAGCGCCGCGAGCGCGGCCGGATCGTCGCCGAACTCCGCCGTGAACGCGCTGGGCAGGTCGAGCGTCACGCGCCCCGAGCCCTTCGACCCGTCCTGCGGGACGACGTAGCAGGGATCGCCGGGAACGAGCGACCCGAGCTCCTCCGCCCACGCCGGCTCCTTCTTCGCGATCGCGCGGTGCACCTCCGTGAGGCGCGCCGCGACCTCGTCGTCGAGTCGTTCGAGTCGCGTGCCCGCGACGATCCCCGCGTCCTGCGCGGTGACCGCGCGTCCGCACGCCGCGCGCATCCCCGTCACGCGCAGCGCGCCGTCGCCGCACGCCACGAGCATCGCTCCGTCCGCGTCGACGTCGAGCACCGTTCCCGGCGCGGCGCCCTCGTGGCCGTCGACGGCCTGCACGCGCGTCACCCACGTCGGGCGACCGTCGATGGCGAACCACGCCGACCCGAACGGGTTCGGGTAGCGGCCGAAGTCCGTCGCGCGGACCAGCCGTTCGAGCTCGTCCGCGTTCTTCGAGAGGTCGAGCGCACACGCGGCCGCCGGGCGTTCGTCGCCGCGGCACAGGCGCCGCGCTCCCGCGCCCTGCGGCTTCCCGACGAGCGTTCCGTCCAGGATGCGCTGCGCGACCTCGCCGAAGCTCGCGAGCCCCGCCTCGAAGCACTTCGTGTTGAGCGACAGCGCCGTCTCGTGCTCGGACACCTCGAAGCGGCGCTCGGCGACGACGTCTCCCTCGTCGATGCCGGACGTGACGAAGTGCCACGTGACGCCGTACTCCGTCCGTCCGTCGATCAGCGCCCAGACCGGGCAGTTGAGTCCCGCGTAGTCCGGCAGCGGCGCGTCGTGGAAGTTGATCGCTCCCTTCGTCGGCAGCGCGATCGCGCGGTCGGACAACAGCGCGAGGTGCGTGATCGCGAAGAGCCAGTCGAACGCGCCCGACGCCGCGACGCGCTCCGCCCAGTCGCTCGACGCCTCGACGACGGCGAGACCGCGACCCTCGGCCCACTCGCGCACGCGCTCCGCCGAGGTGACGACGGCGCGGATCTCGAAGCCGCGCTCGAGCAGCGTCTCGCCGCACCGGCAGAGCAGCGAGTCGGCGCCGATCAAGACGGCGGACGGACGAACGGACGGGACGGGAGCGCCGGGGACGGCGCCTTCGTGACCTTGGGTCATGGCGGGGCGAGGACGGGACTCGGGGCGCCCAGGGAGAGGGCGCGATCGAGTCGGTCATCGGCACCGCCGCAGCACGAGATCGAGGCGGAACGCTCGAACCCGTGGCGACACCCGTCGGAAAAGCCTTCCGACCGGACCGCCGTCACCGCCAGGCAACACGAAGCCGGGCTGCGGCACGAACGGCACGAGATACCCCGTCGTCCCCGTGCCCCAACCCGCGAAGATCGGGTCGGTGCCGGCGATCCCGCCGGAGATCGCGAGGCGGCCGCCCGGCGTCCAGCCCAGCGCGGGACCGATGTCGAGCGGGAAGGGCAGCAGCAGCTCGCCGACCTCGTTCACGACGTCGACGCGGGCGATCCACTCGAGCGCACCCACCGAGATGCCGAGGCCGACCCAGCCGTCGTCGCGCACCGCGAAACGGTCGTACACCGCGCCGGAGCCGAGCGTGGCGAGCGTCTTCGACGTGCCGCTCGCCGCGTCGGCGACGACGAGGCGGCGCTTGTTCCCGTCGACCACGCTCACGAGGAAGCGCTGTCCGACGCGTTCGATCCCGACCACGTCGTCGACGTTCGCGTCGAGCGGCGAGACCGTCGCCGTCGCGAGGTCGAGCAGCGAGAGTCGCGAACCCGAACCCGCGTCGTCGCGCACGAGGACGCGCGGCGCGCCGGGCACGAGCCAGGCGCCCTTCGACGGATCGATGTTCCCGCCGTCGAACGGAGCGGCCGTCGTCCCCGACGTCCGCGTGAGGTTCGTGATGACGGGGGGGCCGCCGCCGAGCGGCGACTCGACGAGGTAGAAGTCGAGCCCCTCGATCCCGCCGGCGATCGGATCGGCGACCTCGCCGACGGCCAGCGCGATCGCTCGACCGGAGAACGGCAGCAGCGCACCGACGAGACCCACTTCGTCGAGCGTGTCGACGAACTGCGCGTCCGACGTCACGGGCTCGGGCGGCGGGGGAACGAGGGCGACGTTGGAACTCCACGCGTCGCGCGCGACGCCCTCGGTGCGCCAGACGCAGACCGAGCCGTCACCGCTGAGCGCGAGGTACGGACCGTCGACGGAGCCCGGCAGGAATCCGGCCGGCGAGAGGTGCGCCGGGACGTCGTCGAGCCGCACGGCCGGACCGACGAAGCTCAGTGCGTAGGGGTGCGCGAGGTTCGGGCTCGCGCCCGCGATCGTCGCGGCGACGAGCTCGTTCTCGCTGAAGACGATCTCCCCGCCGAACCACGCCGGTGCACCGGGGAGCGGCACGACCGACGCGACCTCGCCGGGCAGCCTCAGGAAACGCACGAGTCGATCCGTCGCGATCGCGACGCCGAAGTCGTGCCTCAACCCGAGTCCGGAGGGCAGCACGTCGAGCGGCGGCAGGTTCGCCGTCCGATCGATCGCGGTCCCGTTCACGAGGTCGAGCTCGAGCACGTCGCCGCCCGCCGCGAGGGTGGTCGCGACGAGGACGCCGCTGCCCGTCGCATCGACGCCGACCGACGTACGGAAGGGATCGTCGATGCCGAGCGCGCCCGTTCCCGCGCGCTCGACCACGAGCGTCGCGCGACCGTCGCCGTCGACGACGAAGAAGCCGAAGTCGTCGCCGGCGGTGCCGGGTCGACGGAAGTGGTAGAGCGAACCCGCGTCGTCCGGGAGTTCGACGCGCGACGCGCCCGGGACGTCGGTCCGCAGTCGCGCGCGCCCGGGCAGCAGCAGCTCGAGCTTCGTCCGTCCGATCGGCTCGACCGGGAGGAGTTCGATCCCGTCGAGCCCGGCGACCGGGACCGGCGGCACGAGGCCCGTCTCGTCGGCGACCACCACGGTGCCCACGCCTCCTTCCGGACCGAGGAAGAGCGTCTGGTCGGCCCGGGCGGTGCTGTGGGAGGCGACCAGGAGGGTCGCGGCGAAGGCGGGAAGGGCGGCGCGAGCGGCCCGCGGAGTTCGGTCGGACATGACGTGCGTTGGACGGTGCCGGTCCGGGCGAGGTGCCGCGGACACGTTGGCACGGTCCCTGCGATCAACCCCCGTACCGTACCCCGGTCCGCCGGTCCGGGTGCCCCTCCCGGCCCCGCGGGAGGGGTCGAAGGGCTCGACGAGCCCGCGCTGCCTCCGCCGCCCTTCCACGATCTGGATATCCTTCCGACTTCTGGAATGTCCCTGCCCCACGCCATCGACCCTCCCCCGGGCTTCCGCATCCTGCGGGAACTCGGCCGGAGGCCCGGTCTCCGGGTCCTCCTCGCGGAGGACGGCGAGGGACGCGAGGTCGTCCTGCGCCTCGAGCCCGAGGGCGGGGAGGAGTCCCTCGCCGAACTCGCCGTGCTCGCCGCGGTCGACCATCCGGGGCTGGCGCGGCTCGAGGACTTCGGCTCGCTCCCGGGCGGCGGCGTCTGGGTCTCGAGGGCCTTCGCGAAGGGCGAGGACCTCTCGGCCTTCGCCGCGCGGGTCGGCCCCGAGGAGCTCGGCGCGGCGATCGTGGAGCTCGCGCGCGCCCTCGACCACCTCCACCGCCGCGGCTTCGTGCACGGCGACCTCAAGCCCGCGAACGTCGTCGTCGGCGACGACGGTCGACCCAGACTCCTCGACTACGGACTCGCGACGAGGTCGGGCGGGACCACCTCGGTGTCGGGGACGCTCGTCGCGATCGCGCCGGAGCGTCTGGCCGGTGCGCCGCCGGAGCCCGCGTCCGACCTGTTCTCCCTCGGCGCGACGATGGTGGAGCTCTTCGCGCGTCGACCCGACCCGACGACGTTCTACGCGAGCTTCCCCGAGCGTCCGTTCCTCGAGGCGGCCGGCATCGAGCGCGACGCCTTCCCGAGTGGGCGCGCGATGTCGTCGAGAGTCTCGTCGCACGGCGACCCGGCGACCGACCCGCGGGGCCGCGCTCGTCGCGCGCACGCTCGCCGCGCGTCTCGGACTCGCGCGCGACCGCGACGCGGACGCCGACGAACTCGCACCCGGAGTCGCGCTCGGTCGCGAAGCGCTCGAGGCGGCGTTGGTGGAGATCCCGGACGAGCGGGAGCGCGCATGGGTCGTTCTCGCGGACCCCGACGAGGTCGGTCCGTTCGCGCGCGCGTTGCGCGTCGCGATCGCGTTGTCCGGTCGCTCCGTCGACGGACTCGACGTCGACGCGCTCGGCGGCTCCGACGGTGACGCCGCCGAACTCGACCGGGCGGCGCGACGCATCGCGGAGTCGGCGGAGTCCGCCCTGGTCGTCTCCGTCCGATCCGGTTCGGCGTGGGACGTGCGCCGCGCCGAGACGATCGCGCGAGCCGTGCGCCAGCGCGGTCGCGCCGTCGTCGTGGTCGCGGGCACCGCGACCGAGGACCGGAGCTTCCGACTCCTGGTCGCGCCGGACCAGGACGTCGACGTGCTCGAGCGGCACTTCGCGAGCGTCCTCGACCCCGGCGACGCCGGGCGCGCGAGGGAACTCGCCGAGCGGGTGCACGAGCACGCGCGAGGTTCGTCGCAGCGAGCGGTGCGCGTGCTCCGTTCGCTCGCATCGGCCGGAGCGTTCCTCGAGGGCGGCGAGCGACCGAGGCTGCGACCCGGAGCGCTCCCGACCGCCAGCGTCTCCGACGCGCCGCTGCCGGAAGCCGGGACGACGGAGGCGCAGGTCCTCGTCGAACTCGCGGCGATCGGCGAGTCCGACGCCGTCGAGGTGGCGCTCGCCTCGGGCCTTTCCGAGCGCGAGGCGGCGCGCGCCCTCGTCGCGCTCGCGGCGTCCGGGGCGGTGGCGCAGTCCGGTGCTTCGCGATTCCGCGTCGCCGTCCCGCGCACTCGACTGGTCGAACACTTCACCCGCGACGCGTTCCGACAGGCGTTCCGCCGCGCGGCCGGACGCACGAAGGGCGTCGACGCGATCGTCGCGCGCGGCCTCGCGGGCGACGACGTCTCGAAGGAGTTCCTCGCCGCGGCGGCGGAGTTCCTCGAGAGCGGTGCGCCCGAGGTCGTGCTCGGCGCGCTCGATCGACTCGAGCGCTGGGAGTCGCTCGGTCCGGTCGTCGACGTGGGCCGCCGCGTCGCGCTGCGCGCCATGGCGTGGTGCGCGCTCGGTCAGGCCGATCGCGCCGAAGCCGCGTTGGCCGAGGTGGACGACGATCGCGACGCGCGCGGCCTGCTGGAGCGCGCCCGTGGTCGTGTGGCTCAGGCTCGGCACCATACCGAGGAGGCGCTCGCGCACTACGAGTCGTCGGCCGAGGCCGATGCGACGGGACGGCCGGACGTCGAGGTCGCACGACTGCACGTCCTCTGGGAACTGCGGCGCTTCGACGAGATCGAGGAGCGCGTCCGCGTGCTCGAGGACTCCGGAGCACTCGCGGACGACGGCTGGCCGGAGCGCGCGCGCGCCAACGTCGTCTCGCTCGCGGCGCTCGCCTCGTTCGGACTGGGCCGCGCCGACGAGGCGCGCGATCGCCTGCAACGTCTGCTCGAACGGATCGGCGACGACCCCGCGACGCGCGCACCCGTGCTGCAGAACCTCGCGACGATCGTCCGGCGTTCCGGCGGTGCGGTCGCGGCCGAGCCGCTGTTGCGAGAGGCCGTCGCACTCCTCGACGCGACGGGTCGACTCCAGGGTGTCGCCCAGCTGAGGGCGGCGCTCGGGACGACGCTCCGCGAGCTCGGCCGACTGGTGGAGGCGGACCGCGAACTCGGCGAGGCGCTCGCGATGCGGGAACGGCTCGGCGACGCGGCGGGCGCCGCGATCACGCGCGGCAGCCTCGGTCTCGTGCGCGCCGACCGCGGTCACCTGCGCAGCGCGCTGCTCGACTTCGAGGCCGCGGAGCGCGACTTCGCGCCCGCCGCACGCACGCGTTGGTCGCCGCTCCTGCGCGCGCGCGCGGCGGAGCTGCGTGCGCGACTCGACGGCGGGACCGTCGACGTCGTCGACGCCGGGCTCGACCCGCGCGAATTCCTCTACCGCGCGAGGGCCGCGTTCGTCCGCGGCGAGCGCGAGGCGGGAAGCGAGCTCCTCGAGCGTGCGGCGTCCCTCGCGCGACGCCTCGACCTCGCACCGGTCCGCGAGGAGGCCGAGGTCGCCGCGAGCACCGCGCGCGGCGTCGTCCACGACGAGCCGACGCGCGACGCGACGGCGCGCGAGGACGCGCGCGTCGGCGCCTACGTGCTCGCGGAGCACGTGCTCGGTCCCGACGACGCACGCGACGCGCTCGAACTCGCGCGCGAACTCGCCGCCCGCGGTCGCGACGACCGCGCCGCGCGGCTCGCACTCGTCGTCGCGAACTCGGAGACGTCGCGCGACGACGCGCTCGAGCTCGCGCGAAGCTGTCTCGCGCTCTGCGAGGTCGGGATGTCCGCGCGCGAGGTGCTCGCCTCGCGTCGTTCGTTGCTCGGCCTGCCGGATCCGCGGCCCGCCGATCTCGACGTGCTCGCGGAGGAGGAGTCGGAGGAACTGGAGGACGACATGGCACTCGCATCACTGCTCGAGATCAACCATCGCCTGGTCCAGCAGGAGGACCAGACCGCGCTCCTCGGCGAGATCGTCGAACAGGCGCTCACCGTCACCGGCGCCGAACGCGGATTCCTCGTGCTCGAGGTCGACGGCGAACTCGAGTTCGACACCGCCATCGACTCCGCGCGCGGCGACATCGAGCGCCCCGAGCTCGAGGTCTCGCGCTCGGTCGTGCGCAACGCCATCCGGCGGCAGGAGGCGCTGCGCGTGTCGAACGCGACCGAGGACCCGCGCCTCGGTGCGGCGCCGAGCGTCGCGCAGCTCGACCTGCGCTCCGTCCTGTGCGCGCCGTTCGAGGTCGAGGAGGGTCTGCGCGGTGCGATCTACGTCGACCACCGCCTGCAGTCCGGAGCGTTCGGGCAACGGTCGCAGCGGTTGCTCGAACTCCTCGCCGACCAGGCCGCGCTCGCCATCCGACAGGTGCGGCGCATCGAGGAGATCCGCGCTCTCAACGCGCAGTTGTCGGAGCGCGTCGAGCGACAGGAGACCGACCTCGAGTCGGCGCGTCGCAGTCTTCGCGCCGTCGGCCTCCCCGCGCCGGCGGGCGGACTCGTCGGTCAGTCGAACGCGATGCAGCAGGTGCGAGCGCTCGTCGAACGCGTGGCGCCGAGCGACCTCAGCGTCCTCGTGAACGGGCAGAGCGGAACGGGCAAGGAACTCGTCGCACGCGCGCTCCACGAACTCTCGGCGCGACGCCGGGGACCGTTCGTCACCGAGAACTGCGCGTCGCTCCCCGAGTCGTTGATCGAGTCCGAGCTCTTCGGCTACGAGCGCGGCGCGTTCACCGGCGCCGAACGCTCGCGCGAAGGTCTGTTCGAACGCGCGAGCGGCGGCACGCTCTTCCTCGACGAGATCGGGGAGATGCCGCGTGAACTGCAGAGCAAGCTCCTGCGCGTGCTGGAGACGCGCGAGGTCCGTCGTCTCGGCGACGACCGGCCGCGACCCGTCGACGTCAGGCTCGTGACCGCGACCAACCGCGACCTCACCGACGAGGTGCGGGAGGGGCGCTTCCGCGAGGACCTCTACTATCGCGTCGCCGGTATGGTCGTCCGCACACCGCCGCTGTCCGAGCGGGTCGAGGACGTGCCGGCGCTCGTCGAGCACTTCCTCGCGCAACAGCGCAGCCAGGACGGCGTGCGCCGCGCGGTGTCGAAGGACGTCCTCGCGGCGCTCGCGCGTCGCTCGTGGCCGGGCAACGTGCGCGAGCTCCGCAACGAGGTCGTGCGCCTGTGCGTCCTCTCGGCGGGCGATCTCGTCGACACGGGGCTCGTGTCCGCGCCCGGTCCGACGATGTCGCGCTCGACGTCACCCTCGGATGACGAACTCGTCACGATCGCCGAACTCGAACGCCGTGCCATCCTCCGGGCGATCGAGCGACTCGGCGGCGACAAGCGCGAGGCCGCGAAGGTCCTCGGGATCTCGCTCTCGAAGCTCTACGAACGACTGAAGAAGTGGCGCGAGGACGGGCTCGAGACCCCGGACTGATTCCAGGTCTGCGAACCGGATTCCAGGAGAAGGACGGAGCACCGCTCGCCGCCGCGTTCGCGCCCCTCCCGGACGACGGCACGCCGCTTGCGAAGTGATGCGCGTGCCGAGGTGAGAAGGAACGAGCCGAGGCACACGAGACGAAGTCATGTGAGGCGCAGCGCTGTCCGCGGGGCAGTGGGCAGCGCTCGGGACGCCGCGCTCCGAGGCAGGGGGGCGGCGTCCCACCTCTTCGTGGAGGACGTCGTCGCGCGCGACCGACTCACCACAACTCGTGCACGTGCTCCGCGGTCGGGTCGAGGTAGAGCTCGCCGTCGCTCCGACCTTCGCCCGCGAGCAACCACTCGAGTCCGCGGCGCACGACGGCGGCGGGGACGTCGAGCGGTGCGGCGACGTCGACCTCGAACGGATCGTCGAATCCGTCCCCGAGGAACTGCACGGAACCGCGCCCGCCGTCCTCGCCCTCGCGCAGGAACACGCCGCGGTCCGCGCCGCGCAGGCGGTACGAGCGTCCCTGCGGCAGCCACTCGACCTCGGCCGGGAGGCGGTGCGTCAGGTGGTGGGCGACGAGGTGCGCGCGCAGCAGGCGCAGCGCGTCGTCGTGCGACGCTCCGCGCGGCGTCCGACCCGACGGACTCCCGGGGAGTCGTCCCTGCGCGACGGCGTGGGCCGCGTCGAACAGCGGCGCGGGTCGCGCGTCGGAGCGCACGGCTCCGCGCGGACGCCACGCGAGTCGCACCGACTCGCCCTCGCGCACGATCGCGTAGCAGGGGTCGCGCTGGTAGAGGTTCGCCTCGTGGAGCAGGCGGCGGAACGTCTCCGGCGCGCGCTTCGCGAACCAGGACTGCAGCTCGGCGCTCATCCACACCGTCGGCGTCCCGCTCGGAGCGTGCCGCGCGACCGCCGCGTCGAAGACCTGCGGGAACGGCTCGAGCGGCCACGGGTCGACGGCCTCCCCGAGCGTCCGGACGCCGCCGTCGCGGTAGCGCGAGCGCAGCCCCTCGCGCTCGACCACGACGCGGACCTGTGCGAACGCCTCGACGTCGCCGCGCCCCTGCCGCGCGCGCTCGCGCGCGAACACGAACTCGAGCTTCGCGTCGCTCTCGATCACGGCGCGAACTCCCGGTTCTCGCGCGTGCCGGCCTCGAGGTCGGTGCGTCCGGCGAGCCAACGCCGCGCACTCGTCGCCGTCGTGAACACCGGCGGGTGTCCCTCGGGGCCCTCGAACACGAGCAGCCAGTAGGGGAACAGCCGGTCGCGCCGCGCGCGCTCGAGTTCGCGGACCGCGCGCTGCGTCCAGCGTGCGCAGATCCACTCGAGTCGCGGAAGGGCCTCGTCGCGCGGGTCGTCGGACGTCGCGCCCACGAGTTCGACCTCGACGCGGACGCCGTCGTCGTCGGCGCGGCACGCCGCCGCGACGCGACGCGCGCCCGCTCCGCTGCGGACGTCGGACCCCTCGTCCTCGCGCGCGACGACGTCGAGCACGGGATCGAGCTCCTCGTCGGCGCGCGGCGCCGCGCGCAGCAGCTCGGCGATCGCCTCGTCGACCTCCGCCGCGAGTCCGTCCGTCGGGACGCCGCGCAGTGCCAGCTCGCCGAGCCACGCCGCGACGTGCGACTCGAACTCGGGTCCGCCGACGCCGCGGGCGCTCGCGCCGAACAGTCCGGTCCGCGCGAGCAGGGCGCCCAGCGCGCCGATCTCGAACGGCGCGACGCCGATCGTCGACCACCCCGGTCCGGACGGAGCGTGTTCGTTCGCGAACAGGAGGGCGCGCGCGCGCAACGAAGCCGGCGCGGAGCCGCGTCGGACGAGGAACCGACCTCCCGCCGGGCCCGCCAACTCGTCGGGCAGGCTCTCGCACGCGTTGACGCAGCGCACCGAGACGTCCACGGCTCGTTCGGGCGGCTCGTCCGCGCCGGGCAGGTCGACGAGGTGCGCGAACAGGTCGGACAGCGCGTCGTCGTTCGCGAGCCGGGTCGTGGCGACGAGCGAGCCGAGCGTCGCCGCGCCCGGTGCGCGCCGCGCGGCGAGGTCGGGCAGTCCTTCCCTCCGCCGGCGTTCGCCGTCGCGCTCCGCCGCGGCGAACAGGACGTGCCGTCCGCCGTCGGGATCGGTGGCGAGCACGACAGTGGGAATGTCGACGCTCATCGCGCGCGCCGTTCGAACGTCAGGAAGAGCAGGTGGTAGCCGAGCTCGCCGTCGTCGACCCAGTGCACGGAGTCGTGCTCGCCGTCGAGTTCGACCGTGGCGGGCTCGCCGTCCGTCCCGCGCCAGGGCAGGAGCACGCGCGTGTCCTCCGCGTGCGGCGCACCGAGCAGGTCAGGGTGCGGGTACTCCACGCGCACGCGGCCGCCCTCGCGCAGCAGCACCGAACAGCGCGGCACCGCACCGGCCGACGGCCGCGAGTCGAAGAGCAGACCGAGGAGTTCGCCGGGGCGCACGCCGTCCGCCGACGCGTCGCCGTCGGCGGGCAGGTAGTGCTTCGCGATGCAGGCCTCGTCCGTGGCGTAGACGTCGGTCACCGGGAACGACGAAGGGTCGATCGGCACGACCAGCGGCGTGGGCGGTGCGGCGCCGTCGTCGTCGCGCTCCATCTCCGTCGCGCGTCCGCCGACGAGTCGCAGGACGGCGGGTGCGTTCGGTCCGCCGGGGATCGAACCGACCCGCCACCAGGCCTCGCCCTCGTTCCAGATCGTCACCGGTGCGGCGAGCCCGCCGAGCGGGATCGCCGGCGGGTCCGAGGCCAGCGACGGCGGCGCGAACCGGAACGCGCGGGCGTCGCGCTTCGAGACGAGCCAGACGAGCTTGTCGGTCAGGATCTCGTCGTCGCGCACGAACAGGATGCCGGCGACGGGGTGGGCGCTCTCGTCCGGCGAGTAGCGCCGCCTCCAGACCGGGTGGTAGCGCGCGAACCACATCCGTCGCGGCAGGTTCCAACTGCGCACGACGGCGCGCAGCGACGTGACGGCGGCGCACAGCGCGAGGAGCGCGTACGTCGCCGCGAACAGCGTCAGTGCGGAGGGGAAGCCGGCCTGCTGGAGGAAGTCGTCGACGCGCGCGCGCTCGGCGTCGAGGTCCTGCGTCCAGGCGAGCTGTGCGTCGGCGAACACGAGCGGCGTGTCGACACCGATCGACGCGAAGATCGCCCACACCGCTCCGATCGTCAGCAGCAGCCGCGCCGCGAACCCGAGTCGCGCGACGAAGAAGCCCGTGACGTAGACCGCGACCGCGATCGCGGTCCAGAGGAGCACCGGTCCGGTCCGTCCCGGCGCGTCGACGCCGTACAGATGCGTGTGGAGGTGGTTCGCGCCGACGTAGATCGCGACGAGCGAGATCGCGTGGAACCCGACGTACAGCGACGTCGACCACCACGGACGCCGTCGCGCACCCGTGATCGGGCAGTACGGCCCGAGCACGGGCGCGTCGAGGACGCTCGGGTCGACGAGGAGCTCGCTCCCCGCCCGATTCGCTCCGTCGTCCAGCGGGTCCGCGGCGTCGCTCATCGCGCCGACCTCACTCGATCTCTTCGATCTCGAACGCGTCCGGCGTCTCGGCCGGTTCCTCGTTCTCGGGGGAGGGGAGTGCGCGCCGCGGCTGCGGCTCGATCTCGCCGATGCTGAGCGACTCGGACTCGAACGCGGTGCGCAGCTCGCCGGGGTCGGTGTGCACGTACGTCTCGTTCAGCGCGGCGACGTCGCGCGCGGTGCTCTCGAGCACGTGCTCGAGCGTACGCAGCCCCTCGGAAAGTTCCTCGAGGCGGCCGAGCTGGGACGCGACGCGCGCGAGGTCCTTCTGCTGCGCCTGCCGGCGCGTGTCGAGCGTGCGCTGGAGCGCGGACGCGACCGTCCTCGAGTAGTCGCGCGCCATGCCCTGCGCGATCCGCGTGCGAGCGCCGTCGAAGAAGCCCTCGAGGCGCTCGAGGATCTCGTCCTCGACGAAGTCGAGCGTCGCGTCGTCGAAGCGGCGCTGCTTCTCGCCGCGCGGGATGGCGTTGGCCGGGTTCGACGCGTTGCCGACGAGGCGGCGGCGGATGCCGGCGCGGCTGCGGAACAGCACCCAGTCGAGCATCGTCTTGCGGACCGGCATCGCCTCGACGTCGATCCGGAGCGCGACCTGCTCGGTGTACTCGCGCGGCAGGATCGTGAGCAGACCCTCGGGCGAGAAGCGGGCGAGGTCGATGCCCGCGCGCTCGAGTTCGCGTGCCGTCGTGTCGGGGATCGACGCGCCGCCGAACGGTCCCTCGACCGACGAGCGGAGCTTGGTCTCGCAGGCCGCCGCGAAGTCGCGCTGGTAGCCCGCGAGCACCTGGGCGACGCCTTCGTCGAGCAGTGTCTTCAGGCTGTCGTCCGTCGCCATCCAGCCGTCGACGGCGCCGCGGACGCCCTTCAGCGCGGTGCGGCGCAGGCTCGCGGCCTCGGCCTCGGAGGCGTCGACGACGCGGTCGGCGAGCGGCGCGAAGCACGCCTTCCAGTCGGTCTCGAGCAGCTTGTTCGTGGCGTCGAGCTCGGCGACGAGACGCGTGCGTTCGCGCTTGAGGCGCTCCGCGTCGTCGGCGAGTCGGCGCAGTCCCTCGTGCTTGCACAGTCCGCGCGCCTCGTCGACGAGCGCGCCGCCGTGACGGAGGCTGTCGCCGAGGAACGCGACGAGGTAGTCCGTGCTGTTGAGGTAGTCCGTGAGGTCCTGGAGGAACGAACGGAAGTCGACGGCGGGCGCCGGCGTCGGCGAGCCCGACACGCTCTCCTGCAGTCGCTGCGACGCGGCGCGCAGCAGGTCGGTCGGGTAGATCTTGAGGCGACCCTCGTCGACGGCCTGCTTGAGCGACGCGCTCATCGCGAGCGTCTCGAACGCCTCGATGATGCGGACGGGGTCCTCGCGTTCGAGGCTCGGGCTGAGCGAGCCGTCGGGACGCAGGTCCATCTTCGTGGTGTCGAGGTTGACGACGAGGAAGATGCGGCTGAACAGCTCGAGCAGCTCGCTGAACTCGGCGAACACCTGCTCGAGGAACAGGTTGTCGGTCTTGACCACGAAGATCGCGCAGGCCGCCGTGTTGCGGAACTCGCGCGTCATCCGGTCGTAGCCGAACTTCATCTTCGAGTAGAGCCCCGGCGTGTCGACGAGCACCGCGCCCGAGGTGCGCAGCTCCTCCGCCGGCACGCGCACGTCGATGCGGCGGATCGCCTCGGGGAAGTGCAGCGCGGGGTCGAAGTCGCGTCCGGCGTCCTCCTCGCGGCGGATGCGGTCGGCGAGCTCGGCGTGGTCGCGGCTCACCTGCATGCGCATCGACGCCGGCGAGGTGAAGGTGTTGGTGTCACCGTTGTAGCGGGTGACGACGAACTCGCGCTGGGGGGCGTGGCTGACGTACACCATGCAGGGGTACGCGGGCAGCGCGGTGACCTCGCTCACGTAGGCCGCGCTGATCGAGTTCATCAGCGTCGACTTGCCGCTCTTGAGGGGCCCGAAGATCAGGACGTAGGCCTGCTGCTGGGCGACCTTGTCGACGAGCACCGAGAGCTGGTGGCTGACGTCGTGGAAGCCCGCGACGTACGGCTTGGCCTCGAGTCCGACGACCCCGGCGTCCTCGGCCGCCTGCAGCACGTCGCAGAAGTTCCGGAGGGGGCCGACGAGCGGCTCGACGGCCGCACCGAACTCGCTGCAGAACTGGCTGAGGAGGGTCTTCATCACACGTTCACGCTCGAAATGGGCTGCGGCACCGGGGCGGGCCCATGCTACTTCCGGGGCGCGCCCTCCACCCGCGCGCGCGGCGGAGAATCGCTCGCGCTCGGCGGGGCGCCGGCCGCGCGTCCGGCGCTCGGCGAACGGAACCCGAGCGGGCCGACGCCGTACGCACTCCGCGCTGGACGCGCGCGCTCGTGAGGCGGCTACACTGTGGGACCGTACTCGGCACTCCGAACTCCGCGATGACCCCCAAGCCCCGTCCCGAGAAGGACCCCATCCAAGTTGAACTCGAAGCGGCGCTGGCCGACGCCAGCCTGCTCGACATCGACCTCGACACCGGAACGAACGCGAAGAAGCGTCGCGAGGGTCGGGACGAGGGCGACGACCTGCGCTCCGGCACCGTCGTCGGCGTCGAGGGCGACGACGTGATCGTCGAGCTCGGCCCGCGCATGCAGGGCGTGCTCTCGGTGAACGAGTTCGACGAGCCCCCGTCCGTCGGCGAGACCTTCGAATTCACGCTGCACGGACAGCAGGACGGGCTGTGGCTCCTGAGCCGCCGCCGCGCGCGCCAACTCGCGGCCTGGAACCGGCTCGAGGTCGGCGCGCACGTCGAGGGCGTCGTCAAGGCGGTCAACTCGGGCGGTCTCGAGGTCTCGCTCGGTCCGGTGTCGGCGTTCATGCCGGCGTCGCAGGCCGCCGACCACCACGTCGACGACCTCTCGCGCCTCGTCGGCGAGAAGATGGTCGTCGAGGTGCTCGAGCTCGAACCCAAGCGCAAGCGCGTCGTCGTGAGCCGCCGCAAGGTGGTCGCGGGCGAGCGCGAGGAGCGCCGCCGCGAACTCGCGGGTTCGCTCGTGGTCGGCGACCGCGTGAAGGGCACCGTCACCCGCGTCGAGCCGTTCGGCGCCTTCGTCGACATCGGCGGCGTCGAGGGGCTCGTCCACGTCAGTCAGCTCTCCCGCCGCCGCGTGGAGGACGCCAAGGAGTTCGTCCAGCCCGGGCAGTCCGTCGAGGCCGAGGTCGTGAAGATCGAGGAGGGCGGTCGCCGGATCGGCCTCTCGATGAAGGCGCTCGAGCCCGACCCGTGGCGCGAGGCCGCGTCGCGCTTCGAGGAGGGCGGCACCTACGAGGGCAAGGTCGTCCGCACCGCGGTTCGAGCCTTCGTCGAGCTCGAACCGGGCGTCGACGGGCTCGTCCACGTCAGCCAGATCGCGAGCGGCGAGCGCGTGCGGCGCGTCGACGACAAGCTCCCCGTCGGCAAGCAGGTCCAGGTCCGCATCGTCTCGATCGACCCCTCGGGCCACCGCATCTCGCTCTCGTGCCTCGACGAGCACGGCGCCGTCCTCGGGAGCGAGGAGGCGGCGAGCGGCGAGGAGGTCCGTCGCGCCATGGCGGATTCCGTGCGCTCGGACAAGCCCCTCGGGACCAACCTGGGGGACCTGATCAAGAAGTCGATGAAGAACCAGTGAGTCGGCGGGTCGCTCCGGCGACCATGCCGCCATGGCTCGTCTCACCGACCTGATCGAACAGAACCGCCGCTGGGCCGCCTCCGTCCGGACGAGCGACCCCGACTTCTTCCGCCGCCTGTCGGACCAGCAGGCGCCGAAGTACATGTGGATCGGTTGCTCGGACTCCCGCGTGCCGGCCAACCAGATCTGCGGACTCGCGCCCGGCGAGGTCTTCGTCCACCGCAACATCGCGAACGTGGTGGTGCACGCCGACCTCAACTGTCTCAGCGTGCTGCAGTTCGCCGTCGACCTGCTCAAGGTCGAGCACATCATCGTGTGTGGGCACCTCGGCTGCAGCGGCGTCCGCGCGGCCCTCGACGGGGCGCGCGTGGGGCTGGCGGACAACTGGCTGCGCCACGTCGGTGACGTGGTGCACAAGCACCGTCCGGCGCTCGACGCCCTGTCGTCGGTGCAGGCGCGGGCCGCGCGCCTGTGCGAGCTCAACGTGATCGAGCAGGTGGAGAACGTGTGTCAGACCACCGTCGTGCGCGACGCGTGGGACCGCGGTCAGAGCCTGACCGTGCACGGTTGGCTCTACGGGGTGCACGACGGTCTGATCCGCGACCTCGATCTGGCGGTGGGAGCCGGCGACGAACTGGTCCCGGCCTACGACCGTGCCCTCGGTGCCGCGCTGGCGACGAGCGCGCCCGCCGCGGACCGCTGAGGTGCTCGGCGCCTGCGGCGCCGGGAACACAGGAACACAGGATCACAGATTGGATGAGAGGGTCGATCTCCGACGCAGTGCCGTGTAGGCCTGCAGGTCTTATGCGGCCTCGAAGGCCAAGGAGATCGACCCATGACCCATCGTACCGTGATTCCCGTCTCCGCTCAGTTCATCGGCCTCGACGTCGGTGACGGCAAGACGCACCTTTGCTGCGTCGACGGTGACCGCCAGGTCGTCGAGCGAAAGCGCTTCTCGACGACGCGTGAGAGCTTCGAGCGCGAGTTCTCGGAGCGCGCCCCGACCAAGGTGGTGCTCGAGGTGGGCTCGCAGTCGCCGTGGATCTCGGCGCTCTTGCGCGAGCTCGGACACGACGTGCTCGTCGCCGACGCGCGGCGCGTGGCAGCGTTGATCCGCCACGAGCGCAAGACCGATCGCCGTGATGCGGAGGCACTCGCGCGGCTGCTGGTTGGCGTGCCCGAGATGCTCGGCAAGGTGCACCACCGCGGGCGTCAGGCCCAGGCCGACCTTGCAGTGATACGCACCCGCGATCAGCTGGTCAGCACGCGTACCCGCTTGATCCAGTGCGTGCGCGGAATCGCCAAGTCCTTCGGATTGCAGCTCCCCGCGTGCTCGCCGTCGGCATTCCACCGCAGGGTGCGAGAAGTCGTCCCCAGCGACCTCGAGCCCGCACTGATGCCGGTCATCGAGCAGCTCGCCACGCTCGAGCCGACCATCCGACGCCTGGACAGGCGGATCGAAGACCTTGCGCAAGAGCGCTACCCCGAGGCGAATCGCCTGCGACAAGTGCGCGGAGTCGGCGCCCTGACCGCGCTGTCCTTCGTTCTGACCCTCGACGATCCCACTCGCTTCGAGAAGAGCCGCATGGTCGGAGCGTGGCTCGGCCTGGCGCCCAAAGTCGCGGCCTCGGGCGACCGCGATCCTCAGCTCGGCATCTCGAAGACCGGCTCGGTGCACATGCGTCGACTCCTCGTGCAGTCCGCGCACTACATCCTCGGACCCTTCGGACACGACTGCGACCTGAGGCGTCACGGCGAGCGGATCAGTCAGCGCGGAGGCAAGTCCGCGAAGAAGCGCGCAGCCGTCGCCGTCGCGAGGAAGCTCGCGGTGCTGATGCACCGGCTCTGGGTCAGCAAGTGCGACTACGTCCCGATCAGGAGCCAGCCGACCTGATCCAAAGCCGGCCCAGCACATCGAACACGCCGCGGCCAAGGCCTCGGCGAGGAACGGCTCACCGCCCGGGCGGGAGACTGCGACAATCCCTAGGACTCCAGAGTCCGACTCACAGATGGCAGCTCCCTCCGGACGGACCCAATCATGCACCCGCCCCGATGTGGGCGAACCAGAGTGCGAATAGAAGCCTGCGGAGCCCGACCTCACCTGCCGAGTCCAAAAGCGCCGAGGCGCTTGACGGAGTGGACCCTCTCATAGAAGGGAGCCGGGGAGGACGGGGAGGTGGAACGATTCCGGTGATCGATGCGCCATTGCGGCGCGCGGCAACGACGGGTCGTCGGAGTCGTCAAGTTGCGGAACGACTTGCAGGTGCCCTCCCCGTCCTCCCCGGCTCCCTGTGAACCTGTGTGGTGTCGCGCGGCCGGCAGGCCGCGCCCCGCCTCGAGGGAGGTACGACGGGCTGCACTCGTCAGAGGAACTCCCGATAGGAACCACCGGAGTCGGAGGCGAGACCCTCGAGCAGATCGGAGTGCCGACCGAGCGAGATGGAGTGGATCACGACGTGGCGCGTGCGGTTCCAGTGCGCGACGCGCGCTCGGATCTCACCGGGGTCCGTGACCGGACCGTCGGTCGGATGCCCGTCGGTCAGGAGGTAGACCGTGTCGACCGCGGGATCGAGGAACGCGAGCTCGAGCGCGCTGTAGACGTCCGTCGAACCGTCCGGGAACTGCTCGCGCACCCACTTCGTCGCCCGCGCCCGCACCGTCCGCTTCATCCGCGCCATGTGCTCGTCGTAGGGCTCGATCCGGTGCGAGAAGAAGAGCACGTTGAACAAGGTGTCGTCGGGGATCGCGCGCAGCACCTCCAGGAGCTGCAGCTTCGCGAGCTCGAACCGCGTCATCTTCCCGCGCCCCGACGCGACCACCGATCCGCCGGTCCGCGGAACCTCCTTCGCTGGCTCCTCCATCGACGAACTCATGTCGCACACGAAGACGACGCGGTCCGAGGTGACGCGGATGTCGAAGAAGCCGACCGTCGAGCCGCCCTCGCCCCCGGTCTCGCGCCCGCGGCGCTCGTTCTCGGCGGCGACCGCCTCCTCGTGACTCGGCAACGACGTGATCTCGCCCTGGTCCGCGAGCCACGCGGCCCAATGCGTCGGTCCGACGGCGACTCCCGTCAGCATCCGCAGCGTGAAGTCGATCTCGTCGCGCATGCGGCGCGTCTCGTGCTCGATGCGCGCGACGAGGACCGGCACCGACTCGGGCAGTCGCAGTCGTTCGAGTGCCTTCAGCGCGGAGTAGCGCACCGTCCAGTCGGTCTCGCCCACGAGTTCGTGGAGCCGCGCGATCGCCTCGGGCGTGCGCAGCTCGCCCAGCGCTCGCGCCGCGCCCTGACGCGTCGCCGCGTCCTTCGAACGCGACAGCTCGAGCACCTCCGTCCGCCAGCGCGGATCGGCCACACCGAACGCTCCGAGCGCGAAGACGGCGGCGGCGCGGACCGCGGCGTCCTTCGACGAGAGCAGCGGCGGGAGGTCGGTGTCGAAGTCGTCCCAGGCCCCGCGCTCGCGGTGCGCCGCGAGCTTCTCCAGCACCTGCAGCACGAGCGCCGGGTCCGGTTCGCGGAGGAGCGCGGCGAGCGTGCGCACCACGGTCGGCTGCGGTCGGTCGCCGAGGCCCTCGACGAGGGCGAGGCGCCACGCCGGCGTCACGCGTCCCGTCGCGAGGCGGTCGAGGACGTGCTCCAGCACGGGCCCGTCGCGCATCGACGCGGTTGCGCGCACGAGGACGCCGCGGTGCGTGAGCTTCTCGTACTCCTTCGCCTCGGAGCGCGGGACGCCGACGTAGCGCCGCGTCGTCGCCGGCTCCGGCCGCGCGAGTGCCAGGTCGAGCACGAGGTCGACGTCGTCGGCGGAGGAGCCTCGGAGGAGTTGCGGCGCGATCCCGTCCGCCGCCGCGCGGCGCGCCTCCTCGTCCTCGCTCCCGCGTGCGATCGCGAGCAGCGGCTCGAGCGCGTCGCGGTCGAAGGCGCACATCGCGCGCACCGCGGCGACGCGGTCGACCGGCTTCGCGCCGCGCCGCGCCGTCTCGCCGAGGAAGGCGAGCGCGCCGTCGTGTGCGGCCTTGCCGTAGGTGAAGACTGCGCACGCGTCGAGCAGGTACTCGCGCTGGTAGTCCTCGGAGAGGAGCGGGAGCGACTCGCGCAGCACCGCGAGCGCCTCCTCGCTCCCGATCGTCGCCAGGTCGTAGAAGACCTGCGGCGGGACCGCGTCGAGCTCCGTGCGGATGCGCTGCGCGAGCTCGTCGACCGAGGGTGACTGTGCGCGCGCACGACCGGACGCGACGACGCATGCGAGGACGAGGACGGCGGCGCGCAGGGCGTCGCGGAGGCGTCGGTGCGTCACTTCAGGTCCAGGTCCTTCGCGTGCTCGTGGATCCAGACGATCGCCTCCTCGCACTGTCCGCCCTCGTCGTCGTGGGCCGCCTTCCAGGTCTGGCCCGTGATCTCGCGCAGCGTCCAGACGACGTCGCGCTTGTAGCGCATCCACGAGGTGTGCCGCTTCTCCCAGTAGGCCTGCGGCGGATTGTCCGGCGAGTCCGGGGAGACCGGGTGCGGCGGTCGCAGCATCTCGGCGAGGTACAGGACCACGGCGAGATCCTTCGACTTCCGCGCACCGAAGTAGCGGATCGCCGCGGAGTACTTCCCGACCTCGTCGTAGCCCTTCACCTCCTTGGGCGACTGCGGGAACTTGTCGCCGTCGAGGTCGTGCGCTCCGATCGAGTACAGGATCTCCTTCACCTCGTCGTCCGCCGCCGGACCGAGTTGCGGGTGCCGCGAGAGTCCCGCGACGACGGCGGTGATCGCCGGCGTGTTCGTGTTGATCTTCCGGTCGCCGATCGCGTCGACGAGCAGGTCGGCCGACTTCTCCGTCCCGATCGACACCGCCAGGTCCGCCGCGGCCGAGACGACCTCGGCGATGCGCACGTCGACGAGGCGCTGGATCGTCTCCTTGTCCTTCATGTCGAGCGCCTCGGCCTCGGCCTTGGCGTCGGCGACGTCCTTCTTCGAAGCCTTGTAGCCGAGACCGTCCTCGACGGCTTCGCACAGCTCCTCGTTCGTGAAACCCGCCATGCGGACGAGCACGGCTCGGACCTTCGCCTGTTCCTTCGACCGGCGCGCCGCCTCGAAGTCGTCGAAGAGCTCCTGGAGCTCGGCCTCGGTCGCCGTGCGGCGCGAGGTGGAACTCTCGTGGTGCTGCTGTGCACCGTCGCCGTCCTGACCGCCGGCCTGCGCACGCACGAAGGGGACGACGGCGAGGAGCAGCGCCGCGGTGAGCGCGCACCTCGACCAGGCGGTGGAGTCCGATCTCGACATGCTGGACCTCTCCGGAGGGGAAGCGTCGCGGGGCGCGCCGGCACACGTCGCGCCGGCGCGATCGGTCCCGCGAGTGTAGCTCCGCGCGCGCGCGGCGGCGGGGCGGCCCGACGGGCTCAGCGGAGGCCGAGCGACTTCGCGTTGTCCGCGATCCAGGTGAGCGCTTCCGAACGGCCCTCGGCCGAGGTCTCGAACGTGCGGCCGGTGAGCGCGAGGAGCGCCGCGCTCGCCGTCGGCGCGAGGACGGAGGCGGCGGCCTCGCGCCCGATGCGGTAGGCGTCGCCGCGCTTCTCCTTCTTCGCCGTCACGCCCTCGCGGTCCTCGTCGTGGAGCGCCTCCGCGAGCGCGACGTAGACGTCGCGCTCCTTCGTGCCGCGCCGCTCGAAGTAGTGCGCGCACTCGCGGTAGCCGTCGGCGCGCGGCGTCCCGAGCCGGTCGTCGACGAGCGCGTGGCCGGGGAGCTCGAATTTGGCGTCGTCGAACTCGAGCAGGTGCTTCGTGACCTCCTTCGTCACCTTGGTCGATTCGACGGGGTGCCGCGAGAGCGCCTCGACGAGTGCGGCGAAGGCGTAGGGGTTGTCGCGCGTCGACTTCGCGCGCAGTCCCTTCTCGAGCGCGGCGAGCGAGTCGCGCGTGCCCATCCGCGCGCCGATGTCGGCGCTCGCCGCGACGACCTGCGCGGCGAGCTTCGTCACCAGCGTGTCGACCAGGTCCTCGTCCTCGCGCTCGGCCGGGTCGAGGCCGGCGAGGATGCGGTTGCGGTCGGTCCGCGTGCCCTCGTGCTCGACGCCGTGCCGCACGACGACGAGGAGGTCGTCGTTCTTGAACGGCCGCATCTCGCGCACCGTGCGGAGGATCGCGGCGGAGTCGTCGGTGAGCTTGGCGCCCTCCCACGCGAGGATGAGTCGCCCGATCTCCTCGGGCGAGCCCTCGCGCGGTGCGTCGTCGGGCTCCTGTGGGACGAGCGCGGTGAGGAGCGCGAGGGCGAGGACGGCCGATCGTCGAGCGAGTGTCGCCATCATGGTTCGTCGGCGAGGACGGCCGCGACGCAGGCGACGTCGGCGACGTCCGACGCCGTCGCGCCGCGGGAGAGGTCGAGGAACGGGCGCGCGAGGCCCTGGACGAGCGGTCCGAGCGCCGTGGCGCGCGCGAGCCTCTGCGTCAACTTGTACGCGATGTTGCCGGAGTCGAGGTCCGGGAACACGAGCACGTTCGCTCGTCCCTCGACCGGCGACCCCGGGGCCTTGCGCACGGCCACCTCGGGCACGAGCGCGGCGTCGCCCTGCAGCTCGCCGTCGAACACGAACGGGACCCGGCGTTCGCGCAGGAGCTCGACGGCGCGCGTCACCTTGTCGATGCGCGGATGCTCGGCCGAGCCCTTGGTCGAGAACGAGAGCAGCGCGACCCGCGGCTCCTCCCGCACGAGCCGCGCGTGCGTCGCCGCGGCCGCGATCGCGATGTCCGCGAGCTGTTCCGACGTCGGGTCGGGGACGACGCCGCAGTCCGCGAAGGTGAGCGCGCGACCGTCGGGCAGCACCATGAGGAACGACGACGAGACCGTCGCGAGACCCGCGGCCGGTCCGATGACGACGAGTGCGGCGCGCAGCACGGACGCGGTCGCCGCGACGCTGCCCGCGACGGCGGCGTCCGCGGCGCCGTTCGCGACGAGTGCGGCCGCGTAGAACAGCGGGTCGGCGAGCATCTCGCGCGCCTGTTCGACGGTCGTCCCGCGCGAACGTCGTCGTTCGGCGAGCGCCGCCGCGAAGGCGTCGATCCGCGGGTCGTCCTCCGGCGTGCGGCGTTCGCAGCCCTCGACGTCCGGTGCGTCGCGGCCGACGAGGACCGGCGTGCACCGTCCCTCGCGCGCAAGCCGGCGAGCGGCCTCGACGACGCGCGGGTCGTGCGACTCCGGGAGGACGACGCGCGCGCGCCGTGCGGCCGCGCGTTCTCGGATCGACGCGAGGACGTCGTCGGTCATGGGCTCAGCGCTCCGGCGTCGCCGCGAGGACGTCGTCCGGCACGTCGAGTTCCATGCGCAGCGCGGCGAGACCGTGCGTCTTGCCCTGGGCGTCGGTCTTGAGCGACGCCGACCCGCCGCCGCCGAGCGAGTCCGACAGGATGAAGTTGAGCACGCGCATGTTCGGCGCGAGGTAGCGCACGACGCCGCCGCGGTTGATGCCGCGCATGTGCTCGGCCATGCGCTCCTCGGTCAGGTGCTCCACGAGGAAGCGGTACGCCGCTTCCGAACGCGCGAGCACGCCGACGTTCGACCCCTCGCCCTTGTCGCCGGAACGCGCGCCGGCGATGCGCGACAGCTTCACCTTCGTCATGACGGTCTCCTTCAGGACTCCGAGACGGAGACGCTGGTCGTGATGCGCGACTTGTCCACGAGCGCGGGCCAGAAGCCGATGATCTCGGTCGCCTTGGGGCGACCGCCGGCGAAGCCCGTGACGCCCGGCGGGCCGCTCGTGACGAGCGGGACGAGCTCGCTGCCGAAGCGGTCGACTTTTCTGCGGTCCGGCCCCTTCACGCCCATCCGCAGGACGACCTCGCTCGGTTCGCCGGCCTCGGGGATCGCGATGCCCGCGTGGCACACGTTCGCGCCGACGAACTCGACGAGGCGCTCCTCGGGCGCGTACTCGAACCCGTCGTAGGCGAGTCGCTTCCACACCACGTCGGCGCAGAGCTTCGCCTTCGCGAGCGCGTCGGGACCGCTGACGGTGAGTTGACCGAGCGCCTTCCAGCCGTCGGCGTACGACAGCGAGACCTTGTACGTGGGCGTGGCGGGCGAGCCCTTGGCGCCGCGCACCGCGACCCGGTCGCGTCCCACCTGTTCGAGCGTCACGCTCGTGAAGTCGGCGACGACGTCGGGCGTGATGTAGTTCGCGGGGTCGCCCATCTCGTAGCAGAGCTGGTGCGTCACCGTCGAGACGTCGACGCGACCGCCCGTGCCGTCGTGCTTCGTCACCACGAAGTCGCCGTCGGCCGAGGCCTCGACGATCGGGTAGCCGATCATCGCCATGTCCGGGATCGTGTCCCAGTCGGTGTGGTTGCCGCCGGTGCACTGGGCGCCGCACTCCACGATGTGTCCGGCGATGGTCCCCGCCGCGAGTCGGTCCCAGTCCTCGGGTCCCCAGCCGAACTCGTGGATCATCGGACCGAGCACGAGCCCCGGATCGGTGCCGCGGCCCGTCACGACGATCTGCGCGCCGGTCGCGAGCGCCTCCGCGATCGGGAACGCACCGAGGTAGACGTTCGCGCTGGTCACGCGGTCGCGCACGGTGCGGAGCGGCGCGCCGGTGTCCATGTTCGTGAAGCCCTCGCCCGCGGCCATCAGACCGTCGAGGTCCGCGAGCACGTCGTCGCCCTCGACGACGGCGACCTTCACGCCGCGCAGTCCGTGCTTGCGGAGCACCTCGAGCAGCGCGTCGCGACAGGCGCGCGGGTTCACGCCGCCCGCGTTCGCCACGACCCGCACGCCCTTCGCGACGAGATCGGGACCGATGCGGTCGACGAGTCGCACGAAGTCGGTGGCGTACCCCGCGTTCGGGTCGCGCGACCGGAGCTTCTGCATGATGCTCAGCGTCACCTCGGCGAGGTAGTCGAGCGTCAGGTAGTCGAGCGGGCCCTCGCGAACGAGTCGCACGGGCCCGAGGATCGAGTCGCCCCAGAATCCCTGGCCGTTGGCGATGCGGACGGGGGGGCGTCGGGAGTCGGTCATGGGATGGGGGAGGGAGTCGCGGCGGACGGGCCGGAGTCTAGCCCTCCGGGGCTCGGATCCCCACCGCCGACGGGGCGCTGATCCGACGTCGCTCGCTGGCGCAACTCCGCGCGCGGCGCGAGCTTCCGGCGAGCCTCAAGGGAGTGCGAAGCGCCGCCCATCGACGATTGACCCCGCGGATCGCGGCGGGCGCTGGAGAGTCGCCCCGGACAATTGCAAGGTGGTACGCCTCCAGGACCGTCGTCCTCCGCACCAAGTGTCGGCGACCCCCTTCGACGACGGCCGTGGAACCCCTCGCCGCGCGCGGACCGCGCGCCGGCTCCCATCACAACCACCCCCTCACATCCCATCACCATGCGTCTCTTCACGACCCTGGTCGGCACGGGAGCGGCCCTCGCGCTGTGCACCGGCACCGCGGCCGCCCAGACGGCGTTCGGTTCGAGCTGCGCCGGAGCGTCCGGCGTCACGCCGACCCTCGACGTCACCGGCACCGTCGCCTCGAGGCCAGTTCTGGAACGTCGAGATCACGTCGCCCGGCGGCATCGGTCTCGAGTACATCGCCATGGGCTTCTCGAAGACCACGGCGACGGCGCTCGGCGGCATCCCGCTGCCGTTCGACCTCGGCCTGCTCTTCTCGGACCCGCTGTGGGCGGGCTGCCCGCTGAACGTCGACTTCAACTTCGCGCTCGCGGTCAACACCTTCAACCCGCTCGTCGCCGGCGGCGTCCACCAGTGGCCGCTCGGCAACCCGTCCTTCCCGCTGGGCTTCCCCGGGTTCGACATGGGCAAGGTGTTCGTCCAGGTCGTCAACGTCGACGCGGACTTCATCACGCGCATCGCGGGCGTCAGCCAGGGGATGGAGGTCGTCCCGACCCCGCCGATGGGCCCGCAGCCGGGCGATCTCGTCATCACCGAGATCATGAAGGACCCGAGCTACGTCGGCGACAACGCCGGCGAGTACTTCGAGATCCTCAACACCACCGCGGCCCCGATCGACATCGAGGGCTGGACGATCAAGGACGACGGTAGCGACAGCCATGTGATCGCGAACGGCGGCAGCGGCGTGATCGTGCCGGCGAACTCGTACTTCGTCCTCGGCAACAACGGTGACTCCCTCACGAACGGCGGCGTCAACGTCGACTACGTGTACAGCGGCATCTCGATGGGGAACAGCGACGACGAGATCGTCCTGGTCGAGCCCGTCGGTTCGACCGAGATCTCCCGCGTCAACTACGACAACGGCATCACGTTCCCCGACTCGGCCGGTATCTCGTTCGCCCTGGACGTCGCGTTCCTGAACGAGACGGACAACGACAACGGCGCGAACTGGGCCGACTCGACCTGCTTCCTCCCGAACCCGAGCACCGACAAGGGCACGCCGGGCATCGCGAACGACCAGTGCTTCGTGACGCCCCCGGGCCCGGGCAGCGGTGAGCTGATCATCACCGAGGTCATGTACGACCCGGCCGTCGTGGGCGACACCTACGGCGAGTGGTTCGAGGTCTACAACACGACCGGTTCGGCCATCGACATGAACGGCTACGAGATCAAGCAGGGAGCGAACAGCTTCACGGTCTCGAGCTCGCTCGTCGTCCCGGCCGGCGGCTTCGCGACCTTCCTTCGCAACGGCGACTCGACGCAGAACGGCGGCATCGACCCGGTGCTCGTCAACGGCTACGACTACGCCAGCGCGATCTTCCTCGGGAATTCGGGCGCGACGCTCGAGATCTTCGACGGGATCAACAAGCTGACCTCGCTCGACTACGGCGCGGTCAACTTCCCGTCCGCCAACGGTCGTTCGATCATCCTCGACCCGACGGTCACCCAGAACCTGACGAACAGCCTCGACGGCACCAACTGGTGCTTCTCGGCGACGACGAGCTACACGGGCGACGGTCTCGACGACAGCAACGCGGTCGTCACCGGCGTCACGCAGTTCGGCACGCCGGGCGCGACGAACGACACCTGCCCGATCATCCCCACGGGCGTCCCGACCGGTGAGCTCGTCATCACCGAGGTGATGACGAACGGTATCGACGAGACCACGGACCAGCAGTGGTTCGAGCTCTTCAACACGACGGGCAGCGCGATCGACATCGACGGCTACATCCTCACGGACAGCGGCACGGGCTACCACATCGTCAACAACGGCGGCCCGCTCCTCGTGCCGGCCGGCGGTCGCATCACGCTGGGAGCGAGCAACGACACGCTCGTGAACGGCGGATACACCCACGACTACGCCTACTCCGGCGTGTTCCTGAGCAACTTCGCCGACTCGATCGTCGTCGCGACGAGCGGCGGCGCCATCGTCTCGCAGATCGACTACAACGGCTCGCTGGGCTGGCCGGTCGCGAACCCGGGTCACTCGCTGATCCTGGACCCGACCCTGGGCATCACCCACGCGAACAGCATCGTCGGGACGAACTGGTGCAAGTCGTACTTCACGACCTTCGGCACCGCCGGCCAGTACGGCACGCCGAGCGCCGCGAACGACACCTGCCCGATCCTCCCGAGCGGCTCGCCGACCGGTGAGCTGATCATCACGGAGATCCTCCAGAACGGCGCTTCGGCGGCGGACACCGAGGAGTTCTTCGAGATCTACAACACGACCGGTGCGGGTATCGACATCGACGGCTACATCATCGCCGACCTCGGTAGCGACTACCACATCATCGACAACGGCGGTCCGCTCGTCGTCCCGGCAGGCGGCTACATCACGCTCGGCACCAGCGGTGACACGATCGTGAACGGCGGCTACGCCCACGACTACGTCTACGGCAAGGACATGTTCCTCAGCAACGGCGTCGACGAGGTCGTGCTCGCCACCGCGGCGGGCGCGATCGTCTGCGAGGTCGACTACGACGACGGTTCGACCTACCCGGCCGACGCCGCCGCGCAGTCGATGATCCTCGATCCGACGGCGGGCTTGACGCAGTCGGCGAGCGCGAACGGTGCCAACTGGTGCATCTCGAGCTCGACCTACGGCGACACGACGAACTTCGGCACCCCCGGTGCGGCGAACGACTCCTGCGGCGGCGGTGTGAGCAACACCGCCAACCCGGGCGACGTCATCGTCACCGAGGTCATGCAGAATCCGGCGGCCGTCGCGGACTCGGCGGGCGAGTACTTCGAGCTCTACAACACGACGGCGAACCCGATCGACGTCAACGGCTGGGTCTTCACCGACAACGGCAGCAACACCTTCACCGTCAACAACGGCGGCCCGCTGGTGATCGCTCCGGGTGGATACCTCCTGTTCGCCAACAACGGGAACACCGCGACGAACGGCGGTCTGCCGACCGTCGACTACGTGTTCCCGGGCTCCTACGCGCTCGGCAACAGCGCGGACGCCATCATCGTGTCCGACACCGCGTCGACCGAGATCACGCGCGTGGAGTGGGACAACGGCGTCCTCTGGCCGGACCCGAACGGGGCGTCGATGAACCTCGACGCGAACTCGTTCAACTCGACGGACCAGAACGACGGCCTCAAGTGGTGCGAGACCTCGAGCTCGAGCGTGATCTCCGGCGGCGACTTCGGCACGCCGGGCGCCGCGAACGAGATCTGCCCGTGATCGGGTGAGGTCACGCGCGCGACGCCTCGCGTCGCGCGCACGACCGTGACGGGGGGCGGGTGCCCCGGGCTCCCGCCCCCCGTGCGTTCGGGCCGCGCAAAGCGCGCGAGTGCAACGGGATCCGGGCGCGCTGCGCACGTTCACGGGATCTTGCCGGGCGCCGGCGGAGGTGATCGCGGAGGATCGGAGGCGGATCCCGCCGAGCGGCGCGGGGTCGACCGCCGGGATAGGCTTCGGCGGACGTCGTGCGCGCCGCGTCCACCGACCCGATCGAACTCCCATGTCCACGACGACGTTCCTCTCGCTCGCCGGCGCCGCCGCGGTCCTCGCGGCCGGGACGGCGCACGCCCAGACCGCCACCGGAGCGAGCTGCCCCGGCTTCTCGGGCACCACGCCCGGCATCACGAACCAGGGCCTCGCCGTCTTCGGCGACACCTGGGACCTCGAGCTCACGGGCCTGCCCGGCGGCTTCGGCTACCTCGCCATCGGCTTCTCGGACACGTTCTCGACCGTCCTGCTCTCGCCGTTGCCGATCGACTTCGGGGTCCTCTTCAGCGATCCCGCCTGGGGCGGTTGCGACCTCAACGTCGACTTCAACTACGACCTCGTCCCGATCCTCCTCGACGGCACCGGTGCCGCGACGCTGACGTTCCCGGGCTTCCACGCTCCGGCGAAGGCGTACTTCCAGTTCGTCGCGCTCGACGCGGACTTCGTCGGCTTCACGAAGATCCCCGGCGTCTCGACGGGTTGGTGCATGGAGGGCCGCGAGCCGAGCGGCGTCCTCCCCGGCGACCTCGTCGTCACCGAGATCATGAAGGACCCGTCGTTCGCCTTCGACGCGGACGGCGAGTGGTTCGAGATCCTCAACACGACGGCCGGTCCGATCGACATCGACGGTTTCGTCGTCGCCGACGACGGTTCCGACAGCCACACCATCTCGAACGGCGGGCCGCTGCTCGTGCCGGCCGGCGGCTACGTCGTCCTCGGCGTGAACGGGAGCTGCACGGCGAACGGCGGCGTCGCGCTCGACTACGACTACGGGACGACGGCCTCGTTCAACCTCTCGAACGGCGACGACGAGATCGTCCTGCTCGACCCGAACCTGAAGGTGATCGACCGCGTGGCCTACGACAACGGCGTCACGTTCCCGGACGTCGAAGGCGTCTCGATGGCGCTCGACGTCACCAAGCTGAACGACGTCGACAACGACGACGGCGCGAACTGGAGCACGTCGACGTGCCCGCTCGGCGTCGGCTGCGGCCTGATCTACAACGCCGACACCGGGACGCCCGGTGCGGCGAACGACACCTGCAGCACCCCGCCGCCGCCCGTCCCGACCGGCGACGTGATCTTCGTCGAGGTGATGAAGGACCCCGACCAGGCGAGCGACGACGCCGGCGAGTGGTTCGAGGTCTTCAACACGACGGCGAGCGCGATCGACCTCGACGGCTACACCTTCTCGGCGGGGCTGCAGACGTTCACGGTCTCGGGCACGCTCGTGGTGCCGGCGAGCGGGCACCAGCTCTTCATGCGCGACGTCGACGCGCTCGACAACGGCGGGATCGACGGAGCGGGGCTGGGCGCGTACGAGTACGACCCGAACCTCGGGATGCTCTGGAACATGGGCAACGGCGACGAGACCCTGCGCGTGTTCGACGCCGTGGGCACGCTGGTCGGCGAGCTCGCCTACGACAACGGCGTGACGTTCCCGGACACCTCGGGCGTCGCGATGGGGCTCGACCCGATGGTCGCGTACACCCAGGCGAACGCCGCGATCGGTGCGAACTGGTGCAACCAGACGAGCACCGTCCCGGGCGGGACCGACCTCGGTACGCCGGGTTCGCCGAACGACCTGTGCGCCGGACCGGGCGGCGGTGACACCGCGAACCCGGGCGACGTGATCGTGACCGAGATCATGCAGAACCCGGCCGCCGTCGGTGACACGGCGGGCGAGTGGTTCGAGATCTACAACACGACGGGGTCGGACATCGACATCGAGGGCTGGACGTTCAGCGACCTCGGCTCGAACTCCTTCACGGTGAGCAACGGCGGCCCGCTGGTCCTGCCGGCCGGAGGATTCCTCGTGCTCGGCATCAACGCCGACAGCGGGTCGAACGGCGGCGTCGCCGTCGACTACCAGTACCCCTCCGCGTTCACGCTCGGCAACGGCGACGACGAGATCGTGATCCAGGACGTCGCCTCGACCGAGATCTCGCGTGTGGAGTACGACGGCGGACCGGTCTGGCCGGACCCGAACGGGGCGTCGATGAACCTCGACGCGAACTCGTTCGACGCGACGAGCGCGAACGACGGGACCAAGTGGTGCCCGACCTCGGCGGCGAACACGCTGCCGGGCGGCGACACCGGGACGCCCGGCGCCGCGAACGAAGTCTGTCCGTGACCTCCGAGCCGGTCCCACGGGGCCGGTGCGTCGATCCGCGCGGGCGGGAGCACGGGCTCCCGCCCGCGCGCGTTCCCGGCGTCGCTCGTGCTGGTCCTCGGCGGGCCCGCGAGTCATGCTCGTCGCGATGGCGCCGAGCGGTCGCATCCTCGTGACGGGCTTCGGGCCCTTCCTCGACGTCGTGGACAACCCGAGCGGAGCGACGGCGCTGCGATTCGACGGACGCACGTTCGACGGGGCGACCGTCCGCTCGGCCGTCCTCCCGGTGTCCGTCGCGCGCGTGCCCGGGGAGCTCGCGGGGCTCGTCGACGAGCACGACCCGGTCGCGATCGTCGCCACCGGTGTGCACCGGCAGCCGTGGTGGCGGGTGGAGCGTCGCGCGTGCGTCCCCCTGACCGCGACGAAGCCCGACGTCGACGGCGCCGTGCCGAGCGAGGCGACGGCCGCCCTCGCGCGTCGCGAACTCGCGACGACGCTCGACGCGGCTGGCGTCGCCGCCGCGCTCTCCGCGCGCGGACTCGACGCGAGGACCTCCGACGACGCGGGGGGCTACGTCTGCGAGTGGACCGACCACGCGGCCCTCGCGCACGGGGAGCGGCTCGCGATCCCCGTCCTGTTCGTGCACGTCCGCCGGCCGGGAGCTGCGACGACGAGGGCGCGACCGAGCGCTCGACGCGGTGCTCCGCTTCGTCGTCGCGGCGTTGCCGGGCTGATCCGGGCGGCGCCGAACCCACGCAGAAAACACGAAGGGAACGGCAGAAGGACCACGAAGTGCACGAAGGCGCCGCTGCGCGGCGCGGACGCAGGGACCCGCGGAGCGCATCGCGCCCCGCGGGCGCGCGTCCCTTCCGTGGTCCGCCGCCGAAGGCGCGCCTTCCGGTTCTTCGCGTTCTTCGTGTTTCGATTCGCGTGGGTCGCGCAGGGCCGTTGGGCCGCGCCGTGCCTCGCAGGGAGCACGAGGCGCTGCGCTCGGCGCCTGCGGCGCCAGCCCACCAATTTCGACACGAAGGAACGACAGGAAAGGACACGAAGGACACGAAGGCGCCGCTCCGCGGCACTGGAACACGGGGACCCGCGGGGCGCGATGCGCCCCGCAGTCCCTGCGTCGCTTCCGTGTGGTCCGCCGCCGCAGGCGGCGCCTTCCGGTTCTTCGCGTTCTTCGTGTTTCGATTCGCGTGGGTCGCGCGGCCGTTGGGCCGCGCCGGCCTCGCGGGAGCACAGGCGCTGCGCTCGGCGCCTGCGGCACCGAAGCCCACACCAATTTCGACACGAAGGAACGACAGGAAAGGACACGAAGGACACGAAGGCGCCGCTCCGCGGCGCTGGAACACGGGGACCCGCGGGGCGCGATGCGCCCCGCGAGTCCCTGCGTCCTTCCGTGTGGTCCGCCGCCGCAGGCGGCGCCTTCCGGTTCTTCGCGTTCTTCGTGTTTCGATTCGCGTGGATGCGCGGCCGGCAGGCCGCGCCGCGCCTCGTGGGCGGCGCAGCGGTCCTACTCGGCGACTCGGTCGCTGCGGAGGACCTCGATCAACGCCGCACGACCCGACGGCGACGTCCCGTGCTCCACGAGCGTCGCGACCACCGCGCTCGCGCGCCCTGCGTGCGGACCACCGGTCGCGACGGCGCTCTCGAGCTTCGCCTCCGCCCGTTCGAGGAGGGCCGCGCGGCCGCGCTCGTTGCCGCGGTCCGCGTGGTGCAGGGCGCCCGCGACGAGCACGAGACCCTGCCAGAAGTCGGCGTCCGCGCCCTGTTCCGCCCGCGCCCGGCGCCAGGCGCTCTCGAAGACCTCGTGCGCCTCGAACGCTCGTCCGTCCGCGATCAGCGCAGCCCCCGAACGAAGGACCCCCCGGTCGTCACCGACCGGGGGGGCCTCGTCGGAGGGATCGGGACGTCGATCGCGTCCGCCCTCGATCTGCATCTCGATCCGCCGCGTCAGCGAGCCGAGATCTTGGTCTCGGTGTCGCCCGACATCTCGAGGGTCATGTCCATCGAGTGGGCTTCACCCATCGCGTCGACGTCCATCGAGACCTCGACCGAGAACGAGATGTCGTTCGTCATCGTCAAGCTGGCGAACGTGTTGCGCTTCGGGTCCCAGAGGAGTTGGCCCGACCCGTCGATCGTGACGTTGAGGTCGGCCGTCGAGATCGTCAGGTCGACCTCCACGTCGGACTCGGTGATCTCCATCATGCGGTCGATCAGGTCCTCGATCATCCCGGACAGGTCGACGGTGCCGTCGGTGTCGAGCTTGAGGCTGATGACGGCGTAGGTCGTCCCGTCGATCTCGCGGCGGCCCTCGTAGGTCGCCTTGCGCTCGCCGGAGAACAGCTCTTCCACGGTCGAGCTGTACTCGTCCATCATCTCTTCGAACATCTGGGTGATCTGGTCCATGTCCATGTCACCCATGTCGGAGTCCATGTCGTCGGGCTCCATCCCGAGGTTCCCGCCCGGCATGACGAGCGAGAGCAGCGCCTTGGTCGGGATGTCCCACGACGTGCCGACCTCGACGTCGGCGGAGGGGAGGAACTGGCGCAGGTCCATGTCCTCCTCGAGGCCCTCGAGGAGGTCGGCGTCGCGCGTCTCGTTCTCGTCGGCCCAGCGCTTGCCGAACTCGCCCTTCTCGTCGTCCCAGGAGAAGACGACCGTGCCGCCCTCGAGGTCGGAGCTGGCCGCGGTCTCGTTCGACTGGCCTTCGCCCATCATCGACACGTCGACCACCGTGTTGCTGGCGATCGAGTCGTAGGTGCGCTTCAGCTTCTTCGGGCGACCCTGACCCATCTCGACGAACTCGTCCGTGACGGACACCGTGTTCGTCGTCGTCATGCTCATCTCGGGCAGGCCGCCCATCATCGCGGTCATGTCCTGACCGTCCATCTCGAGCGTCATGTCCTCGAGATCCATCGTGACGCGGGTCTCGAAGGAGCGCGTGACGCTGAGGCCCTTCTCCGGCGCGAATGCGACGCGGTCCGGCGTGGCCGAGAACGACAGGAGGAGTCCCGCCGAGGCGGGGACGAGGAACTTGGGCTGAAGGAGTTTCATCGTTCGTTGCGGTTGTGCGGGCTCGGGTCCTCACCGATCGGTTCGGTGACCTCGCCCCTGGTTCGAGGTTCGCGTCGCGCCGTGTTCCGGTGCGCGCGATCCTTCGGATGCGTCGGCGTGCGGATGCTGGCCGTGGGTTGGTCGTTGGAGCGTGGAACCGGAGCCGCGGAAGTTGTCGTCGGCTCCTCGAGCCCGATGGGTGCCGCGCGGAGCGGCGCCGTCTCGGGCAGGCCTCCGGGAAGGCCGAGCGGTTCGTCGTGCGGGTCAGGGGGACGTGGTTCTCGGCCCGCGGCGCGCTCCGAGCGCTGAAGAGGATACGGAACCGGGCCCGGCGCTCCAAGCCCCGGAACGGGGTCCGATCGAGGGGCGCCATACGAGGGGCGGCCGGGACCCTTTCCGCCCCGGCGCCGTCCCCGGCCCTCGGGGGAGCGGCCGCGGATCGCCCGACGGACGGCGCGAACGGCGCCGGAGGGTCGAGTCGACCAGGACCTCCCGCGGTCCCGCGACCGCCCGTCCGCCGGAACAGGGATTCTCGGGACGGGCTCCTAAAGCGCTCGGACCTGCGCGGAGACCGCGTGGGTCCCCGGGAACCCGAGCTCGACCCCGATCTCCGTCGACCGCTCCCCGCGGACGAGCTCGGAGGTCTGCGTCACCTTGAGGTCCACCTCGCAGGTCGATTCCAGCGAGTCGAAGCGGCCGCTGTCGAGACCGAAGAGCAGCACGACGCTCCCCTCGAGGATCGCGTCCGCGTCGGAGCGGAGCGCGCGGACCGAGACGTCGTCGTCACCGGGCGGATCGGGATCCGCGAGGCCGGGCCAGGACGCGACGTCGAGACTCTGGACGCAGCGCAGGTCGACCGCGTACTCGAGGCGCGCGAGCCGCGCCCCGGGCGCGCCTTCGATCGCGACGAAGCGACCCTCGACGGTCCCCTCGGGCGTGCCGAGGAGTTCCGCGAGGCCGCCGCCGAGGCCGAACGCGCCGAGTTCCTTCGCCGCGGTGCCGTCCTCGGGGACGAGGCGGAGCTCGCCGGAGGGCGAGAGGAGCTGCGCGAACGCGGTGGGGGCGATCTCGAAGGTGTCGCCCGGTCGGATCGGGCCGCTCGGCAGCCATGCGAGCAGGTCGAGGTCCTCCTCGAGTCCGTCGAGCAGGGCGCGTTCCTCCTCGGTGGGCGGGCGATCGGTGTCGCTGAAGCGGCGCGTCGCGTCGGCGCCGTCCGCTCCCGTCTCGAAGCGCACCGTCCGTCCTTCGAGCGGCGAGCCGGACCGAGCGCCGCGTTCGCCGCCGCCGAGCGCGGACGCGCGCGAGACCGCCGAGGCGTCGCGGCGGATCGAGTCGAACCGCCGCTCGAGGGCGCGAGGGCGGCCGTTCGAGGTCGAGACGTAGGTGTCGGTGACGCCGAGCTCGAGCGCGGAGTCCACCGACATCTCCATCCGGATCGGCTCGTGCTCGCCGCCGGAGACGAGCGAGGCGCTCGCGAGCTCGAGGTGCGTGTTCACGGCGAACGACTTGACGACGCGCGTGCCGTCGACGGGTGCGAAGTCGACGCGTTCCTGCGGTGAGGACGCGGCGACGAGGACGAGGGACGCGACGATCGTGGTGCGGAACATCGTTCGGGGCGCGGGCGCGTGGAGCCGCGGGCGCGCTCGGTAGAGTACGCGCCCGAAGGGCACCTCCTCCCGTCCGTCCCGCGACCTTCCCCTCCGATCCGCGCTCTCCGTCGCCGATGCGAGTCCACTGGCACGTCGTAGCGGCCGTCCTGTTCGCGCTGCTCGCCGATCTGCCCTGGTTCGCCCGCGGTGAACTCGAGGCCGAGGAGTCGCGCCGCGTCCTTCCCGCCGAGGCGATGCTCGCGACGGGCGACTACGTCGTCCCGCGCATCTTCGGTCGCGTGTACCTCGCGAAGCCGCCGCTCTACTACTGGTGGACGGCGGCGAACCAGGTCGCACTCGAACGGAGCGGCGCGATCGACCTCGTGCGCTCGACCACGCCCGAGGGCGCGCCGACCGATCCCACAGGTGCCGACCGAGCCTCGGACTGGGTCCCGAACTCGCGGCGCGTCGTTCCGGCCGCCGCGCGACTGGCATCGATCCTCTCGACGGTGCTGCTCGCCGGGTTCGTCGCGTACGTCGTCGGCCGGTCGTCGCGGTGTCGCGCACAGGGTCTCGTCGCGGGCGCCGCCGCCGTCGCGATGCCGGAGATGCTCGTGAAGGCGCCGCTCGGGGAGATCGAGACGACGTTCGTGCTGACCTGCGTCGTCGCCGCGGTCACGCTCGCCGCGCAGGCGCGGCGACCGAGCGTGTGGCGCGCGTCCGCGGCGTCGATCGGGCTCGCCGCGGCGCTCCTGACCAAGGGGCCGATCGCGTTCGCGCTCGCCGCCCTCCCCGCGTTCACCTTCGCGGTCGCCGAAGTCGGACTTCGCGGAGCGGTGCGGCGCACGTTCGCGCCCCTCCTGCTCGGGAGCGTCGGATTCCTGTGGTGGCCGATCGTCGCCGGCGGCGCGCTCGACCGCGGCGACGCCGTCGCGGGTTGGGCGGCCGAACTCGGACGCGGGGGGACCGGCGGGCTCGCCGAGTACCTGCGCGACCGCGGTCGATTCGTCGCCGGCGTGCTCCTCGGTTGGTTGCCGGCGTCGGCCCTCGTGCTGTTCGCGCTGGGTCGGGGCGAGCATCGAGCCTGGCGCGAGCGTCCCGACACGCACCTCGCACTGCACGTCATCGTCCTGGGACTGCTCGTGCTGGTCCTCTGGCCCAGCACGCGGGCGCGCTACGCGCTGCCGCTCGCTCCCTTCGCCGCGGTGCTCGCGGCGTCGTTCCTCGTGCGCCCCGACGCACGCAAGCTCCAGCTCGGAGCCGCACGGTCCCTCGCGGTCCTCGCCGTCGTCGGCGGACCGTTCGGGGTGGTGTTCACGGCCTGGAAGCTCGGCGGGATCGAGGCCGTCCGGCCGCTCGAGTGGGGTGCCTGCGTCCTGTCGAGCGTCGTCGGCGCCGCGGGCTGGGTCGCGCTGCGCGCCTTCCGGGGCGCTCCCGACGACCGGAGACGCACGGTCGCGCTCGTCACGGCGCTCGTCTGCCTGTTGGCCGCGCGCCTCGTCCACCTCGGTCCCGTCGAGCGCACCCGCACGGAGCACCGTCGCGTCGAGAACGCGACCGCGATCGACGCGCTCGCGCCGCAGGGGCTGCACCTCGCCGCGTGGAACTGGTTCACCGAGCTGTACTACGTCGAGGTGCCCGTGCGCTGGTGCTCCGACCCGTCGGAGCTCGAGGTCGGCGCCGTGCTCATGACGTCCGAGGCCGCCGACGTCGCCCTCGGGGCGGATCCGCGCTACGAGCGCATCCCGCGCGAGGACGTCCTCGCGCGCTTCGAACCGCCCGAAGGTTCGCGGCGACTCGTCCCGTTCCAGGGTTCGAGCCTGTGGCGCGTCGTCGCGCCGATCCGAACCGGGGACTGAGAGCGGCGCCGAGCGCGCGCGTCCTGGCCCGCGGAGCGCGACGTGCGGACAATGCGAGGCGTGAGGATCGTCGTCGACGTCGAGCAGCTGGGACGCGCCGTGACCGCGTCCAGGGTGGCCCTCCCGGCCGAGGCCTGCGGGCTGATGCTCGGGAGCACCGACGACGACGGGACCGTCCGCGTCGCGCGCGTCGTCCCGACCCGCAACGCGGCGACCACGGCGCGCGAGGACCGCTTCGAGGTCCACCCCGAGGACTACGTGCGCCTCGACGGCGAGGCGCGCGAACTCGGACTCGAGATCGTCGGCGTGTGGCACTCGCACCCCGACTCCGGCGCGCGTCCCTCACGCACGGATCGCGACGGAGCTCTCCCTGGCTGGTCCTACCTCATCGTCGGACGCGCCGCGCACGGCGACCTGCACGTCCGTTCGTGGCGGCTCGAGGACGAGGTCTTCGTCGAGGAGTCGCTGGTCACGACGGAAGAGGAGGGAGCGGTGGTCCCCGGTGTCGAGCGCCGCTCCGCATCGATCGAATCGCAGCGACCCGACGTCGCCATCGCGTCATGAGCCGAGCCACCCTGCGACTGCCCACGCCCCTGCGCACGTTCTGCGGCGGAGCCGACGAGCTCCCGGTCGCCGGCGAGAACGTCGGCGCGGTCCTGCGCGACCTCGTGCGCGACCACCCGGGTCTCGCCGGCCGCATCCTCGACGACGAGGGGTCGTTGCGCCGCTTCGTGAACGTCTTCGTCGACGGTCGCGACGCGCGCGGGCTCGGCGGACTCGAGGCCGAGTTCGACGACGGCTCCGTGCTCACCATCGTCCCCGCGGTCGCCGGCGGTTCGGACGCCCGGGACGGGGCGACCTCCCCGTGAGCGAGTCGCGTCGCCGTCAGGACGAACTGCGCACGAGGGTCGGTGAGGTCGCGCCGCGCGCGGCCGCGGACGACGGACGCGGCGTGCTCGTCGACGTGCGCGAACCCGACGAGGTCGCGCAGGGATCGCCCGTCGGTGCGGTCCGCGTCCCGAAGTCGTTCCTCGAGCTGCGCATCGAGGAGGCCGTGCCGGACCGCGACGCACCGGTGTACGTGATGTGCGCGGGCGGCGTGCGCTCGCTGTTCGCGGCGGAGTCGTTGCGCTCGCTCGGCTACGCGCGCGCGACGAGCGTCGCCGGCGGGTTCGCGCGCTGGAAGGCCGACGGACTCCCGTTCGAGGTGCCGCGCGCGCTCGACGCGGCGTCGCGCCAGCGCTACCAACGCCACCTGATCCTGCCCGAGGTGGGGGAGTCCGGACAGGTGCGGCTCGGCGAGGCGCGCGTCGTCCTGGTCGGAGCCGGCGGACTCGGTTCGCCCGCCGCCTACTACCTCGCCGCCGCGGGGATCGGCCGCATCACGATCGTGGACGACGACGTGGTCGACCGCTCGAACCTGCAGCGCCAGATCCTCCACACCGACGCGCGCGTCGGTCGTCCGAAGGCGGAGTCGGCGCGCGAGACGCTGCTCGCGCTCAACCCGTCGATCGAGGTCGAGGCGCTGCGCGAGCGACTCGTCCCGGAGAACGTCGAGCGCGTCCTCGACGGCGCCGACGTCGTGCTCGACGGCACCGACAACTTCGCGACGCGCTACCTCGTCAACGACGCGTGCGTGAAGCTCGGCGTCGCGAACGTGCACGGCGCGATCTTCCGCTTCGAGGGCCAGGTCTCCGTGTTCCACCCGGCGCGCGAGCGCGGGAAGGCGCCGTGCTACCGCTGCCTCTACCCCGAGCCGCCGCCGCCGGAACTCGCGCCGTCGTGCGCGGAGGCCGGCGTGCTCGGCGTCCTCCCCGGAGTGGTCGGCTGCGTCCAGGCGACCGAGGCGCTCAAGCTCGTGCTCGGCGTCGGCGACCCGCTCGTCGGCCGCATGCTGCACTACGACGCGCTCAGGCAGCGCTTCACCGAACTCCACTTCGACGCCGATCCCGCGTGCGCGTGGTGCGCACCGGGCGCGGTGCCGCCTCCGTACCAGACGATCGCCGAGAGCTGCACGACGTGAGTCACGCCACCGTCGACCGGTCCACCGTCACGCGGGGCGTCGCGCCTCGCGACGTCCTCCTCGCGCGGGTCGGCGACACGCCGCTCGTCGAGCTCACGCACCTCGGCGGCCTGCCCGCGGGGACGCGGCTGTTCGCCAAGCTCGAGACGACGAACCCGACGGGCTCGGTGAAGGACCGTCCCGTCGCGCGCATGCTCGTGCACGCGATCGCGGACGGACACGTCGGTCGCGGGACCGGACGGAGACTCCTCGACTCGTCGTCGGGCAACGCGGGCATCGCGTACGCGGCGCTCGGCGCTCTGCTCGGCGTCGACGTCACGCTCGTCGTCCCGGGCAACGCCAGCAAGGAGCGCCTCCAGCGCATCCGCGCACACGGCGCGGAACTCGTGCTGACCGACCCGATCGACGGCTACGACGCGGCGCGCGGCCTCGCGGGACGCATGGCGAAGGAGCGTCCCGACCTCTACTGGTACTCGAACCAGTACGCCAACGAGTGGAACTGGCGCGCGCACCACGACGGGACGGCGGGGGAGGTGTTGCGACAGCTCGCGGAACTCGGCGTCGGCGCGCCCGAGCTGTTCGTCTCCGGCGTCGGCACGGGCGGCACGCTCACCGGCGTCGGTCGGCGCCTCAGGTCGGAGTGCGGGTGCGAGGTCGGTGCGCTCGTCCCGGACGTGTTCCCCGGCATCGAGGGACTCAAGCCGCTCGGAGCACCGGGCGACCGCGCACCGGAACTACTCGACGAGGGACTGATCGACCACCGCGTCGACGTGCGCCTCGAGGAGGCGCTCCCGGTCTGCGGCGAACTCGCGCGCGCCGGGATGTTCTGCGGTCCGTCGTCCGGCGGCAACGTGTACGCCGCGCGCACGCTCGCGCACCGCACGGGTCGGTCCGTGGTCGTCACGCTCCTGTGCGACACGGGCGAGCGCTACCTCTCGACGGGGATGTGGTCGGCGTGACGAGCGAGAGCGATCGACGCGCCTTGGTGCCCGGCACGACGCCGGGTAGTCTGCTCGGCGCGGCGGACGGAGGGTCCGCCGCAGGAGCGATGGACGCACCCCTACGCCAGGAAGGCTCCGCGGAGGATCCCGCGGGAGCCGGCGCTGCAGCACGACACGCCGCGGCGCTCGGGCGCGCCAACGCGCGCCGCACCGCGCGCGAACGATCGCACACCAAGATCGTCGCGACGATCGGACCGGCTTCCGAGGGTCGCATCGAGGAGCTGATCGACGCCGGCATGTCGGTCGTGCGCCTCAACTTCAGCCACGGCTCGGCGGAGGAGCACCGCCGCCGCGCCGACATCGTGCGCAAGACGGCGCGCGCCATGCGCCGGCCCGTCGCGCTGATGGCCGACATCCAGGGACCGAAGCTCCGCATGGGGCGGTTCGCCGACAAGTCGCGCGAACTCGAGGTCGGCGACCGACTCGTCGTGCGACAGGGCGACGAGATCGCCGAGCCCGGCGAGGTCTATTTCAACTTCGAGGGCTTCCTCGACCGCGTCGAGCCGGGCCACCGGATGCTCCTCGCCGACGGAGCCGTGGAGCTCGTCGCGATCGACGTCGCGCGCGACCACATCGTGACCGAGGTCGTGCGCGAGGGCGCCATCTCGGACCGCAAGGGCGTCAACCTCCCCGACTCGCGCATCTCGCTGCGCCTGCCGACCGAGAAGGACGTCGACGACATCACGATCGCGCGACAGATCGGCGTCGACATGCTCGCTCTGTCGTTCGTCGGCGACGCCGCCGACGTCGAACGCATCCGCGACCTCGCACCGGACGTGCAGCTCGTGTCGAAGATCGAGCGCGCCATCGCGCTCGAGCACATCCACGAGATCCTGCAGGCCTCGGACGGCGTGATGGTCGCGCGCGGCGACCTCGGGGTGGAGGTCGACCTCGAGCAGCTGCCGATGATCCAGAAGTCGGTGATCCACGAGGCGATCACCGCGGGGCGCTTCGTCATCACGGCGACCGAGATGCTGGAGTCGATGATCCACTCCTCGCGTCCGACGCGCGCCGAGGTGACGGACATCGCCAACGCCGTGCTCGACGGCACCGACGCCGTGATGCTCTCGGCGGAGACCGCGATCGGGAAGCACCCCGTCGAGGCCGTGGCGGTGATGAATCGCATCTGCCGCGCGGTCGAGCAGAGCCAGCGCTACCTCGATCTGCCCAAGGTCTCGTTCCGTTCGTCGGAGCAGACCTTCTCGAACGCGATCGCGCTCGCCGCGGTCCAGGCCGCCGAGGCGCTGCACCTCACGAAGATCATCGCGTTCACCGAGACGGGCAACACCGTTCGGCTGGTGAGCCGCTACCGCCCGAGCGCCGAGGTGATCGCGATCACGCCCTCCGAGCGCGTCTACAACGGGATGAACATGCTGGCGCACGTCCGGCCGTTCATCTGTCAGCGCGGCTCGTCGATCGAGGAGATGTGGCAGACGGCGAGCGACGACCTGCTCGCGAGCGGCCTCGTGTCGCCGGGCGAGAAGGTGATCTTCGTCGCCGGCATCCCGCCGGGTGTGGCGCGCACGACGAACCTGATGAAGCTGCACCGCATCGGCGAGCAGCTCCGGTTCCACTAGTTCCCGCCGAACGGCGCCTGAGGCGCCGCATACCACACAGGAATTACAGGGAGCCGGGGAGCACGCAGAGACCACGCAGGACTCAGTTTCGTGTGGACCTCCGTGGTTCCCATCGTACCTGCCCGCGCGCGCGCCTCGCGACGCAACGGCACCGGCCGCCTCGCGCGGCACCGACGAACGCACTGTTGCGCCGGAGGCCGCGACTTCGGATAACTGGGCGCGAGGTCGTTCCCCTGTTCACTCCCCCCGGACACGCCACCGAGATCGCGTCGGGCGACGCGGGCCGTCGCCCGCGCTCGCCGCTGGCCTCGGGCGCACCGGTGTGGGCCCTCGCGAACCAGAAGGGCGGCTGCGGGAAGACGACCACGGCGGTGCACCTCGCGGGCGCCCTCGCGCGGACGGGGCGGCGGGTGCTCGTGGTCGACATGGACCCGCAGGCCCACGCCACCATGGCGCTGGGGCGCACGTCGCCTCCCGGACGGTCGGTGTCCGACGTGCTGCTCGGCGACCGCGCGCTCGAGGAGGTGCTGCAGCCCGTCGACGAGCGCGTCTGGCTCGCTCCGGCGGCCACGGACCTCGCGCGCTTCGAGAACGCCGCGCGCTCGCGCACCTCGCCGGAGCGCGCCCTGCGTCAGGCGCTCGCGTCGATGCGGCGCGAACTCGACTGGGTCCTCGTGGACTGTCCTCCGCGGGCGGACGGCATCCTCACCGCAAATGCCGTCGTCGCGGCCACCACCGTCCTCCTGGTGGTGGAGACCGGAGCCTTCTCGCTCCAGGGCGCGCTCAAGGCGCGCGGCCTCTTCCACGACATGGCGGAGACCCTGGAGGTCCCGCTCGACCTGCGCGTCGTCGCGACGCTCTTCGACCGCTCCTCCGAGTTCGCGCGCGAGGTGCTCGTCGCCATGCAGTCGCGCTTCGGCGAGTCGCTGTTCGACACCGCGGTGCGCTCCAGCGGAAGCCTGCGCGAAGCCGCGGGGTACGGCGCCTTCGTCCAGGACCTCGCACCGGAGTCCGAGGCCGTCGCCGACTTCCGGGCGCTCGCGGAAGAGTCCATCGCCTACGCGGCCGCGCGTCGGTGAATCCCCGCTCGCGCGCGCGCGATTCCGCGTGTTCGCGCGCACACGGCGCTGCTACCCTTGGGCGCGATCGAGCCGCGCTCGCGCAGCGACTCCACGATGGACGCCCTCGCCCTCCTCTGCAACCTGCACGCCGACGGACCGACCACACTCGGTCGACTGCGCGAACTCGGTTGCGAGGGGATCGACGAACTCGAGGCTCTGTCGCGCGCCGACCTCGTCTGGGCGCTGCAGACCGACGGTGAGGGCAGCGAACGCTTCCGTCGCGAAGCGGGTCTGCTCGCCGCGCGTCTCGGGGATCGAGCGGTGCGCGCCCGTCGGTCCGACGTCGCGACCGAGCGGATCCCCGACGAACCGGTGCCCGCCGACGCGCGACCCGCGACGAGCGGCGTCGTCGGCACGGTCGCCGTCGCGAGGACGGGTGACGGTCCCGGCGCGCGATACGACGACGCCGTCGCGGAACCCGGTCCGACGGTGCGCGGGGGGCTCGCCGCGCAGCACCAGGAGGAGCGTGCGCGTCCCTCGGCGGAGGGCGCCGCGATCGGCGCCGGAACACGGCCCGGACCGACGACCGCGGAGCGCGGTCACCGTCGCGAGGGCTCGCTGCTCCAGACGCTCCTCAAGGCCTGGCGACTCGCGTCCGGACGCACCGCCGAGCGCGGTGTGGACGAACACGGTGTCGACGAACACGGTGTCGACGAACACGGTTCGGAAGAGCACGGCGAGGAAGGACGCGCAGCCGAGAACGGCGTCGCGAGGACTCCCGCGGCCGCGCGCCCGACGGTGCACGAGGCCCGGCCGCGCACCGCGGACCTGCGCGAGGACGACGACGCCGACGAACCCGCGGTCGAACTCCCGCCGCACCCGCCGCGGCAGGACGCCGAGACGGCGCACGGCGCGAAGCCGAAGGACGTCGGTCCGCCGGTGTCCGCCGGCGCGGCCGCTCCCGCGGTGTCGCGCTCCGGCGCGAACGATCGCGGCACCCCGCTCGCACGCGTGGGCTTCCAGGGCGTCGAGGCGGACTACGCGGACGAACTCGCGCGCCTCGGGATCGGTTCCGTCGAGGAGTTCCTGGCGGCGCAGCCGCTCGAACTCGCGGGGCGCTCGACCATGCGCTACACCGTGCTCCTGCGCATGCAGTTCCTGGCGCGACGGGAACTCGAGCGCACGCTGCCCTGAGTCGACCGCGGTCGTTCGCGTGGGTGCACCGGAGGCGGTGCAGGAGCGCCGGGGCCGGAGCCGCCGCCCTCGCGGGTGCGCCGCCCGCGCGTCCGCCCGCGGCGACCGTCCGCCCGCACGGGGTTGCGCGCGTCGACCCGCCTCGGGGGTCGGGGCGCGCGGACCCGTCGAGTAGAATCGCGCGCCCCCCGAGTGCCCGTGAATCCCCTCCACGCACCCCCATTCCCGCACAGCGCGTTGATCAAGGACGCCCAGGACCGTCCCGGCGACGATCCCATCTTCTCGCTGGACGCCGAGGCCACGGCTCGCGCCGCGAAGGGCGAGAAGATCCTCAACGCGACGCTGGGTGCGCTCTACGAGGACGACGGGAAGCTGGCGGTCATCGACAGCGTGTTCGCGGCGATGCGCCGCATCGACCCCAGGGTCGCGGCGGCCTACGCGCCGATCGCCGGTCCGCCGGAGTTCCTGGAGTGCGTCCAGGACGACCTCTACGGCGACCACCCGCTGCGCGACGTGTCGCTCGCCGTCGGGACGCCCGGCGGCACCGGTGCGATCTACGACGCGATCGTCAACTTCATCGAGCCGGGCCAGAAGCTGCTCACGACGAGCTACTACTGGTCGCCCTACGGGATCCTCGCGAACCACGCGCGGCGCGGGCTCGAGACGTTCCGGATGTTCGACGAGCACGGGGACTTCGACGTCTCGCTGTTCGAGGCCGCGCTCGACGCGAACCTGCGCGCGCAGGGGCGGTCCCTCGTCGTGCTCAACTCGCCCTGCCACAACCCGACGGGGTTCTCCCTCGACGACGGGGAGTGGGCCCAGACCGCCGAGGTGCTGGAGCGCGCGAGCGAGAAGGGTCCGGTCGCGCTGTGCCTCGACTACGCCTACGCGGAGTTCGCGGCGACGCGCGACAAGAGCTGGCGCGAGCGCCTCGCGCCGCTCGTCGACCGCATGACGCTGCTCGTCGCGTGGACCGCCTCGAAGTCGTTCACGCAGTACGGGGCGCGCGTCGGTGCGCTCGTCGCGAGCCACGCCGACGCCGGCGAGCGCGGGCGGCTGCTCAACGCGCTGCGCTACACCTGCCGCGGCACGTGGTCGAACTGCAACCACCTCGGGATGTCGGCCGTCGCCGAGGTGATGCGCACGCCGGAGCTGCGCGAGCGTCTCGACGCCGAGCGCGACGGTCTGCGCCGACTGCTCGACGAGCGCGTCATCGTCTTCAACGAGCGCGCGCGCGGCACCGGCCTGCGCTACCCGCGCTACGAGGGCGGCTTCTTCGTCTCGGTCTTCGCCGAGGACGCGAAGGAGGTCGCGCGCCGCTGCAAGGAGCGCGGCCTCTTCGTCGTGCCGCTCCAGGGCGCGGTGCGCGTCGCGCTGTGCGCGATCCCGGGTCGCGACATCCCGCTGCTCGTCGAGATCCTCGCGGACGCCGTGCGCTCCGTCGAGGAGGACCGCCGTCCGGGGAGCGGCGCGAACGCCTGATGTTCCGCGAGCTCGAGCACGCCTACGGCGAACGTGCGCGCGTGCTCGACGACCCCTTCGTCGCGACCCTCCTGGCCCGCGTCTCGTCCGCGGACACCGCGCGCAGCGACGTGCTGCACGCGCTCCGCACGGTCTACGGCGTCCTGTGCGCCTGGTCGGCGTCCGAACTGCTCCCGACGACGCACGGCGAGTTCGCGACGCGCATGCACGACCAGCACGGCGCGCTCGGGACCTGGAAGGGCGACGTGCTGGACCCCGCTTCGCGCGTCGTCGTCATCGACGTGATCCGCGGCGGCATCGTGCCGGGTCAGGTGTGCTTCGAGTTGCTCTCCTCGGTCCTCCCCGAGGACTACGTGCGCTTCGACCACCTGCACATGTCGCGGACGACCGACGCGGCGGGGCACGTGACGGGGAGCACGCTGTTCGGCAGCAAGATCGGCGGGCGCGTCGAGGGCGCCCACCTCGTGATCCCCGACCCGATGGGGGCGACCGGCTCGACGGCGTGCGTCGCGCTCGACCACTACCTCGAACACCACGGAGCACCGGCCTCGGTCTCGGTGCTCCCGATGATCTGCACGCCGGAGTTCCTCCGGCGTGTGCTCGACCACCCCGCGCGCCCGACCGTCTTCGCGGCGCGCGTGGACCGCGGCATGTCGTCCCCCGACGTGCTCGCGACGAAGCCCGGTCTCCGATGGAGCGAGGAGCGCGGGCTCGACGACGACGACTACATCGTTCCCGGAGCAGGAGGAGTCGGTGAGGTACTCAACAACAGCTGGTGCTGAGCGCGCGTTGCGCGTCCTCGCGGTCCCCGCGATCCTCGTCGCGGCGACGCTCGCGTCGTGCGGCGACGACACGAAGGCGAGCGGCGGGGGCTCGAACGGGCCGACGGCGGCGCTGACCGCGGCCCAGCGCTCCGAGATGAACCAGCTCTACTCGGCGAAGCAGTGCGTGATGTGCCACCCGGCCGACGGCTCCGGTTCGCAGTTGGGGCCGGGACTCACGGGGATCGAGGAGGACTGGAACGAGGCCGACCTCACGGCGTTCCTCCTCGACCCGCCGGGCGGTGTCGCGGCGAGTGCGCGCCTCACCGATCTCGCGAGCGGCTACCAGATGCACATGCCGAAGCCGGCCATCACCGCGGAGCAGGCCGCGCTCATGGCGCGTTGGTTGCTCGCCGGAAGGCCGCAGTAGGTCGGTCGCGTGGGGGAGCGAGCACGTGACCTACGGTCGCGTGGGGACGAGCACGCGACCTGCGGTCGCGTGGGGAACGAACACGCGACCTACGGTCGCGTGGGGGGACGAACACGCGACCTACGGTCGCGTGGGGATCGAAACACGAAGAACGCGAAGAACCGGAAAGCGCCGCCTTCGGCGGCGGACCACACGGAAGGACGCAGGGACCCGCGGGGCGCGAAGCGCACCGCGGGTCTGCGTCCGCCCGCGGCGGCGCCTTCGTGTTCTTCGTGTCCCTTCCTGTCGTTCCCTTCGTGTTGAAATTGCGTGGGCTTCGGCGCCGAAGGCGCCGGCTCGGCGCCTCGCGCTCCTCTCGAGTCGTAGCGCGGCCTGCCGGCCGCGCGGGGAACGCAGCGCGCCGCTTCGCGCCGCGCGGATGATTCACAGGGAGGCACAGAGGACACAGAGGCCACGATGGACCGGGCTCGGTCGGAGGACTCGTTCGGTCCCAACTCTCCGCGCCGCCCTGGGCGGCGCCGCGTGGCCTCTGTGTTCTCTGTGCCTCCCTGTGAACCTGCGTGGGAGGCGCCGCTCAGCACACGAAGAGCGCCGGCGGCTCGTCCCAGCGCGTCACCTCGACCTCGGTCCCGCGCGGACAACGGGCGAGCGCCGCTCGGAGGTCGGACTCCTTGCGGACGAGACCCTGACCCACGAACGCACCGTCGCGCGTGCCGACCCACACGCGCACCTCGCCGGCGAGCAGGTCCTCGACCAGGCTGACGGCTTCCGGGAGTTCGCTCGTCCGACCGCCGTGCGGCGGGGCGTCGAACTCGATCGAGAAACGACCGAGCCGCACCGCGACGCGACCGCGGTCGCCCGCGTCGACGACGAGCGCCGCGTGCTCGCCCGAGGGCGGCGGGACCTCGAGCACGAAGTACTGGCCGCCTCCCGGCGCGACCTCGCGCCGCGCCCAGGTCGCGAGCTCCGCGTTGCCGTGCAGGAGTTCGCGCGCGAGGCTCCGACTGGTCGCGTCGAGGCCGGTGGTGGGGAAGGCCTTCATCGCGACGCCGCCACCGCCCCGAGTTCGCCGCGACGCGCTTCGAGCCGATCGACCAGTCGGAACTGCGCGCGTGCGCGGTCGAGGTTCTGACCCGTGCGGTGCACGCGGAAGTAGACGTCGCCGACGAGGTGGTCGGCGAGGAACCGCACGCCCTGCTGGAGCGCCATGATGCGCGCGCCCTCGACGAGGAGCTCGCGCTCGGCCCTCGTCATGACGCCGCCGAAGCCGTCGAGGAAGCCGTCGACCAGCGCGACGAAGACGGGGCGCTGCACCTCGATCGAGCCGAGATCGCGCTCGTCCTCGGGGCGGCCCGACGCCATGGAGCGCACGAGGTCGCCGAAGTCGAACAGGCTGCTCGTCTCCATCACGGTGTCGAGGTCGATGACGCACAGCCCGCGACCGGTGGCTGCGTCGAAGAGGACGTTCGAGATCTTCGCGTCGTTGTGCGCGACGCGCACCGGGATCGCGCCCGAGGCGAGCGCCTCGAGGACGCTGCCTGCTCCCGCGCGGCGCTCCTCCGCGAACGCGAGGTCGAGGCGCGCGTCGTCGAGTCGCTCGGGGAGGCCCCTCGCGATCGCCGCGTCGAGCTGTTCGTAGCGTAGGGGCGTGTCGTGGAAGCGAGGCAGGACGTCGTCCATGCGCTCGCCGTCGTAGCTCGACATGTCGGCCAGGAAGCGACCGCACGCCTTCGCCGCCTCGCGCGCGTCGTCGGGGGTGCGCGGCTCGAGCAGGCAGACGCTGTCCTCGACGAACTCGAAGCAGCGCCACGGCTGGTCCGCGTCGGTGGCTCGCACCCACGGCTCGCCGTCGCGCGTCGGGACGAGGCGCAGTGCGCGTCGAGGCAGGTCCGGGCTGCCCTCGAGGTTGCGGCAGAGGTGCTCGGTGACGCGCCGCACGTTGGCCATCACGAGCTCGGGGCGCGTGAACACCGTCGTGTTGATGCGCTGCAGGAGGTAGCGCACCGAGCGCCCCCCGTCGGTCGCGCAGGTCACGACGTACGAGCTGTTGATGTGGCCGCCGCCCTGTTCGCGGATCGACTCGACCGGACCGGCGACGTCGAATCGCGCGGCCGCCGCGTGCACCGCGGCCGGGGCCTCCTTCGTCTCCTCCACGGGTGTCGACGAATCAGCGCGCGTACGCGCGACGTGCGAAGAGCAGCGTGAGGAACGGGATCATGTTCGCCTTGTTCGGGATCAGGCTGAAGATCCGGAACAGCCGCTTCGGCGAGAGGTAGAAGCGTCGGTACGCGCTCTTGCGCAGCTTCAGGATGCGGTCCTCGCCGACCTCGCTGAGGTTGATCTGCGACTGGTAGGGCTCGTACTTGCTCCAGTCGGACGGCAGGTCGAAGCCGGCGTGCTCGATCTGCTTGAACAGTTCCGTGCCCTTGAACGGGATGACGCGGAAGAAGGCGGCGGTGTGGAACGAGCTGCTCGCTGCCCACTCGATCGTCTCGCGCATCTCCTCCTCGGTCTCCGTCGGGAAGCCGAGCATGAACGCGCCGTGCACCATCACGCCCTGCTTCGCCGTGAAGTCGACGATGTGGCGCACCTTGTCGATCTTCAGGTTCTTCTTCATCACCTTCTGGATCCGCGGCACGGCCGACTCGACCGCGATCATGCAGCGGTACATGCCGGCCTTCTTCAGCAGCACGACCAGCTCCTCGTCGAGGATGTCGCCGCGGAAGCCGTTCGGGAAGGTGAGCTTGATCCTCCAGCCCGCGTCGATGATGCCCTGGGCGATCTTCTTCGCGCGTTCCGGCCGGAAGTTGAAGATGTCGTCCATGAAGACGAACTCCTTCACGCCGTACTGCGTGACCAGGAGCTCCATCTCCGCGAGCACGTTCTCCGCGGAGCGCTCTCGGAAGACCTTGCCGTAGGAGTTGTGGCAGTAGGTGCAGCGCCACGGGCACGCGCGCGACGAGAACATCGTCGCGAACTCCTTGTGCGCGTAGATCACGCCGCCGCGCGGGACGGTGTGGTACTTCGCGTGGTCGACGAGGTCCCAGGCGGGGAAGGGGAGGTCGTCGAGGTCGCGCGGCGGCGAGCGGTCGGGCTCGTGCACCGCGTCCCCGTCGGCGTTGCGCCAGGTCAGTCCTTCGCAGCCCGTCCAGTCGCGCCGCCCCGCGGCGACCCCGTCGAGCAGGTCCGCGAAGGTCATCTCGCCCTCGCCGCGCACCACGTAGTCGACCGAGTCGTCCTTCATGACGTCGTCGGCCGCCACGCTCGGGTGGGGTCCGCCGCAGACGACGACGGCCTCGGGGAGCCGCTCGCGCACGAGCTTCGCGACCTCGTGCATGCACCCCGCCTCGTACGTCATGGCGGAGAGCCCGACGACGTCGGGCCGGAGCTTCACGAGTTCCTCCGCGCAGCGCTCCGGCGTCCAGTCCTCGACCTTCATGTCGAGGATGTGGACGTCGCCGTGACCGCGCTCGCGCGCCGTCGCCGCGATCATCATCACGCCCAGGGGGTGGACGTGCGTGAACTGCGTGTACGGGTGGTAGGTCTGGACGAGGACGGTGCGGACCATGGAGCGCCGATTGTAGCCCCTGCGGTCCGCGCGGCCCGGTGCGAGGGGCGGTCGTCGGTGCGCCGGTGCGGTCGGGGAGCCTGTGATCAGGCGTCCCAACCTCATAGATCGAACGGCCCTCGGACGTCCCGCGGCTCTCCGTCCGACGGTCCGAGTAGGATTGGAGCGGATCGTGCGAACGCGACCGTCCCGCGGTGCGTCGAGCGATCACGTGGCGGACCGGGCACGTCCCCTCCGCCGACCCAGCCGCACGAGCGCCGGAGACTCCCCTTGGCCCGCGTCGCCTTCATCGTCACCACCTGTCACGAGTTCGAGGGCATCAAGGTGCTCTCCTCCGTGCTCAAGCAGCACGGCCACGAGACGGACTGCTTCATCACCGCCGAGGAGAAGGACTTCCACGGCGAGGTCCTGCGCTGGAAGCCCGACGTGATCGGGATCTACGCGACGACCGGGCAGGAGACCTGGGCCTACCGCCACATCGAGGCCTGGCGGAAGGAGCTCCCGCACCTCAAGACGGTCATGGGCGGCCCGCACCCGTCCTTCGACAACGAGGTGCTGCGCGACGCCGAGTTCGTCGACGCGATCGTCAAGGCCGAGGCCGAGTACGCGATGCTCGACCTCGTGAACGCCTGGGAGGCGAACCGTTCGATCGAGGACATCCCGAACGTGGGCTACCTCAAGGACGGAGCGCCCTGGACGAACATGATCCGTCCGGTCATCCACGACCTGGACGAGCTCCCGTTCCCCGACGTCGACGTCTTCTACAAGTACCCGTTCCTCGCGAGCAAACGGGTCATGCAGGTCCACGCGAGCCGCGGCTGCCAGAACAGCTGCACCTACTGCTCCGTCGGCCTGATGAAGAAGGAGTGGATCAGCGGGAAGAAGGGCGAGCGCTTCAACCGCGTGAAGTCGGTGGACTACCTGTGCGAGGAGATGAACGACATCCTCGCGCGCTACCCGAACTTCCGGATGGTGAACTTCGGCGACGCCGCGCTGAACATGGAGCGCGGCTGGATCCAGGAGTTCGCGGAGAAGTGGCCGGAGCGCGTCGGGCTGCCGTTCGCCTGCAACGTCAACATCAACTTCCTCGACGAGAACGACATCGAGGCCATGTCGAGGGCCGGCTGCACGTCGGTCCAGTTCGGTCTCGAGTCGGGGAGCGAGGACGTGCGCGTGCGCGTCTACAAGAAGGGCTACACCGACAAGGTGGTCTACGGCATCCCGAAGCTCCTCCGGAAGCACAAGATCACCTACCGGACGAACAACATCATGGGCTCGCCGGCGGAGACGCTGGACGACATGTTCAACACGGTGCGCACGAACCGCGCGATCAAGCCGAACGGCTGCACCGTGCTGATCTACCGCCCGTTCAAGTCGACCGAGCTGGGACGCGAGGACTTCGAGAAGCAGCGCGTCGACACGGAGAAGGACATCGGGCCGTCGCTCCAGTACGACAGCCAGATGAAGCGCGAGGACGTCACGGAGGTCGTCAACCTCCAGAAGCTCTTCAACATCGCGGTGTACCTGCCCTTCGGCATCCCGCTGGTGAAGGCGCTGATCAAGCTGCCCCGCAACCCGCTGTTCGACTGGACGCTGCTCGCGTTCCTCTGGTACCAGCACGCCGTCGTCTCGGGGTACGGGATGATGGACGACTTCAAGCTGGGGCTGAAGAACCTCGGGCAGATCTTCGGGAAGAGGATCGGCGGCATGCACGCCTACGGGCAGAAGCCGACGAACCAGTTCCTCGACACGCTCGACACCGGGAAGGACGTCGGCATCTGAGCGGTGGACCACACAGCGCGCCGCTTCGCGCGGGATCCACAGAGGAACGGGAGGAAGGGAGGAAGACCCACGTCGCGGGCGTTCCTCCTTTCCTCCTGTTCCTCTGTGCGAATTCTGCGCGGCCGGCAGGCCGCGCACGCAGCGGCGTTCCGCGAGTCTCCGCCACCCTTCTCGTTCCTGCACCGACGGACCCCGGCGTCCGCGCGCTTCGAAGTCGGAATCGGCGGTCCTCCTTGACTCCCCGCCGGAAAGCGGTACATAGCCGCGCTCAGTCGAGACCTGCACCGCGTTCGGCGCCCACCATCGGTCGCCCGGGCGCCGCCGCGGGCTCTCGTCCTCGGCGGCCTTCGCGGGCCGGCGACCATGAGCGAAGACTCGCAGCTCCGCACCGGCGGAGTGGGCGGCGCCGCCCAACACGACTGGCGCACCGCACGGGAGTTGGCTGAGGAGTTCGGGCAGGAGCGCGCCGAGCGCCCGCCATCGCCAGGTCCGGAGCTCGGGGACCCGGGCTCGCTCGTGCCGCGACCGCGGCGCTCCCGGAAGTCGTCCCGGCCCGCCGCCGCGACCGAGGGCGCGGCCTCCGCGGCGAAGGTGCGTCGCGCACCGAAGATCGCCGAGGTCGAGCCGCTCCCGCCGCTCGACCTCGAGCCGACGCACGTCGTCGGCGAGAGGGCGCGGCTCTACCGCGAGCGCTTCCACCCGGACGCGAGCGACGCCGAGTGGAACGACTGGAAGTGGCAGCTCCGCCACCGCGTCCGCGACCTCGCGGGACTCGAACGGGTGTTCGAGCTCTCCGACGACGAGCGCGCGACGGTGAAGCAGCTCGGCGACCGCCTCCCCGTCGGCATCACGCCGTACTACGCGGCGCAGATGGACCCGAAGGACCCGTCGGACCCGCTGCGCGTGTCGATGGTGCCCCTCTCGGGCGAGCTTCGGGCCGGACTCGGCGAGGACGACGACCCGCTCGGCGAGGACCACGACATGGCGGTGCCGGGCCTCGTGCACCGCTACCCGGACCGCGTGCTGTTCCTGGTCTCGACCTTCTGCGCGACGTACTGCCGCTACTGCACGCGCGCGCGCATGGTCGGCAAGACCGGCGAGTACCACTTCAACACCGCGCAGTACGAGCGCGCGCTCGACTACATCGCCGCGACGCCCGCGGTGCGCGACGTGCTCATCTCCGGCGGCGACCCGCTGACGATGAGCGACGACCGCATCGACTGGCTGCTCGGCCGCCTGCGCGCCATCCCGCACGTCGAGTTCGTGCGCATCGGCAGCAAGGTCCCGGCCGTCCTGCCGCAGCGGATCACGCCCGAACTCACGGCGGTGCTCCGGAAGTACCACCCGTTCTGGCTCAGCATCCACTTCATGCACCCGAACGAGGTGACGCCGGAGGTCCAGCAGGCCACCGCGCGCCTCGCGGACGCCGGCATCCCCCTCGGCAGCCAGACGGTGCTCGTGAAGGGCGTCAACGACGACGTCGAAACGATGAAGCGCCTCGTGCACGGACTGCTCCGGTCGCCCGTGAGGCCCTACTACCTCTACCAGTGCGACCCGATCAGCGGCTCCGCGCACCTGCGCACGCCGATCGAGAAGGGCATCGAGATCGTCGAAGGCCTGCGCGGTCACACCACGGGCTACGCGGTGCCGACGTTCGTCGTCGACGCGCCGGGCGGCGGCGGCAAGCTGCCGATCGGTCCGAACTACGTGGTGGGGCGCGACGGCGAGGACGTCGTCCTCCGCAACTTCGAGGGTCGCACGTACCGCTACCACGACCCGGTGTCGAACATCGCGCCGTCACCGATCGCCCTCCCGGCGATCGTCTCGACGCAGGACGGTCTCGGAGCATGAGCGCCGTCGCGGACCCCGGGGTCGTCGCTCTCGCGTCGCACCTCGGGACGGAGCCGATCGTGCAGCACCCGTGCGCGCGCTGCGCACGCGTGCAGCGGACCTGCTGTCAACGGGCCGAGATCCTCGTGACCGACGGCGACGTCGGCCGCATCGCGCACCACACGGGGCGCCGCGACTTCGCGGAGTTCCGCGCGCCCTTGGATCCCGCCTACGTCGCGTTCGACGAGGACGACCCCAACTGGTCGCGCCTCACGGTGCGCGCCGACGGCACGCGGCACATGCTCGTGCGCCGGGTGGACGGCGACTGCACGTTCCTCGGGGCGGCGGGTTGCACGCTCCCGACCGAGGTGCGGCCGCTCGTCTGCCGCCTCTACCCCTTCGTCTACACCGAGCTCGGCATCACGGGCATCGAGGGCGAGTACTGCCCGACGTCGCTGCTCGCGCCGGACGGACGCGACATGGCCGCGGTGCTCGGGATCCCCGTCGAGGACGCGCGCCGCTGGCACGGCGCGCTCTACGCGGAACTGCGCGAGGAGTCGCGACATGGCGCGGCGTGAACTTCGGATCGGACTGACGTACGACCTGCGCGACGACTACCTCGGGCTCGGGATCGACGAGGAGGAGCTGGCCGAGTTCGACCGCGCCGACACGATCGACGGGCTCGAGGGCGCGCTGCACGAGCTCGGGCACGCGACCGACCGCATCGGCAACGTCCACGCGCTCGTGCGGCGCCTCGCGGCGGGCGACCGTTGGGACCTCGTGTTCAACATCGCCGAGGGACGCTTCGGGATCGGGCGCGAGTCGCAGGTCCCGGCGCTGCTCGACGCGTACGAGATCCCGTACACGTTCTCCGACCCGCTGGCGTGCGCGCTGACGCTGCACAAGGCGACGGCCAAGCACGTGCTGCGCGACCGGGGCGTGCCGACGCCGCGCTTCGCGCTCGTCGAGGAGCCGGAGGACGTCGCAAAGGTCGACCTCGCGTACCCGCTCTTCGCCAAGCCCGTCGCCGAGGGCACGAGCAAGGGCGTCGACGCGCACAGCGTCGTGCGCACCCCGCGCGAACTGCGCGAACGCTGCGAGATGCTCCTCGCGCGACA
>JAWKUH010000023.1:0-88062 GCA_041398665.1 Planctomycetota bacterium | reverse complement strand
CGCAGCGCGACGGCGTGCGCGCCGAGACCGTCGACCTCGATCTCGCCGAACTCCTCGAGCGAGTGCGGAGCAACCGGGAGTGCGATCCGGTCGGACTCCGCGCGGAACCGCGTCGCCGTCCCGCCCGGCGGCGTCCACGCGACGCGCCCCTTCCAGTCCCCCGCGATCCAGGGGTTCTCGTCGAGGACGACGTGGACGAACACCTCGCTCGGCGCGGCGTCCGCGGCCGTGTCGAGTTCCACCGACGCGCCACGCGCGGACTCGGCCGCGACGGTCCGCGCCGTCGACGTCGCGCCGCTCTCGGACCGCGCCAACTCGACCGCCTCGACCGCGCGATCGCGCGACTCGTTCGCGCGCGCCTCCGCCTCGAGTGCCTGCGACCGCGCGCGCGTCCCCATGAAGAGGAAGGCGCCGCCCGCGGCGACGAGCAGCAGCAGGACGACGAGGACGATCGCGAGCGCGGAGGACGAGTCGTTCCTCTCCATGTGGGGCGGACCTCGGGGCGGCGGGTCCGGGGCCAGGGTAGCGAGGGGCCGCGGTTCGCGCTCGGCGCCCGCGTTGACAGGGGCAGCGCGCGTCCCGAGACTCGCCCGCCGCCCTCGCTCCGTCCCCATCGCCATGCGTCGAACCACCCTCGCCGTCCTGCTCGCCCTCGCCGTCGCTCCGCTCACCGGCTGCTCCACGCCCTACTACTGGACGATGGAACAGTTCGGCGTGCACAAGCGCGACATCCTCGTCGACCGGGTCGAGGAGGCGCGCGACGCACAGGACGCGGCGAAGGAGCAGTTCGTGAGCGCACTCGACGCGTTCAAGGCGGTGCACGCCTTCGACGGCGGCGACCTCGAGAAGCTCTACACGAAGTTGCAGAAGGAGTACGACCGGAGCGAGGACCGCGCGGCCGCGGTCACCGACCGCATCGACTCCGTCGAGACCGTGTCGGGAGACCTGTTCGCGGAGTGGCGCGGCGAGATCGGCGAGATGCACGACGCGAAGCTCCGGGCGCAGAGCGAGGACCTGCTCCACCGCACCGAGGAGCGCTATGCCGTACTCGTCGGCGCGATGCACAAGGCCGAGGCGTCGATGCAGCCCGTGCTCACGTCGTTCAAGGACCACGTGCTCGCGCTCAAGCACAACCTCAACGCGCAGGCCGTCGCGTCGCTGTCCGGCGAACTCGCGAGCATCGAGAGCGAGATCGGGGCGCTCGTCGCCGACATGGAGGCGTCGATCGCGGAGGCCGACGCGTTCCTCGAGACGCTGTCGAACTGAGACGCGTCCCCGGGCTCGACGGCCGGCAGCCGGATCGGCGAGCGGCGCGTCACGGCTCGCGCGTCACTCCCCCGCGCCGTAGCGGAGCTCGACCAGCTTCGGCGCGAGCCGCGTCGAGCTCTCGACGCGCGAACGCGCGGGCAGCACGACCTCGAACAGTCGGTCGTACTCGTCCTCGCCGAGATTCGCGGCGTCCGAGCCGGTCGGGTCGACGAGGCGCGCGGCGAGCTGCGGCGTCGTGTTGGAGTGGCCGCAGATCACGGCGACGGAGCCGGGCGGCAGGTCCGCGATGGCGGCGAGCTGCTTCTCGGGCGTGCGCGCGCTGACGACCTCGACCTCGTGCCCGACGGCGTCCGCGAGCGGGCGGAGCGTGTTCTGCGTGCGCTTGTACTCGCTCGCGAAGAGGTGCGTCACACCGGCCGATCCGAGCACGCGCGCGAGTTCGTTCGCGCGCCGCTCGCCCGCCGCCGAGAGACCGGGGTCGCGCGCGTCGTCGTCGCCCTTCTCGGCGTGGCGCACGAGGAACACGACGACGGGTTCGACGGGTTCGGCGAGCACGCCGTCCTGATGCGCGGGCCGCGCCGACGGGGCTGCGGCGACGAGGACGGATCCGAGGAGCGAACAGGCGGCGGCGAGCAGGGTGCGTCGTTGCATGGACGGGAGGTGTCAGCGCTGTCGCTCGCGCTCCGCGCGCTTCTTCGCGATCCACAGGCCGGTCGCGAAGATGCAGAGGCCGAGCAGGATCAGCAGGACGGCGATGCCGAGGAGGGCGGGGAGCTTCACGGCGCGGCCGATCGTACCAGCGGGCCGGGAGGGCCGCCGTCGACGCGCCGCCGCTCTTGATGTCGAGGTATTCGTTCGCGAGCGCCACCGGCAGGTCGGCGCGCGCAGGTCGAGGGCGCGCACGCCCGACGAGCGCAGGGCGCCGACGACGGCGCCGCGCTCCTCGGCGTAGGCCGCGGCGGCGCCCGCGGTGACCGCCGCGTCCGAGGTGTAGACGGCCTCCTCGAGCACCTCGTCGATCTGAGCCTCGCGCAGGCTCGCGACGAGCGACATGTGCCGACCGCGCAACGAACGCACGGCGGGCAGCAGCTCCGCGGCGTCCTCGCCGCGCAGGTTGGTGAGCCAGACGACGAGGCTGCGCTTGCGCTGCAGCGCGAGCACGCGCTTCGCGGCCTCCGCGAAGTCGCTCGGCGCGTCCGTCGGCGCGAGGTCGTAGACGTGGTGGAGGACGGCCTGCACGCCGTGCTGACCCTTCACCGCCGGCAACCAGCGGTCCGCACCCGCGAACGTCATCACCGCGACCGAGTCGCCCTGCCGCAGCGCGACGTACGAGAGCAGGAGCATCGCGTTGAGGCAGTGGTCGAAGTGCGACACGCCGCCGTCGATCGAACGCATGCGCTGACCGCAGTCGAGCACGAAGACGACCTGTTGGTCGCGCTCCTCCTGGTACTCGCGCGAGATCAGCTCGCGGCGCCGCGCCGTCGCCTTCCAGTCGATCTGCTGGAGCAGGTCGCCCTCGCGGTACTCGCGCAGTTGGTGGAAGGTCTTGCCGAGCCCGCGCCGCGGCTTCTTGCGGATGCCCATCTGCTCGAGCCGGTTCGCGACGGCGAGCAACGCGTAGCGCACGACCGGTCGGTAGTTCGGGAGGACGAGCACCTCCTGCTCCTCCCCCACCCGCTGACGCAGCGACCACAGGCCGGCGTCGGAGACGCGCAGGAGCTCGGTGCGCGTGAAGCGCGAGCGACCGCGTCGTGACGGACGCACGGAGTAGACGACCGTCGTCCGCGCGGAGCCCTCGACCGTGATGCGCCGCGGCAGGTGTTCGCTCTCGAAGTCGGGCGGCACGCCGTCGAAGACCTCGAGCGCGCGCGGCGCGTCGTCGAGGTTCTCGAACTCGAGCTCGATCTCGGTCCACACGCCGACCGGCAGGCCCTCGGGCGAACGGCGCACGACGTCGAGCGGCGAACGCCAGCCCGTCCGCGCGGCGTCGACGAGTGCGATCGCCGCGAACGCCGCCGCGAGCGCCCACCACGCGACGCGCAGCGCGGGGAAGAACGCGGCGACGACGCCGAGAGCCGCGAACGCCGCGACCGCCAGGAGCGTGCGGTTGGTCGGCCTCACGCGCGCGGCGCCTTCACCTGGGTGAACACGACCTCGAGGACCTCGTCCGCGCTGCGCCCCTCGATCTGCATCTCGGGCGCGAGCGCGACGCGGTGACGCAGCGCCGGCTGCGCGACCGAGCGGACGTCGTCGGGCGTGACGAAGCTCCGTCCGTCGAGGAGCGCGGCGGCGCGCGCCGCCGCCACCATCGAGATCGCGCCGCGCGGTCCGGCTCCGATCGCGAGCGCCTGCGACTCGCGCGTGGCTCGCACGAGCTCGACGGCGTAGCGCAGCACGGAGTCGCCGACGCGGACGCGCGCCGCGGCCGCCTGCGCCGCGACGACGTCCTCCGGTCCGGCGACGCGCGAGACGGCGGCGAGGTCGAACCCGACCGCCGCTCGACCGCGCGTCACGTGCGAGACGATCTGCATCTCGGTGTCGGAGTCCGGGTAGTCGATCACGACCTTGAAGAGGAAGCGGTCGAGCTGCGCCTCGGGCAACGGATAGGTGCCCTCCTGCTCGATCGGGTTCTGCGTCGCGAACGCCATGAACGGCGGCGGCAGCGCCTCCGACTCGCCCTCGATCGTGATCTGGCGCTCCTGCATGACCTCGAGCAGCGCGGACTGCGTCTTGGCCGGCGCGCGGTTGATCTCGTCGGCGAGCAGGAGGTTCGTGAACGCCGGTCCGCGCCGCACGCGGAACGTGCCCGACTCGAGGTCGTACATCGCGTGACCGACGACGTCGGAAGGCATCAGGTCGGGCGTGAACTGCACGCGCGCGAACTTGCCCCCGAACGTCCGCGCGATCGCGAGGACGAGCAGCGTCTTTCCGAGGCCGGGCACGCCCTCGAGCAGGACGTGTCCGCCCGCGAGGAGCGCGACGAAGGCCTCGTCGACGACCTGTGCCTGACCGACGAAGGCCCGCTTGACCTCGGTCCGCATCGCGGCGACGAGCTCGGCGGCGCGCGCGATCTCGGCGGCGTCCGCGTCGTGCTGCGGCGGCGCGAACTCCTCCGCCCTCTCGGCTCCGACCTCGGGTTCGTCGTCGGAGGGCTCCATGTCCATGTCGTGGTTCATCTCGCTCGCTGGCAGCGTTGCAGGTCGCGGATCGCGGCGACGAGTTCGCCGGCGTCCGTCGGGACGGGTCCGAAGAGGACGGCGTCGACGCGCTCCGGGGAGAGCCCGGAGCGCGCCGCGAGTGCCTCGACGGCGTGTTCGTGGTGTCGGTCGACGAGCGCGCCGCCGCTGCGCGCGACGCGCAGGGCGCGACGGCGCCACGGCTCGACGAGGCTCGCGTTCCCGGCGTTGCGCCTGAGGAAGCGTCCGGTCGCGCGCACGTGTTCGAGGTAGGAGTGGCGCTCGGGCGGCGGTTCCTGGATCGGCGGACCGAAGCGCGCGGAGAGGCGCCAGAGCCAGAGCACGACGAGGAGCACGGCCGCGAGGGTGAACTGCGGCGCGCGTTCGACGAGCAGCGTGACGATGCTCTCGTCGCGCCCGTGCACGAACCACACGCGCGGCCGCGGTGCGTCGCGCAGGAGGCGCCACAGGAACTCGGCGTCGTCGTCCGCACCGAGCGCTCCGTTCCAGAACGGCGAGCCGTCGACGAGGAACGTGATGCGACCGTCGCCGACCTCGAAGCTCGCCGCGCGCGCGCGGCCCGGCGGTCCGACGCGGTCCGACCACGACCTCGCGGCGTCGAGGTCGAGGGTGCCGCTCGCGGCGAAGTTCACCTGCAGACCCTCGAAGATCCCGCGGCCGCCGACGAGTTCGCGGCCGAGGTCCCAGTCGTCGTGCATGGAAGCGAGCGAGTCCTCCTCGTCGGGCCCCTCGACCTCGACGGAGAACTCGTCGAACAGCGGGTGTCCGCCGGTCGACGCGCCGTCCGCGCCCTTCGCGTACCAGGCGGGGTACGCCGGCCTCTCCATGCCGAAGACCGTCACGACGAGCTGTCCGCCGCGCTCCACCCACTCGCGCACGCCGCGCGTCCGCTCGTTGTCGAGCGCGAGCCACTCCGAGGGCGCGAGCACCGCCCCGACCTCCGGCCCGGGGACCGGCAGGTCCATGCGCGACTCCACGGCGAAGCCCATGCGCTCGGCGAAGCGCTCGGCGGCGAGGTAGGGATTGCGCCGCGCCTCGCCGCGGTAGCCGACCTCGACCTCGCGCTCCTCGTACTCGCCGCAGGAGTGCAGCACCGCCGCGAACGAGAGTGCGAGGAGCGCGCGGCGCGCGATCGCGGGGAGCGTCACGCCGCACCTCCGAACACGCCGCGCCACTGGGCGCAGAGCGACTCGAACTCGGCGTCGCGCGGGACGATCTCGCCGTAGGCGCAGGCCTGCCACGCGCGCGTGAGGTTCGAGAAGGGCCGGCGCACGCCGTCGTCGGTCGAACGCGCGACGCGGCGCACGCAGTCGCCCTCCGTGTCGCCGTCGACGATGGGGACGCCGCGCTCGCGCACCAACGCGACGATCGACGCCCGGTAGAGCAACGACAGCGCCTCGCGCGACCGACCGGTCCGCCACAGCTCGCGCGCCTCGCGCACGGGGTCGTCGGGCAGCGACTCCGGCCTCACGTCGAGTCCCGCGACCACGACGGGAGGAGCGACCGGGGACGGACCGAGCCGGACGTTCGCGGCGTCGCGGTGCTTGAGCGCCAGGTAGACGAGACCGAGGACCAGCGCGACACCGACGCCGACGACGAGGATGCGGGCGATCTCGCCGAGAAGGAGTCCGCCGCCGCCGGAGCTCGGGACCGGCCTCGGCCCGCGCCGGACCGGGACGCGCTGCACCTCGGTGGTGTCGAACTCGGGCCCCGACAGGATCTCGCGGGCGACGGTGCGCGCGTCCTGCGACTCCTGCGGCGCGACGCCGGCGCGCGCCGGCGACGAGAACGAGGCGAGCGCGACGGCGACCAGCAGCACGAGTCCGACGCTCATGCGCGTCCGCCTCGCTCCGGCGGCGCGACGGACGAGCGAGCGGAACGCGACCTCGACGTCCCAACCCTCGAGGTAGGTCCGCCGGTTGAGGTAGAGCGCGAAGCTCGTCGCGGCGTGGATCGGTCCGACGACGCTCATCGCGAGCGCGCCCGCGACGAGGACGTAGGCGCGCGCCCAGGGCGCGGCGTCGCCTGGCGCTCCGAACAGCGCGGTGTAGGCCTCCTCGCCGACGTCCGCGAAACCGCCGAGCGCGGGCACGCCGTACACGAACACGACGAACAACCCGATCTGGATCGACCAGCACACGACGGCGACCGCGATCGCGACGCTCGACTCGCCGCCGCCGCCCGCGAGCGTCGCGGCGCGCCGCCGCGCCGTCGATCCGCCGAGCCGCTCGAGCACGGCGACCGGCGCGAGGAAGCCGCGCCAGGGCGAGAAGCGCGCGAGGAACATGCGCCAGAGCACGCGGCGCCCCCACAGCGTCGGCAGCTCGCGCAGGAAGTCGAGCGCCGTCGTGCGTCCGCCGAAGACGAGTCGTCCGAGGACGAGCACCGGGCCGCGCTCGAACAGCGGGAGGAGCCACCACAGGACGACGAGGACCAGGAACGGCCGCGTGTCGAGCACCGCTCCGAGTCCGACCGCCACGGGCACGAAGGTCGCGCTCCACGCCGCGTTCACGGGGAGCCACCAACGTCGCCACATGGACTGGCCGAGGTCGACGGCCTCCCACGCGGTGCGCGGACGCAGCTCGACGGCGAGGTCCTCAGGACGCACGCCGACCTCCGAACACGAAGAACAGGATCACGGCGACCCAGCCGCACGCGCCGACGACGTACTTCACGCCGGCGGGCACGGCGGACGCCGACCAGAACGCCTCGACGAAGGCAGCGCCGACCGTCATCGCCGCCGCCCCCGCGATCAATCGCACACCCTCACGCGCGCGGACGCGCAGGGCGTGACCGCGACGCATGCGTCCCGGTGCGACGAGTCCTTGCGCGAGCTTGAGCCCGGCCATGCCCGAGATCACGACGGCGGTCAGTTCGAGCGACCCGTGACCGGCCGTGAACGCGAAGAAGTGTTCGGTGTGTCCGGCGTGCAGCGCGTAGCCGAACGCTCCGCCGAGCACGACGCCGTTGAAGACCAGGAAGAACAGCGTCCCGATCCCGTACAGGATCCCGCCGGCGAACGTGCGGAAGTCGATGCCGACGTTGTTCCAGACGTAGAAGCCGAACATCTGCACGTCGGAGTTCGCACCGCGCGGATCGATGCCCGATCCGAAGCTCGAGTCGAGCTGCGCGCGCATCTCCGGCCCGATCGCGGCGTAGACCCACTCCGGAGCCACCACGCCGGCGAGCGTGAGCAGCAGGAACGGGCCGAAGAAGAGCGTGATGCACAGCCACAGGAGGCCGCGGTACTGCCGCACCTCGCGCGGGAACTCCACGAAGAGGAAGCGCCCCGCACCGAGCAGCGGCGAACGACGGTGGCCGTGCAGCGCGTGGTATCCCTCGAGCACGAGGTCGTTGAGGCGCCCGGCGATCGCGAGCCCGTAGCGACGGTGCCGCGCGAGTGTCAGGTCCTGGCACATGCGTCGGTACTCCGACGGGAACGACGCGGCCTCCTCGGGTTCGAGGTGACCGAGCGTGCGCGAGAGCTTCCCGACCTTGCCGGTGAACTCGTCCCAGGCCTTGCGACGCGACGCGACGAAGCTCTGGCGACTCATCCGCGTCCCTCCACCCAGCGCGCCATGCCGAGGACGCGCTCCACCCCCTCGGTCCCCTTGGCCGAGGTGAGCGGTTCGAGCAGGTCCGTGAGTTCGATGCGACGCGCGTGCGTCCACGAGTCCGTGCGGTGCGCGAACTCGACGAGTGCGAGTTGTTCGACGGGACGCAGCGTGACGGGCGGCGCGAACGGGGGCGCGCCGGTCTCGCGCACGTTGACGCGCGTGCGGTCGACGTGGACGACGAGCGTCCCCGCGGCGAGGTCGCCGAGGCGCTGGAACTTCTTGCTGAGGAGCATCGCGAGCAGTCCCGCGCCGAACGGCGGCGGGAGGAAGTCCGCGGCGAGCAGGAAGTTCCTGATGATCGACGCGCCCCACTCGACGGGCGTGCCGTCGGCGTGCACGACGCGGAGCTTCATCATCCGCTTGCCCGGCGTGGCGCCCTTCCCGAGCACCTCGAAGAGCACGCCGTACCACCACTCGCCGGCGAACATGACGAGCAGGATCGCCGCGCCGCCGACCTCGCCGAAGAAGCCGAACGCGATCCCGACCGCGACGTAGCCGACGACGCGGATGACGAGGTCGAGTCCCCACGCGAGGGCGCGCGGGACCGGTCCCGCGACGCGCAACGCGACGACGGCGCCCTCGGGGGTCGAGACGGGTTCGAGCGTGTCGAGCTTCAAGGTGGCGGCTGCGGGGCGACGGCGTCCGCTCAGGCCTGCACGACGACGGTGTCCGCCCAGCGGTCCTTCAGCGTGCGGCGGTGCCGCGAGAACACCATGAGACCGTCGACGACGACGAGGACCAACGAGCCGAGGAAGAAGGTGAAGACGCCGACGACGCCGACGACGAAGTTGAACAGGACGAGCCGGACCCAGAAGGAGCGCGCGACCGACGCGCGCGAGCCGTCGGCGCGCACGATCCTCGTGCGCACGAGACGCTTGCCGACCGTCGCGCCGTCGCGCGCGAGCAGCCAGGCCTGCAGCGCGAGCCACAGGATCGACGCGAGTCCCGCTCCGCCGTACACGACGAGCGCCGCGAGGATCTCGTCCTGCACCTCGGCGAGCACCATGACGATCCCGGCGGGCACGACGCCGACGAAGGCCGCGACGTTGCCGAGCAGCGTGTCGACGAGGTAGCCCGCGAGCCGCTGCCCCGGCGTCGCGAGCACGAGCCGGCGGCGCCCCGTCGGCACGACGTCCGCGACCACCGCGCTCGGCGGGGCCCAGGGGGACGCGTCGGCGGGCGGGAACGGGTCGGGGGGGTCGGACGGCGGGTGGTCGGGCATCGGGCGCGGAGGGCGGGTCCGCAGCCGGGGCGCGGGAGCGGACGCGCAGTCTAGGGACCTGTCCCCGCTCGCTGGTGATGCCGGGTGGAGCGCCCTCCCCGGCCCGTGGCGCCGGGTCGTCCGGTGCGAGGGCCCCCGCGCGCGGGTCCCAGGGCGCGATCCGGGCCCGATCACCAGCGAGCGGGGACAGCACCGGGATCTGCCGAAACGGCAGTCGCGGCGGCCCCCTCCCTTCGTCCTCCGCCGGACCTCCCCTGCCAGAACGGCAGCAAACCCCCTTCCCGGGGCTGGCACGGGGGTTGCGCAGGAGGGGGCAGCGCCGGGGCCCGACCCCGGCGCCACCACCCATGCAGAACTCCCAGTACACGACGAAGTCCGCCGAGGCCCTCCAGGCCGCCCAGTCCGCCGCCCAGCTGGCGGGCCATCCCGAGCTCACGCCGCTCCACCTCGCGGCCGCGCTCCTCGAACAGCCGGAGGGCGCGACCAAGGCCCTGCTCGAACGCCTCGGCGTCGAGACGGCGGCGCTCGCCGGCGAGATCGACCGCGCGACGGCCCAGCTCCCGAAGGCGAGCGGCGGCCAGCTCGGCGTCTCGCGCGACTTCCAGGCGGTGATGCAGTCCGCGCAGTCGCACGCGAAGAAGCTCGGCGACGAGTACGTCTCGACCGAGCACTTCCTGCTCGGCCTCGTCGAGGCGGGCGGCCGCACGCTCCAACAGATGTTCGCGCAGCGCGGACTCGAGCCGAAGAAGGTCGAGGCCGCCCTGCAGGAGGTGCGCAAGGGTCGCAAGGTGACGAGCGAGAACCCCGAGGGCACCTTCGAGGCGCTCGGCAAGTACGCGCGCGACCTCACGGCCGACGCGAAGAACGGGAAGCTCGACCCGGTCATCGGCCGCGACGTCGAGATCCGTCGCGTGATGCAGGTGCTCTCGCGCCGCCGCAAGAACAACCCGGTCCTCATCGGCGACCCCGGCGTCGGCAAGACGGCGATCGTCGAGGGACTCGCGAACCGCATCGTCGCGGACGACGTGCCGGAGGGGCTCAAGGGCAAGAAGCTCATGGCGCTCGACATGGGGCGCCTGCTCGCGGGTGCGAAGTACCGCGGTGAGTTCGAGGAGCGCCTCAAGGCCGTGATCGACGAGATCGCGGACGGCGACGGCGACGTGATCCTGTTCATCGACGAGCTGCACACGCTCGTCGGAGCGGGCGGCGCCGAGGGCGCCGTCGACGCCGCGAACCTGCTGAAGCCCGCGCTCGCGCGCGGCGACCTGCGCTGCATCGGCGCGACGACGGTCGACGAGTACCGCAAGTACATCGAGAAGGACAAGGCGCTCGAGCGGCGCTTCATGCCGGTCGACGTGGACGAGCCCACGGTCGAGGACACCATCGCGATCCTGCGCGGGCTGAAGGAGCGCTACGAGGTGCACTACGGCGTGCGCATCCTCGACGAGGCGCTCGTGCAGGCCGCGCGGCTCTCGGACCGCCACATCACGCAGCGCTTCCTGCCCGACAAGGCGATCGACTGCGTCGACGAGGCGGCGGCGCAACTGCGCCTGTCGATCGACTCGCTACCGCCGGAGCTCGACGCGCTCGAGCGCAAGATCCGCCAGATCGAGATCGAGCGCACCGCGCTCGAGGCCGAGGACGGCAAGGCCAACGCGCGGCGCCTCGAGGACAGCGCGAAGGAGCTCGCCGAGCTGCGCGAGGAGTCGAGCGCGATCCGCGCGCGCTGGGACCGCGAGAAGAACCTCATCACGAGCCTGCGCGCGGGCAAGGCGCTGGTCGAGAACCTGCGCGCCGAGGCCGACCGCAAGGAGCGCGAGGGCGACTACGAGCGCGTCGGCAAGATCCGCTACGGCGAACTGCCCGAGGCGCAGCGCAACGTCGAGTCCGCCGAGGCGGAACTCGCCGCCATCCAGAAGGAGGGCGCGCTGCTCCCGGAGGAGGTCGACGCCGAGATGATCGCCGGCGTGATCGCGCGCTGGACCGGCATCCCGTCGACGCGCCTGCTCGAGACCGAGCGCGACAAGCTGCTCCACATGGAGGAGCGACTGCGCGAGCGCGTCGTCGGTCAGGACGAGCCGCTCGAGGCGATCGCGCAGAGCGTGCGCCGCGCGCGCGCGGGTCTGCAGGAGACGTCGCGCCCTCTCGGCTCGTTCCTGATGCTCGGCCCGACGGGCGTCGGCAAGACCGAGACGGCACGCGCGCTCGCCGAGTTCCTGTTCGACGACGAGCAGGCCATGGTGCGCATCGACATGAGCGAGTTCATGGAGAAGCACTCCGTCTCGCGCATGATCGGCGCGCCCCCGGGCTACGTCGGCTACGACGAGGGCGGCGTGCTGACGGAAGCCGTCCGCCGCAAGCCGCACTCCGTCGTCCTGCTCGACGAGGTCGAGAAGGCGCACCCCGACGTGTTCAACGTCCTGCTCCAGGTGCTCGACGACGGTCGCCTGACCGACGGCAAGGGCAACGTGGTCGACTTCACGCAGACGCTCGTCCTCATGACGACGAACCTGCGCAGCGACGACCAGCTCAAGAGCTACTTCCGGCCGGAGTTCCTGAACCGCGTCGACGAGATCCTGCACTTCAACCCGCTGGGTCACGACCAGATCGTCGCGATCGTCGACGTGCAGGTCGGGCGCATCGCGAAGCACCTCGCGGAGCAGGAGATCGAGCTCGACGTCAGCCTCGCGGCGAAGGAGAAGCTCGCCGAGGAGGGCGTCAGCCAGGAGTACGGCGCGCGCCCGCTCAAGCGCGTGCTCCAGAAGCGCGTCCAGAACCTCCTCGCCGACGCGATCCTGCGCGGCACGCTGGGTCGCGGCGACCGCGCCGAGATCGACTTCGCGGACGGCGCGTTCTCGCTCGACGTGCAGGTCGAGGCCGCGCGCGGCAAGGGTCGCGCGGAGACGGCGAAGGCGTGAGGCGATCCGGCTGAACGCGACGGTCCGCCTCGGCGAGGGGCGGACCGGGGAAGAGGGCGAGGAGCGCGGCGTCGCACTCCTCGCCCTCGACGCATCGGCCTCGCGCTCGCGCTCTGATCCACCGCTCTGCGGATGCGTTACCGTGACCCGCGGACCGGGTTCCATCGTCATGCGCCCCGATCGACTGCTCGCCTCCCTCGCCGTCCTGCTCGCGCTCGTCGCGACCCTCCTCCTCCGGTCGAACGACGTCGAGGAGGAAGCTCTTCGCGCGACGCCGGTCGAGAGCGTGGAGGGCGTGTCGACCGCCGAGCTCGCGCGCGTCGCTCCCGCGTCCACCTCGCCCGCGGTCGACCGCGTGGCGATCGCGAGCGAGGACGAACCGGTCGTCGCGAGCGGCGCGACGGTGCGCGGCCGGGTCGCCGTTCCGCCGAACTTCGCGGATCCCGACATCGAGCGCTTCGCGTTCGCGAGGGACGCTTCGGTGTGGGAGCCGCTCGCGGACGCCGAGGTGTTCGTGTTCCCCGCCGACCTCGAATGGTCGGCGGTGCCGGGCGCCCTGCGCCGGACGCCCGGCGCCGTCGCCGGCGTCGTCACGACGACGACCGACGACGAGGGCCGCTTCGAGGTCCGCGGGCTCGACGCGACGAAGCGCTGGCGCTCGCTCGTCCTCGCGCGCGGCGGTTGCACGCCGGGGCTGACGGGGGTGCTGCACCGCGGCGAGGACGAGGTCACGCACATGCTGGAGCCGCTGCACGGTGCGGCGTGTCGCGCGGTGGACGAGAACGAGCGACCGCTGGGACGCTCGGTGACCGAGCGGCTCTCGCTCCACCCGCTGACCATGACGTGCGGCGTCGGGCTCGAGAACGAACCGGTGTCGGTGGTTCGCCAGCCGTTGGTCGAGGCCGCGCTGATCGCGAACGGTGTCGACGCGGCGCTGCTCGACGAGGACCTCCGGTTCGCGGTGCTGCAGGGACCGTACAGCGGACGCTCGCTCACCGTGGATGGCCAGGTCGTCGGCTACGCGTGTCTCGAGCGCTCGTTCCACCTGTTCTCGCCCGGCACGTTGCCGGACGAGTTCCCCGTCCACACCCTGCACTTCCGGCCCGACGGGACGCCGCTCGGTTCGTTGCGCGTGGTCGTCGACGCGCGACTCGATCCGCTCGATCTCGCCGCTGCCGGCGCGTGGATCGACCTGCGACCGATCGGCGGCGACGAGGGCGCGCGCCACTTCGTGCCGCTCGTCCGCGACACCGACGGCGACGCGCTCCCCGACCCCGTCGTCGACGTCGACGGACTTCCGGTCGGACACTACCGCGCCGTCGCCGGAGTGCGCTCCGACGGCTCGCCGTGCGTCGCGATCGAAGGCTCGGACGTCGTCGAGATCACCGAGGACGGGCTCGCCGCGCTCACAGCTGTGACATTGCCCGTCGCGCGTCTCGTCGTTCACGTCCCCGATACCGAGATCGATCCCCAGGACGTCGGCATCCGGTTCCGCGTGGACGGGAATTCGCGCTACGTCCCGAGCCGGGCCGTCGGCGACGGGATCACGTTCGTCGGCATGCCCTCGTCGCCGACGTTGCTCGAGGTCCAACTTCCCTATCCGCGGACACACTTCGGTTGGGTGCGCACGGGTGAGGGTCAGGACGCAGCGATGGCGGCTCTGCGCGAGCGCTTCCCGGCGTTCCGCTCCACCGAGGACGTGTTCGCCGCGTACCGGCAGGCGCAGCGCAAGGGAGCGACGGACCTCCCCGACATCGCGCCGCTGTTCGTGCAGGTCGGAGCCGGCGAGACTCTCGAGGGCGCGCTCGTCCTCGAACCACTCGCGATTGGGAAGTGACGGAGCGCACGATGCGCCCTCGCGTCACTGCACTCCTCGCGCTCGCACTCGCCGTCGCGCTCGCACTGTTCCTGGCGCTCGATCGCGGTGATGGAGCGCGCGACGTTGCGACCGGCGCCGCGATCAATGGATCGCGCGACGCGCATGAAGTGACCCTGGCGACGGAGGAGGGCACGAGGGTGGAGCTCGACCGCGTCGCAGTCGCGGCGGGCGCGGGAGAGGCGTCGGAGCAGGAGCCCGGTACGGCGACCGTCCGCGGTCGCGTGCTCTGCGACCCGATCGGTGCGCCGAATCGCACGCCGTTCGGTGCACCGCCGACGACGCCGCTCGTCGGCGCGCGCGTGCTCGTCTTCCCCTGGGACATGGACTGGAGCCGCGTGCCGCCGAGCGAACGACGGACGCCGGAGTCGTGCGCGGACGTGCGCACGACGACGACCGACGACGAGGGCCGCTTCGAGCTCGGCGGTCTCGACGCGTCGACGCGCTGGCGTTCGCTCGTGCTCGCGCGCGAGGGCTGCACGTCGGGGCTCGTCGGTCTGGTGCACCGCGGTGACGACGAGGTCGTGCACGCGCTCGAGCCGCTGCAGGTGGCGGCCTGTCGCGTCGTCGACGAGGACGGCTTCGCGCTGGGCCCGGAGGAGACGGCGTGGCTCGCGCTCGACTTCGTGCGCGCGCCGCAGCTCGGGCCGGACTCCCGACCGTTCGAGGTGACGGAGCGAGCGCTGTGCAGCGCGGCGCTCGCGGCGGGCGGCGTCGACCCTGCGCTGCTCGACGCGAACCTCCTGATGTGCGTGGACCAGGGGCGGCAGGTCCTGATCGGCGCGCAGCCGCACGGCGAGATCTCGGGGCGCGAACTCGTCGACGCGTCGGGGATCTTCGTGCCGTGCACGCAGCTCCCCGCAGAGGTGCGCGTCGAGGTGGTCCGGACGGCGACGCTCGGCGGAGCGCGCGGGAGGATCGAACTCTTCGTCGAGTCGCCCGGGCCGGGGCCGCATCGCGAGCTCCCCTACACGTACGTCGAGTTCGTCCGACTCGACGCCGGCGTGCGCACCGACGCGACGCCGCGCGTGTGGGCGCCGCTGCTGCGCGACGTCGACCGCGACGGCTCCGACGACCGCGTCGTGCGCATCGAGGGGGTTGCGGCCGGTCGCTATCTCGCCATGCCCTGCGTGCGACGCGACGGCGCGCGCTGCGCGACCGTGCTCGGGCCGACGGTGCTCGAGGTCCCCGACGGAGGCGTCGCGTCGGCGACGCTGCGCGTGCGTCCGACGACACGCGTGGTGCTCCGACTGCCCGAGAGCCTCGCGTGCGACCCGACGTCGGTCGGTCTGCGTGTGCGACAGGGGAACACGACGAGTTGGGTCGAGGGTCGCGGCAACGGCAGCGTGCGCGAGTACCTCGACGTGCCGGCGGGTCGCGTGCTGCTGCAGCCCGTGCTGCCGCCGTCGGCCGGAGCGTTCGGCTGGGCACGCACCGCCGAGGGTCAGGACGCGGCGATGGCGACGCTGCGCGGACGCTTCCCCGACGAGCGCTCCTGCTCCGACCTCTTCGACCGCCGCCTCGTGGGCGAGCGCATCGGCTCCACCGAGGTCGACGGGCTCGTGCCGCTGCACGCCGAGATCGCGGTCGGCGCCACGATCGAGGTGGATTTGGTGCTCGAGCCGGCGGAGCCGGTGAAGTGACTCATGGAAGCGTGAAGGTCATCTCGAGTCGGCGCACGCCGTCGGCGCCGGGAGTGAGTGCCTCCGCATCGAAGGGCCGCTTCGCGAAGGGCTCGCTGCCCTCCTCCCAGAGCTCGACGTAGCACTCCGCCGGCTCCGTCCCGTCGGCGTACGCGTTCCCCACGTACGGGCTGCGCACGAAGCGGGTCTCGAGCGTGATGCCGCCGGCCTTCGCTGGCCTCGTGTACCCCGAGTCGAGGGTCACGCAGCTCACGTAGATGGGAAGCTTTCGCCTCGAACTCAGTTCGCTCCCGTCACGTTCGAAGACGTGGACCGTGATCACGAGCGGGATCGACCGGAAGACGAGGACGGTCCCGATGTCCACGTCGGCCTCGCGCGTGGTGTCGACGACGAGGATCCAGTGCGGTCCGGTGTAGCGCAGCTCCTTCTCGCGACCCTCGAGCTTCGCGCTCCCGTACCCCACCAGCTCGACGCGGTAGAGCCCCGGCGGCAGTCCCTCGAACACGAACGCGCCGCTCGCGTCCGTCGCGACGCGCACGTCGACGATGGTGTCGCCGTCGGCGCAGGGATCGGCCGCGTCCGCGGCGAACGGCGGCCCGCGCTCGAACATGGGTGCCCGCACGGACGCGCTCTCGGCGAGTCCGTCCGTGAACGCGCGCGCGAGCGCGACGCCTTGGACGAGCGCGCCTGCGCGGAATTCGATGCCCGCGACACCGTCGCCGAACTGGTCGAGCGCTCGACCGCGGATCCGCGTCCCCTGATCCGGATCCGCGAGCTCGACCTCGACCTCCGTCCACTCGCCGTGCACGTGGTCGAACGACGTCGGTGCGAGCGTCCGCGCGAAGGGTGACAGGCCGGTCGCGGGCGCGCCGTCGGCCGTTCCCTGGACGTCGACGGCGTAGCGGCCGCTGCGCTCGTCGCCGAAGGAGAAGGCACCGATCGCATCGGTCGTGCACCGCGCGATCTCGAACTTCGCGTTGCAGAGCCGCAGCGACACGACCCGACCCGCTGCGGGGATGCCGGTGCAGGTGACGGTGCCGTGGATGCCCGCGCCGCTCGTGGTGGAGGCGACGGACCCGGGTGCAGCCGCGGTCGACGTCGGTGCGGGGACCGGTTCCGCTGCATCGCTCGCCGGCTCGGGCTCACGCGCCGCCCTGTCGTCGCCCGTCGGCGCGGGGACCTCGAGCGCGAACTCCCCGGCGGGAACGTGCGTCGAACGGTCCGCCGGTCCGACTCCTGCGTCGGTGATCGCCGTCCCCTCGGCCCCGTCGAGGAGGAACGACGCGATCGTGAGCGAGCGCGACGGCGAGGACGAGCCCGATCACGATCGGGGTGCGGCGTGCGAGCATGGAACGAATCTACGGTGGAAGTCGTACGACGGACGTGCGCACTCCGTGTCTTCCGAACAGGCGCACCTGCTACCGTGGCGACGACATGACCGACGTCGTCCACGTGCTCCACACCTTCCCGCCCGAGACGCGCGGCGGCGTGCAGCGGTACGTGGAGCGCGTCGCGCTCGCCCTGCGCTCGCGCGGGCGTTCCGTCGCGATCGCGTGCGCGACGGCGAACGACGAGCCGTCGAACGAGCGGTACGGCGAGCTCGACGTGCACCGCCTGCCCGCGCTCGACCCGTTCGAACAGCTCGCCGCCGACGGGCCGAAGGCGCTGCGCTGGACGCAGATCCTCGACCACCTCGACCCCGCGGTCGTGCACGTGCACCACTGGCAGGGCGTTCCGCTCGACGTGCTGGCGCGCGCCCGGGCCGAGGGCGCGAGGACCGTCGTGACGCTGCACGACTTCCACACGACCTGCCCGATGTTCTTCCGGTTGCGCGACGACCGCGAGCTGTGCGCGCCCGACGTCGACGTCGCGACGTGTGCGGCGTGCGTGTCGAAGGCGCACGGAGTTCCCGAGGAGGTGTTGCGCGAGAGCCTCCCGCGTCGGAACGCCGCCTTCGTCGCCGAGCTCCGGCGCGCGGACGCCGTGCTGTGCGCGTCGCGCGCGCAGCGCGCGTACTGGCGCCGCGTCCCGCAGGTCGCCGAGATCGATCCCCTCGTCGCGCCGCTGCCGGGGCCCGGGTCCTGCGCGCTCGGCGAGCATCCGGATGCAGGCGAACGCCCGCTCGTCGTCGCGACCTGGGGCGGACTCGTGCGCGGCAAGGGCGTGCACGTGCTGCTCGACGCCATCGCGCTGCTGCCCGCGGGTTCGGTGCGCGTGCACCACTTCGGCCCGCACCTCGACGCGGAGTACGCGGACGAGCAGCGCGCGCACCCCGCTTCGGCCGCGCTCGAATTGCACGGCCCCTTCGCGCCCGACGACCTGATCGCAGCGTCGCGCCGCTTCCACCTCGCCGTGCATCCCTCGCTCTATCTCGAGACGCACGGCCTCACGACCGACGAGGCGCTCGCGCTCGGCCTCCCCGTCGTCGTGCCCGATCGCGGTGCGCCGCAAGAGCGCATCGGCGAGCGCGGGACGACGTTCAGGGTCGGCGACGCGCAGGACCTGGCGCGCGTGCTGCGCGGCGTGCTCGAGGACCCGAGCGTGCTCGCGAGGTGGCGCGAGGGCGAGGCGGGGCCGTCCGTGTCGCTCGACGAGCACCTCGACGTGCTCGAGCGGGTCTACGACTCCGTCCTCGACCCGCACGCCTCGAACTGAGCGCCACGCGGCGCCGCACACCGTCCGGTGTTCGGCCGTCGAGCGGAGTGCGGCACTTCTCGTCGTTCAGCCGCCAAGTCCTGTGCGGCACCGTATGACGCGTACGGAGCGCAGGATCGTACGGCGGAACGAGCCTTGGAACGCAGACGGGGCGCCGATCGGACCGGCGCCCCGTCGATTCGGGCTCGCTCGCGCGCGCCCGGTGCTGCACCCGCGGTCAGCGCGGGACCGTGAGGCCCAGGATGAAGTCCTTCCAGGCTTGCTCGATCTCGAAGTAGTCGACGCCTTCGAAGGCCTTCTCGACGGCGATGTCGCGGGCCTTCTTGCCGACGAGGAATTTCGCGGTGTCGCTCGGAGTGTCATCTCCGAGCTCGGCGAGACCCTTCGCATACTCTTCCTTCAGTACGTTGAAGTAGATGTCGAGGATCTACTACAAGACCTCGTGCTGGTCCGCGGCCTTGGACGCCCGAAGGATCATCGACCAGCCCTGCGCGTAGCAGAGGCCGACCTTCGCCGGGTTGTAGTACTCCGCCTGTTCGTAGCGCGAGATCTGCTTCCAAGGGATGTAGACGCCGTTGCGAAGTTGTTCCTGGATGTACTCGATGCGCCAGGGGTTGACGTCGATGCCCTTGAACTTGCCGCCGGTGATCTTCGCGCCGGAGAAGTAGTCGCCCGTGCCCTCGTTGTACCAGGAGTGCGGAGCGAGCTCCCCGACCGAGTAGAAGATGTACTGGTGGAAGGCCTCGTGGTAGAGCACGATCAGCGTGTTCGCCGTGCCCGATCCGCGGCCCTCGCCCTTCTCGTCCTCGTAGTCGAAGAACACGAGTTCCTTCGCCTGCGAGTTCCAGTAGCCGCCCGAACCCTCCGGCCCGCCGTACTGGTGGTACTCGTCGAGGCTCTTGCAGATGCGCACCGTCGAGACGGCGGTGAGCGGACCTGCCGGCGGGAAGAGCGCGATGTACTCCTCGCGGATGGCCTCGATGTCCTTCATCAGCTTGCGGAGGAGCTTCTCGTCCTTCGTGTCGAAGATGAAGATGTAGTTCTCGGTGTCCTCGGCCTTCCAGCCGCGCACGAGGTTCTGGCGGATCTGGATGCGGTACTCCGGGTCGACGAACTTGGGCCGACGCTCGTAGAAGTCGCGCAGCTTCTGGACGTCCTTGCCGTCGGGCTCGAAGAACTCGACCTCGGAAGCCATCTCCTCCCAGATCTTCGTGTGGTCCTTCCACTCCGGCTCCTCGCAGAAGCCGATGAAGGCAACGGTGTTCTTCGTGGACTTGATCTCGTAGGCCCAGCCGCGCAGTCCGGTGTCGTTGTACTTGCCGGGACGCAGCTCGTAGATCTTGCAGGTGTGGGTGTCGTCGAGCGGCTTCTGCTCCTCGGCCGGACCCAGCTCCCAGTAACCGCGCTGTTCGTTCTCGAGGTAGCGCTCGAGCGAGTTCGTCGGCTTCTTGTTCCCGTTGACGATGATCCTGATGCGCGGGTCGTCGGGCTGCGGCGGGGGCGGCGGCGCGTCCTCACCCGTCTTCGGCGCGGGGTCCGCCACGTAGTCGATCCACACGAGTTGGAGCGTCGGGCGGAACGGCTCGGGCTGCGGGAAGGGGTTGTCGTGGTCCTTCTCGGCCTTCCGCATCTTGGAGGCCTTGAGCACCCACTGGTTCGCGATCCACTCCTCGGTGGGCTCGGTCGGGAGCGCCTCGTAGTGGTTCGGGACGGGGAGCTCGACGCCGAGTTGCTCGAGCTTCTGTTTCTTGTAACCGCCCTGCGCGAGGGCGTCGGACCCGAGTACGCCGACCGCGAGGGCGGTCGCGAGGACGGCGGTACGGAGGGAGCCGAAGGTGGGTCGGGTCATCGTGGAGCTGGGCGAGCGGTGCATGGATTCCTCTCGTCGCGGAGTCGTGGAGACGTTCGTGGCGGGGGGCCGCCAGTGTAGGTCGTTCGCCGTCGCCGGGTCGCACCGACGCGTCACGGCGGGGTCACGGGCGCGGGGGTGCGCCGGGGACCGCACGCGCGCCACGCTCGAACGGCACGGCGCGCGCGATCCTGGGACACCGAACCGCCGGACGTCGCGGTGGGCGGACGTGCGCGGCAGCAGGAAGTACGCCGGCGGGGGCGCGAGCTTCCCGAGCGGCGGCCCCGGCGGGCGGGCCGGCGGGCGGCCCCGGGGGAGGTCCGGAGCCTCGGAGCGCCTCCCGGGCCCGGGAACCGGCCCTGCGGGGCCCGGAAGGGGCTTCCGTCCGGTATGATACTCGCTCGTATACTACGGCGATGTCCCTCCCCTTCATCGGCCGCGCGGACGAGCTCGCCGTCCTCGAGGAACTCGCCGCCTCCGGCCGCCCCGAGTTCTTCGTGCTCTACGGCCGCCGCCGCGTCGGGAAGACCGAGCTGCTCCAGCGCTTCTGCGAACCGCGCCGCGCCGTCTACTTCCTCGCCGCCCAGGTGCGCGAGAAGGACAACCTCGAGGCCTACGCCGAGGCGCTCGCCGAGGGCACGGGCGACCCGCTCGCGCAGACCGTGCGCTTCGACGACTGGCCGTCGGCGCTCGCGTTCACGTCGGAGCGCGCGGGCGACGAGCGCCTCGTCCTCGTGCTCGACGAGTTCCCCTACCTGTGCGAGGCGAACAAGGGGCTGCCGAGCCAGATCCAGAAGTTCTGGGACACGAAGGGCAAGCGCTCCAACCTGATGCTCGTGCTGTGCGGCAGCGCGGTGAGCTTCATGGAGCGCGAGGTGCTCGCGGAACGCTCCCCCCTCTTCGGACGCCGCACGGCGCAGCGCCGCCTCGAGCCGCTCGCTCCGGCCGACTCCCTGCGCTTCTTCGAGGGCTGGCCGCTGCGCGACCGCGTGCTCGCCTACTCGATCCTCGGCGGGATGCCGGCGTACCTCCAGCGCTTCGACACGCGCCACGACCTCGCGACGAACCTGTTGCGCGAGGTGCTGCGGCCCCAGGGCTACCTCTTCGACGAGGTGAGCTTCCTGCTGCGCTCCGAGTTCAACCAGCCCGCGACCTACAACTCGATCCTGCGCGCCGTCGCGCGCGACGCCGAGCGCGTGGGCGACGTGGCGGCGGAGGTCGGCGTCGACTCGACGACGGCCAACAAGTACCTCCACGTCCTGCGCGAGCTCGGGCTCGTCCAGCGCACGGTCCCGCTCACCGACCCGGACCCGCTGCGCTCCAGGAAGGGCCGCTACCGCATCGCGGACCGCTTCGTCGCCTTCCACTTCCGCCACGTCCAGACCAACCTCTCGCTGATCGAGGCGGGGCGCGGCGAGCGCGTCCTCGAGGAGAGCGTGGCGCCCGACTTCGCGCGGCTCTTCGACGACGCGGTGGTCGACTTCGCGCTCCACCACGTCCGACGCGAGGCCGGGACGCTGTTCGGGAGCGAGGCCGTCGAGGTCGGCAGGCACGACGGCGCGAACGTCCGCGCGCTCGCTCGACTCGCCGACGAGCGCATCGTGGCGATCCAGATCGACGGCGAGCTCGAGTCGCCGCGATCCGAACTCGAGGGCGAGCTCGAGGCCCTGCGCCGGTTCGCCGGATCCGCGCCGCTGCGGCTGCGCTACGGCATCGGCGACGACGTCGAGTCGCCGCTCCGGGTCGAACGCCCTCGTTCCGGCTGACAAGAACGAATCCGCATCGGTCGTCGTCGCCGCGTCGAGCCCACCTATACTCCCTCGCGCCATGGCCCGTCGGTTCCCCCTCTTCCTCCGCCGCCTCGTGCGGGGCAAGAGGGGTGGGCTCGGAGCGGTCAGCCGGTCGGTGCTCGTCGCCGCCTTCATCGGCGTCGTCGGCGGACTCGTCGCCGTCGCCTTCGACTGGTTGACCGAGCACCTGCGCGACTGGTGCGTGCGCGACCCGCTCGGGATCCACGGCGAGGGCTTCGAGCGCATCACGGCGCGAACCTGGTGGATCCTCGCGATCCCCGCCGTCGGCGGACTCGTCGTCGGTTGGGTGACGGAGCGCTGGGCGCCCGAGGCCGAGGGCCACGGCACCGAGCAGATGATCAAGAGCTTCCACCGCCTCTCGGGGTTGGTGCGGCGCCGGATCATCGCGGTCAAGGCGATCTGCAGCGCGATCACGATCGGGACGGGCGGTTCCGCCGGACAGGAGGGACCCGTCGCGCAGGTCGGCAGCGGCGTGGGCAGCGCGATCGCGGACGGACTCGGGTTCGGCGAGCGCGACCGGCGGATCTTCCTGCTCGCCGGCGCGAGCGCGGGCATCGGCGCGCTGTTCACGGCGCCGCTCGGCGGCGCGCTGTTCGCGCCCGAGGTGCTCTACCGCAAGGCCGAGTTCGAGGGCGAGGCGATCATCCCGTGCATCGTCTCGTCGATCATGGCCTACACGACGTTCACGTCGATCACGGGCGAGACGCGCGCGATCCCGATGGATCCGGAGTTCACGCGCAGCCTGGTGTTCCAGGGGCCGTCGGAGCTCCCGATCTACTTCGTGCTCGCTCTCGTGTGCACGGCCGTCGGCTGGTTGTGGGTGCACGGCTTCCAGTACACGGGGCACCTCTTCAAGAAGCTGCGCGGCTGGCCGCTCGCGTTCCGAGCGGGGCTCGGGGGACTGCTCGTCGGAGCGCTCGCCCTCGCGGTCGCCGGCATCCCCGGCGACCACGGCATCCTGTTCGGCGGCTACGACCTCATGCGAGGGTCGATCTTCGGGACGATCGGGACGCACGCGCTCGCGATCCTCGCCCTCGCGAAGATCCTCGCGACCTCGTTCAGCATCGCCTCGGGCGGCAGCGGCGGTGTGTTCGCCCCCTCGCTCTCGATCGGCGCGCTCTGCGGCGCGTTCGTCGGCGCGATGGCGTCGCAGCTCTTCCAAGGCGCCGGCTACAACCCGGCCTGCTTCGCGCTCGTCGGGATGGGCGCCTTCTTCGCGGGCGTCGCCAAGACCCCCATCTCGGCCATCCTGCTCGTGTGCGAGATGACGGGCAGCTACAACCTGCTCGCGCCGCTGATGCTCGCGTCGATCGTGCACCTCGTGCTCGCGCAGGGCTGGAGCATCTACGAGACGCAGGTCGACTCGCTGATCGACTCGCCCGCGCACGCCGGCGACTTCGTCATCGACGTGCTCGAGTCGATGCTCGTGCGCGACGTGACCGACTCGGAGTCGCTGCCGACGATGGTGTCGCAGAACGCGACGCTGCGCGAGGCGCTGGACGTCGTGAGCAGCGCGCAGGGCTCCTACTTCCCCGTCGTCGACTCCGAGCAGCACCTCGTCGGCATCTTCTCGCTCAGCGACATCCGCCGGATCTTCCTCGAGACCGACGTGCACCACCTCGTGCTCGTGCGCGACTTCATGGTGGACCACGTGGTGCGCGTGTCGCCGAAGGACTCGCTCAACCACGCGCTGCGTGCGATGAACGAGCTCGCGGTGCACGCCCTGCCCGTCGTCGCCGAGGACGACTCGCAGCGCGTCGTCGGCATGCTCACGCGCAACAACCTCGGCGCGGCCTACCACCGCCGCCTGCGCGAGCTGCAGCGCCAGAGCGCCTGAGCGGCCGCGCGGTAGGATGCAGGCATGAGCGACGCCCGCACCGAGACCGGCACCGACGCGACGCGCCGAGGTCGACACCGCGCGACGACTCCTCGCCGAGGCCCGTCTACGCCTCGCGCTCGGGCGGCGCGGGTCGGCTCGACGCGGGCGAGAAGCTCGGCGGCTGCGGGCTCGGAGCGGGTCCGAACCTCGACGTCGACGCCGGACCCGACGGCGAGCGCCTCGCGCGCGAGTTGTGGCCCCGGCCGCTCGACGCGGGACGCGCGGCGGAGGTGCGTCGCGTCGTCACGGACTGGGTGAAGCGCCAGGACGCGCTCGACCGCAAGCGCAACCACTTCATCAAGGCCTTCCGCGGCGAGCACGGCTCCGACCGCAACGCCTGGTCGGCCGACGTGCTCGCGGCCTACGACGCCGGGATCGAGGACGTGAACGGCGAGAACCGCGCGCGACTCGAGGAAGCCGCGCGCGCCCTCGCCGACGTCCGCTCCTGATCGCGAACGGCGCCGCAGATCAGCCCGCGCCGCCGCCGTGCTGCGGCGGCCCCTCCGCGGCGTCGTCGCAGAGCACGGTCTCCATGTCCTCGACCCAGCCCGCGTCGAACCACGCGCTGCACTCGCACGAGACGGGCAGCCCGGTCTCGATGAACGGGATCACGAGCCCGCCGCACTCGCACGTCCGGACACGCACCGCGATGTCGCGCTCCTTGGTGCAGAAGTGCCCGTGGAGCGCCTCGCCGCGACACACCTGGTGCGCCGGGACGATCTTCTCCCAGCGCGGGCAGCGTTCACCGACGATCGAACCGCCGTAGCCCAGTATCTTGATGCCGAGCCCGCACGTCTCGGCGTCGTTCGAGTTCTTGAAGATCGCCTCGACCTGCGAGGCCTGCTCGTTCGGGCAGTCGCCGTCGCGCGCCCACGCGCCGTGCGTCGCGAGCACGCACGTCGAGACCGCGAGAAACGTCGAGATCGCCAGCGTCCTTCCACTCACCATCCTGTCCTCCCTCCTCCGTGGCCCGCACCGCCGTCGGCCCCCCCGACGCGCCACGTGCGGACCGATGCGTCCCGTCGAGCCAGGTTCAGTCCTGCTCGAGCAGCGCCGCGAGCACCGCGCGGTCGCTCTCCCCGAGGTGCGGCGCGACCAGGTCGAACGCCGCTCGTCGGTCCGCGATGCGTCGACCGCTGTCCGCCGCGACTCCGCGCAGCACGTCGATCGCGCCGTCGTGCACCGCCGAGCCGCGCGTTCCGCGGCGCAGGAGGTTCGACGCGGCGGACAGCGCCATGCCGAGGCGCTCGTCGGAGCAGCGCTCGACCACCGAGCGGACCGTGTCGACGTCCTCCACGAGGACCTTCGAACCGCGCGACGTCAGCGTCAGGAGCGCCTGCACCGCCACGTCGTCCTCGGGGTCCTCGCTCGCGATCGACCGCAGGTCCTCCGCGCGCGCCTCGAACATGCCCGACACGAGCACGCGGCGCTCCGTCGCTCCCGACTCCGCCTCGCGCAGGTCGCCGTAGGCCGCGAACAGCGCGTCCGAGCCGCCCTCGCGCGTGCCGATCTCGAACCAGATCGTCGGCTCGTTGCGCAGTCGCTCGAAGCGCTCCAGCGCGAACGCGGTGGCGACGTCGACGGGCGCCGCCTGCGCCACGGCCTCGGCCACGGCGCCGCGCGCCTCCCAGTCCCCGAGCTCGAACGCCTCGGACGCCAGCTCGAGCGCGAGCCACGTGTCGCCGTTCGCGAAGAGCTGTTCGAGGCCCTCCACGACGGACGCCGTGTCGCTCGGGTCGGCGAGCAGCCAACGCGCCAGCGCGTGCCGGTCGCGCTCGTCGAGGTCGAGCGCGAGTGCGAGCACGAGTCGGTCGAGCAGGTCCGCGCGCTCCGGGACGACGCGCCGCAGCTCGAGCGCTCGGTCGAGCGCCTCGCGGCCGCGAACGAGCGGCTGCTCCTCGATCAGGAGTTCGAGGTTCGTCGCGAGCAGCTCGGCGCTCGCGCGTTCCGCCCGCGCGACGACTTCGACCCCGTCGAGCACGAACTTCCCGCCGGTCGCCGCGCGACCGTCGCGCGCGTCGAGCGACGCCGCCCAGTAGCCCGCCCGCACCGCGCCGTAGCGGACGAGCCGCGCGCGCTCCTCGTCCCCCGGCACGCCGTCGCGCACCGCCGCGAGGACGGCGTCGACCAGGTCCTCCAGCGTGCGCAGCTCGGACACGACGGACTCGAGCTCCGCGCGCGCCGGCTCGTCGTGCGCGTCGCGCGCGAGTCGCCGCTCGAGCTGCGCGACGCGGACGAACAGGGCGTCGACGTCGTCGGATGCGGTCGCCGCCTCGGCCGTCGGCTCGTCGACGAGCGCCTCGCGCGCCGACGCGGCGCTCGCCGCACGTCCGAGCTCGACCCGCTCGTCCGCCGCACTCGGCGTCGCACCGTTCGTCGAACGATCGACGTCGAACGACGTGCTGAGATCGCGCGACCGCGACAGGAGGACGGCGACCAGCGCGATCGCTGCGACGAGCGTCACGACGACGCGCGCGTCGACGCGCCCCGCCCGTGTTCGCTCGCCGCGGCGGCGCTCCCGCCGGCACCTCTTCGTCCGCCCGCGCTCGCTCCCGCGTCGTCGGCCCTCGATCGCGCGTCGCTCCGCCCCCGTCCACCCCGTCACCGTCCGCATGGATCCTCCTCCTCGACGGACCCAGACCGAGGGCGGCGCGCGGCGGTTGCGGTCGGCGTGCGGTATTCTCGCGCACCTCGACCGCGGGAGTGGCGAAACAGGTAGACGCGCGGGATTTAGGTTCCCGTCCCTCACGGGGTGGGGGTTCGAGTCCCCCCTTCCGCACTCGTTCAGACCGAGCGCGCCGCGTCGACGAGTCGCGTCGTCGCGCCCACCGACGCGAGCAGCTCGCGGTACCACGCGACGGTGCGCTCCGTCCGACCCTCGAGGACGCGCGTCCCCCACACGACCGAGAACGTCCGCGTCGTCGACTCGTCGGTCTTCGTGCGCTGCGCGTCCTTCACCGCGTTCGCGCACGGTCCGTCGGCGTCGAACAGGCACAGCAGTCCGCCGAGGTCGATCTCCTGACCCGAGCGGTTGAAGACGTAGCTCGAACCCGGCGCCGCGATCGCGATGCGCAGCGGCGCGACCGCGCGATCCAGGTCGACGACGCTGATCGGCAGGCCCGAGTGGAGGCTCGCGGCGTTGCACGCGTCGACCGCGGCGTTGATCGGACCGAGCGCGTCGCGCTCGCGCGCACCGAGCAGGTACTCGCTGGCGGGCTTGCCGCGCCCCGTCGGTCGGTAGCCGCCGTGACGCAAGAGGTCGCGCACCGCCGCCTTCACCGAGTCGTCGGTCGAGAGCGGAGCCTGCGCGCCCCGTCCGAACAGGGCGAGCGTCGCGTCGGGCGTCCGGATCTCCCCGAGGGGCGCGGGGAACACGGTCTCGAAGCACAGGGCGTCGAGGAAGGGATGCTCTTCGATCTGGATCACGGTCGGCGAGGACGGGAGCGCGGGTCGCGCGACTATAACGGCGGCATGGAACACCTCGCCCGCACCACACCGCTCTCCGTCCGCCGCCTCTCGTTGTCCGCCGCCGCCGTGCTGGCGTCGCTCGTCGCGGGCTGCGCGTGCACGTGCGACGAGCCGGCGAGCGAACCGCTCGCCGACGCCGACCCGCACGCGCGCGAGGTGTGGACCGGCGCGATCGACGAGGCGTCGTTCAAGGCGCTGCACGAGCTGCGGAACGACCAGGCACCGCCCGCGCTCGGCAAGGACGTGAAACTCTCCGACGGGTCGACGGCGTACGTCAGCGAGGCCGGCGACGGCTTCCCCGGCATCGTGGTGATCCACGAGTGGTGGGGTCTCAACGACCACATCCGCCACTGGGCCGACCGCCTCGCCGCGTCGGGCTACAACGCGATCGCCGTCGACCTCTACGGCGGCGAGGTCGCGACGACGCCGGACGGTGCGATGAACCTCATGGGGTCGGTCGACGACCTGCGCGCGACCGAGACGCTCGCCGCCGCCGCGAAGTACCTCACGGAGCAGCTGCACGCGCCGAAGTACGGCTCGATCGGCTGGTGCTTCGGCGGCGGTTGGTCGCTGCGGACCGCCGTCGCGCAACCCGACCTCGACGCGTGCGTCTTGTTCTACGGGCGACCGATCACCGACGCGGAGCTGCTGAAGACGGTCCGCGCGCCGCTGCTCGGCATCTTCGGCGACCAGGACACGTCGATCCCGCCGTCCGCCGTCGACGCGCTCGACGCGGCGCTCACCGAGGCCGGCGTCGAGCACACGATCCTGCGCTACGACGCGCCGCACGCCTTCGCGAACCCTTCGAGCGGCAGGTACGTCCAGTCCGCGGCGGAGGCCGCGTGGAGCGAGGTGCAGGAGTTCCTCGCGAAGGAACTGCGTTGAGCCGTCGGCTCGAACGACCGCAGGTCCCCGGGGACCTGCGGTTCGAGGTCCGCCTGCGCACGCGCTGGGTCGACGAGGACAACCAGGGCGTCCTCAACAACGCGGTCTACCTCACGCTGCTCGAGGAGGCGCGCCTCGCGTACTTCCGTCGGCTCGAGCTGATGGACGGCGCGAGCTTCCCGTTCCTCCTCGCGCAGTGCAACGTGCGCTTCGTCGCACCGGGCCGCGGCGGCGCCGACGTCGACGTCGCGATGTCGACGGTCGAGCTCGGCCGGACGTCGTTCACGCAGGCCTACCGCGTGAGCGACGCGGACGGGACGACCTGGCTCGAGGCCGAGGCGCTGCTCGTGTGCTGGGACAACGGCGAGCGCGCGAAGACGGAGATGGCGCCGCGCTTCCGCGAGCGCGTCGCCGCGTTCGAGGGCCTCGGCGGGAACTAGCCGGTGTTCCAGGTCCTCCGCCGCAACCCGGAGTTCAGGAAGCTGTGGCTCGCGCAGGTCGTGAGCCAGAGCGGCGACTGGCTCAACAAGACGGCGGGGCTCGCGGTGATCGCCAGGCTCGGCGGCGCCGAGGAAGCGGCGCTCGGGCTCGGGCTCCTCTACGCCACCGAGAACGCGCTGCGGCTCCTGCCCGCCGCGATCCTCGGACCGTTCGCCGGCCCGGTGGCGGACCGCGTCCCGCGCAAACTATTGCTCGTGGCGGGCGACCTCGTTCGCGCGGCGTTGGTGCTCTGCTACCTGTTCGTGGACGAGCCGAGCGAACTGCCGCTGCTCTACGCCCTGCTCTTCGGTCAGATGGGGCTCGGCATCTTCTTCGACGCGGCGCGCCAGGGCGCGCTGCCGAACACCGTGCGTCAGGGCGACCTGCACGCGGCGATCGCGCTGAGCGCGGGGACGTGGAGCGCGATGCTCAGCGTCGGCGCGCTCCTCGGCGGACTGCTCGTCCTCTACTTCGGCACGGACACGGCGTTCGTCGCCGACTCGTCGACGTACGTCGTGAGCGCTTCGCTGTACGCGGCGACGGCGTTGCCGCGCGGCCCGGCGGAGCCCGGCGCGTTCCGCTGGCGCGACGTCCTGTTCGGGCGCGATCTCGTGCTCGGGTGGCGGCACGCGCGGGACCGCGGTATCCGGCCGATCCTCGTGACCAAGCTGTTCTGGGGTCCGGCGGGCGGACTGCTCGTGCTGCTCTCGGTCGCCGCCTACACGCGCTTCGCGAAGGACGACGTCGGAGCCGACGTCGCACCGTTCGCGTTCGGGTTGCTCTACGCGGCGCGCGGCGTCGGCACGGCGATCGGACCGTTCGTCGCGCGGCGCGTCGTCGGCACGACGCCGCTCGCGCTCGTGCGCACGATCGGGCTCGGCTTCGCCGTCGCCGCGGTCGCGTACGCGCTGTTCGGACTCGCGAGCTCGCTCTACGTCGCCGCCCTGTGCGTCACGGTCGCCCACGTCGGCGGCGGAGCGATCTGGGTCGCGTCGACGAGCTTCTGGCAGCACAGCGTCGACGACCGCTTCCGCGGCCGCACGCACGCCCTCGACTTCCTCGGGATGACGACGTCGTTCGCGACCTACGGACTGCTGGCGGGCCTGCTCTACGACGGCGGTCTCGACCTCGGCGCGACGACGTTCGTCCTCGCGGGCTGCATCGCGGTCTCGGGCAGCGTCTGGTGGATCGTCGCGGCGCGTCTGCGCCGCCGGTCCGCCGACCGCACCTGCTTCGGTTCGGAGCGTGCGGCATGAACGGTGCCGACCCGCTCGAGGAGCTGCTCGCGGACGCCGGTCGCACGCGGATCGACGGCGCGCGCGAGGTCGTCACCGTGCGCGACGACGACGACGCGGCGTTCCTCGACGCCGTGGCGAAGCGCGGCGGCGCCCCGATCGAGCTCGTGCGCCGCGGCCGCGTGCACGGACGCGTCGTCGAGCTCGACCCGCGCACGACACCGCGACTGTCGCGTCCCTCGCAGTTGCGGCGGCGCTTCGCGGAGGCGCGTCCCGTCGTGCTGCCGGGCGCGCTCGCGCACGAACTCGGCCGCCGCCGCAACGAACTGTTCGAGTCGGACCGGCTGCACGAGCGGCTCGTCGACGCCGACTCGCTCCGTCGCCACCTCGAGCGACGGCTCGCGAACTCCCGGCGCTTCACCGTCGCGCGCGTCGTCGAGGGCGGCGCCGACCCCGAGCGCGACCTCGCGACGGCGTTCGTCGACGACGCGCGCGCGCCTCGTGCGGGGCTGTGGATCAAGCTCGGTCGGCTCTCCACGTCCGCGGACGACGCGTCGAAGCGCCTCCGCTTCGGGTTCGGTGTCGAACCCGACGACGACGCGAGCGGCGATCCCGAACGACACCGCGCCCTCACGACGCTCGCGCGCGAGGCGCTGCCCGAACTCGCGTGGGTCGAGTCGGAGCGCGGCCCGTTCGCCGACGTCGCGGTCGCCGCGGAGGCCGCGCTCGGCCCGGTCTGTCCGATCGTGTACTGGAACCGACCGAACGGCGGAGCGCTGATGCACCACGACGGCTTCGCGCCCGTCGAGTGCGACGGACAGCGCGGCGTGCTCTACACCCAGCTCGCCGGCGCGACGGTGTGGCTCGCGCTCTCGACCTCGCAGCTCGCGCGCCGCGTGCGCGAGTTCGCGGAGCTGCTCGACGCCGGCGAGATGGACTGGGTCGTGGACGCGCTCGCGGGGAGCCCGGTCGAGGACGCGCTGCGCGAGCTCGCGCACGACGAGTTCGCGCTCGCCGAGGAACTCGCCCTCCCCGGCCAGGGGCGACTCGGCGGACTCGTCGAGCTCGGCCCCGAGTTCACGGCCTACCTCGTCGACTCCGGGCACGCCGCCGTGCTGCACCCAGGCGACGCGATCCTCCTGCCGAACCACGGCACGCGCGCGACCGCGTTGCACTCCGTGTTCTGCGGCGGCGGCGGACCCAACCTCGCTCTCTCGTTGGGTCTGCGTCGACGCGAGGTCACGGGCGCGCCGCGTCGACGCGGCCGTTGACGCCGCGTCGTCGCGCGCGACGCTGGACCCGCGGGATACGATTTCGGGTCCCCCATGCGCGGTTCCGACCTCTTCCGGGCGGCAGTCCTCCTGCTCCTGCCCCTCCCCATGGCGTGCTCGATCGGCCGCGGCGACCTCGGTCAGGTCCCGGCCGGGATCGAGGAACGCGTCGCCGCGAGCAAGGCGCACGGCGGCAGCTACGCCGATCCCCCCTTCCGACGTGTCCCCGAGGCCCTGGCGACGAGCGAGGAGGTGTCGGAGCGCTTCGACGCCCTCGCGACGGCGGACGCCGGCGTCGCGAACCGGGTCGCGGCGCTCGAGACCGAGCTCCGTCGGGAGCGCGAGGCGCGCGCGCTGTTCGAGACGTCGACCCAGGCCGCGCTCGACGCCCGGGCGCGCCGCGAGGGCGAGCTCGAGACGGAGGTCGCGAACCTGTCGCTCGAGCGCGAGGCGCTCGCCACGGCCGTGCAGGCCGAGGCGGAGCGCGCGTTCGAGCGCGATCGAGCCCGCGACGAGGAGGTCCGTGGGCTCCGGACGGAGCTCGACGAACGCGGGGAGGACCTCGAACGCGCGCGCGAGCAGCTCGCGCAGAGCGGCGTGGATGCGACGCTGCGCGAGTCCAGGATGGCCGTGCTCGAGGGCGAGGTCGCCGCGCTCGAGGAGCGCGTCGCCGAGGCGCCCGGGCGGTCCGACGTCGATGCGCTACGAACCGAGGTCGCGACGCTGCGCGACGAACTCGGTGAACGTAGGATCTCGGATTCCGAGAGCGGGCCGGAGGGCTCCGCGTCCGCGAAGGAACACGGCTTCATGGCAGCGATCGAATCGAGCGGCACCTGGGTCTGGCTCCCCTCGTCCTCTGCGCCGTCGCGATCGGCGTCGCGGTCTGGGCGTTCTTCGCGCTGCGCCGCGATCGCGACCGGTCGGACCGTCGCATGGCCCGGGTGGAGCGCGCCGTCGAGACGCTGGCGGACCGTGTCGAACGGACGGCGAACCGCACGGCGCGACTCGCGCGCGAGACGGCGGAGGACGCGGAGCGCCGCGAGCCTCGAACGGCGCGAGGCCGCGGCCGTCGCGGGCGGCGATGCCGGCCCCGCGCCGGTCGAGGGGACGAGCGAGGTCGCCCCGGGCGACGCCGAGCCCGCGACCGCGCCGGTCGCCCAGGAGGTCGCCCTCGCCGCGGCCGGCGACACCGCGCCGCGCGACGGTTCGCGCTCGCGCTGGGAGCGCTTCGTCGAGCGGGTCGAGCACCCCGTCGGTTCGCGCCGCCCCACCGGCGAGTCGACCCGCCGCAAGCGCGTGCTCGACGACGCGTTCCTCTCGCACTACCGCCGCAACGGCGGTCGTTGAGCATTCTCCCGCGCGTGGCCTTCGGTCGCGTGGGGTGGAACGAACACGCGACCTTCGGTCGCGTGGGGGGCCACGAACACGCGACCTTCGGTCGCGTGGGGAGAACACAGCGTGGCCCTGCGGGCCACGCGAATCGAAACACGAAGAAGGCGAAGAACCAGGCGCCGCCTCCGGCGGCGGACCACACGGAAGGACGCAGGGACCCGCGGGGCGCAAGCGCACCGCGGGTCCTTGCGTTCACGCAGCGGCGCCTTCGTGTTCTTCGTGTCCTTTCCTGTCGTTCCCTTCGTGTCGAAATGCGTGGGCTTCGGCGCCGAAGGCGCCGAGCGCAGCGCCTCGTGCTCCTCTCGAGGGCTGCGGCCTACCGGCCGCGCGCAGAACACAGCGCGCCACTTCGTGCCGCGCGGGGAACGCAGCGCGCCACTTCGTGCCGCGCGGGGGAACGCAGCGCGCCACTTCGTGCCGCGCGGGAACACAGGTTCACAGGGAGCCGGGGAGGACGGGGAGAAGACGCGGACGTCGGAACAGAACCGTCCTTCAGGGCGCACCGATGCGTCTCTCCTGCCTGTCGCGTTCCACCTGCAGGTGATCTCCCCGTCCTCCCCGGCTCCCTGTGAACTGCGTGGGATCGGCGCCGCACGGACTCAGCCTCCCTGGTGCGCCTTCTGCTCGCGGCGGTAGGCCGCCCACTCGCGCAGGAGCCCGACGAGGCTCGGCTTCGCCGCACCGCGGCGCACGTTCTCGACACCGATCTCGAAGCACAGCGACCACTGCGCCGCCATCGTGCGCCAACCGGTGAGCACACCGTGCTTCGGGTCGTAGACGTGCGTGCTCTCCGAGGTGACGCCGTTCACCTCGACGACACGGATGCCCTCGCCGCGCGCGAGTGACTCGCGGCTCGGGACGCGCACGTCGAAGCGACCGAACCAGAAACCGTCGAAGCAGCCCGCGATCCCCTCGATCGCGTCCTCGAGCTCCGACGTCAGCAGCTCGGCCCCGTCGAGGAAGATCGCACCGCGCGCGTGCGTGCCGAGTTCGCCCAGGACGAAGCGCACGCCCGCCGGGACCACGTCGTTCACGCGCTCGTGGTTCCGGTGCAGGTAGTAGTCGGCCATGCACACCGCACGCGGATCGGCGAGCACGAGTTCCTCGAGCGTCCGCTCGCCGTCGCCCACGACCTCGGCCAGGACCTTCTCGGTGATCGAGATGACGCGCCCGCGCGGCTCGGAGGGTCGGCGCGCCCAGAACACGCCGAACTCGGGCCCCGGCGCGAACTCCTGCGCGACGAGGTCGATCTCGGCCTCGCGCAGGTACGCGCGCACGGCGTCCTCGTCCTTCGCGACGAGCACGCCCGAACCGCGCTGACCCGCGTCCGGTTTGACGACGATCGGGAATCCGAGCCCCTCGCGCTCACGGAACGCGTCGAAGGCGGCGACGCGCTCCTCGAACGTCGCCGACGCGGGCAACGGACACCAGCGACAGACGGCCGAGCGCGCCGGCTCGCGCGACGCGAGCGCGGCGAGGATCGCCGACTTCGACTCGCCGACGACGCCGCCGTTCTCGATGCCCGGGTTCGCGGCGCACCACGCCGCCGCGCTGCGGTGACGGATGGCGAGCCAACAGATCCAGACCACGATCGGCGGGTAGAACACCCAGGGCGGCCAGAACTCCCAGCGCACGCGGCGTCGGAACGCTCCCACGAGCATCCTGCGGCCGCGCCACGTGAACAGCGGCAGCACGAGCTTCACGACGACGTAGCCGACGACGAGCGTGACGAGGATGCCGAGCGGCAGGTTGCGCTGGATCGCGTCGAGGCTCTCCATCAGCTCGCCGCCCAGGATGCTCGCGAGGTACACGAGGATCGGCGTCCAGACGCCGGCCGCGATCGCGAAGAAGAGGGCGAAGCGCGCGGCGCTCGCACCGAGCGCACCCGACGCGAAGTACGTCGGCAGGCGCATGCCGGGCGTGAAGCGCGACAGGAAGATGACGACGAGTCCGCGGCGCTCGAGCCACTCGGCCGCGCGCTCCTCGCGTTCCTTCGACACGACCCAGCGCAGCGGCGCGCGCGCGAGTGCCGGCGTGCCGAGCCAGCGCCCGGCGAGGAAGAGCAGGAGGTCGCCGACGTAGATCCCGACGAAGCACGCGAGCGTCGCGGGCAGCAGCTCGAGCCGTCCCTGCGCGACGAGCGCACCCGCGAGGATGCAGGTGAGGTCCTCGCTGACGAACGTCGCGAACGCGAGCATCGCGCAGATCGCGAACAGCGCGAAGCCGACGATCGGCGCCCCCGACGGGTCGAACGGGAGTCGCGCGGCGGCGACGCGCGCGGGCTCGGCCTCGGAGCGCGTCCGCGCCTCGCCGCGCTCCACGCGCGCGACGAAGTCGCCGATCGGGCCCGCGACGAGCTCGGGGTGCAGGAAGACCGTGAAGTGGTCGCCGTCGTACCAGGAGGCCTCGCTCTGCGGGACGATGCGGTGGTGCTCCTCGGCGGCCGCGAACGGGACGAGCGGGTCGTCGCGGCCGTGCACCACGAGGACGGGCACGCGGAGTCCCTCGAGGATGCCGCGCAGCGGACGTTGGTCCGAGTCGTAGAAGTTCCTCGCGTACTCGAGCGACAGCATGGTGCCGTCGAGGGCCCCGAAGTGCGGCACGGCGCGGTGGAGCAGCCACAACGCTCCGAGCTGGAGTCCGTGCACCCCGTGGTTCAGCGTGTAGTCGCCGAGCCACTCGAGCTCCTGCACGCCGATCGCCGAGAGCATCGTCACCGACTCGCAACGGTCGCCGAGGCGCTCCGCGAGGTGCAGCACGACGCCGCCCCCCATCGAGTAGCCGACGAGGTGGACGCGCTCGATCCCGAGCGCGTCGACGAGTTCCTCGACGTACACGGCGTGCGACGCGAACGAGTAGTCCGGCAAGTCGCGCGTCGAGTCACCGAACCCCGGCAGATGCACCCAGATCACGCGGAAACGGTCCTCGAGCTCGTGCGCGAGGCCGCTGAGTTCGTCGCCCGTGCTCGGGCTGCCGTGCACCGCGACGATCACCGGAGCTCCCGTCCGCGGACCGACGTCGCCGTAGGCGATCTCGATCGGGCGCTCGCCCGTGCTCCCGTCGGCGCGGACCTCGGGAACCTCGACGGCGTGCAGACCGACCGGCAGCTCTTCTTCGCCGGACGGCGACGCCGCGCGAACCGCGTAGGACGCGGCGAGGAGCAGTGCGTAGACGAGCGCGACGACGCGCCACACGCGCCGTCGCGGACGATCGCCGCCCGTCACGGACGGACCGCGTCGGCTCGCGGCAGCTCGAGTTCGACGGCGTCGCCGCCGTCCGCGGGAGCACCGTCCCGGTAGGACATGCGCACCGCGTCGCGCGTGACGCGCACGTGCACGTGGCTCACGGTGCAGGCGTCGGGGCGCGCCATCGACACGGCGAGCGCACCGGGCTCCGGCAGCCGACTCGCGTGGTAGGCGGCGAGCCGCTCCGCGCTCGGACCGCCCCTCGCGACGACGAGTTCGCGCCACGCCGCGCGGCGCGCGTCGGCGACGCGCGGGAGGTCGAAGCCCGACGAGACGAGCGGCGGCTCGACACCGTCGCCGCGCCGCATCGCGAGTTCGCGACCGTCCCACCGGCTCGACGTCGTCCCGCCCTCCTGGTCGAACGCGACCAGCGTGAAGGGCCGGAGCGCGACGAGATCGGTCCGTCCGACGTCGCGGACCACCTCTTCCGCGCAGCGCAGGTGCGCGAGTTCCATCACGAGCAGTCCGCGACTCCGCGGCTCCGCCGGGACGTACTCCGCCTCGTAGAGGTTCAGCAGGCAGAGCACGAGGCCGTGCTCGTTGGCCGCGATCCAGGTCCCGTGGTCGCGCCCGTCGAGCGGCAGCAGGACGCGCGTTCCCGACAGTTCGAGGACGCGCGGAGGCAGGGCCTTGGGTCGCGACCGTTGCTCGTCGCGGTTGAAGAAGAGCTCGAAGAGCCCCTCCTCACGGAACCAGCTCGCGGTGCACACGGCCCGCTCGGTTCACTGACCGGAGCGCTTCCAGTGCTCGACGGTCGAGGGGGCCACGCCGAAGTCGGGACCGCAGTCGAAGCCCTTGACCTTGAGGATCAGGGCGATGAGCGCGTAGTGGTGGATGGTGTGGCTGACGAGGAAGCGCAACTCGCGCTGGACGGTCGTCAGGTTCCAGTGGCCGAACTCGCCGGCGTCCCCCACCGCGTCCATGCGGGCCTCGAGCGGACGGTCGGCGAAGGGGTCCTCGCCCGCGCCGCTGCCGCGCTCCGCCAGGTCGCCGAGGCGCTCCACGAGATCGCCGAGGCAGGCCACGGCGTGGTCGCGCTCCGTCTCGAAGCGCGGGTCCCGGTCGCGGAGGTCGTAGTCGACCCGGCCGCCGTCGACGTCCCGCAGGAAGCAGCGGTAGTAGTCGTAGATGTGGCGGAAGTGGGCTCCGGCGCCGCTGTGGGCGAGTCCCGCCGGCGCGGACCGGAATTGGTCGTCGTCGAGCGCCGCGATCACGTCGATGCCCTGACGGAGCACCGCCTGGTTCAGAGCCGCCACGAACTGATGGCTGTTCTCGGGCCTCCGTCCTAGGCCGACGGCTCGAACTGTGCTTTGGTCGCTTCCCATAGGCGGTGGGCCAGCTCCTTGCGGTCGCGGCCCCGCAGGAGCTCGGGGCCGAAACGCACCTCCGCACGGATGCGGGGGAGTCGCAGGAGGGACAGGACGTGGCTTCCGAAGGGCATGTCGCGCCACCAGCAGATCGACTCGCTGGCGGGGGGGAATCCTTCGGGGGAGATGTACCTCAGTGAGGCGTGAGCGACGGGCAGACCTCCGCGCGCCGCGGGTTCCAGGAGAGAAGGGCGGAAGGGTAGCACCTGCTCCCCCCCGCTGCTCGTGCCTTCAGGGAACAGCACGACGGTGCTCCCACGGCGCAGTTCTTCCTCGATGCGCTCCCCCGTTTCCACCAATTGGCGCTTCTCTTCCCGCTTGACGAAGATCGTCCCGGACGTCCGCGCGACGATCCCCATCAGCGGCCACGACGCCACCTCGGCCTTCGACACGAAGATGGTGGGCACTTGGGACGCGAGTACGACGATGTCGAGGTACCCCAAGTGGTTGCACACGAGGAGGTTGCCCGTGGGGAGCGGGCCCTCGGTGCGCACGACGACGCCGAGGATCGGCAGCAGCGAGCGCGCCCAGCGCCGGGTCATGCGGCTGCGCCAGCGGCTCCGGCGGACCGGATCGCGACGGACCAGCAGGCCGAGCAGGTAGACGAGCCAGAGAAGCGTCGTCGCGAAGAGCACGCCGATCGCGCGGATCGGGACGAGGAGCCAACTCAGCGCGCGCACGGCGATGGAAGTACCGAACCGTCGCGGCGCCGTCCAGCACTTGGGCCGCGGAGCGTACGTGTCGAGGTGGGGCATCCACTCCGCCTCCGGCCGCCTTCGCCCGCCAACCGCCGGCCAAAGGCCTCAGAAACGGCTTCGGAGGCCGCTCTGGCTCCGCTTCGGACCACCGATCGCCGCCTCCGGCCCTTTCGGAACCCGGGCGGTTTCCTTCCCCAGATTAGTTCGAACTTACCGCGTCGCCGAGAGCGGTCTCGACATGCAGCGCCACTTCTCGTTCAGCACCAACGAGATCTCCAAGAGGGCCCTGTCGTCGGAGCCCGACTTAAATCTCTGTGACGTCATCTACTGGGTCGACCACCCCGACTCGCCGCCCGGCTTTGTGATCCTGCTCGGTCGCTCCCGGCGCGGAGGCCGGGTCGGTAGCACGATGGTGGACCAGCGCGACATACCCGGCGGGGAAAGCGTTTCACTGGGGAGAAGTAGGGCTTCCTGGCCGTCTCGAGGCGATTGGACGACCATCTCTGGGAGGCGGACGGTAGGAGAGGCGCCTGGCAGCGCCGCCCGGAGCGGCATAGGGTGGCGCCGATGGTGGAGTATCTCGATTCCGGCGGAGGCGATCCCGGCATGGCGGTGGGCACCTGGCTTGCCGAGCACCTTGTGCCCGGTGTGCAGGCTGTCCGAATACAGACGGGCTTCTTCTCGATCGGTTCGCTTCGCGACCACTTCGACACTCTGGCTGGCATCGACGTCGTTCGACTCGTGCTCGGCTCGAACGCCCCGGAGCAGCCGACCGCCGACGACGTTCGGCAGCTCGTGCCACTCATCGCGGGACACCTCAGCAGGTCGCTCACCCTAGTCCGGTTCGCGGGCAGCGCGCTGTTCCACCCGAAGACGATCCACCTCGTCAGGAAAGACGGCACTGCCCTCGCGTACGTCGGCTCAGCGAACATGACGGAGTACGGCCTCGGGTTCAACGCCGAGGCTGGGATCGTGCTCGGGCCCGACGCGGGCGATGCCCTCGACGCCATTGCTGCCGCGACGGATGCCTGGGCGGTCCGCGACGAACAGGGCGTCTTCCAGGTGCGTGGCGAGTGCGACGTTGACGACCTGCTTGCCCAGGGAGTCCTCCAGACTGCGGAGCAGCGTCGGGCGACCCGGGCGACCAGCCGACGCCAGCGGCGGGCTTCCGGAGAAGGGGCGGTGGGCTCAAGAGGTCTCGGCTTTGGCGCCCAACAGCAACGCCGCCAGGCGGCGGGCTCCAATCGCAACGCGGCGCCGGGACACGCGGGGCGACCAGCGGCGTTGGCGTCACATTGCGGTGGTGCAAGGAGCTAAGTCGCACCGACGCCGTCCAGCTCCCCTTCTGGGGGTAAGAGCACTCACATCAAGGCGGAACTACCACTGACCAAGGCGAAGTTCAAGAACGTGGAGCCCGCCACCTACTTCCGCGACGTGTTCTTCAAGGACGAAGCGTGGGTCAGATCCACGGGCCGAGCCACTGGTGAAGAGTGCACCGTGAAGTTCGCAGTCCGCCTCCGGTGATCAGCACATGGGAGAGATGGCGCTCAAGCTCTTTCACGCTACCGGAAGGAAGAAGCAGAACAACTACTCCACGAGCATCAAGTGGGGCGAGGGCATCTCAGCGTGGCTTCCGGGCGAATAACAAGCAAGGCAACTGGGTTCTGCTGCGGCGCTTCGACGACGACACCTACTCGCTCGCGATAACGGACGAGAAGCCCGGCTGGGCACCCTAGGTGCGGTGGCGGCGCTCCAGCAGGCGAACGCGCGCAGCTTCAAGGACAGGGAGCACGTCACCCAGGCCGGGGATGCGGCGAACGAGCCGTGCGTCCACCGCGCGTCTAACAACCTCGCCGCTGTCTCGCTGACCACCGGCCGCGCGGCTCTGCCCGTCGAGGGCATCGAGTTCGTCCGCCATGTCCACGACGGGAACGAGCAGGCGAGCGATTTCCGACGGGATGAGCTCTAGCACGCCCCCGCCGTAAGTGCGGCCCTCGAGTTCGGTTGACAGAAGGGTCAAGGTGTTCTGGAACCCCGCCACGAGGTCCCGCGCTCTTCCGGTGAAGCTCGGCAGCATCTCGCCCCGGTAGATCGTGTCCGTGGTGAGGACGCCCGCCTCGTTCAGCAGCAGGCGGTGGTAGAGGTGTGCGCGCTTGGTCATCATCAACGCACCGGACTTGATGTGCGGAACGCGGTACCACGGCTCGCGGATGCGGCACTTGTAGCGGGTGGGCAAACCCTCGGCCTCGCCGCGTGAGATGTAGGCCACCGCACCATTCATGGGCGCAAGGCGATCGGCAGAGAAGTCGAGCAGCCAAGCGCGACTCCCTGCTCGATTCGCCGCGGCGTGGTCCGTCTTGCGGAAGACGATCCCGGGGCAGTCCGAGGTCCGTGCGAGGAAGGGACGTGCCCATGTGTCGAGGTCGTGCTCTCGGCGCGTTGCATCGTCGACCGTGAAGAAACCGTTGGCGCCGGTGACGATGGACACCTCGACCCGAGCGACCTTGCCTAGGGCGTGCACCCCGGGCAGCTCGCTCGCGGCCTGGAACGAGGCCACCTCGTCCTCGGTGAGGTAGTACCTCGTCCACGACTGCACATGCTCGGGCACCGTGTGCTTCCACCCCTTCTCCGTGCCGGGCTGGTGCTCGCAGAAGGTCACGCGTCGCGCCGTCGCTTCCCGAGCTGCGCGCGTACCACTGAGGACTACAACGTCCTGGAGCAACTCGGAGAAGGTGTCTCTCGGGAATAGGTCCACCTGGAGCGATGCAAAGTGCCGGACGAGGTACCTCCGGAAGGCACCGGCGGACACCGTCGAAACGAACTCGCTGGGAAGCACGAGTGCGAATGCGCCGCCGGGCCGCAGCTTCGACAGCGACACGATCGCGAACGGAATCCACAGGTTGGACACACCACGGAGTTCGACGCCCAGCCGTGCGGCCTGCTGCTCAAACAGCTCCCGCTGCTCGCGCTCTACGAACTGGTAGCGGACGAACGGCGGGTTGCCCACCACGGCATCGAACGTGCCCGAGTCGGCCTCCGCCCAATCGAAGAAGCACCGGGCGGCGACAGCTCCGCCGAGGCGAGTCTGACTCAGAACGGCAGCACACTTCCCGGCCTCGGCCTCGTTCCGCTCGACGGCGGCGACCCGAGGCGCCTCGATCAGCCCACCATCCCGAGCCTCGGCAAGCCCACGGAGGAACGCGCCGTCCCCGGCCGAGGGTTCAAGCCACGTCGCCGCTCCGTCGGTCACGAGCGAGCGAACGCGCCGGATGCAGAATTCCACGACGGGACCGTCGGTGTAGTAGCCGCCGCGCAGCTTGTTTTTCGTGACCTCGTTGATGAGTTTCAAGATGCACCCGTCATGCAGAACAGAGGTTCGCGGATCAAGGTCGCGCTCGGCATCCCGAGCAACCACCTATTCCACTGGTCGTAGGGGTTCAGGTTGGTCGGCTTGAGAGACTGGCCCAGCGCGTTCGCCCGGCCGTGGACCGACGCCACGGAGCGTCCGAGCTTGAGGCCCATCACGCGGGTCGGGATCTTCTCGCAGGCGAGCTTGCGTAGCTGGGCTCCTTGGGAGCGAGTCCTCGCCTTCCCCTGGTCATTCGAGGGATTGGGCATGTTGGTCACCTCCCATAGCTCAACACCCTAACAGAATACGAACAGGTGGGCCGAGGTCCGGCCGGAGGTTTCTTGACAGTTGGAAGCCAACGGAGTCTTGGCGGTCGAATGTTGACCCCATGCCTACCGGCGACCTGCCGGACACTCAATCCACGTTTCGCCGAAGACCACGTACGGCGGTGGGCTCTCTCCCGCCTCGGCGGATCGCGTCGCCCCCCCATTCGGGTGCCGCCGTGCTGACGCCGCCACCGGATCGATCGGGCGAGTGCAGCTCGTCCCGGCGATCCGACTCGCTCAGCCCTCGAGGAACAGCTTCCGGAGGCGCACGTCGAAGGTCGCGAGGTCGAAGAGCACGAGGAAGTCGATCGTGCCGAACTCGCGGTCGACGGCGGGCTGGCTGCAGACGAGCGCGCCGTAGCGCAGGTAGGTGCCGAACAGCTGCGGCAGCGCGTAGCGCTCGACGTCCTCGGCGGCGACGTCGACGCGCTCCATCCGATAGTCCTCGCGCGCCGGCACGAAGAAGGTGCCGTGGTTCTTCCCTCGCCCGTCGAGCCAGGTCGCCGCGAGGCTCCCCATCGCCGCGTCGGTGCCCGTGAGGGAGCAACAACCGTAGAGGTAGCGCTTGCGACTCTCGACCAGGTAGTGCGCGAGCCCGCGGAACAGCGCGAAGAGCGCGTGACCGCGGCGGTGTTCGCGCGCGATGCAGGCGCGGCCGAGCTCGACCCCGTTCTCGAGGACCTCGCGCGGCGCGGTCGCGAGGTCGTACTCGCACGCGCAGTAGAAGCCGTTGCCGCGCTCCGCCATGTCCGACGTCTGGAGACGGTACGTGCCGACGACCTCGCCCGTCTCGCGCAGCATCAGCAGCAGGTGGTCGCACTGCGAGTCGAACGGGTCCTGGTCGAGCCCGGTGGACTCCGACGCGCGCAGGCCCTCGCCGAGCTCGCGGTTGAACACCTCGAAGCGCAGCCGCTGGGCGCGCTCGAGTTCGTCCGCCGTGCGCGCGAGGCGGACCTCGTAGTCGCGCTCGACGAAGTGGAACGTCGGCTGACCCTTGCGCAGCGCGGGAAGGGCGCCGCGCTCGTCGTCGGACGAGGGAGCGATGGAGCGACCGATCGGGAGCAGGGGCTCGTTCATGGCAGCACGCTGCCGCGGTGCGATTCTCCGAGGACGCGAGCTCGGCGCGGTTCCGCGGACGGCGGGAGGACCTCGATTCTAGGGGCTCTCCGGGCGGCGTGAAGGGAGCGGTGCCCCTCGTGCAGGATCTTCACACTGGGACATCGTTGCGGCAGGAAAGGGAACCGGGAACGGTCCTCCACCCCCTCTCGCGCCGGCGGAGTCCGGGTTCGCCGGTGGAACGAATCGACGCTCCGCCGGCCGTCACCGGGCGAGCAGCGACTCGACCGCCCGGGTGAGCGTGCGCACGAACATGCCGTTCGCTCCGCGCGGCGTCCCCGGTCGACCGCGATCCTCCCAGGCGTAGAGGTCGACGTGCGCCCAGGGCGTGTCGCGCGCGAAGCGGCGCAGGAACAGCGCCGCCGTGATCGCGCCGCCGCGGTTGTCGCTGCCCGAGTTGTTGACGTCCGCGAAGGGCGAGTCGATCGTCCACTCGTAGTCGTCGACGAGCGGCATGCGCCAGACCGGCTCGTCCTGCGCCTTCGACGTGTCGAGCAGGAGTTGGACGAGTTCCTCGTCGTTGCCGAACAGCGCGGGTACGTCGGGACCGAGCGCGACGCGCGCTGCACCGGTCAACGTCGCGACGTCGAGGATGCGCTTGGCGCCGCGCTTGCGCGCGTAGCACAGACCGTCCGCGAGGAGCAGGCGACCCTCGGCGTCGGTGTTGCCGATCTCGACGGTCTGGCCGTCCATGCTGTCGAGCACGTCGCCCGGCCGCATCGCGCGCGGACCGATCGCGTTCTCCGCGGCGGGCAGCACGGCGAGCAGCGAGCCGTCGAAGCCCAATCGCCCGAGCGCGTCGAGCGCGCCGATGATCGTGCCGGCACCGCCCATGTCCTTGCGCATGAGCTTCATGTAGCCGCCGGTCTTGATGTCGAGTCCGCCGGTGTCGAACACGACGCCCTTGCCGACGAGGGCGAGGTCGGGCGCGCGGTTCGGGTCGCCCATCTCGACGATCGCGACGGCGGGCCGGCGCTCGGCGGCGCGACCCGTCGACGCGACGAGTTTGAAGCCCTCGCGGTCGACCTCGTCGTCGAAGAGCGTGCGCACGCGCATGCCGTGGCGCTCCCCCACCTCGCGCGCGGCTTCGACGAGATCGGCCGGGCCGAGGCGGTCCGCCGGCGTGTTGACGAGGTCGCGCGTGAGGAGTTGACCCTCGACGCGCTGGAGCGCGTCCTGGATCGTCGCGGCATCGACGCCGCCGACGACGCCGCACGGACCCGGTGCGGCGGGAGCGGGCGACGCCGAGCGCTTGAAGCGGTAGGCGCCGAGCCCGAGACCCTGCACCGCGGCGGCGAGGAGGTCGCGTCGCGTGGCGCCCGCCTCGGGCTCGCCCTTCGGGACGACGAGGTTCCAGGGCGTGGCGGGCGGCACGACGCCGACGGCGTGGGCCGCCGCCTCGCGGAACGATCGCGTCGAGAACTTCGATCCGAGCCCGACGAGGTGCACGACGAGTCCGCCGACGCGACCGACGAGGTGCTCGCCCGGCTTGGCGGCGAAGCGCGAACCCGCCGAGAGCTCGGCGAACACACGCGCCTCGTTGGCGACGAGGGCGAGTTCGCCGGAGGACACGAGGTTCGACCAACCGGACTCGGTGATCGGAGCGACGACGACCTGCCGGTCGACGCTCTCCGCAGGGACGATGTCGAAGAGGATGCGGTTCATGTTCGTCGTGGTGCGGGCGGACGTGCCGAGCGGGTCCGGCTCCGCGTCAGAGCGACTCGCAGAGGGCCTCGAACGCCTCGCGCGCTCCGTTGAAGATGCAGTCGCCGTCGCCGAGCAGGATGGCCTGCACGTCGCGCCCGGAGAGGCCGCGCACGGAGGCGACGAGTGCGTCGCGGTCGGCGATCTTCGGGTCGGGCAGCAGACGCAGTCGTCCGCTCTCGTGGCTGCGCACGGCGTCGCCGAAGTACCAGGCGCGACAGGGTTCGATCCAGAACGCGGCCTCCTGCGGTCGCTTGCCGCCGCGCAGCCACGCCAACTGGAAGCGTGTCGACATCCCCGGCGGGAGGTCGTCGGAGGACTCGAACCAGTCGTCGGCGAAGTCGTCGCCGAGGAGTTCGCGGTCGCACGCCGGTGCGACGATCCGCGCACCGGTCTCGGTCCGCAGGCTCGCCGCCGCGCGCGCGTGGTCGGCGTTCGTGACGAGGATCGTCCGCACGCCGCCGAGCGCGTGGAGCTCGGAGACCTCCTCCGGTGCGAGCGGCATGGGATCGAGCAGCACGCCTCCCGAGGGATCGGCGACGAAGAAGCCGTTGAAGTCGATGCGACGATCCGGCTGGTAGCGACTCCAGTAGTGGACCCCTTGGATGCGCGTGCTCTTCATCGGGGGAGGAGCATAGCGACTCGCAGGGAACGCCCGGCGCTCCGCGCACTCGAAGTCGGCACGGACGAGGCCCGCCCCCGCGGTGTCGACGCGGGGACGGGCCTCGGATCTCGTACTGCGCGCGGGCGCCGGTGGACGCCCGCGCGGCGCTCACTTCACGTGGTACTCGAAGGCGAGCGTGCCCTCCGAGATCGTCTCGTTCTCGAAGCTGCGAGTGCCCTCGTCGCTCTCCATCTCGGTGGCGCTCGAGACGCTCTCCTCGACGTCGCCCTCGAGCGTGAGCGAGGAGAGTCGGCCGTGGCCGACGTCCCACATGAGCTCGCCCTTGCCCTCGACCTTGTGCGTCTCGAGCAACTCGATCGTCGTCATCGTGATCTCACCGCCGTCCGGCGTCTCGCGCGTGACGGGCTCGGCGTCCTTGGCGAGGTCGCGCTCGCCGGTGACGTCGAACGCGAGTTCGATGCGCGCGAAGCGGGCGCCGTCGACCTCGACGTACTCCGCGAGCGTCGCCTTGAACTTGCCCGAGAACTCGTAGGGCATCGTCGCGTCGCTGTTGTCGGGACGACCGAAGCCGCGGAAGCCGCCGCGCCGGTTGCCGCCGCGACCCTCGCCGTCGTCGCCCGACTCCTCGGGGGCGAGGTGCAGGTTGCCGGCGGGCATGGCGACGAAGGCGAAGACGTCGAGCGGGACGTCCCACTCCGCGCCGACCTCGACGGACGACGACGGCAGGAACGCGGCGCACTCGACGTCGGCGACGAGGCCCTCGAGCAGGTCCTTGTCGGCGGAGCTCTCCTCGGGGAAGGCGGCGACGTACTCGCCGGAGTCGGCGTCGAGCGTGAAGATCACGTCCTCGCCCGTCAGCTTGCTGACGAGGTTCCGCGGTCCGCCGAAGCCGCGACCGCGACCGCCGCCGCCCTGACCTCCCTGACCGCCGCCCTGGGCGCCGCCCTCGCGCTCGCTCTTCGAGGCGATGTCGCCGAAGGTGCGCGTGAACCTGGTCGCGCGTCCGTCGGCGACCTTCTGGAAGACGTCGGTCATCTCGGCCGAGAAGGTCCGCGTCGTCGAGCCGCCGCCGCGAGCGCCCATCTCGCGCTCCTCGCCGTCGATGCGCATGACCGAGTCGGTCACGGCCATCGTGCGCGTGCTCGTGATGGTGCGTTCGCGCGTCTCGCCCTCCTCCGCCCTGCGGGACAGGTCGGCGAGCGGGAGTGCGACGAGGGTGAAGGCGGCGAGGCCGGCGACGTGCTTGCGTTCGAACATGGCTGCGAGTTCCTCCGCGACGGGAGTGGGTGGTCGCGGGACCCACGGGCCTCCGCGCGTGCCGCCGAGTATGCCGTGGGGAACGGCAGCCCACGGCAAGGCCCCCGCCGGCTCGGGAGCCGACGGGGGCCTGGATGGCGCGAGCGGTGGCGGCGGCGCGTCCGGGCCGCGCCCGCCGTTCACTCCACGGTGAGGTCGCAGGTCATCGAGCCCTCGGAGGTGATCTCCTGGGACTGCTCCATGACCTCGCCGCCGAGGTCGATCTCGACCGCGTTGTAGTTGAGCTCGGTCAGGTCCGCCTCGATGTGGACGGAGCGGACGCAGCCGCGCGTGACGTTCCACACGAAGTGGCCCTTGCCCTCGGCGGTGCGCTCGACGCGGATCTCGATCGGCGTGATCGTCATCTCGCCCATGGGCGAGTCCTGGGTCATCGGGTCGAGCGCGTCGGTCACCTCGAGCTCGCTCGAGATCTCGAACTCGAGGTCGACGTCCGCGTAGCGCACGCCGTCCTCCTCGCGGAAGCCGCGCAGCCGCGCCTTGAACGTTCCGTCGTAGGTCGGTTCGTCGTCGGTGTTCTCGAGCGGGTTCTCGACGTCCTCGGCACCCTCGTCGTCGGGCGGCGTGAGCTTGAGGTCGCCGCCGGGCTCCGTCAGTTCGACGAAGAGCTCGAGCGGGAGCTCCCACTCGTCGTCGACCGCGACCTCGCGGTCGGGCAGCAGCGCGGCGAAGTCGAGGTCGCCCTCGAGGTCCTCGAGCAGCTCCGTGTCGGCGTCGCTGTCCTCGGGGAAGGCGGCGGTGTACTCGCCGGACTCGCGGTCGAGCGTGAAGACGACGTCGAGTCCCTCGAGGTCGCTCGCGAGGTCGGTCTCGCCGCCGCCCTCGCCCATGGCCTCGAACATGCCGCCGCTGAGTTCGTTGCGACCCTCGAGCGTCGTGTAGGTGCGCACGAACTTCGCCTGCCGACCGTCGTCGGTCCCCTTCTCGACCTTGTCCGTCATCTCGAGACGGATCGAGTCGGTGGTCGTCGCGTCCATGTCGCCGCCGCCGAACATCGAGGGATCGATCTCCTCGCCGTTGAAGACGAGGCGGAAGTCCGTGACCTCCATCTCGCGGTCGAGAGCGAAGGTCCGCGTCCGGGACTCGCCGTCCGCGACGCGGCGCTCGAGGCGATCTCCCGCTGCGGCGCTCGCCGTCGTCGCGGGGAGGAGGACGGCCCGTTCGAGGCCGAGGAGGGCGGGGATGGAGACGGCGGTCAGGCCGATCGCGCGCTGCAACATGGGGTCTTCTCGTGTTCTCGACGCGCGGCGCTCGTGTGCGCCGCGGCGTCCCTGGGCTCGGAGCGCCGCGCGCTCCGCTCTTGTTCGACCCGTACCGCGAGCTCGCCGGGCGTGGCACGTGTCTACGCGACGACGGGCCGCCCGTGCGAGCCCCCCAGCCCCTTTTCCTCGGTGGAGCGGTCGAGCGCCGCCGACCGACGCGGGGACGGCGCGCGACGCTTGCACACGCGCCGCGCCCGTGTTCCATTCCCCGACCCCCGTGACGACCCGCCTCCTCTGCGTCGGGGACCTGCACCTGGGCCGCCGGCCGAGCAGGGTCCCCACCGGTGCCGACCCCGACGAGCACGGTCCCGCCGCCGCGTGGCGGCGCTGCGTCGAGTTCGCGCTCCGCCGCCGCGTTCACGCCGTGCTCATGGCCGGCGACGTGGTCGAACGCATCGAGGACCGCTTCGCGGCGTTCGACGCGCTGCGGCGCGGCGTCGAACGACTCGCGGAAGCCGGCATCCAGGTGATCGGCGTCACGGGCAACCACGACGTGCAGGCGCTGCCGCGTCTCGCGGACCTCATCCCCTCCTTCGTGCTCCTCGGTCGCGGCGGGCGTTGGGAGGAGGTCGCGCTCGACGCTCCCGATCCGGTCCGCGTCGTCGGCTGGTCGTTCCCCGAACGCCACCACGACGAGTCGCCGCTCGGCGAGCTGCCGCGGCGAGCCCAGGGTTCGGCGCTGCGCGTCGGACTGCTGCACGCCGACCTCGACGTGTCGGGCAGTCGCTACGCGCCGATCACGAGCGGCGAGCTCGAGGCGGCGGACGCCGACGCGTGGTTGCTCGGACACGTGCACGCACCGAGCGCCCTCTCGGCGGCGAAGCCGCGCGGCTACCTCGGCTCCGTGGTCGCACTGGACCCGAGCGAGACCGGTCCGCACGGTCCGTGGGTCCTCGAGGTCGACGGCGGCAAGCTGCGCTTCGAGCAGGTCCCGCTCGCGCCGCTGCGGTTCGAGCACCGCGACGTCGAACTCGCGGACGGCGACCTCCTCGGCGCGTTGACGCGCACGATGCGCGAGCTCGAGGCGGAACTCTCCGGCGCCGAGGACGCCGCGACCTCGGTCGGACTGAGGGTCCGGCTCGTCGGCGAGGTCGCCGCGCCCCAGGAACTCGCGCGCGCGCTCGACGAGCTGCGCTCCGCGCCGTTCGAGCACACCGGCGCGGGCACGACGATCTTCCTCGACAAGATCAGCGACGCGACCGCCCCCGCGGTGGACCTCGCGGCGCGCTCCGAGCGCGACGACTACCCCGGCCTCGTGGCGCATCGGATGCTGGCGCTCGAGGGCGGCGGCGACGGACGCGACGAGGTCCTCGGCCGCGCGCGCAAGTCGCTGCAGCGCGAGTGGACGCGCATCGCGGACCGCCTCGGCCTCAAGGACCTCGAGGTCGACGACGCGCTCCTCGAACAGTGCCTGCGCCGCGCGGGGAGCGACCTCGTCGCCGCGCTGGTCGCGCAGGTCGAGAACCGACCCGCGACGGCGGTCGCGCCGGGCCCCGCGGACGAATCGGACGACGACGACGGCGAGGTCGAGGAGTGAGGGTCCGCTCGCTCCAGGTCGACCGGATCCCCGGCATCGACCGCCCGTTCGAGATCGACGCGTTGGGGCGCGGCGCCGTGCTCGTCGTCGGACCGAACGGTTCGGGGAAGAGCCGCACGGGCCTCACGATCGCCGCGCTCCTGTTCCCCGAGAAGGCGCGCGAACTCGAGGAGGGTCGAGCGACCGCCGTCGTCGAGCACGGTGACGACCGCTTCGAGTCGAGCTTCGTCGACGGTTCGCTCGCGTGGCGTCGCGAGGGCGGCGACCGACTCGCCGACCCGGCGGAGGGTCGCGCGCACGCCTTCCACCTCCCCGCGCGCAGCCTGTGGCGCACGGAGGGACACGACGACTTCGGACGCGAACTCGCGCGACGGGTGGCGGGCGGCTACGACCTCGACGCGGTCGAGGAGGAGCACAAGGTCTCGAGCCGCGTCGGGTCCGAGCTCGGCAAGCAGGTCCGCGAGGCACGGCGCGCCGTCGAACGCGCGGTGCGCGAGCTCGATGCGCTCGCACGCGAGGAGGAGAGCGTCGAGAGCCTCGAGCGGCAGCGCCGCGAGGCGCACGAGGCCGAACTGACCGCGGTGCGACTGCGCAACGCCAAGGAGGCTGCGCGCGCCCGTCGCGAACTCGCGGCCGCCGAGGCGCGCCTCGCAGCGTTCCCGGCCGAACTGGAACACGCACGGGCCGACAGCCTGAAGGAGCTCGAGCGCGTCGAGAGCGAGTGGCACACCGCCGAGTCGCGCGCGACCGACGCGCAGCGCGCCGCACGCGAGTCGTCCGCGGCGTCGGCGCGCCTCGCCGGCGGCGTCGACGAGGAAGGCGTGCGCACCGCGCGCGAACGCCTCGAGAACGCGCGGCGCGCCGACGACCGCGCGGCACAGGCGCGCGAGGACCTCGCGCGTGCGGAGGCCGCGCTCGCCGCCGCCCGACGTGCGAGCGGACTCTCGAACGGAACGCACCTGCCGACGCCGGAGTCGCTCGGCGAGGTCGAGGTGCTCGCACGCAACGAGGCGTCGACGCGCGGTCAGCTCGACGAGGTCGAGCGCCGACTCGGCGTCGTCGCCGGCTCGAGCGCACTCGCCTCGCGCGGTCGCCACGTCGCCTTCGGCGCGATCCTGACGGCGGTCGGCGCGGCGCTCGCCGTCACCGTCGACGTCTGGTTCGCCGCGCTCGGCGGGTTCGGGCTCGGCTGGCTCGGTCGCGCGCTCGCCACGGACGGACGCGACCGATTGACGCTGCGCGTGCAGCGCGACGAGCTCGTGAAGAAGCTCGACGAACTCACGGCGCGCGGCGCGCAGTTGCGCGCCAACCTCGGACTCGCGGCGGACACGCCGTCCGCGACGCTCCTCGAGTCCTTCTCGGTGCGCGAGAAGCTGCGCAAGCTGCTCGAGGACCGGGACGGACAGGACTCGCGCGTCGCCGAGGTCGAGCGCCGCCGCGAGGAGGCGCTGGCCGGCGTCGCGGAGGCGCTCGGTCTCGGTTCGCCGCCCGCCGACGTCGCCGCCGCCCAGGCGCGACTCGAGACGGCCGAGCGCTCGCTCGAGGAACGCCGCCGCGCGCAGGCCCGCACCGAGTCCGACACGCGCGACGCCGACGCGGCCGCGACGGAGGCGGAGCGCGCGCGGACTCGCCGAGCCGAGGCGTTCGCACGCCTGCGGCTCGAGCCCGGCGACCTCGGCGGTGCTGAGGCGTTGCTCGCGCAGCGCGACGCGTACGAGCGTCAGCGCAGCGAACGCCACGAACTCGTCGGGACGCAGCGCGAGGCGCTCGCCCGGCTCGAGGAGGCGAAACACCTCGCCGACCTCAGCGACGAGGAGCTCGACCGCAGGCTCGAGCGCGAGGAACAGCGCGCGAAGAAGCGCGAGGAGCTCTCCGAGAACATCGCCGCCATCCGCACGCGCGTCGAGCAGGCGCGCGCCGACGACCCCTGGCAGGCCGCGGCGACGGAGCGCGACACGAAGGAGCGCGAGGCGCGCGAACTCTTCGAGGAGCAACTCGTCCGTCTGTGCGCGCAGCACCTCGTCAAGGACGTCCGCAAGGAGCACAAGGAGAAGAGCTCGCCGCGCGTCATGCGCCGCTCGGACGAACTCCTCGGCCGCTTCACCCGCGGGCGCTACCGCATCGAGCTCGGCCTCAAGTCGCGGCTGTGCGCGCTCGACGGCGAGACCGGCAAGCGCATGGAGCTCGACGAACTGTCGGACGGCACGCGCGTGCAGCTCCTGCTCGCCGTGCGCCTCGCGTTCGCCGAGACGCTCGAGGCGCCGGGCGAGAAGCTGCCGTGGATCCTCGACGAGGCCTTCGGCGCGGCGGACGGCGACCGTCTGCGCGAACTCGTAGGGACCGTGCTCGAGGTCGCGAGCGAGGGACGCCAGATCGTCTACCTCTCCGCGCACCCCGCGGAGGCCGCGCTGTGGACGCAGATCGCGCGCGAACGGCAACTGCCGCAGCCGCAGGTCGTCGACCTCGCGGAGGTGCGCGGGCTCGCGCGTTCGAAGGCCGAACAGGTCGCGGCCGCGCTGCCCGAACGCCGCCGTCTGCCCGAGCCCGCGGGCCTGTCCGAGAGCGACTGGGCGCGGGCGGTGCGCGCGGACGCGCCGCGGCGCTTCGACGCGCCGGAACGTCTGCACGTCTACCACCTCCTGCGCGAGGACCGCGAGGCGCTGAGGCGCCTCGTCGAGGACGGCATCGAGCGTCTCGGCGTCGTCGAGAACGCACCGGCGGCGACGGCGGCGGCCCTCGGCGACGAAGCTCGCGAAGCGCCTCGCGGCGCGAGCGGCGTCGCACGCGCCGTCGTCGAGGCCTGGCACGTGGGCCGCGGTCGTCCGATCGAACGCGCCGACCTGCGCGCCTCCGGCGTCAAGAGCGACTACTTCGAACCGCTCGCGGCGCTGGCGAAGCGCTTCGGCGACGACGCGCGCGCGATGCTCGCCGCGCTCGAGGACAAGACGCAGCGCAAGGACCTGCTCGGCAAGGCCATGCGCGACACGACGCTCGAGAAGATCGCGACGGCGCTCGAGGAGCGCGGCGTCGTGGACTCGAACGAGCCGCTCGACCGCGCCGCCGTGATCGGGCGCGGTCTCGCCGAGGCGCAGAAGCACGGACGCACGCTCGAGAAGGGCGAGGCGGCGCAGCTCGCGAACGCGCTCGTCGACCACCTCGAGGCGTCGGCCGCCGTCGAGGAGACGGTCGGCGCGACGGAGTAGGACGCGCTACTCGCCGTCGTGCACCGCGGCGCCGATCGGCGCCGGCGCGAGGTCGTCCGAACGTCCCGCGGGCTTCGACGGCGACTCCGCCGCCTCGACGAGCGCGTCGAGCCCGGCGACGACCTGCTCCTCGACGCGCGACGCCATCGCGAAGCGATCGACGAGTCGCAGCAGCGGCTGGTCCATGTCCTCGCCGGTCCGCTTCCACGTCACCTTCGTCCCGCCGTCGGCGGCGGGCTCCCAGCGGATCGACTCCCACGCGCGCGTCCCCTCCCCGCCGATGAGATCGGTGTCCGGCGTCCCGAGTCGCACCTCGAGCGTGACGCCGTGCTTCGGGTCGTCCTCGGCGACGAGGAACAGCGCGGCGAACTCGAACTTCGTGCCCGACTCCGACCGCCGACCGAAGAGCACCTTGCAGTTCGCGCCGACGCCGGTCGTGCGCTCGCCGGGCCGCACGTCGACGTCGAACTCGTCGGTCTCCCTGAAGGCGGGCGACCACTCGGGCCAGCGCGCGAGATCGCCGACCAGCTCGTACAGGCGCGCGGGATCGGCGCGCGTCTCCGACGACTTCTCGACCACGGTGCTCCGCGGCAGGGTCAGTCCGTAGACGTACGCCGCGAGGAACAGGCCGAGGATCGTCAGCAGGGTGGTCCGCACGCGCGGAGGGTACCAGCGGGCGCGGCGCCCCGTTCCACGAGCGCACCGAACACGCTCGCAGCACGGTTCCGAACGGCGAGCGGCGGGTGCGAATTGCTAGCGTCCGAGCATGGCAGCCACCGCGAAGCCGCTCGTCCTCGACCGCCCGTTCCGCACCGGCTTCCGCTTCGGGCTCGGACTGCTCGCGGCGTGGGCCGTCGCCGTCGTCGTGATGTGGGTCGGCAGCCTGCTGCTGGGCGGCGGCGTGCTCGTGGCGTCGATCCTCGGGCTCGGTGCGGCGAGCCACGTCGCCGCGAGTTCGGACACCGTCGAGGCCGGCGAGTAGCCGTTCGCGTCAGGCCGGCGTCGCGCGGCGCTCGGCGGCGACGAGCGGGACGCTGCACGCGAGCGCGAGCACGGTGAGACCTCCGGCCGCACCGATGCAGGCGACGAGTCCCGACGAACCGCCGCCGAAGGCCTGGTGCAGCGCACCCGAGAGGAACGTCCCGAGACAGCGGCCCGCCGCGTTCGACGCGTAGTAGAAGCCGACGTCGCTCGCGGCGCGTTCGCGCTCGGCGAAGTGGACGACGAGGAAGCTGTGGATCGCGCTGTTCGCCGCGAAGAGCGCCCCGAACACGGCGAGCGCGACGACGAGCCAGGGGCCCGGGCTCGCCGCGAGCTCGAGAGCGGCGACGACGGCCGCGAGCGGGAGCGCGAGCGTGGCGCCCCACACGAGGAGCCGGCGCGCGTCCGGATCGCGTCCGACGAAGCGCGGCGCCGCGGCCTGCACGACGCCGTAGCCGATCGTCCAGAGCGCGAGGAAGGTCGAGACCGCGACGACGCTCCAGCCCTCCTCCGCGCGCAGGAAGAACGGCAGCGCGAGCACGAACCACGCGTCGCGCGAGGCGAACAGGAAGAGGCGCGCGGCGGAGAGCCAGTTGAGCCGCGTGTCGCGCGAGAAGAAGCGCACGAGGTGCGGCGACGCGGCGCGGCCCGCGCGGCTCGGCAACAGCGTCGCGGAGAGGACGAGTGCGAGGGCGAGCGCGGCCGCCATGCCGGCGCAGGCCGCGGCGAAACCGACGCCCGTGAGCAGGGCGCCGCCGAGCAGGAAGCCCACGCCCTTGAGCGCGTTCTTCGAACCGGTGAGCAGACTCACGAGCCGCATGAGTCCGCTGCGGTCGCCCTCGCGCACGACGAGCTTGACCCAGGTCTTCGCGCTCGTCTTGACGAGGTCCTTCGACACGCCGCACGCGCCCTGTCCGAGCGCGAGCACGACGAGCGTGACGGGATGCGCCGCGAGGGCGAACGCCGCGCAGGTCGCGGTCTGGAGCGCGAGTCCGGCGAGCAGCGTCGACCGGAGTCCGAAGCGCGTCGCGACGCGCCCGGCGACGAGGTTGGTGACGACGCCGAGCAGCTCGTACGCGAGGAACAGCCCGACGATCTCGAGCGGTACGTACCCGAGCCGCTCGAGGTGGAACAGGACGAGCGTGCGGATCGCCCCGTCCGTCAACGTGTACGTCCAGTACGCGCCGGTGACGACGGCGTAGTCGCGGTGCGAGGCAGCTCCGGCGTTCACGCGCGGGCCCTGCCGCTCGCGACGACGGCCGGGTCGACGCCCGACGCCAGCGCGGCGAGCTCGGCCATCCGGTTCACGTAGCCCCACTCGTTGTCGTACCAGGCCAGCACCTTGACGAGGGTACCGTCGGTGACGCGGGTCGAGAGTGCGTCGACGATCGCACTCCGAGGGTCCCGCGCGAAGTCGCTCGAGACGAGCGGGCGCGTCTCGTAACCGAGCACGCCGCGGAGCCGCGCCGAGCGCGCGGCGATCTCGAGTGCGCGGTTCACCTCGCCGACCGTCGTCGGCCGCTCGACGTCGAACACGGCGTCGACGAGGGAGGCGTTGAGCACGGGCGCGCGGACGGCGATCGAGTCGAGTCGACCCGCGAGCTCGGGCACGATGCGCGTCACGGCGTGCGCCGAGTTGGTGCTCGTCGGCACGAGGTTGACGCCGCTCGCACGCGCGCGCCGCGGGTCGTCGTGCGCCGCGTCGACGACGCGCTGTGTGTTCGTCGGGTCGTGGATCGTCGTCACGAGGCCGCGCTCGATCCCGATCGCGTCGTGGAGCACGCGCACGACCGGCGCGAGGCAGTTCGTCGTGCACGACGCGGCGCTGAGCAGCGGAGCGGCGCCGAGATCGAACGCGTCCTCGTTGACGCCGACGACGACGTTCGGCACGTCGCCCGAGACGGGCGCGGAGACGACGACGCGGGCGATGCCTGCGTCGAGGAAGGGCTGCAGGAGCTCCGGCTTCCTGCGCCTGCCGCTGCACTCGAGGACGACGTCGACGCCGTGGTCGGCGAAGGGGGCGATCCCCTCCTCCGCGCACCACGCGACGCGCGCGTCGCCGATCCGAAGGGCGTCGCCGTCGGCGCGACACGGCAGATGGAACCGCCCCTGGACCGAGTCGAACTCGAGCAGGACCGCCATCCCCTCGGGCCCCGCCGCAGGCTCGTCGACCGCGACGAGTTCGAGCCCGAGCTCGGGCCGCGTCGCCGCGACGCGCGCGACGAGCCGCCCCATCCGGCCGAACCCGTTGACGCCGACCCGCACCGCCATGGCGCGCATGGTCGGGTGTCGGGGAGTGCACCGGAGGTCAAGAATCGGTGAACGCGGCGGCCTCCGGACGCACCGCCCGCCTGCCGGCCCCCGCCGCCCGAGGAGACCTCCCCGACCCGCGCGCGGTTGCACTCGGCGTCCGATTTCTCGCGCGGCGCGTCAGCGCTCGGCGGCGGCGGGGATCGCTCCCGCCGACCCGACCGGCGCCTCGACCAGCCCGGCGGATCGACGCACCTCGCCGTCGAGGCCGACGACGACGGCCTGGTAGGTACCGCTGCGCTCGATCAGCGGCAGGCCTTGCTCGGGTCCCATGACGCACAGCGCCGTCGCGAGCGCGTCGCACACCGCGGCGTCGGGGCCGACGACGGTCGCGCTCATGCAACCCGTCGACGGCCGCCCCGTGCGCGGGTCGACGATGTGGTGGTAGCGCACGCCGTCGATCTCGAAGAAGCGCTCGTAGTCGCCGCTCGTCACGACGCACGTGTTCGAGACGGGCAGGACCGCCATCACGTCGCCGCGACGACGCGGGTGCCGGATGGCGACGCGCCAGGACTCGTCGAAGTGGCGGCCGAGCACCTTGAGGTCGCCGCCGGCGTCGACGACCGCATCCTCGACGCCGTGCTCGACGAGCACCGCCATCGCGCGGTCGACGCCGTACCCCTTCGCGATGCCGCCGAGACCGAGTTCGAAGCCCGCGGGCATCTCGACCGTCGCCGTCCCCGCCGACTCGTCGATCGCGACGACGACGCGCCGGAAGTCGACGAGCGCGAGTCCGCGCGCGACGTCGTCGGGGTCGGGCAGGACGGGTTCCACCGCCTTGAAGTTCCACAGCCGCCCGACACCGCGCCAGGTCGGGTCGAACGCGCCGCCGGTGAGTCGCGAGACGAGCAGCGCGCGCTCGAGCAGTCGCGCGATCTCGACGTCGGTCGCGACCGGCCCGCTGCCCGCCGCGGCGTTGAGGTCCATGAGCGGCGACGGACGCCAGTCGGTCATGAGGTCCTCGACGCGCCGGAGTTCGGCCTCGGCGGCTTCGAGCGCGACCTCGAGCGCCGCGCGGTCGCGCCCGATCGCGGCGAGGCGCATCGAGGTCCCCATGACGGCGCCGGTGCGCTCGAGCATGAGCCGACCGTCGTCGCGACGGTCGGTGACCTCGACGCGGACCTCGGTGCGCGCGTCGAGCGCGGTCGTCGGGTGCAGCGTCGCGCCGATCCCGCTCTCGAACGTCGGACCGCCGTTCGGGGGCGCGGCGTCGATCCGGTCGGCGTCACCGCCGCCCTCGACCGGCGCGCCGCAGGCCGCGAGACCGAGCGCGAGGACGACGAACGCGGCGCGCAGGACGGGACGACTCATCCCGCGAAGCTCGACCAGTCCTCGGGAGCCTCGTGCCCGTAGAAGAGCACCTCGCCGTCCTTCCCGAGCACGACGATCGTCGGCGTGCCGAGCACGTCGAAGGCCGTCGCGAGCGAGAGGTCGCGGTCGAGGACCTGCGGATAGGTCAGACCGAGGCGAGCCACGGTGCTCGCGACGTCGTCGGCCGCGACGTCGCGCTCGGCCCCCGACACGACGCCGAACACGGGCACGTCGGGGTGCTCGCGGTGCGCCGCCTCGATCACCGGCGCCTCCTCGACGCACGCGCCGCACCACGTGCTCCAGAAGACGAGCACGACGGGCTCGCCGCGCTCGAGCGCGCGCCCCACCTCGTGCACCTCGCCGCGCGTGTCGGCGAGCGTCCAGTCGGCGCGCACGTCGACGCGTCGCGGTGCGGCTTCCTCGGGGACGCCGGCGCAGGACGAGAGGGCGAGAGCGACGAGGAACGGGAGGATTCGTGCCATGGTCCGGCGGCTCCGTTCAGAAGCCGAAGCGATAGCCGAGCGCCACGTACGCGTGGTCGAGCCCGTCGGAACGCAGTGCGTAGTTGAGGTCGAGGTGCCAGGTCGGACGCCCCGACTTCCCGAAGGCGTCGAAGCGCACGCCGAACGTGTGCGAGTCGAGGTCCGCGAGATCGGAGTCCTGCGTGCGGAACTCGGGCGTCCCGGCGGCCTGCAGGAAGGTCTCGCGGTAGTCGTCCGCGGCGGACTGCACGTAGTAGCGGTAGCGGAGCCGCATGCGCAGACGGTCCGCGACGAGGTCGTAGTACCAGCGCGGCTCGATCGCCGCAGCGACGACGCCCCAGTCGTCGGCGTAGATGCGACCGCCGAGTTCGAGCGCGGACCGCTCCGACATCCACCGCCGCGCGCGCGGACGCAGCGCGAGGCGGATGCGCGTGTCCGGCAGCTCCTCGGTGATCTCGATACCGTTCGCGCCGTTGTCGAGGTTCGGGTTCGCGGGCAGGCCGGGGTCCTCGAGCACGACCGCGTTGTACGGCGTCTCGAGGAAGCCGTTCTGCAGCGTGAGCAGCGACGTCAGCTCGCCCGTCCAGTAGCGACTCAGCGGCTGCGAGCGCGTCCACGTCCCGGTGAGCGTGAGTCGACCGTCCGTGCCCTCGCTCTGGTCGCCGTCGTAGCGGATGATGTCGACGACGTCGTAGTAGAAGTTGAAGCCGTAGGTGTCGCTGCGACCCTCGGCCGGCGTCCGCACGGTGCGCGAGAGTCCTGCTCCGAGCGAGAGGTAGTCGTACTCGAAGCTGAATCCGGCGTGCCAGTCGAGCGAGGTGTTCGCCGACGTGCGGTGGCGCGACGCGTAGTCGACGCCGACGTAGTTGTCGCCGCTCGCACCGGACTGCGCCGGGAACTTCGAGAGCCGGTCGATCGACGCGCTCGAGACGTGGTCGTAGGAGAGCGTGACGCCGAAGCCCCAGTCCTCGTCGACCTGGTGGTCGAAGATCAGGAGCGGCTCGATGACGGTCAGCTCCTCGTCGAGGAACGGGTTGCCGTCGCCGGGTCCGTCGTCGTGCGAGTAGAAGCCGAGCTGCGTCCACAGCACGGACTCACCGGGATCGAGCTCGAACGCTCCGGGCTTCGGCCCGTCGTCCTGCGCGCGTGCGACACCGGCCGTCGACGCGGCGACGAGCGCCGCGATCAGTAGCAGCCGCACCCGCCGCCTCCGCTCGAGCCCGCGGCCCCGATGCTGCCCTCCATCGAGTGCACGACCTTCGCGTACCAGTGGCCCTCGCAGGGGTGCTCGGCCATCGCCATGATCGGGTCCTGGAGTCGTCCGCGTTCGTGGAACGGCACGGGTCCGAGACAGCCGGGGAGGAGGGCGAAGCACGCCGCCAGGACGGCGGCGGCGGTGCCGCGCGAGGGGCGGGGTCCTTGGTGTCGTCGGTTCATCGGTCGCGGCGCCGCGAGCGCGGCTGCGGCAGAGGATCCATCGTCGACGAGTCGGCGCGCACGCCGGATGAGAGGCCGTTCATGTGGGGTGCCGCACGCGGGACGCGCGGCGCGTCAGGAAGCCTGCGCGCGCCCCAGCACGGTGTGCACGAGCTCGACCCACAGGCTCGCCCCGACGGGCAGCAGGTCGTCGTTGAAGTCGTAGCGCGGGTGGTGGACGTTGCACGCCGTCGGCGCACCGCCCGCGCCGAGCCAGAGGTAGCAGCCCGGCCGCTTCTCGAGCATGAAGGCGAAGTCCTCGCCGCCCATCGACGGCTGCGCGTCGCGCAGCACGTTGCCCGCGCCGACCACCGCTTCCGCCGCGCGCGCGAACGTCTCGGACTGCGGCGCGTGGTTGACGGTCGGCGGGTAGTTGCGGCGGAAATCCGCGACGGCGCGCGCGCCGAACGCCTTCGCGACGTTCTCGGCGACGCGCGCGATGCCGGCCTCCATCGCGTCGCGCGTCTCGGGACGCAGCGTGCGGCAGGTCCCCCGCAGGATCGCGCGCTCCGGGATGACGTTGTAGGCGCTGCCCGCTTCCACCTTCGTCACCGAGATCACCGCGGAGTCGAGCGGGTTCGTCTGGCGACTCACGAGACCCTGCAGCGCCGTGATGACGTGCGCCGCGACGTGGATCGGGTCGACGCCGCGGTGCGGCATCGCGGCGTGCGCGCCGACGCCCGTGATCTCGACGTCGAAGAAGTCGCTCGCCGCCATGATCGGACCGGCCATCGCGACGGCCTGGCCGTAGGGCAGCTCGGGCCAGTTGTGCAGGCCGTAGACCTCGTCGCACGGGAAGCGCTCGAACAGCCCCTCCTCCACCATCGCCTTGCCGCCCGCGAGTCCTTCCTCCGCGGGTTGGAAGATGAAGTGGACCGTGCCCTTGAAGTCGCGCTTCGCCGCGAGGTGGCGCGCGGCGCCGAGCAGCATCGTCGTGTGCCCGTCGTGCCCGCAGCCGTGGAACTTGCCCTTCACCGTCGACTTGTGCGCGACGTCCCCCTCCTCCTCCATCGGCAGCGCGTCCATGTCCGCGCGGATGCCGATCGTGCCGCCCGTTTCCCTGCCCTTCAGGACGCCGACGACACCGGTCCTGCCCAGACCTTTGTGCACCTCGATCCCCCACGACGCGAGGCGCTCCGCCACGAGTCCGCTCGTGCGCACCTCCTCGTAGCCGAGCTCCGGGTGCATGTGGAAGTCGCGGCGCCAGGCGACGAGGTCTGCGTTGAAGGCACGGATCTCCGGCAGGGTCTTCATGGCGGGGAAGGTACCAGACAGCCAATCGGGCGCGCCTCGCTCAGGATTCGACTCACGAGCACATTTCGGATCAAATGCCGGGACATGCCAACGGCGTGCCGCTCGGAGGGCGCAAGCGCGCTCGGGCGATCAACGCGCAACCCATTTGGAGAGGACCTCTCAGTGACCCTTTCGCTCGCCTTCCCGCTCTTGCTCTCGCTCTCCAATCAGGTCCCGATCGACGTCTACCCGACGAGCCCGAGCGCCCTTCAATCCGCGATCGACGCCGCAGCGCCTGGCTCGACGCTCCTCGTCCACGGTGGAACGTACTCGAGAATCTCCGTCGACAAGCCGCTCTCCATCATCTGCAACCCTCATGCAGTTGTCGACGGTTGTCCGGACCCCTATTCCTACTCCTCGTGTGGTGAGTCCGCGATCGCGCTCACCGGACCGGGAAGTGGAGTCGTTCGGCTCGAAGGTTTGATCACGAGCACCTACCTCAACGGCGTCATCGGGGCGATCGGCCCGTTTCCTCGGCTCGTGGCGGGTGGCTTCGATGAGCTCTGGCTCATGAACTGCGACTTTGGTTGGGGCCAATGGAGCAGCAATCTCACGGGCCAGGCAAGCGGCGCGGACGCAGTGAGTGCCCAGATCCCGCTCGTTGTCGTTGGGTACTGTTCTCTGACTCCGATCGAATCGGGTACCGACGAACGGTTCCCTCCGCCTTCGCCAAGCGGATTGAGCGCGAGCGGGACGGTGGTGGCATTTGGTTCATACTTCAGTGGTGGCAATGGTGATCAGCTCTACATCGATTGCAGTGGACCTCTTGGAGAGCCACTTCCAGACGAAGGACTGGGGGGATCCGCCGTTGCTGCGTACTCGCTGTTCGACATGAACTGCTCGTTGCTTCCGGGTTCCGGATCGCCATGGCATTGCACGGACGGCACCCCGCAGAGCGGGACACAACCTGATGGCATGCCCTTCATCGGCGGCACCCGACTGACGATCGACCTGCCTGCCACCGACTGCGACGGTGACGGCATTCCTGATGCTCTCGCCGTCGCCGCGGGTCTGGCAAGTCTTGACGATCCGCACTTCGACCACCGAATCAACGTCTCAGCCGCATGCATTGGCGCAAAGGCGACGTGCCTGGTCGACGTGGACGGCGATGACGATGTCGACGTCATTGCCGTTTCATACGGCGATGGCAAGGTTCGCATCTTTGCCAACGACGGCTCCGGTGGCCTCGCGAACGCCACGGAGCTCGCAGCCGGACTGCAGGGACCTTGGAGCATCGAACCGGGAGATCTCGATGGGGACTCGGATCCGGATCTCGTGGTCAGTCTCTTCGACGCAGGCGAAGTCGTCTGGTTCGAGAACGATGCGGGGACATTCTCCGGTGTCCCGTCGATCGTCGGCACCATTCCGCAACCATCCGCTGCAACCATCGGTGACGTCGACAATGACGGCATCTTGGACGTCGTGGCGGCCTCCTACCAGGCGGGAGCGGTCTATTGGTTTCGTCAGCTTCCGACAGGAGGATTCTCGAACCAACAGCTGGTCGGCAACGGAATCGGCGGAGCCTACGACTGCAAACTTCTCGATGTCGACAGTGACGGCGACTTGGATGTCGTGTCAGCAGCCCTACTCGCTGACACCGTCAAATGGCATGAGAACGATGGCTCGGGCGTGTTCGGCGGGGCACATGTGATCGGCCAGCAAGTCGATGGCGCACGGAGTCTCGCGACGGGCGACCTCGACGGCGATGGCGCGATCGACGTGGTCTGCGCATCGAGTTTCGACGACTCGATCTCCTGGTTCTCGGGCGATGGACTCGGCGGCTTTGGCCCACGGCATACCATCACGAGTGGTGTCGATGGAGCTCAGCACGTCGGGGTCGAAGACCTGAATGCGGATGGAGCCCCCGACATCATCGTTGCTTCTGCGAACGGCGACTACGCTGGCTGGATCCCCTCCCTCGGAGGAGGGTCGTTCGACGAGCTGGTTGTCGTGGGATCCGGATCCGCCTACGCGCGGGACGTGGACTCTGCAGATCTGGATGGGGACGGGAATCTCGACCTCGTCGTGACGAGTCGCGACGACAACACCATCGCTTGGTATCCACAACGCGTTCTCCACGATTGCAACTCGAACGGCTGGCCGGACTGTGTTGACATTCTCTCCGGCGCCTCGACCGACTTCGATGGTAACGGAGTTCCCGATGAGTGCCTGCAGCCCTTGCTCGCGGCCGACACAGTGACGCTGAGCCTCTCGATGGGTGGCGCTCAGCACCTGCAGCTGACAGGCGGAGCAGCTGGCGCCCTGCAGTTCTTCTTCCTGCTGGGCAGCGCGACAGGTTCATCACCTGGTATCCACGATTCCGTGAGCGGAGCCACCCTTCCGCTCAACTACGACGCCTACTTCGAGCTGCTCCTACTGAGCGGTGGCGCCGGAATCCTCGTGCCCCAGTACGGGTTCCTCGACCAGTACGGGAATGCAACGAGCAAGGTCCTCGTTCCACCGAGCACGAATCCGACTCTCGCAGGGCTCGGGCTCACTCACGCGTACTTGACGGTCAATGTGCTCACCGACTGGACTCTGGGTTTCGTCAGCAATCCAGTCCCGTTGACGCTCGTTCCGTAGTCGACGGCAGTCATCGAATGAGGCCAATGCCCCGCGCCCGCCTCAGACGATTGAGCGCAGTCGCGCCACGAACGCCGTGAGTCCCGGCGGCAGCTCGAGGTCGCCGTAGGCCGCGCGCGTCTCGACCTGGAAGCCCGCGGCCTCGAGGTCGTGCACGACGGATTCCGGATCCTGGAGCAGGAGGCGGTGCACCTCGCGCTCGCGCGCACCGCCGCGGACCAGCTCGATGTCGCGCACGAGGACGTTCGTGTCCGGCTCGACGCGGGACGACGACGTGTAGGCCCAGCCCTCGCCCTCGGCGGAGTGGCGGCGAACCTCTCCGACTGGGACGCGTCCGGGTCCCGCGAGGTCGAAGAGGAACACGCCGCCCTCGCGCAGCGCGGCGTGCACGCGCACGAAGAGGTCGCGCAGCGCCGCGGTGCCGTTGCGCTCGTCCGCGGCGTAGCCGAGCACCTCGCCGATCGCGCAGACCGCGTCGCAGTTCGGCAACTCGGCGTCGAGGAACGACGCGTGGACGAAACGCGCCGCGGGGACACGCTCGCGCGCGATCGCGAGCATCGCGTCGGACAGGTCGTAGCCCGTGACGTCGTGGCCGGCGCGCGCGAGGATCTCGACGCCCGCGCCGCTGCCGCACCCCAGTTCGACGACGGTGCCGCGTTCGACGCCCGCGTCGCGCAGCTCGGCGAGCAAAACCTCCGCCGCCTTCCCCGCGAGTCGGGTGTAGCCCTCGTCGTGGATGTGCGCGAGCGCCTCGCCGTAGAACCCCGTCACGCCGCGCTCACTCCCCTTCCCAGTAGTCGACGGCGGACTCGCGTCGACCGATGTAGCGGAACCAGCTCGACATGTCGCTCGGGTCGTCGCCGAACAGTGCGAGCACGCCGAACTTGCCGGAGTCGGGGTACTCGACGACCTCGGGCGACAGCGTCGAGCTGATCGCGAGGTAGACGAGGTCCTCGGTACCGGTGTTCAGCAGTTGGTGCGCCGTCTCCGGCCCGCCGGCCGGGCAGGCGAAGAGGTCGCCCGCGCGGACCGGGTGCTTCGCGTCGCCGATGCGCGCCTCACCCGTGCCGGAGATGACGTAGAAGAGCTCGTCGTTCACGCGGTGCGCGTGCGCCGGGAACGCCGACCTGCCGGGCGGCACCGCGGAGACGTTGAAGCCGAGCCGCTTCATGCCCGTCACCGGGCCGAGCCGCGCGCTGCGCACGTCGTAGCGCTCCGCCGCGTCGCCCGTCGGCCGGAAGAGCTCGGGCCGCGGCTGGAGCTCCAGCTCGTCGACGTTGACGATCACTTTGGGTCTCTCGCTCATGTCGTCCTCCTTCGCGACCGAAGTCGTTCGCGTCCGGCGTCCGTGATGCGCACGGGTGCGTCGCCCGTCGTCGCCGCGGCGCCCGTCCCGACGAGCCCCGCGAGGCACGCATCCTCCCACACGGTGTGGCGCGGGCAATGGATGCGCCACGCTTCCATCGTCTCCGCGTACGTGCGCGGCCGCGCGTCCACCTAGGCGAGGAACTCGAGCAGGAGGTCGTCCGCGCTCACGTCACGGCTCCGCGTGGTCCGAGCCCTTCGGCTCGAGCTGCGCACGTGTGTCGAGCGCGTGCCCCTTGCGGCCGCCGCGCACGAGCGCGTGTTCGCCGAGCGAACCCGCGACGAGCACGCGCGCCATCTCCGCGCAGCGCCCCGCGAGCGCCGCCGCGCCCTCGTGCAGGAACTTCGAGTTCCGCACGTAGCGCTCGTTGTTCTCCATGTCCTCCGCGCTCCAGCCGCGCGAGTGCGCGACGTACGGGAACTGCGGGAACTGGCAGCCGATCTCGGCGAAGAAGCCGAGGAGCTGACCCGCGACGCCCTGCACGTTGTCCTGGCCGCCGGTGATGACGAAACCGGCCACCTTGTTCTTGAGCAGGTGCTTGTTCGCGATCGTCTCCTGGTTCTGGATGCAGTTCATCCGTTCCGCCATCTTGTAGTAGAGCGCGCTCGCCGCACCCCAGCGGATCGGGGTCGCGACGATCACCGCGTCGGCCCAGTGCACGACGCCCTCGTAGACGACGTCCATGCGGTCGTTCGGGTCCATCTGCGTGATCGAACAGGGCCAGGTGCAGGCGCGCGCGGACTTGCTGTAGAAGCCCTCGCAGGAGCGGAAGCCGAGTTCGCGCAGCCGCACGAGTTGCGTCTCGCAGCCGTGCTCCGCCGCGACGCGTTCCAGCGCGTGCTCCAGCAGGTCGTCCGACGTGCTGTAGCGCGGGTGCCCGTCGGTCATCGCCGTGGTCGAGATGCCGAGCACGCGGATCGGGCCGGGGACGCGCTCGACCTTGCGCGCGAGCGGGTGCGGGTCGTGCGGCAGCTTGTTGCGCTTCGATCGCGCCTTCGCGGCGACGAGCACGCGCCCGTTCACGACGCGGACCTCGTGCGCGGGCACGCGGTCCGCCTCGTACCCCGGCTCGCCCTCGCCCGTCGTGCGGTGGAACTTCCAGTAGTGCCAGGGACACACCACGTAGTCGCCGTCGAGCGCGCCCTCGCCGAGCGGACCGCCCACGTGGTTGCACGCGTTCGAGATCGCGCCGAACTCGCCGCCGAGGAAGGTGAGCGCGAGCTTCGTGCGCCCGACGCTCACGGGCTGCACAGCGTGCTGCGACAACGCGTCGACCGAGCCGACGTCCACCCACTCCTCCTCCACCGAACCGCCGTCCGTCACGAGGTCCTCCGCATGCCTACGATCGAACGTCCGACGAACGAAGCGCGTCGGACGCGCGCACTGTAGCGCCGCCGCTCGGAAGTTCGCCGCGCGCGCCGCAATGGCGGGGAGCGTCCGGCGCAGGGCTCGCGATGCAGACCGACCTCGCTCCCCCGCGCCCGTCCCGCCTCTCGCGCCGCAGCGGCCTCCTCGCTGCGGCGCTCCTCGTCCCGGCCTGCGCTTCGCCGCGCGAGGACGCGGGCGGGCCTCTCTCCGTCGTTCTCGCGGCGACGCGCGGCGACGAACGCGTCGCGGTCCTCGACGCGCGATCGCTCGAGGAGCTCCGCTCGTTCCCGATCGGTCTCGGGGCGCACGAGCTCGCGGCGAACTCCACGGGGTCGCTCGCGATCGGGAGTGCCTACGGCGGTCCGGGCGCCGGGCACCAGCCGGCGGACAACCGCCTCGCGGTGTTCGATCCAAGGAGCGGCGAGCTGCTGCGCACGATCGACCTCGGCGAGCACGTGCGCCCCAACGACGTCGTGTTCCTGCGCGACGACCGGCGCGCGCTCGTGACGTCGGAGGTGCGCGGCGCGCTGCTCCTCGTCGACGCGGTCGAGGGTCGGATCGACGCGGTGTGGGAGCTCGGCGAGCGGGCGGGCCACATGCTGTGCTACGCGCCGGACGCGCCGAGTCCGAGCGGCGCGGGGCGCGCGTTCGTCTCGCACGTGTTCCCGGGCGCGGTCACGGTGCTCGACGCGGGTACCGGCGAGAGGTTGGGTCGCGTCGAGACCGCGGTCGGCGCCGAGGGCATCGCGACGACGCGCGACGGCTCGCGCGTGTGGTGCGCGAACAACCGCTCGGGGTCGGTGACGGTGTTCGACGGGCGGACGCTCGAGCTCGTCGCGACGTTCGAACAGGAGGGCTTCCCCTTCCGCGTCGAGGTCTCGCCCGACGACCGCACGGTCGCGATCACGTGCCCCGAGTCGAACGACGTCCGGCTCTTCGACGCCGCGACGTGCGAGCGCCGGGGCCGCCTCGACCTTGCGCCGTTCGGCAGCGGCGCGTCGCCCGAGGGCGTCGCGTTCGACGCGGGCGGCGACGCGATCGTCGTCGCCTGTCCGCAGGCCGCGCTGCTCGTCGCCTTCGACCTCGCGAGCGGCGGCGTCGTCGCGACGGCGCCCGCGGGTTCGATCCTCGACCCGATCGCGAGTGCGCGGCTGGTCGCGGGAAGCTGACTCAGCTCGCCGCGGCGCCGCCCACGCCGCGCTCGCGCAACACACCGACGATCGCGCGCGCCTCGGCCTCGTCGATGTCGGAACCGAAGCGCACCGTTTTCGCGCCGTAGTCGAAGGCGATGGTCCCGGACTGCGACCAAGGGAGCGAGGAGGACCTCGACCTCGCGGCATCGGAGGAGACGCGGAGGTCTCGGACGCTCTCGAGCTCGTAGGCCTTCGAGCGGCCGAGGATTCCGATCTCTCTGCGAACGAGGACCCGGGAAGCGTCGATCACGACACGCTCCCGACCGACGAGCTGCCACGCGAGGCCGAGGATCACGTTGCACTCACCGAGGAGCCACGCGCACAACCAGACGACGAGGAAGGCGGACGAGACGTCCGGACCTTCCGGCCCCGTGAATCGAGGGAGGAGTTGGGCGCCGACCATGACGCCGCCCAGGGTCCACCCCGCGAGCCAGACCGTGTGGAAGGCAAACTGGAAGTGGCGCAGCCGCGTCGGGAAGACCAGCTCGACACCGTCCATCGTCTCGACGAACGTGCTGCGCGGCTTCGGGACGGGGACGGTGGCCATCGTGGGCGGAGTCTACCGACGAGGCGCGTTCTCCATTCGCCACCGCGCGACGAGATCACGCGCCGCCTCCGGCCAGCGCTCGAACTCGAACGCGAATCCCGCCTCGCGCAGCCGCCCCGGCACGACGCGCCGGCTCTTCAGCACGAGTTCCGACTCCGTCCGCATCAGGAAGCAGCCGAGTTCGAGCATCCATCGCGTCGTCGGCAGACCGAAGCGGATGCCCCAGGCCTCGCGCAGCGCCGCCATGAACTCGCGGTACGGCAGCGGGTTCGGCGAGGCGATGTTCACCGGGCCCTCGAGGTCGTCGCGCTCGATCAGGAACCTCACGGCGCGCGCGAAGTCGCGGTCGTGCACCCACGAGACGTACTGTCGTCCGCCGCAGGTCGCGCCGCCGAGTCCTCGCCGAACGAGGCCGAGGAAGACGTCGAACACGCCGCCGCGGTCCGGACTCATCGTCATCGCGGAGCGGAGCAGCACGAGGCGCGTGCGATCGGTGCGCGCGGCGTTCGCCTCGCGCTCCCAGCTCTTCGCGACGTCGATGCTGAAGTTCCAGGTGTCGGGCGCGCCCGGTTCGTCGCCGCCGAGGATGCCGGTCGCTTCGTCGTTCGGCGCGTCCGAGCGATGCGCGTAGATCGTCGCCGTGCTCGCCTGGAGCCACACGCGCGGCGGATCCACCGCTTCGCGCAGCGCCTGACCGAGCACGCGCGTCGACAGCACGCGCGAGTCCATGATCGCGCGCCGGTTCGCGTCGCCGTAGCGGCAGTTCACGCTGCGGCCCGCGAGGTTCAGGAGCACGTCGGCGCCCTCGAGCTCGTCGCGCCACGGCCCGGGCGTCTCGCCGTCCCACACCACGGTCCGCCACGGCGACGTCACGGGCGCGCGCGAGAGCACGACGACCTCGTCGCCGCTCGCGTGGAAGTCGCGCGCGAGCACGGTCCCGACCTGGCCGGTCCCGCCGGGGATCACGATCTTCAACGCGTCACCATCGCGCTCGGATCATGTGCTCGGACTCGGCGGGTTGCGCGTCGCGAAGTCGTGGAAGCTCGCCGCCGTGCCGGTGAGGGCACCTGCGGGCAGCGCCCACTGGAAGGTGCGCACGATCCTGAGGTCGAGCCCGGCGAGCGGCACGAGCCGCCCCGACGCGAACTCGGCGCCGAGCGCCCAGCGCGAGAGGAACGCGATGCCCATGCCCGCCGCGACGGCTCCGGCGATCGCACTGCTCGTGCCGAGCACGGCGTCGCGGTCGCCCGGCGTGTGGCGCACGCCTGCCGCGCGCAGCGCCTTCGCGACGACGGCGCGCGTGCCCGAGCCCTGCTCGCGCCACAGGATCGGCACGTTCTCGAGGTCGCGCACGCTGCGCACGCGCCAGTCCGCCGTCGCGCCGACGACCGGCAGGAGCTGGTCGTCGACCCAGGTGCTGAGCTTCACGCCCGCCGCGCGCTTCGTGCCCTCGACGAGTCCGAGCGGGAACGCGCCGGAGCGCACGGCGTCGACGACCTCCTCGGTGTTGCCGACGCGCAGCTCGATCGGGAGGTCGGGGTGGCGCGCACGGAAGCGCGCGAGCACGCGCGGCAGGACGTGCGCCGCGATGGTCGTGCTCGCCGCGACGTGCAGCGGTCCGAGCGCGGCGTCGTCGTCGACCGCGACCTCGCCCGCGATCTCGTCGAGCAGCCGCTGCAGTTCGCGCGCGCGCGCGGCGAGCCGCTCCCCCGCCGGCGTCGGCGTGACGCCGCGCACCGAACGGACGAGGAGCGGCGCGCCGACCGTCTCTTCGAGCTTGCGCATGCGCGCCGTCACCGCGGGCTGCGAGAGGTGCACGGCGCGCGCCGCGGCGGAGATGCGGCCGTGCTGGAGGACGGCGAGGAAGGTCTCGAGGAGCTGCGGGTCGAGCGGCTGACGCACGCCGCGATGGTATCAGCCGGACTGATGGCCCATCACGCCTTTCATCTCTCCTGCCGATCGCCGGCGGGCGATACTCCCGCTGTGAACTCCGTCGCGACGAGCCCCGCCCTCCCCGCTCCCGCCCGGCGCCGCCCCTTCGCCGGGCTCGGCCCCGGACCCGGCCGCGCGCTCCTCGTCGCCGCCGCGCTCCTGTGCGTCGTCCAGCCGGTCCCCGGCTTCGCCGCGCTCCTCGGCGGCGCGCTCGTCGCCCTCGTCGCGGACGTCCCGGCCTTCGCCCAGAAGGCCGGCAAGCAGCTCCTCGCCTGGTCGATCGTCGCGCTCGGCTTCGGCACCGACCTCGCCGTCGTCGCGCGCACCGGCCTCGACGGCGTCGGCGCCGCGGCGATCACGCTCGCCGTCGCCTTCGCGACGGGTCTCCTGCTCTCGCGCGTCCTCCGCATCGACCGCGAGGTCGCGCTGCTCGTCACCGTCGGCACCGCCATCTGCGGCGGCAGCGCCATCGCAGCGGCGGCGCCGGTCTTGCGCGCGAGGTCCTCGTCGATCGGCGTCGCGCTCGGCGTCGTCTTCCTGCTCAACGCCGTCGCGCTCGTGCTCTTCCCCGCGATCGGCGACGCGCTCGGACTCGACGCGCACGCCTTCGGTCGCTGGTGCGCCCTCGCGATCCACGACACGAGCTCGGTCGTCGGCGCGGCGGCGCACCGCGGTACGGAGTCGCTCGAGATCGCGACGGTGACGAAGCTCGCGCGATCGCTCTGGATCGTGCCGATCTGCTTCGCGCTGTCCTTCGCGGTGCAGCGCCCCGAGGGCGAGAAGCGCCGGGTCCCGCGCCCCCCGCTCTTCATCGTGCTCTTCGTCGCGGCGGCGGGTCTCGTCGCGCTGTTCCCCGCGCTCGCGGTCCCGGGTCACACCGTCGCGGCGGGCGGGCGCCGCGGACTGACGCTGGCGCTCTTCACGATCGGCCTCGGTCTCACGCCCGCGAGCCTCCGGGCCGTCGGCGGCCGCAACCTCGCGCTCGGCGTCGGCCTGTGGGTCGCGCTCGGCGCGGTCTCGCTCGCACTGGTGTGAGCCGACGTCCCGCCGGGCTCACTCCTCGGTCGCGGCGACGTCGAGGTCGGTGAACTCGACGTAGTAGTGGAGGAGCTCCTCGGGCCGGCGCTTGCCCTGCGCGAGGATCCTCACCTCGTAGGCGCGACCCGGCGAGACGACGACGTCGGCGCCGCGGAAGATCACCTGCCCGCCCGAGAGGCCCTTGTAGTCGAGCCGCATCGGCGCGCCGCGCACGTAGTCGTCGTCGAGCGCGTAGAGCTCGACCTCGATCTCGCCGGGCGTGTACTTGTCGAGCGCGCCGCCGCGGAAGCGCACGCTCCAGGCCGCGTCGGGGTGGATGCGCTCGCACGGGTACCAACCGGGCGACGGGTAGAAGACGTGCTCCCAGCTCGTGCTGCCGCGGCTCTCGTCGAAGCTCCACATGGCCGAGAAGTTGTCGGCGATGCCGAAGCCCGTCCTCTTCATCGCGGGGTTGAGGCACCAGCGGCGGTGACCCACCCGATCGATGTTCGACGGGTCCGAGTCGTCCATGTAGCTGTCGATCGAGCCCGGCAGGTCCGTGCCGACCGACAGGTTCGACTTCGACGTGCCCTCGTACGCGATCTTGTACTCCTCGTCCGACACGCCCGGCGGCTTCTTCGGCGTGTGGTCGAGGTGCCCGAGCACGACGAGCAACCGCGCGGCCGCCGCGCAGTGCCAGTTGAACTTCTCGTCGAGCGTCATGTCGGCGTACTCGAGGCCGGCGAGCCCGCGGTAGCCCATGAGCCGCTTCAGCGCCGCGACGCGCTGCGCCGCGACGTCGGGATCGATCGCGCCCTCGAGCTTGGTCTCGAGCACCGGCTCGATCTCCATCGCCTCGATGCCGCCCAGCAGCGCGGCGAGCTCCGACTTCGCGCGAGGGTGCGGGTTCGCGAAGCCGTCGATCTCGACGAGCTCGCCGTCCTTCCACTTCTGGACGCTCGCGACCGACTTCTTCTTCTCGCCGCGCCGGTACTCGAAGGTGCCGTCCTTGCGGCCCGCGTCGTACTTGCCGGTGACCGCCCGCTCGCCGTCCTCCGTGTACTCCTGGTAGCGCCCGTGGAGCACACCGTCCTTGTAGGCGCAGTCGAGCTTGCGCTCGCCGTTCTCGAACCACGACTCGTAGCGACCGTCGAGCTCGTCCGCCTCGTAGCTCGTGCGGATGCGCATCTGCCCGTTCTCGTACCACTCGCGGAAGTCGCCCTGCTTGCGCCCCTCCTCGTCGCGGTGGTAGATGCGGTGCGGCGTCCCGTCGGGCCAGTCGAGGACGACTTCCTCGAGGTCGAGGGCGGCGACCTCGGGCCCTGCGACGCACGGTCCGTCGGGAGCGGCGGACGGGAGCGGCGCGGCGCTCGCGAGCAGCGCGAGGGCCGGGCCGACGAGGGGGCCGAGGACGGCGAGGGGGCGGGTCGTCATGGCGTCGGGGCGGGAGCGACAGGAATAGAGCCTCGCCCAGCGGTCGGCGACGGGGGTTCGACGAAAAGTGCACGTACGGGAGGGATCCGTCGAACCCGATCGCACGTCCCTCGTTCACGGCACCGCGACCCGGTCGCAGCGCTCGCCTCCGCGCAGGGGAACTGCGGAGCGGGAAGAGCGCGGTCGGGCTCGGACCCGTGGTTCCCATCGGGGGTCCCGGGGCGCCTCGCGCCACCGCGCGACGCGCGCGCGAACCGCTGTGGGGCGGAACACTCCGACCGCCCCCCGAGGACCGGTCTCCGGCGACCGGTCCTCCCTTTTGGGCGCGCGGTTCGCCGCGACGACGGCAGCGACGTCAGCGCGCGACCGTCGCGACGACCGCGGCGGCGACCCGCCGACCGTCGATCGCCGCGGAGACGATGCCGCCGGCGAAGCCCGCGCCCTCGCCGCAGGGGAAGAGGCCGGCGCACCCCGGGCTCGCGAGCGTCGACCCGTCGCGCGCGACGCGCACCGGCGACGACGTGCGCGACTCGACGCCGATGAGCTGGCCGTGCTCCGACACGAAACCCGGCAGCGCGCGGTCGAAGCCGCGGAGTCCCTGCGCGAGTCGCTCCGCGATGCCGCGCGGCAGCAGCGTTCGGAGGTCCACCGCGGTGACGCCCGGCCGGTACGACGTCGCGAGGACGTCGCTCGACCCGCTCCGCTCGACGAACCGGTCGACGCGCTGCGCCGGCGCGCGGAGGCGACCGCCGCCCAGGACCTGCGCGCGGCGCTCCAGCGCCTCCTGCACGCGGCGGCCGAAGCACGGGTCGTCCTCGGGCCGCGCGGGGAGTTCGCCGATCTCGGGCAGCGTCTCGCGCCAGCCGAAGCGCTCGCCCCGCTCGCCGCACCAGTCCTCGGGCTCGATCGCGACGACGAGGCCGGAGTTCGCGAAGGGCGAGTCGCGCCTCGAGAGGCTCATGCCGTTCACGACGACGCGGTTCGCCGCCGTCGTCGCCGGCACGACGAAGCCGCCCGGACACATGCAGAAGCTGTAGACGCCGTGCTCGTCGACCTGTTCGACGACCTCGTAGAACGCGGCGGGCAGTTCGCAGGTCTCGCGCAACCCGCCGTACTGACGTCGATCGAGCCAGTCCTGCGGGTGTTCGCCGCGCACGCCCATCGCGAAGCCCTTGGGCTCGAGCACCGCGCCGGCGCGCCGCGCCATCTCGACGGCGTCCTGCGCGCTGTGGCCCGTCGCGAGCACGACGGCGTCGCACGCGATCCGCTCCTCGCCGGGCCGCTCGGGATCGTTCGAGACGACGCGCACCGCGACGACGCCCGACGCGTCGCGCTCGATCCCGACGGCGCGCGTCAGGTAGCGCACCAGGACGCCGCCCGCGACCAACGTCTCGCGCAGCGCCTTCACGACCTCGGGCAGCTTGTTCGAGCCGATGTGCGGCCGCCACTGGTAGAGGATGTCGGCGCGCGCTCCGTGCGCGACGAGCAGTTCGAGCACCGCGCGCACCTCGCGCTTGTCGCCGCTGCGCGTGTAGAGCTTGCCGTCGGAGTACGTGCCCGCGCCGCCCTCGCCGAAGCAGTAGTTGCTCTCCTCGTCGACGCCGTCCCCGCGGTTGAGGCGCGCGAGCGGCCGGCGCCGCTGCTGCACGTCGCCGCCGCGGTCGAGCAGCACGACGCGCAGACCCGCCGACGCGAGATCGAGCGCGCAGAACATGCCGGCGGGCCCCGCTCCGACGACGACGACGCGCGGCGCGTCGTCGGCCGGCGCGGCGAGATGTGGCGGGCGCGGCGCGGCGGGCGCGTCGACGGGCTCGCCCGCGAGCCACACGCGCGCGGCGAGGTGCCAGCGGCGCTCGCGCGGGCGCGCGTCGAAGCTGAGCTTGCGCGGCTCGACGCGCGCGACGCGCTCGACCGGCACGCGCAGCTTCTTCGCGACGGCGCGCTTCACCGCGAGTTCGTCGCGCACGGGGTCCTCGTGCGGACCCGGCGCGAGGGCGATCTGGACGTCGGTCGGCACGGTTGTCGGGTCCGCCGCGTCGCTGTCGCGCGGACCCGCGGATTCACTCGCCGCCCGCGGAGGAGTGGCGGCGCAGGAGTTCCGGGTCGGGTTGCGGGAAGGCCTGGCCGTCGGTTCCCGCCTCGATCTCGTCGGCTTCGCGCACGCGCGAGACGAAGTAGTCGGGGAACTCGACGCGCAGGTCGAGCGGCGTCTCGAGGACGTACTCGATGCCGTCCCGCAGATCGATCTCGGTGACGTGGTCGCCCGTCGGCTTCAGGTTCGTCACGACCGAGCGCGGGTCGAGACCGGGTTCGGGGACGCGGATCAGGACGATCGGCTCGGACTGGAGGTCGCTGGCCCGCATGGCGGCGAGGTGGTCCGCGCAGTGCGGACAACTCTCGCGGTAGAAGACCCACGTCCCGGGCATCAACAGGTCCCAGGACGTGTCGAGGTGGTTCACGAAGTCGCAGTCGTACACCGCGCGTCCCGCCCAGGTCTCGGGCTCGAGCACGACGTAGTTGCGCGCGGCGGGACCGCCGCCTCCCGGGACCGTCGTCGCCTGCCGGTCGTAGACCCACGGCAAGGCGAGGGCCACCGCCGCGACCAGCACCGGGACCGCGATCGGCGCGCTCCACGTCCCGCCGCGCCAGGGGCGCGCGACGAGCACGAGCAGGAGCAGCGTGCCGTCGACGATCGCCATGACGCCGGGCGCGATCGACACGGTCGAGCCCATGCACCCGCAACTCTCGACGCCCTGACCGATCAGGACGCCGAGCACGCCGAGGAAGGCGAGGTACTGCAGCACGAGCAGCGCCCAACCGAAGCGCGGACGCAGGAGCGCGAACGCGACGACCGCGAGCTCGATCCCGATCGCGACGCGGTACAGCGTGCCGATCGCGGCGGCGCGGCTCGGGCCGACGTCCTTGACGGCGTCGACGAGGACGCTGGGGAGGTCGTTCGGCGTGCCGGCGAAGAGCTTGTAGCCCGCACCGATCAGGATCCACGCCGCGGCGAGGACGACGGCGACGACGGCGAGCGGACGGACGCCGCGATCCTCGTGGGGTGCGTCGGACATGGCGGGGATAGCGTAGGGACGGGGCGGCGTTTCACGAACGGTCGACGAGTCGCCAGCGCGCGTCGTCCCGCGCCGCGCGCCCTTCTTCCTCGAGCTTGATCAACCCCGCGAGGAGCGAGCGCCCCGCGAGCCCTCGGAGTCCGGCCGGCGCGTCGTCGTACACGATGTCGACGAGCTCCGACTCCGTGCTCGGACCGCGCTGCTCGAGCGCGCGGACGAGCTTGCCCTCCCGCGCCGCGCGGTGCCGGAGGTACGCGGCGAGCACCGTCCGCGCGTCCGCCGCCGCGGTGCCGTGCGCGGGCAGCAGTGGGCCGAGGTCGAGCGCGGCCATGCGCTCGAGGCTCGCGAGGTACGTCGCGAGGTGCCCCTCCGGCGGGTCGATCACGATCGTCGACAGCGTCGAGACGAGGTCGCCCGCGACGAGGCAGCGCGCGTGGCTCTCGACGAGGCACAGGTGCCCGACGGAGTGGCCCGGCGTCTCGTGGACGTCGGCGCGCCACGGGCCGCTGCCGTCCGGTGCGGTGCCGAGCTCGAGCGCGTCGCCCTGGGCGAGCGCGCGCGCATCGCGCGGCGGCGACGGCAGTCGTTCGAGCGTCGCGGCGTGCGCGAACACGGGGACGTCGAAGTGCTCCGCGACGGCGGCGACCGCGCCTGTGTGGTCGGGGTGGTGGTGCGTCACGAACACGCCCGCGACACGGCCCGCGCGGTGGTGGTCGAGCCACTCGAGGAGGCGCTCCGTCTCCTCCGCGTCGACGCAGCCCGGGTCGACGACGTAGACACGCTCGTTGCCGACGGCGTAGCAGTTCGTCGTCGTCGCGGGCGGGATCGTGCGCGTGCGCAGCGGAGCCATCGCGACGCCGGGCGCGGGCTGGACGACGTGCAGTCCGCCGTCGTCGACGCGCCGACTGACCGCGTGCGCCGCGCGTCGCACCGCGTCGAAGTCGCCGCCCGCGCGCTCGTCCTCCTCGAGCAGCGCGACGAGCGGCGGCACGAGGCGCACGCCGCCGCGCCGCCAGCGCTCGAGCAGCTCGACCGGCTCGAACCAACCGCCGTCGACGAGCTCGCCGTGCACGACGCTCGGCGACTCGCCCTCGGGCAGCGGGAGTTCGAGGTACAGCGTGCGGTAGCGGCGCAGCGCGAAGCGCGGCGTCGTCGCCCAGGTGATGACGCGCGCGCGGTGGAGCGCCTCGTCGTCGAGCACGGCGCGCAGTCGCCGCCCGGCGTCGCGCTCGCGCTCGCCGCCGGCGAGGAGGTCGGCGCGAAGACGCTCGCGGTCCTCGCCCCGAGATCGCAGCGCCGCCTCGACGCCCGCGGGCAGCACGCCGACCTCCTCGAGCAGCTCGCGCAGCGCGCACGCTCGCAGCGTCGCCTCCCACCCCTCGTCCGGCGGGCCCTTGCCGTCGACGTCCTCGTCGACCTGACCGCCCGGCAGCGCCCAGTAGTCGGGGAAGAACGAGAGCTTCGGGTTGCGGCGGACGAGGTACCAACCGCGCTCCGACGTGAGGAGCACCGTGGCCGACCAGCGGAACTCCGCGGGGTCGCCCTGCGCGGTGGGCAGCGGTACGACGTCGTGCATCGGATCGCGCGACCCCGAGGACCCTGGCGCGCGAGCCCCATGGTGGCAGAATCGCGTCATGGCCGAACCGGTCCACCGGCGATTGATGGCGTTCCTCGACGGGGCACGGGTCCCCTACCGCACGGTCGAGCACGCGCCGGCCGGGCGCAGCGTCGACGCCGCCGCCGCGCGCGGCGAGGACCTCTCGATCGGGGGCAAGGCGCTCGTCGTCAAGGTCGGCGACGTGTTCCGGCTGTGCGTCCTCCGCGCGCACCAGCGCCTCGACTCGGCTGCGGCGTGCGCACACTTCGGCGAGAAGCGTTCGCGCATCGCGGCGCCGGAGCTCGCGTCGATCGCGCGTTGATCCGGTTCCACCGCCTCAGGGCGCGTCGAACACCTGCTCGCTCTCCTCGCCGGAGTGCACGACGACGGTGCGCGAGCCGACGAGCACGCGTTCGTCGTCCTGACGCGAGTGGACCTCGAGGGTCCACTCACCCGGCCGGAGCGAGTCGAGTTTCGCCGTGTTGCCGGCCATCGTCCAGGTGCTGGACGAGTCGGTGTTGCCCTTGCCGTCGTCGCGCGTCGCCGTGATCTCGTACCAGCCGACGCGGCCGTCGGTCACCACCTTGACCGAGATCGAGCCCGCGGGCGTCATCTCGATCTCGACGCCGGACCGCACCTGGTCGGGTGCGAGCACGAAGGCGTCCGTCGACGTGTCGATCGCGTGCGGGTGGCTCGCGACGAGCACGATCGGGACGCCGGCCTCGAGCCCGCGCAGGCGGAACTCGCCGTTGGCGTTCGTACGACCCGACGGCTCGGCGAGCACCGAACCGAGTTCGACCACCGACGAGTCGTTCCAGTCGCCGAAACCGCCGAAGCGGATGCGTTCCTCGCCGCCGTCCTCGCGCTGCGCGCGCACCTCGACACCGGCGAGCGGACGGCCCTCCTCGTCGTGCACGACGCCCTCGACCGCACAGGTCGAGAGGTTGACGTCGCAGGTCGCCGACGCGCGGTCGAGCACCACCTCGGCGCGGTCGCTCATGGCGCGATCGGGGTGCGAGACGGTGACGACGTAGGTGCCGTACTCGAGGTCGTCGACGACGTAGCGGCCGTCCTTGTCGGTCTCGGCGTTGCGACCGGTGACCATGCGACCGCCGCGGCGACCGTTGCGCTGCCAGCGCGTCTGGCTCGAGCCGTCCGCGCGCGTCACGCCGATCGAAGCCCCGGCGAGCGGTCGCCCGCCCTCGAGGACCCGACCCGTGATCTCGCCGCGCGACGGACCGATCAGCACGAGCGTCGCGTCGGTGCCCGGACCGACGGTGATCTTCTCCCACTTCGACTCCGGCGCGTCGCCGCGCGGCCGGATGCGGAAGCGGTGCTCGCCCGGTTCGAGTCCGCGGAAGCGCACGCGACCCCGCGTCGACGCCCGCTGCGTGTGCGTCACCTCGTCGTCGCCGGGCGCCGTGTGCTCGATCTCGACCTCGCCGAGCTCGTGCCCCTCCGCGTCCTGCGCGAGGACCTCGACCGTGGCCTCGAGCTGGAGCAGGACCTCGATCACGCGGTCGTCGGCGCCGAGCACGACGCGCTCGACGAAGTCGGCGTAGCGCGAGCGGCTGACGACGAGTTCGGCGGGCTCGCTGCCGAAGCTGTCGAGCGTCGCGCGACCGTCGCTGCCCGTCTTGGTCTTCTTGACCGGAGACGTGAGCAGGCCCAGGTTGCGCCACATCGCGGACTCCTCGCCGTTCCTCTCGTTGAGGCGCGTGAGTCGCACGATCGCGGAGTTGATCGGGTCGCCGTCGACGGCGTCCATCACGACGACCGTGATGCGGCCCGAAGGTTGGAGCATGAGGTCGCCGAGGTCGCGCAGGACGCCGTCCTGGAACTCGACGTTCTCGAGCGTGAACGGCTCGTAGCCCGGCGCCGCGATCTCGAGGCGCCAGGTGTCGTTGTCCCACATGGCCGCGTCGCCGAGGTACACGTCCGTGAAGGCGCCGACGCCGTCGCGGTGGTCGGTCAGCGGTTCGCCGGCGGCGTTCGTCAGCGTGCGCGCGTTCGCCATCTGCCCGAAGCGGGCGGTGTAGAGCTCGACGGGCTTCCGGTCCGTCGCGTCGACCGCGCGGAACCGGATCGTCGCGCCGGGCACGTAGTCGAGCTCGATGGAGACGTCGAGCGGACGCACCGTCACCTCCTGCGACCGCGTGCCCGTGACGCCGGCGAACGAGACGAGCCCGTTCGACACCGGTGCGAGCTTGACCTTGTACTCGACCTCGCGATCGAGTCCGCGCAACTCGAATGCGCCGTCGCCGTCGAGCTCGGCGCGCGGACGGTCGAGCGCCCGACCGCCGAAGTACGGCATGCCCTCCGTCGGCAGCGCCTCGACGCGGAACTCGCCGTAGCGCGCGGGGTCGAGCCCCTTCACGATCCCCTTGATCGTCCCGCCGTCCGGCACCTCGAGCCACAGACCCTGCGAGATGCGACCGGGCGTCTGCGCCTCGCCGCGGAAGGTGCGCGTCGGTCGCTCGAACGCGCGCACCTCGATCGCCCAGCGACCGACGTCGACCTGCGCGAGCTCGAAGCGACCCTCGACGTCGGACACCGCGTCGGGCTGCGGGTGCGTGAGTGCGCGGAAGCCGAAGTCGGGCCGATCGGGGTCGACGAGGAAGAGCTCGGCCCCTTCGATCGCGCGACCCACGAGGTCGACCACCGTCCCGTGCAGGACGACGCCGGGCGCGACCTCGAGGTCGGCGATCGGGTCGGTGAAGTCGTCGGGGAGCACGACGGACTTCTGGAGGCGCTCGAAGCCGTGCGCGAGGACCGTGAAGTCGACGCGCTTGTTCGGGAGTCCGACGAGTTCGTAGTAGCCGAGCCCGTTCGTGGTCGTCTTCTGCTTGGCGAGCGTCTCCTCGACCATCAGCCCGAGCAGCCCCTCGCTCTCGAGGTTGAGGCGCAGCTCGACGGTCGCCTCGGGGACGCCGCGCCCGCGGTCGTCGACCACGCGGCCCTTCATCACCGGGCCGAGCTTCACGTCGACGGCCGCGGCGCGCTCCTCGGCCTCGCTCCGCACCTCGCGGCGCTTCGAGGCCTTCACCTCCTCGCCGTCGGGGCCGGTCGCCGCCTCCTTCGCGGCGGCGAGGTCGACGTCCGTGACGCCGGCGCCTCCGGCGAGCTCGGTCGCGGCGCCGCCGTCACGACCGGCGGCGACGTCGCCGGAGGGACCGTCGGAGAAGAACAGGAACGCGAGGGCGCCGGCCAGCAACACGGCCAGCCCGGCCAGGAGCAGACGGGGATTCATGCGGGGGCAGGGTCGGGACGGACGTCGCGAGGCTACGCGCGACGCACCGACCTGTTCGCACTCTACCGGCGCGCGGATGCTCCCGAGCGGCCGATCGCTGCCATCGGGGCCCGCCACACCGTAGAGTCCCCGGGATCGCGCCATGTCCCGACCCCGCGTCCTCGTCGTCTACACCGGCGGCACGATCGGCATGCGCGCCACCGCGGCCGGCTACGCCCCCGAGCCCGGCCACCTCGCGAACGAGGTTCGCGAGCTCGAGGAGCTCGGCGCGCCCGGGATGCCGGAGGTCGAGATCGAGGAGCAGGAGCCGCTGCTCGACTCCGCCGACATGCGCCCCGCCGACTGGCTGCGCATCGCCGGCGTGATCGAGCGGAACTACGAGGCCTTCGACGGCTTCGTCGTACTGCACGGCACCGACACGATGGCGTACACCGCGTCGGCGCTGCCGTTCATGCTGCGCGGCCTCGCGAAGCCGGTGATCCTGACCGGCGCGCAGATCCCGATCGGACGACTGCGCAGCGACGCGCGCGACAACCTCGTGACGAGCCTCGCCATCGCGGCGCGCGGCGACGTGCCCGAGGTGTGCGTCTACTTCGCCGAGAAGCTGATGCGCGGCTGCCGCACGGTGAAGGTCAACGCCGACGGGCTCGACGCGTTCGCGTCGCCGAACTACCCGGTGCTCGGCGAGGCCGGCATCGACATCACGATCCACGCGGAGCGTGTGCGGGAGCCTGGCGAACGCCTCGACGCGATCCACGTGCAGCCGCTCGACGGACCGATCGTCGGCGCGCTGCGGCTGTTCCCCGGCATCTCGGCGGCGCTGCTCGAGAACGTGCTGCGCGCGCCGTTGCAGGGACTCGTGCTCGAGACCTACGGCGTCGGCAACGGACCGGCGCGCGACCGCGAGTTCGTGCGCGTCCTCGAACGCGCGACCGGCGGCCCCGACCCGATCGTCGTCGTCGCCACGAGCCAGTGCGTGCGCGGCACGGTCGACCTCTCGGGCTACGCGACGGGTCGCGCCCTGCGGGACGCCGGCGTCCGGAGCGGTGCCGACATGACGAGCGAGGCCGCGCTCGCGAAGCTCTACTACCTGATCCGGCTGGGACTTCCGGCGGACGAGATCGCGGCGCGGGTCGAGCGGGACGAGGTGGGCGAGTTGACCGAGGCGTGAGTCCCGGGAAGGCGGTGAGGTCGCCATCTCCCCGCCGCGACGACTCGCGTCTAGCATCTCGAGCGATCGGCGACGACGCCCTCGCGACGACCCGTGGATCCCCCCGGTGTGGGCGAACGGCGCGCGCCGCACAACTTCCTGCCATGGTCTCGTTGCGCCTGCTCACCTGCGGACTCGTCGGCGTCGTCGCCGGGGCGGTCCTGTCTCCTCTGTTCGACCGTCCGGTCCAGGCCGCGCCCGCTTCGCCGCCGACGCGCGGCTCGGCGATCACGACGCTGCCCGCGAACATCAACGTCCCGGGGTGCTACTACCTCGACGTCTCCGGCGCGCTCGGAGCCGGATCCTCGGCGCTCTTCGTCAATTCCGACGACGTGTGCATCGACCTTTGCTGCAACGTGCTCGAGGGCGGCGGCGCCGACCCCGGGATCAAGATCGGCGCGCACACGAACGTGACGATCCGCAACGGTCACCTGCGGAACTGGTCGGTCGGCGTGGCCAGTACCCGTGACGTCACGATCGAGGACGTCACCCTCACCGACTGCGTGCGTGGTGCGGACGTGGGCGGCGGGAGTCGGATCGAGAGGGTCGACGTGATCGGTGGTTCGGAGCGCGGCCTGGTCGTCGACGACTTCTCCGTGCTGCGCGACTGCCGGGTGTTCGTACTCCCGCGAGCGACGTTCGGCGTCGAGGCCACGAACAGTTGCTCGCTGGAACGGGTCGACGTGCTCGGCGGGGACACCGGGATCCAGGTGACGGCGAACGGAGTCGTCCGGGACTGCACGGTGAGCTCGACGGGTGCGGCGGCTCTTCTGGTGGGTCCGTTCTCGCGAATCGATCGCGTCATCGCTCGCGGCGGCTCGGCCGATGCGTTCGTCGTGCAGGGTCGCTCGCGTGTCGTCGACTGCGGGGCACGCGGATTCCCCTCGGGCGCCGGCGTCCGCGTCGTCGGCGACGGCTGCCAGGTCGAGAACTGCACCGTGGACTCGTGCGCGCAAGGCATCGTGCTCGAGTCGAAGGACGCCCTGTGCGTCCGCAACCGCGCGATCGACAACACGACCGACTTCGTTCTTGGGCCGAACAATCAGGTCGGGCCGATCCTCAAGTCGCAGGGATTCGTGACCGGCGGCCAGCCCCACGCGAACTTCGGGACCCCGATCCCGTAGCGGTCCGCCCGCCGCGGGACGTCGTCAGGGCGTGAGGTCGACCTCCAGCGCCTCGCTCCCCACGACGATCCCGCGGCGCGCGATCTCCTCGCCCTCGCGCACGGCGACGAGTTCGAACGCGCCCGGCATCAGCTTCAGCACCGTCGTCGGTCCGAGCAGGCCGACGAGGTCGCTCGTGACCTCGTTGCCCGCGCCGTCGTAGGCGGAGACGACGCTCCACGGTTCGCTCGGTCCCTCGACGCGGACCGCGACGTCGACGGGGTCGACGAGCCGGAGTTCGACGCCGTGCGTCGCCCGCCGTCGCGTTGACGAGCTCGAGGTCGGAGACGAGGTGCACGCCCTTGCGCGTCGCCGGATCGAGCACGACGTCGCGGATGCCGACGGCGTACCGGCCCGGCGCGAGACCGGAGATCGTGAACACGCCCTCCGCCGTCGTCCGCAGTTCGCCGCCCGGACTCCAGTCGATCGCTCCCGACGCGAGGTCGCGGCGTCCGAAGCGCACGTCGCAGCGGATCGCGACGCCCTCGCGGTCGACCGTCACGCCCGTGATCTCGACGGGGCGCTCGAGTTCGACGCGGCCGAGTTCGAGGACGGCGCCGCGCGGGATCGTGACGGTGCGACGCACCTCGGCGTAGCCGTCGGCCCGGACGGACAGCTCGCGGACGCCCGGGAAGAGTTCCTCGACCTCGAGACGTCCGTCGGCTCCCGTCGTCTCCGTGCGGGAGTCGTTGCGACCGAGCCGGGGCGCGAACTCGAACGTCGCCGCGACGGGTGAACCGTCGCGCGCGTCGACGGCCTCCGCGCGCAGTCCGCCGCGCAGTGCGAGCAGGTCCTCGACGTCGAGCCGGAAGTGCACGTCCTCCGCCTCGCGCGCGACGTACTGCGACGCCGCGACCTGTTGCGCGACGACGAGCGAGATCCACACCGCCTCCGGGCGGCGGACCGTGAGCACGCCGTAGACGTCGTCGTCCGGCGCGGTCTTGCCGCTCGGCTGGAACGAACCCAGGGCGTAGTACTCCTGCACGCTCGGGAGCAGGTCGAGCAGCGCGCCGGTCGGCTGCTCGCGCGTCGCGACGACGTGCACGCTGCACCATCGCCCGCGCCGGTTCCCGAGCAGCTCGCGGACCTGCGGCATCGTCGGCGCGCCGTCCGAGTCCGCGACGTGGACGCGGATGCGCTGCATCGGGTCGAGCTCGAGGTCGACGCGGTGCTCGCCCTCGCCCGAGACGAGTTCGACCTCGACGGTGCGCGCGAAGGCGAAGCTCGAGCGCGCGACGAGGTCGTACGTCCCGGGCTCGAGCTCCCCCGCCGTCCACGCACCGTCCGCCGCGACCAGACAGATGTCGTTGCGACCGTCGCGCGTCGACCAGGCGACGAAGGACTCCGGCGGGACGCCGCCGCCCGCCTGTGACAGCGCGCCGTGCAGCAGCACGCGGCTCGGCCCCTCCTCCTCGGGCGCGCTCGCGACCTCGGGCGCGGGCTCGTCGTCGCGCGGCGCGTCGGCGACGGCGGCGCGCTCCGTCGCGGACCCGTCGCTCGCCGCGAGGTCCGGGTCGGCGGGCGCGCCCCGCTCGATCCCGCGGTCGCGCCGCGCTCGACCGACGGACCGCGTTCGTCCCTGGGGACCGAACAGCGGGATCAGCGCGACGAGGACCGCGGAGACGAGCAGGACGAGCGTGGTGCGTGCGTCGTGTTCATCGTCGCGTCGAGGGTTCAGAGGCCGAACGAGACCTCGTTCGCGCCGGCGACGACGGCGATCGTGCGCGTCGCCACGGTCCCGCCGGCGGCCTCGAGCGCGAGGACCACCGTGCCCTCGGGCAGGCGGATCGTCGCGACTCGCGCGGGGACGAACACGAGCCCCGACGTGTCGGTCGCGGAGATCGTGCGCGCATTCGTCGGATCGGGCTCGAACCGCACCGTCACGGGGTGGAACGTCTCGAGCACGAGTTCGAGACCGCTCACACCGCCGCGCCCGAGCGTGACGCACCGGGGGCGTGCGTGGAGCGACCGTGCGAGTTCCTTCGTGCCCTCGTCGACCATGACGATCTCGTCCGAGACGACGACGACGCCGCCGTCCGACGTGACGATGGAGCGCTCGAGGTCGTCGAACTCGACGGCGGCGGCGACGCGGTAGACGCCGGGTGCGAGTCGTCCGAACTCGAAGGAACCGTCGGCCGCGGCGCGCCGCGTGAGCACGACGGGTCGATCGACCCCGAAACAGGTCACATCGATCGGGAACGCCGTGATCGCCGTGACGCGGCCCGACAGCGACACCGGCGCCTCGAGCGCGATCGAGCCGAGGTCCGCGCCGCCCGGCCCGAGCTCGACCGTTCGGACGACGTCCGCGTAGCCCTCGGCCGCGGCGAGCACCGACCACGTCCCGATCGGGAGTTCGCGCGACTCGAACCGACCGCTCGCGTCCGCGAACTCTCGGATCGCGTCCTTCGGGACGACGAACTGCCCCGACGTCGAGGGCGTGTCGAAGCGGCCGCGCACGATCGTGACCTCCACCGCGACCGGCTCGCCCGTCAGCGCGTCGAACCAGCGGCCGACCACGCGCGCCGAGCGGCCGCGCACGTCCTCTGGATCGACCGTGAGCTCGACGGAGTCGTCGGCCTCGCGCACGACCTTCGCGTCGATCACGGCGTCGCCGACCTCGATCGCGACGGAGCGCTCGCCCCAGTCCTGCAGGCACAGCGTGCCGAACGGCGCGACGTCGGTCGCAGCGCGCGCCGAGTACCCGCGCGCCGGAAGACCCCGGGACGCGCGCTCGAAACGGTACGGGACGTGCTCCCCGTTCGCACCGCCCTCGCGCACGACGAAGCAGCGCTCGAGCGTCCCCACGACGTGCCCCAGACCCTCCTCCTCGAGCACCTCGACCGTCGACCGACCGTCCGACGTGCGCAGCACGACGACGACGTCCTGCGTGTCGCTCTCGTAGACGAGGTCGACGCGGCGCTCGGCCTCGGAACCGTCGAGCGTCACGCTCGCCTCGGCGCGCTCGCGGACCCTCCCCGACGAGTACACCACCCGGTACCACGCGGGCGGCAGCGGACGCGTGCGGTAGGAGCCGTCCTCCGCCGTCGTCGCCGTCGCGACGACCTGTCCGGCCTGGACGACGGTGATCTCGCGACCGATCAGCGGCACGCCGGCGTGTCGCGTGAGCGTCCCGTGGACGACCGTGCGCGGGACGTCGGCGGACGGGCCGTCGACCTTCGCGACGACGAACGGTTCCTCACGGGCCGCGCCGGGGTCCGCGACCTCCGTGCGCCCGGTCGGCGCGACCTCGCGCGCGAGATCGACCGAGGTCGCCGGTTCCTCGGTGTCGGTCCCACCCGCTCGATCGGAGAGTCCCGCGCGCACCTCGATCGCGCCGCCGGGCAGGAGGAACAGCGCGGACGCGACGGCGAGGAGCGCGATCAGCGCGGCGAGCAGCGTCGCTCCGGGCGGGGTCCGGCGAACCGACATCGCGGCATCGTACCGGGCCGTCCGCGACGCGCTCGATCAGGCGGCGTGCCGCGGCCGCAGCGACTCCGCGACGACCAGGAGGGCCGTCACGACCCCGACCGAGAGCACGGGGATCGGCGTCAGCGGCGACAGGAGCACCAGGACGACGCCCGTCGCCCCGATCAGCCGCCCGAACAGCGTGCGGTCGCCGCAACCGTCGAGCGACCACAGCGTCGTGAGGTAGATCGCGACCGGCACCGCGACCGAGGCGCCGACGACCGTCGCATCGGCCTGCGCACGGCCCTGCACGAGGTCGATCGACGAGGCGAGTCCGGCTCCGATCGCCGCGACCGACGCGAACACGAAGTAGTGGCCGTAGCCCCACAGGAAGGCGCGCTTCGCGGAATGGAGCGACGGTGCGGCGGAGCGTTCGAAGTAGAGCCACCAGGCCGAGAACACGAGCAGCACGCCGCCGATCGCGACCGGCAGGAGCTTCGAGAGCGACGTCTCGTCGTCCGCCTGCTCGAACGCGATCGACGCGGCGAGGATCGATTCGCCGAGCGCGATGATGGTGAAGAGCCCGTAGCGCTCCGCGATGTGTCCGGGGTGCCAGGGCGTGAAGGCCTTGCCCTCCGCCCAGGCCGGGACGAGCAATTCGACGACGAGCAGCGCGAAGAAGCCCGGTACGACGCCCGCGGGCGGCAACCACAGCGACGCGACCCACAGGAACTGCACGCCGAGCACGCCCGTCGCGTAGCGCACCGCCGCGCGTCGGTGCTCGGGGTCGCCGCGAGCGGCGCGCATCCAGTTCACGACGAGCGCGAGGCGCATCACGACGTAGCCCATCGTTCCGACGAAGCGGTCGCCCGCGGCCATGTCGGGCACGCCCGCCGCGAAGATCAGCGCGCCGACGAGCTGGACCAGCACGAGCAACCGGTACAGCACGTCGTCGTTGTCGTAGGCCGACGCGAACCACGTGAAGTTCATCCAGGCCCACCAGATCCCGAAGAACACCATCACGTAGGCGAGCACGCCCTGCCCGACGTGGTCCTCCGCGATCGCGTGGTGCAGGCCCGAGGCGGCGCGCGCGACGGCGACGACGATCACGAGGTCGAAGAACAGCTCGAGCGGCGTCGCCGGTCGGTGGTGCTCGTCGCGCGAGCGCGCCGCGACGCGGCGGACGAAGGGGCGGCGCGGTGCCGCGAGGCGCGCCTCGTTCACGCGAGGTGCCTCATCAGCGTGCTCGCCATCGACAGCACGAGGAAGAAGCCGCACATGTCGGTCACGGTCGTCAGGATCGGGCCCGACGCGAGCGCGGGGTCGCGGCCGAAGCGCTTCAGGATCAGCGGCACCGTGCCGCCGACCGACACCGCGATCACGGTGTTGAGCGCGAGCGCCGCGCCGACGACGAGGCCGAGCCACGGGTTGCCCTTCCACAGCCACGCGACGACGGCCACGATCGCGCCGAGCACGCTGCCGTTGAGCACGCCGACGACGACCTCCTTGCGCCAGACGTAGAGGATGTCGGTGGGCTTCGTGATGCCGAGCGCGAGCTCGCGCATCGACACGGCGACGGCCTGGTTGCCGCTGCAGCCGCTCATGTCCGAGATGATCGGCAGGAACACGGCCAGCGCGATCACGGCGGAGAGCGTGTCCTGGTGCGACGCGATGATGCTCGCCGCGAGGATGTTGAGCAGGATGTTGACGGACAGCCACGCGAGGCGGCTGCGCGAGCGGTCGAGCAACCGCATCGAACGCAGCTCCTCGTGGATCAGACCCTGCGAACGGCGGTGTTCGCGCTCGGACCGCTCGGACAGCGCCTCCTGCGCGTCGCCGCGGTGCACGACGCCGCGCAGCACGCCCTCGCCGTCGACGACCGGCACCGCGAGGAACGCGTGGCCGTCGAACACGTCGAGGATGTCGTCGAGCGCCTGGTCGACGTGCAGCGCGAGCGGCATGCGGATCATGAACGTCTCGAGCACGCGCCACGACGGCGAGAGCAGGAGGTCGCGCAGCCTGAGGACGCCCGTCAGCCGCCCCTCGCGGTCGACGACGTAGATGTACTGGACCGCGTCGTCCTCGACCTCGTCGGCGCGCCGCCGCAGGTCGGAGACCACGCGCCCCGCGTCGGAGTCCTGCGGGAACGCGAGGAACTCCGTGTCCATCATCCGGCCCGCGGTGTCGGGCGCGTAGTTGCCGACGAACTCGGCCTCGCGCGCCGCTTCCGCGGGCATCTCCGCGAGGATGCTCTTGGCGTCCTCGGGCTCGAGCGTCGCGATCAGGTCGGCCTGGTCGGCGACGTCGAGCTCCTGCAGGACCGCGGCCGCGACCTGGGGCTCGGCGGCCTCGAGCAGCTCCCCGCCCTGCGCGTCGACGAGTTGCTCGAGCAGTTCGGCACCCGCCGACGGCTCGAGCACGGCGAGCACCTTCTCGCGATGCTCTCGCCCGAGGCGCTCGATCGCGCGCGCGACGTCCGAGGCGTCGAGCTCGTCGATGAAGCCCGCGACGCCCTCGCTGTCGCCGGTGTCGATGAGGTCGGCGAGGTCCTTCCAGGGCGACTCCGGGTCCTCCTCGGAAACCGCGCTCTCCGAGACCGGCGGCGCGGCGGCGGCGGCGCGGCCGGCGGCGAGGCCCGCCAAGGGCAGCGACCCGGC
>JAWKUH010000022.1:0-88199 GCA_041398665.1 Planctomycetota bacterium | reverse complement strand
GGCGTTCATCCAGTTCTGCAAGTTGTCGTTGGCCAGCGCGCCCAGGATCACGGGGTCGACGATGTCGTCGCTCGTGATGGAGAGGGCGTTCTTGCCGCGGACGATGGCCCAACCCGTGTTGAGGTCCTCGAGCCCGTCGCAGTTGAGGTCGAGCTCCGTCGGGTCCGTCGACGTCGTCGCGAGCCCGAGCTGCGTGAAGTAGCCCGAGATCTGGCCGAGCGGCACGCGCGTCCAGCAGGCGAAGGTGTAGTTCGCCGAGAGCTGGAACTCGTCGTCGTTGTAGATGACGAAGTCCACCGCGTTGAGGTACTCGCCACCGAGGAAGCTGATCAGCACGAGGTCGCCCTCGAAGGCGCCGGTGTAGCTGTCGATGTAGAGCTCGTCGGCGAGGCCGTAGTACTCCTTCCCGTCGAAGTCGAGCTTGCCGTCGCCGTCGAGGTCGGTCGGCAACTTCGGGTCGATCGGGGAGCAGATGGACTGCGGGAGCAGGGCGTACATGCCGCCGGCCGCGGAGATGATGTACTCCGAACCGATCAGGTGGTTGAACGACCAGTTGGTGTCGATGAGCTCCGGATCACGGGCGGAGACCACCACGTAGCCCTGCGCGTTCGTCGCGGAGTTGTGGCAGCTCGTGAGGACGCTGAGCGTGTCCGCCGGCGTGAGGCACTCCACGCGGTCCGCGATCTTGCAGTCCGCGAAGAAGAACGGGAACTTCGGCGGAGCGACGTTCACGTACTGGTAGTGCAGGCACGTCTCGCACTCGCGACTCGTGTTCGTCACGTTGAGCACCGTGAAGAACGTCGGGTCCATGAGCGACGAACGGTGGATCGGGAACACGAGCACCGAGGCCGGCTTCCGCGCGCAGTTCGGCGGGAGAACGACCGGAGGCTCCATCGGGATCGGCAGCGAGACGACGAAAGCGGCGCCGGCGCCTCCCGCCCGCTTGTTGGTCATGTCCCCGTCGATGCCGACCGCAGCGCTGTCCTCGATCGGAGCACCGATCGCTCCGGTCTCGCCGAGGATCGCCACGGAGTGACCGAAGTTGTCGCCGATGTCGGTGTTGGGCGCCTTGATGTACGCCGACTGGCCCCACGTCCCGTTGTCGAGGAGGTAGGAGTAGACGGCTCCGGAGAAGATCTGGCTGTTGTCCGACCCGTCACCGTCGATCCCGGTGGCGTTCGAGTCCTCGAAGTAGGCACCGACGAGGATCTGAGGTCCGGAGACCGCGACCGCGCAACCGAACTCGTCGCCCGACTCGCCGTTCGAGGCGGTCAGGATCGCCGACTGCCCCCACGCCCCCGCCACGAGGTCGAAGACGTAGGCGGCGCCGGTGTTCGTCGACCGACCGGGCGCACCCACGACCGCGCGACCGCCGTCGAGGGAGACGGAACAGCCGAAGCGGTCGCCCGCCGCGGCGTCGGACGCCTTGAGGTAGGCCGTCTGGCTCCATACCCCGGCGTTGCGGGTGAAGACGAAGGTCGCGCCCGCGTCCGGCGCGGCGTTGTCCGAGCGGAGCCCGTTGACGCCGGTGGCGCTCGAGTCCTCGTAGGGAGCTCCGACGAGCGCGAGGTCGCCGTCGAACGACACGGAGTAGCCGAACTGGTCGCCCGCGTCGGAGGCCGACGACTTGATGTAGGCCTCCTGGGTCCAGACGCCGGCGTTCCTGACGAAGGCGTAGACCGCGCCGGCGTCCAGGGCGCCGTTGCCCTGGGCTCCGCCGATGCCGTCGGCGTTCGAGTCCTCGAAGTTCGCGCCGACGAGGATCACGTCGCCCGAAACGGCGACGGAGAAGCCGAACTGGTCGCCCGCGCCGGCGTTGTTCGCCTTGAGGTAGGCCTGCTGGCTCCACACGCCCGCGTTGCGGACGAAGACGTACGCGGCACCGGCGTCGGCCGCCGAGTTGTCGGCGGAACCGTTCGGGGTGACGTTCGTCTGGTTCGAGTCCTCGAAGATCGCACCGACGACGAGCGTGTCGCCGTCGATGTCGACCGACCAGCCGAAGCTGTCGAGCGGCTCGGGGTTGTCCGTCTTGATGTACGCCTGCTGAGTCCAGACGTCCTGGTTCGCGACCTTGGTGCGCGTGTAGACGTAGACGGCGCCGGAGCTGCCGTTGCTCTCGTCGTCGGGGGAGCCGTTGTCGATGCCCGTCCCGATGCTCGACTCGCCCCACGCGCCGCACACCAACGTGTCGCCGTCGAGCGCGATCGACCAACCGAGGAAGTCCTCGGCGGTCGTGTTCGAGGCCTTGACGTAGGTCTGGTGCGCGATCGGGTCGATCGTGAGCGGGTAGGTCGCTCCGCGATCGTCGACGCTGATGACGAGGTCGTCACCGTCGAGCGCGAAGTGCGCCGGGAGGTCGCGACCCAGGGCGTCGAAGGCGATCAGGCCCGAGTAGTCGAAGCTGACGCCCCGGCCGTCCTCCGTCGCGCCGTGGAACGAGACGTCGCGTCCGTTCGCGTGCACGCGCGGAGCGAGGTCGCCGCGGACGTCGAGCTCGAAGCGCAGCGGCGCGTCGCCGGCGACGGGGCGCGTCCGCACGGTGTAGCCGTGCTCGACGCCGCGCGAGTCGTTGACGTACCACTCGGTGAGCGCGGAGCTCCAGTCGTACTCGACGCGCGCACCGAGGGCGCGCACGTCGGAGGGCTGCTCCGCGCGAGCCATGGCGCCATCGGCACCGTAGGCCGCGAGCTCGAGGCCGAAGGCCCAGGCGCCCGAGTCGGGCTCGAGCGCGAGGCCGCGGCGGTCGAAGCGCGCGGTCCAGGCCTGGCGCGGGTGGCGCACGGCGAAACCGTCGTCGACCGGCGCGACCTGGTACCGGTGCGCATCGATGTCGGCGCGGACGGCGGCCCAGTCGGCGGCGGAGAGTCCCTCCGGCAGGTGGAGGTCGTCGTTGGAGAAGGCCCACACGGGGGCCACGGTCGCCGCGACGAAGGCGGCGACGAGACACGGAGAGCGGTGCATCGTTCGTCCGAGGCAGGGTCGATGGACGCTCGCGAACCGGGGAGAAGGTCCGAGAGGCGGAACTCACGGAAGCAAGGACGGGAGTAGGGTCTCAATTGCGGTTCCGTACCGCAAGCAGGAGAGGTGCGTAGTCATCGGGGCCGCGTTCCGCGGGGATCGCAGGCGGGAGCGCGCGGCCCGGCAGCGGGCCGAGGCACGGACGTAACCCGCGTGTCGCCCATGAACGAGCCGACACCCCCGGAACACCCCTGGGTCGGGGAGAGTCAGGTCGAGCCCGCGCTGCCCCCACCACCGCGGTACCAACCACTCTCTCCCGTGGAGGCCCCATGGCTCCCCCCCGCAACCTCGTCCGGGCCGGTACGGCGCTCGCGTTCGCGAGCGCGGCGGTCGCGTCCTTCGTGCCGAAGTTCTTCCCCGCGCCGGCGCCCGCGCTCGCCGCGTCCGGTCCTCCGCGCGTGATCGCGTGGAACGACCTCGGGATGCACTGCATCGACCCCGACTTCTCGATCTTCTCGATCCTCCCGCCCTACAACACGATCGACGCGCAGTTCATGACGGGCGGACAGCTCGTCAGCGCGACGGCGGGCCCCTACACCGTCACGTACGAAGCGGTGGCCGACGCCCACGGCAGCTTCAACTCGACGTCGATCGGCAAGACGAACTTCTGGGACCACGTCCAGGACCTGTTCGGCGTGGTGCTGCCGCCCGACATGGGGCTCGCGGGGAACGCGATGCCGGGCGCGGCGAACACGCCGCAGCCGATGCACCCCTCCGCGACGTGGAACTGGCACTCCGGCGAGGGCATCCCGCTCACGCCGTACGACGACACGCTGACGAAGAACCCGTACCCGATGCTGCGCGTCGTGGTGCGCAACGGTGCGGGAACGGAGGTCGCCTCGACCGTCACGGTCGCACCGGTGTCGGGCGAGCTCTCCTGCAACCGTTGCCACGCGTCGGGCATGAACCCGGCCGCCCGTCCGGCCGGCGGCTGGATGTACGACGCGGACCCGTTGCGCGACGACCGCCTCAACATCCTCGCGCTGCACGACCGGCACCTCGGCGAGGCGAAGTACGACGACGCGCTCGCGTCGACGGGCATCGGTGCGTCCGGCATGCTCGCGCGCGCGCAGAGCGGACACCCGATCCTGTGCGCGGCGTGCCACGGCTCCAACGCGCTGCCGGGCACCGGCATCGCCGGCATCGAACCGATGACGGAGGCCATGCACAAGCTGCACGGCACCGCCCACGACGAGACCGGCACCGTGCTCGACGACAACCCGTCGCGCACGGCGTGCTACCTGTGCCACCCCGGCACGGAGACGCAGTGCCTGCGCGGTGCGATGGGTCGCGCCATCGGACCGGACGGCGACTTCGCGATGCAGTGCCAGAGTTGCCACGGCGACATGGCGAAGGTCGGTGAACCCGGTCGCGACGGCTGGTTCGACGAACCGGAGTGCAGCAACTGCCACACGGGCAGCGCGACGCACAACAACGGCCAGATCCGCTTCACGGACGTGTTCGAACCGAACGGCGACCGCCGCGTCGCCGTCGACGCGCTCTTCACGAGCGACGCCGACACACCGGTGGCGAGCTACTCGCTCTACCGCTTCTCGACGGGCCACGGCGAACTGCAGTGCGCGGCGTGCCACGGCTCGCCGCACGCGATCCTGCCCACGGGTTGGGAGAACGACAACGTCCAGTCGATCCAGCTCCAGGGCCACATCGGCACCATCAGCGAGTGCGCGACGTGCCACAGCGGCCTCGAGGACGAAGACCTGCTCTCCGGTCCGCACGGTATGCACCCCTCGACGGCGGCCTGGGCCAACGGCAAGCACGGCGACTTCGCCGAGCACGGCGTCGCCGACTGCCGCATGTGCCACGGCGCGAACGACCGCGGCACGGTGCTGTCGCTGGCGCAGTCCGAACGCAGCTACACGAACGAGTTCGGCACGCGCACCTACGAGCGCGGCAACCTCGTGAGCTGCTACGACTGCCACAACGGACCGGACGGCGAGAACAGCCCGAACAACGCGCGACCGGTCGCCCAGGACCAGGCGCGGCAGACGCCGACGGACGTCGCCCTGCCGGTGACGCTCGTCGCCACCGACGCGAACGGGAACCCGCTCACCTACCGCATCGTGCGCCAGCCCGACCACGGTTCGGTGGCGTTCGCCGGCGGCACGTCGGCGACCTACCGCGCACGGAACGGCTACGTCGGTGTCGACAGCTTCGACTTCGCCGCCTTCGACGGGAAGACCGACTCGAACGTCGCCACGGTGACGATCCAGGTCGGAGCGCGGAGCTGCGCGGGCAAGATCGAGAACTACGGCTTCCCCTGCGTCGGTTCGAACGGCTCGATGCCGCGGCTCGACGTCACGGGCTGCCCGACGCCCGGCGGCCAGATCCAGTTCCACTTCGAAGGGTTCTGGGGCGGTTCCGCCGGCGTGCTCGGACTCGGCTTCGCGAAGGGCAACCTCGAGTTCGCTCCGGACTGCACGCTGCTGCTCGACCAGATCTACTTCGACTGGTTGCCGGTGATCTCGTTCGGCGGCGGCACCGGCGCGGGCAACGGCTCGGCGTCGCTGACCGTGAACCTTCCGGCCTGGTTGAACCCCAACACGTTCTACTTCCAGGCCTTCGGCTACAACCCGGACACCACCTGGCCGTTCCCCGGCAGCAATGCCGTCGCGGTGACGATCCAGTAGATCGATGCGTCACGCGGAGCGTACGGCGGACGCCGGGCGCTCCCTTCGCGCCGCCGTCCCCGCTCGACGCGGGGGCGGCGGCGCTCGCGTTCAGGGCGCGTCCGCGAGATGGCCGGGTTCGACGGCGAGACCCGCCGCGAGCCGCGCGCGCACGATCCGGGCAATCTCGGCGTCCTTCGCGCGCTTCGCGTCGCCGCGCTTCTCGAGCGAGCGCAGCGGGAGCGCCATGCGCCGGTTCCCGTCGAGGCGTTCGCGATTGCGCGCGAGGAAGTCCCAGTAGAGCGGCGTCAGCGGACAGTCCTTCCTCGGGTCGAACGCGCACGCCGCGCAGTGGTCGGACATGCGGTGCACGTAGGCGGCGCCGGAGACGTACGGCTTCGTCGTCATGAGCTCCCCCACCGCGAACGTGCCCATGCCGAGCACGTTCGGTTCGACGACCCAGTCGTAGGCGTCGGTGTACGCCTCCCAGAACCAGTCGGTGAGCTCGCGCGGATCCGCGCCGAGCAGCGTCGCGACGTTCGCGAGCACCATGAGGCGCGTGATGTGGTGGCCGTAGCCGCTCGCCCACACGCCGGCGACCTCGTGGTCGAGGCACGCGAGTCCCGACGACTCGCCCCAGTACGCGGCGGGCAAGGGCATCGTCGTCGCGAGGAAGCTCGGCGCCGCGGCGCCGTCGCGCTGCGGAGCTTCGCCGCGCCCGTCGCCGCCGAAGCGCGCGTCGATCCTCCGGAAACCGTCCGTCGCCTCGTGCACGTGCCGCACGAACTCGCGCCAGCCGAGCACCTGGCGCACGAGTCCCTCGACCGACGGCAGCGGCGCGTCGCTCGCGAGCGCGGTCTCGCACAGTTCGCGCGGCAGCACGCGGTGCAGGTTGAGCAGCGCCGAGAGCCTCGAGTGGAAGAGCGAGCGCGAGTCGCGCGACATCGCGTCCTCGTAGGGTCCGAAGTGCTCGAGTCCGTGCTCCAGGAAGTGCCGGACCGCGCGCGCCGCGTCGTCCGCCGTCGCGGGCAGGTCGCGCGTCACGAGTTCTCCCGGATGGTTCGCGAAGCGCGTCGCGACGAGTTCGCACACCTCGTCCGTCACGTCGTCGGGTTCGAAGCGGAGCGGCTGCGGCGCGGGCGGTTCGCCCCTTCCACGTCTCGCGGTTCTCGCCGTCGAAGCTGAAGCGGCCGCCCACCGGCTTGCCGTCGTCCGTCATCGACCAGCCGGTCCGACGACGCACCTCGCGGTAGAAGGCGTCCATGCGGAACGGCGGGCCGTTCTTCTGGCTGTGGACGAAGTCGTCCTTGCTCGTGTGCCAACCGGCGTGGCGCACGTACCGGAGCTTCCCCTCCTCCACGAGCGGCGCGAGGTCCGCGCGCAGCTCGCGCTCGGCGGGGCGCATGACGACGAGCGGTCCGACCTCGGCCGACACCTCGCGCAGCGCGTCGGCGTAGTCGCCGCGACTCACGACGTGCCGCACCGCCGCGCCGCGCCGCGCCTGTTCGAGCGCGAAGTGCCGCAGGTTCGCGAGGACGAGCGCGAGCTTCTGCCGGTGGTACGGGCGGCGCGCCGCCTTCGCCGGGCACTCGCCGAGCACGACGCCGAGCTCGCTCGGGTCGTGCTCGGCGAGCGGGCCGACGCGATCCGTCAGTTGGTCGTACGGAACGAAGACCCAGCGACGCCCCGCGGGATCGCTCGCGGCGGCCTCGAGTTCGCGGCGGAACACGCTCACGATCGCGCCCCCGCCGTCACTCGCGACCGAACAGCGACGCCTGTCCCTCCGGCGCGTACCGTTCGACGTAGCCCTTCACGTCGAGCTTGCGCGCGGTGTTGTCGCTGCTCATGTAGCGGATCTTGCCGTAGACCTCGCGCTCCGGCCCCCACGCGCGGTCGAAGCGACCGAGGCACCAGAAGATGCCGCTGTAGGAGTTCGGGTTGCGGCCGTCGAGCGCGTAGCGGTTGTTGAGCTCGATCAGGACCTTCAGGGCGTCCTTCGGGCTCTTCGTCCACTCCAGCACCTTCTTGCCCCACAGCATGCGCAGGTAGTTGTGCATGCGACCCTCGCTGCGAAGCTGGTTCTGCGCGGCGTTCCACAGGCGGTCGTGCGTGCGCGCCTCGTCGAACTCGGCCAGCGTGTAGACGTGCTCGCGACGGTCCCCGGCGTGCTCCTCGAGCGTCGTGCGCGCCCACTCCGGCAGCGACTCGTAGCGGTCCATGTCGCGCAGCCGGTGGTGCCCGAACACGTAGCCGAGCTCGCGCCAGGTCACGAGCTCGTCGAGGAAAGACTCGGCCGTCCCCGACATCCCCCTCCAGCCGCTGCGGCTGCCGTCCGTCCGCGACGACAGGTCGTCCGGCGACCAGTCCTCGTGCGTCATGACGCGCTCCACGACCTCGTGCACCGAGACGTGCCCGAAGTGCAGGAACGGCGAGAGGCCGCTCGCCGCCTCGTCCTCGACCTCGTTGCGGTGCTCGCCGTAGCGCAGGAAGCGCTCCGACATGAAGCGGTCGAGCGCGCTCCGAGCGGAACTCGCGCCGCCGCGCAACGGCGCCGGCGGCACGTCGTTCGCGAGGCCGAGGTGCGAGAGGTCGGCGCCGGGCTCGAGCAGCGCCGCCTTCGCGGCCGGCCAGCGATCCAGCACGTCGCGCGCGATCACCGCCCTCCTCGACGTGTCGAGCCCCGCGAGCGGATCGGCCGCCGGACCGCGCTCGAGGTGCGGCGCGAGTTCCTTCTGGAGGAAGCGCCGGAAGCTGTGCGCCGTCGTGAAGTCCTTCGGCGTCAGTGCGAGCGGGAAGAGCCCGTTGCCGTCGACCTGCTCGAGGCGCACGTCGATCTTCTTCGCCGCGGCGCGCACCATCCTGGGCAAGAAGAAGCACGGGAACCAGTCGGTCACCACGGCGCACGCGCGCGACGCGAGCGCCTCGAGCAAGCCCTTCCCCGCGCCCGGCTCCGGCTCGACGTAGGCGTGGTAGCGCACCCCCGCCGCTTCGAACGCCGCCGCGTCGTCGTGCATCCCGTCGAGCACGAAGCGGTGGAGCCGCGGGCTCGCCCAGCGGTAGTCGTGGCGCAAGGCCTCGAGCACGAGCAGCGGGACGTCGAGTTCGCGCGCGAGCTCCGCCGCGCGCTGCAGGCCGAAGTTCCACGTCGCGCGGCGCTGGGCGACCATCCAGTAGAGGACGTAGTCGCGGTCCGCGGCGACGTCGCGTCCGCCGAGCGCCTGCACGCGTTCGGCGGGGACCGGGGGAGGCGTGGCGGTCATGGGGAACAGTTCGTGCGCGCGCGCACGCGCGGATTCGTCGGCGTCGGGACGAACCTCGGGCGGCTGGTAGGGTAGCTGCCCCGCCCGCACCTCCTTCGCACCGCCGCACCGTGAACCGACTCTCCCTCGCCGCCCTGCTCGTCGCCCTGCTCCTCGGCACTGACGACCTCGCGAAGCGCCTCAGGTCGAAGGACCCGATGGAGCGACTCTCCGCCGTCCAGGACGTCGAACGCGAGAAGCCGGAGGACGCGACGAAGCTGCTCGCGAAGGTGCTCGAGGACGACGACTTCGAGGTCGAGGAGGCGGCCGCTCGCGTCCTCGGTCGGCTCGGCGATCCGAAGAGCGTGAAGGACCTCACGGACCTCGCTCTCGAGACGCGCATCACCGGCGTGCGACGCGCCGCGGCGGAGGCGCTCGCGCTGCTCGACCCGCAGGACGCGGCGAAGAGCCTCGCGAAGAAGGCCAAGGGCAAGGAGCCGGCGAACGCGCTCGAGGCGCTGGCGTACCTCGGCGCCGCGACCGAGGTCGCGTTCGAGGTGCCCGACCTCGACGAACTGGCGGAGTCCGACGACGCCGCGGTCGCGCACTGGGCGGGTCGCGCGGCGGCGGCGGGTTCGCGCGACGGCGTGGCGCTCGCCCAGTTGATCTCGATCGTGCGGAAGGAGGGGAAGGGCTACGGCGCGCTCGCGGGAGCGCTCGACACCGCTGCGCTGCTCCCGACGCCGCGGCACCTCGAGCTCGCCGAGGGTCTGCTGCTCGCGAGCGACGTCGACGCGGTGGTGCACCGGCGCGCGCTGCTCGTCGTCGCGAACGCCGTCGACCTCGCGGCGTCGAAGGACGTGCTCGCGGACGCGACGGACGGACTCGAGGTGAGGACGGGGGCCGAGGTCGCCTGGCTCCTGCTCCAGCGCATCGATCGATCGGAGCTCGACTCCGCCGTCCTCGCGGACGCGAAGCTGCACTGCCGCGAACTCGGGATCGCCGCCGCTCGCGGCGCCGATCCCGTGACGCGCGGGGCCGGACTGCGCGTGCTCGAGCGCCTCGGCGAGGACGAGGACGCGGCCCTCGTGGTGTCGATGCTCGAGTCGAGCGACGCGCGGACGCGCCAGCGCGCGGCGAAGGCGCTCGGCCGCGGGTTCGACCCCGCGACGTGGGTCGAACCGATGGCTGCGCGGCTCGCGGTCGAGAAGGAACGGCTCGTGCGCGAGGAACTGTGCGTGCAGCTCGGACAGCGCGGGCTCGGCGCGGCGCTCGCTCCGCTCACGGCGGCGCTCGACGACGACGCGTGGCAGGTCGCGACGTGTGCCGCGGTCTCGATCGGCAAGCTCAACGTGGACGGGAGCGCGCCGGCGCTCCGCGGACTCACGGACCGGCGCGAGTGGAAGCTGCGCGGTGCGGCGGCGACCGGCTTCGCGTGGCTCTTCCGCGCGGACTCGGTCGAGCCGCTGATCGAACTCCTCGGCGACAAGGACGTGTCGGTCGCGCGCACCGCCTACGAAGGGTTGAAGCGACTCGCGCGCCGCGACGACGTCGCGGCGGATCCGAAGGCCTGGAAGGAGTGGTGGGAGCAGAACCGCGAGCGCTTCCGCTTCGAGCACCCCGCCGACCGCGAGGAGGCGCGCAAGAAGTACGGCTACTCCGACCTCGAGCGTCCGCCCACGCCCTCCGTCTACCGCACGCTCTACGAGTCGTTCGACGTCCTCGCGCTCGAAGGTCAGTACGACCACATCCAGGACCTGCTCGACGGGATGGAGATCCCCTACCGGCTCACGAACCCGTCCTCGCTGGAACGCGCCGAGGTGCACCCGTTCCAGGCCTTCTTCGCCAACTGCACGGGCGAGGTGACGGGCGACGACGCGGAGCGTCTCGCCTGGATGGCGCTGTGCGGCGGACACGTCTTCGCGTCGTGCTGGAGCCTGACGTACACCGTGAACGCGATCTACCCCGGCGTGATCGCGCACGACGACCGCTTCGGCGACCAGGTGCTGGGTTCCATCCCGATCTTCCCGGTCGATCCGTGGAACCGCTTCCTCCCCGGTGTGTTCCCGAAGGACGTGCGGCCGTGGTTCCACCTCGAGGGCTCGCAGCTCATCCGTGTGGACCGTCCGGAGATCGCCGAGGTGCTGATCGACAGCCCGGCCGCGCGCGACCGCTTCGGCAACGGCAACGTCGTGGCGTGGTTCGAGGCGGGCCACGGGATGATCCTCGACTCCGCGAACCACTTCTACATCCACGGCTTCGAGTGGATGCCCGACCTCGACGACGAGGAGGATCTCCAGGCCTACGCCATCGACCACATGGGGCTCGACTACGCCCGCTGGCGCGAGATCGCGGGGGAGAAGTTCTGGAGGAACAAGAGCAAGGCGGCGGAGGAGGTCCCCGAGACCTGTGTGTTCAACTTCATCACCAACTTCGTGAGGCGCTACCGGGCGGGGTTGCCGCGTTGAGTCGAGTCCAACGTGTGCGAGGCGCGGCCTGCCGGCCGCGCGGGACCACGCAGTTTCACAGGGAGCCGGGGAGGACGGAGAGGGACACCTGCGAGACGTTCCGCAACTCGACGACTCCGACGACCCGTCGTCACCGCGCGCCGCAAGGGCTCATCGATCGCCGGTACCGTTCCACCTCCCCGTCCTCCCCGGCTCCCTGTGATCCTGTGTTCCCGGCGCCGAAGGCGCCGAGCGCAGCGCCTCGAGCTGCGGCAGATCGACGGCGGCGAGACGGGGCGCGGTCTGACGGCCGCGCCGGTCCACGCAGTTTCACAGGGAGCCGGGGAGGACGGGGAGGGACACTTGCGAGACGTTCCGCAACTCGACGATTCCGACGACCCGTCGTCAACGCGCGCCGCAAGGGCTCATCGATCGCCGGCACCGTTCCACCTCCCCGTCCTCCCCGGCTCCCTGTGATCATGTGTTCCCGGCGCCGAAGGCGCCGCGCGCAGCGCCTCGAACGGCGGCGGACCGACGGCGGCGAGTCGGGGCGCGGCCCGACGGCCGCGCGGGTGGAACCACGAAGAGCACGAAGACGAACCACCCGTGCGGTCTTCGTGTGCTTGGTGTGCTCTGTGGTTGCCTCGCGTCCTTCGGCGCCGAAGGCGCCGCGCGGAGGAACCGGCGTCCCTCTCAGACTCGGACCCCGATCACTTCCCGCCTGCCCGCGTCACCGTCGGCAGCTCGCCCGCGAGGGAGTCGGGCACGGTCGCGAGGGGTTTGCGCGCGAGGACGATGCGCACGATCTGACCGCGCTCCGGCACGTTCCAGATGTTCGCCGCGTAGATGTCCTGACGGTTCGTGTCGCCGTGCACGCAGGTGAGGAGCTGGTTGCCCTCGGAGAAGTAGATCAGACTGGCCAAATTCTGTTCGACGTCCGCGACGAAGACGTCCTGCGGCTCGCCGCCCGTCCCGCCCTGCTCCTTCGGCACCGGCATCTTCGCCATCTTCGAACCCAGGTACACCAGCGCACCGCGCTCCATCGAGCGCCCGGTGTCGAGGTTCGCGACGAGGTCCTCCACGCGGAAGAAGTACGTCTCCTCGCCCTCCCTCCACGCGGCGTGCAGGTAGAAGCCGTCGCCCGACGGCGGGACGATGCGGTAGTCGGGTCGCGCGTCCTCGGGAGCGCCCTCGGGGAGCTCCTCCTCCACCCACGTCGCGTTGCGTCCCGGCGACGCGCCGAGCGCGAGCATCGCGGCGTTGAGCAGGCTCGGCGTGACCTCGGTCACGAACAGCGACTCGTGCGTCGCCCCGTAGGGACCGACGAGCAGGTACTCGAGGAGCTGGTCGCGCACGAGCACCTGCGCCTCGAAGGACGCGATGCCGCGCTCGAGGTCGAGGTCGATGCCCTCGTCCGCGAGGCTCGTGAGCAGCCGCTGGAGCGCGCCGGCCGCCGGCGCGGGCTCCTCCTGACCCGCCGCCGGGGGCGCGCCGCCCTCCTGCGGTTCGGGCTGCGTGAGGAGGACGGCGCCGGAGAGCGCGAACGAACCGAGGGCGACGAGGAGCTTCATGGCCGGGCGAACGGAGGGGATCGCGGCGGGTTCAGTGGACCCCGGACTCGAGGAGTTCGCGGTCAACGCCGATGCGGTCGAGCACGTCACGGACGAGCCCGTAGACCCCCTCGGCGTAGCGCCGGATCTCGAACTGGGCGTCGGGGTGCAGGCGCTGCGAGAGGAAGTGGATCACGCCCTGGAGCGACACCGTCCAGTAGGCCTGCGTGTAGAGGTTCTGGGGCAACAGCATGCGGGCGATCTCCTTGGCGACGCCGCGCTCGAGCCGCTGCTTGTACTCGGCGAAGGCGCGCTCGCACTCCGCCAGCATCGCGGCGCGCTCACCCTCGTGGTCGAAGTCGTCGCCGAGCTCGTGCGACGCCTGCTTGTTGCCGTGCGACGGGTTCGCGCGCATGCGCGTCGGCACGTAGAACTCGGGCGTCCACTCGACGTAGCGGCCGCTGATCTCGTTCCAGCTGCAGCCCTTGTCGGTGTCGAACAGGACGTCGAACACCTCGAGGCTGACGGAGTGCCCGTCGACCTCGTACTCGCGCCAGGTCGAACCGACCTGGTACTTGAACGCCTGGCGGAAGACGAACAACGGCGCCTTCAGGTGGAACGTGAAGAACGAGTGGCGGTACGGCGACGTGTGGCCGTGCTCCCACAGGAAGCGGGCGAGCTTCGCGTCGCGGTCGTCGAAGCCCTCCTTCTGCTTGGAGTAGGAGATGCGCGCGGCGTTGACGACCTTCAGCGCACTGTCCTGCTGCATGCGGTCGACGAGCGCGACGAATCCGATGTCGTCCCCGAGAACGGCGTACGCACCTTCGGGACGGTCGATGGACGTGGTCTTCATGACGGGCGAACCTCGCCGGCAGTGTACTTCCGCCGGGTGGTCGCCGCGTCAGTCGTCCCCGTGCAGCGCGGCGCGGACGCGTTCCTCGACGTCGACGTTCCGTGCCGAAGCGTCCGGATCGCCGTTCGACAGCCTCCGCGCGCGCCGCACCAGCTCCTCGGCTCGCGTCGCGTCGCGATCCTGTGCCGCGGCGAGCGCCTCGCTCCAGAGCGCGCGGCGTTCGAGTTCTCGCCGCGACTCGTGGTTGCCGCCCGGAACCGGTCGGATCGCGCTGTCGCCGCGGCCGAGCGGTCGCGCGGCGAAGGGGTCGGCGAGCGCCCGGTAGTGCACCGCGGCCTCCTCGTAGCGGCCGTCGCTCCACGCGAGCCGCGCCGCGAGGAACGCGCGTCGAGCAGGTCGCCCGTCGCGGCCGACCCTCACCCAGCAACGCGACGACCGACGCGCGCGCGAGTTCGGCCGCACTCGCGTCTCGGCGCTCCGCGGCGAGGCGCGCGAGTTCGAGCAGGAGGCGCCCGTCGAGCCGCCACCACGTCGGCGTCGCGTCGAGCAGGAGGTGCAGCTCGCCACGGGCCGCGAGCGACGCGCACAGCGCGAGTTCGTCGGACCAGCGGAATCCCGGCGCGGGCGACGGACGGTCGGCGAAACGCGAGCGCAGCGTCGCCGCGGCGTGGTCGAGCGCCGGACCGAGCAGATCGTCGAGCCACGCGTCGGGCGGCGCTCCTCCTTCGACGAGCGCGGTGCGCATCTCGAACTCGAGCGCGTCGATCTCGTCGGGGTGCCCCGGCAGTGCGAGGTCGACGCCCAGCACGCGGCGCGGCCAGTCGGCGTCGGCCCACCCCGCGTCGACGCGGTCGCGCGCCGCGGACAGCCGCAGCCAGTCGTCGCGCAGCGCCGCGAGCTGCGTCGCCGCACCGCGGCGCGCGCACGCGCTTACGAGCGCGCGCCGCACCTCGAAGTCGCGCGTCGATCGCGCGAGACCGACGAGTCGGTCGGGTGAGACCTCGGTGCGCCCGAGCGCCTCGGCCGCGCCGATCGCCAGCGGGACGCTCGTCGTCGCGGGATCGGCGAAACGCACGAGCGCGTCGATCGCACCCGGCGTCCCGAGCCGCGCAAGTGCATCGAGGCGCTCGAACACGTCGTCGACGCGACCCTCGGTCGCGTTCTCGGTGAGCAGCTCGAGCAGCTCGCCCTCGTGCCCCTCCCACTCCTCCGGATCGGCGAACTCCGACACGAGTTCGAGCCCGAGCTCGCTCCGTATGCCGCGGTCGAGGTGCTCGCCGACGTAGCCGAGCAGCCGCTCGCGACCCTCGCTCGTGCGCGCCAACGAGCGCACGGCGACGCGCCCGACCTCGGGGCTCCGACCGACCGCCCAGTCGAGCGCACCGAGCATGCCTTCGAGCGAGCCCGGGCCGCCGACGCTCGCGAGCGCAGGGAGGAGCTCGCCGGCGGCCTCGTACGCGTCGCGCGGACGCGAGTCGCCGAAGGTGTCGAGCACGGCGAGGTACTCGACGACCCAACGCTCGAGCGCGTACGCCACCTCCTCGCTCCCGACGTACGCGCGCAGTCCGCGCGCGATCGCCCCGCGGTCGTCGGGCCAGTTGCGGCCGAGCTCGAGCAGTCGCCGACGGACGGCGTCGTCGAAGGCTCCGCGCGGGAGGAGCGGGAGCGCCGCGATCGCCTGCTCGTCGGCGAGCGACCACCAGTAGCGACGCACCGCGTCGTCCGCGCGCGAGGTGTTCGGCGAGTGCGCGAGTCCGCGGAACACCGTGTGCGCGAGCGGGCCGCGCCCGTCGAGGACGGCGACGAGCGCGTCGACGGCGCCCTCGTCGCCGTTGCGCGCGGCGACGATCCAGGCCTGGACGAGCTCGTCCTGGATCGCGGCCTCCTCCGCGCGTTCGCGGTAGGCCACGACGAGTGCCGCGTCCAGCCCTCGACGTCGGGGCCGAGGACGTCGAGCGCGCGCACGACGAGCGCGTCGCTCGCCTCGAGGACGAGCGCGAGGAACACCTCGTCGCCGCCGGCGCCGAGCGCCGCGCGCAGCAGCACGCTCGCGAGCGGGTAGTTCGCCACGGTGCGCCCGACGTCGCGCAGGTCGCGCAGGGAGGCCGAACGCGCGTCGTCGCCCGCCGCGATCGGATCGTCCTGCGGCCCGTCGAAGATCGCGCGTGCCACGTCCGCCGCGCGGACGAGTTCGCGCGCGAGCGCCGGCCCGCCGATGCGTCGCGCGGCGAAGGCGAAGTACTCGTCGCGTCGCGGCACCCAGTCGTCGACGTCGCACCACAGGTCGACGAGACGGGCCGGCTCGAGCGGAGCGCCGGCGGACGCCGCGCCGACGCGCGCGACGGCGGCAGCGCCGGGCGCGCCCGTGCGCTCGAGCCGTCGGCGAGCGCCGTCGCGACGCTCGCGTCCGCGCTCACGAACGGCACGCACCAGTCGACGACGTCGCCGATCCCGCCGAGGCGTGACCTCGCCGAGGTAGCGGGCGAACGCCTCCGTCGCACGTGCCGCGTCCTCGCCCGTCGCGAGTCCGAGCACGAGGACCGAGGCGATGCCGCGCGCCGCCGCCGCACGGACCTCGGGGTCCTCGTCGCGCACGAGTTCGACGAGGAGATCGGTGCCCGTCGCCGCGAGCACCCGCGACGTCCGCTGCGGCGATGCGCGCCTCCGCCAACGGCGAGTTCCGAGATCGAGCAGTCGTTCGAGCGGCGCGTCGTCCGCGGCGCGCGAGGCGACGAGCAGGTTCGCTCCGAGCGCCGCGAGGTTCGGATTGGGGTCCGCGAGCGCGCGGCGCGCCAGTTCGCGCCTGCGCCGCGATCTCGGCGTCGCCCACCGCGTCGAGCGTTCCGGAGCGCACGGCGCGCACCAGCGCGTCGAGCGCGCACCAGCGTTCGATCCACGCGGGCTCCGCCGCGGCCGACAACCACTCCTCGTGTCGCGCGCGGATCGTGTGCCCACGCGCGCACGCGCCACTCGCGCTCGACGGAGTCCGCGGAGCTTCCGCCGTAGGGCGTCGCCGCGTCCGCCGTTCCCGCGACCTGCGTCGGGACGTCCGTCCCCGCACCGCCGAGCGCGTGGACGAGCGCAGCGAGCGCGACGGGAGCGAGAGCGGCGAGAGCCATGCGCACGCAGTCTACGCCGCGCGTCGACGTCGGCCCGCGGGGCTCACGCGCCGCCCGACCCTCGAGTTCGAGCTGCGCGGGACCGACCTCTTGGAGGACGTCCTGAGCCGTGACGGCGCGCGCACCGAGCCGCGCCTCCGCGCGTTCCCCCGCTCGCCCGTGGACCCACCACCGCGCAGGCCGCGTCGTGGGCGTCGAAGCCGTCGCGCAACGAGGCGAGGTACGCGCACAGGAGTCCCGTGAGCACGTCACCGCTGCCGCCGGTCGCGAGTCCGGGGCCGCCCGTCGCGTTGCGGTAGGTCCGCACGCCGTCGGTCACGATCGTCCCGCGACCCTTGAGCACGCACACCCCGTGGACGCGGAGCGCGATCTCGCGCGCGGCGGCGGTGCGCTCCTCGTCCGACGCGCCGACCGGTCGCCCGAGCAGACGCGCGGCCTCGCCGGGGTGCGGCGTGACGACGATCGGCCCGGTCTCGCGCGCGAGTCCTCGGGGCGACCTTCGAACGCGTTGAGTCCGTCGGCGTCGACGACGAGCGGCGCGGGGCCGGCCGGAGGAACGACTCGACGAGCGGTCGCACGTGCTTGCCGCGACCCAGCCCGGGGCCGATCGCGCGCGCGTCGTCGTCGCCGCGCCGCTCGAGCTCGAAGTCCACGCGCGCGGTGACCTCGGTGCCGCCCGCGACCTCGACGAGCAACGCCTCGGGGACGCGGCACGCGAGGACGTTCCAGAGCCTCGGCTCGAGCACGAGCATCGACACGAGTCCGGCTCCTCCGCGCAGTGCGCCGCGCGCGGCGAGCACCGCGGCTCCGGCATGACGCGCTCGCCGTCGCCCGCGCTGCCCGCGAGGACGAGCACGCGACCGGCATCCCCCTTGTGGGCGCCGGATCGAGGAAGGGCGTGGCGCGGGGCTCATGACGAGGCTCCCAGGTCGCGTCGGTGCACGGTCCTGACCATGGTTCGAGTCTACGCCCGACCCGTCCCCGCCGCCGTGCGCCGTGGGAGTCGCCGGTGCGGGAGCGAGCGACGGTCGGACCTCGTCGGGGCGTCGACGTCGAGGGCCCGACGCTACCGTGGGCCATGCAGACCTCGCGCCGAGTGCTGGCGGTCCTGTGCGCTCCCTTGCTCGCACTCGCGTCGGGCTGCGGCTCGGCGACGGGTGTGGACGGTGGGTCCCCGAGGGACGCCGCCGGAGGAACGATCCCTGGGGAGAACGACATGGGCAGCGAAGAACAACGGGGACCGTCGAGCGGTCTCGAGTCCGACCCGCGCTTCCACAAGAACAACAGCGCGATGGGCTCCGTCACATCGGGCGGCAAGCCGGTCCCGGGCGCCAAGGTCACCATCGTTCAGACCTCGGAGTCGTTCGACGTCGGCGACGACGGGCGCTACATCGTGGTCCTCGATCCGGTGCGCCTCGGTGCGCGCGGACACGAACTCGAGTTCTCCGCGCCGGGCTACGTCTCGCAGAAGCACTTCGTCGTGGTACCCGAGAACAACCAGGCCTACCTCGACGTCGAGCTCGAAGCGGCACCCTGAACGCAGGACCGGCGATCCCCGTCGGACGAGGATCGCCGGTCCTGCGAGCGTGAGCCGTGCGGGACGGCTGCGGCGTCAGGCGCCCGCGGTGACGAGGCGCTTCATGTCGACGAAGAGCGTGTCCGCGAAGTCGTCGCGCAGCGCCTGCCAGGCCTCGGGCTCGGCGGCGATGTCGTCGTAGAGCGCGCGCGGGACGCGGACGCCCTGGACGAAGTCCGAGGTCGTGCTGTCGACCCAGGCGAAGGCGAGCTCCGAGGTCCCGTCGTCGGGGGCGCCGACGAAGCGCAACTCGTTCGTGAGCGCGAAGGGCGAGTCCGGGAGGTTGCGCAGCAGGCCGATCTTCAGCAGCTCGATCTGGACGTCGTCGAGGCCCGCGTCGAAGACGGCGAGCTTCTCCCACAGCGCGGGCCAGCCGAACACGAGGCGCGCGCGCATGCTGCGACCGAGCTCGCGCGCGAGCGGTGACGCTCCGCTCCCGAAGGCCTTGTCGTAGAGCCGGACGACCTCTTCCTCGTGCGTCCGCCAGTCCTCGAGCTCGGGCTCGGGGAACACCGCGAACCAGTGGCCGCGGCCCGCGTCGATGTAGGTGAACTGCGGATCCATCCGGAACTCCTTCCCGCAGCTCCCGCAGGTCTGCTTCTGGAAGTCGCCCGAGACGATGTCGTCGCGGAGGTCGGGTCTGCCGACGGCGTTGACGCTGTTGACGGCCTCGAACGCGACGGACACGCCGCAGGACGGACACGGGATCTCGACGGTGGCGAAGAGTGACATGCGCGAGGTCTCCTACGTGAGAGATCGAGCGCGCGGGCGACCGTGGCGCCGCCCGCGCTCCGTTCACTTGGGCGGTTCGAGCTTGACGAGTTCGGGAACGATCGGGTGCGACGCCTTCAGCTTGTCGCTGTAGTACGCCGCGTACAGCTCGGCGAACCACTCGCCGGGCGCTCGGAACTGGTAGCCGTGGATGCCGTCGCTCCGCCCCGCGAGGTCGTAGCTGTTCCACCATCCGCCCGAGAAGGCGTAGGCCTCCTGGTAGACGCGCGAGCCGATCGCCAGCGCGGAGCTCTGCGACGCGTTCCACCACAGGCCCTTGTTGTGGCGCACCGCGTCCACCCACTTCTGGACCTCGGTCTCCTCGGGCGTCGTCGGAGCGGGACCCGACTGCGGCTTGGCCTTCATGCGCTTCAGCGCATAGGCCTCGAGCGACTTCAGGTCGTCGCCCGTGAGCGACCCACCGAACTTGGCCGCGACCACCTTCGCGATGGGCGCCGGGTCGTTGCCGTACTCCACCCAGCCGCCGTACTTCGTCCCCGACTTGCGCGAGCCCATGAAGTTGTACTTCGCGTCGACGGCGTGGGCGACCTCGTGCAGCGTGGCCCAGTCGAAGTAGTTGATCGGGTCGTTGTTCGCGGTCCAGGCGTTGTTGAGCTGCTTGCCGTAGTCAGCTCTCCTTCGGCCTCCGGCAGGTGATCTCGGCGGTCTTGCTGCTGCCGTAGTAGACGCCGCCCTCGCTCTCGGAGTCCGCCGGCCGGAGGCTGACGGTGACCTTCTTGAGGTGCGACTTCGGCATCTCGGGGCACTTGCTCAGCGTGAGGTAGAGCTCCTTGAGGGTCTCCGCCTCCTTCTTCGGGTCCGCCTTCCTGTCGTTGTCCTTGAAGATCTGGTTCCCGTCCGCGTCGACGCCCGTGATCTTCGACTCGTTCAGCTTGAACTTGACGCCGAAGCGCTTCTCGAGCTGGCTCGCGATGAGCTTGCCGGCCTTCGGGTCGGCGGGGTCGATGTTCGCGATGGTCGCGTCGAGGAGCCGCTCGGCGACGTCGGCCTTGAGCTTCTTGAGCTGTTCGACCTTCTTGGACTTGTCGTCGCTCGAACCCTTGATGCGGTTCAGCCGCTCGGTCATCTCGCGCAGCGAGTTGAAGCCGCGAGCGTTCTGCTTCTTGACGTCCTTCGAGGTGAACTGCGCGAGGTCCGCGTCCTTCACCGCCTTGGCGGCGTCGTCCCAGTCCTTCGTGGCGTCGTTCCCCGCGTCGCTCTTCGCGCGTGCGGCGGTCGTGAGGTCGTCGGCCCGCTTGCGCTTGTCCGCGGCGTCCTTGGTGAGGGCGGTGAGCTGCCCCTTCTGCGCGTCGAGCGCCTCCTTCAGCTTGACGAGCGACTCCGCGATCTTCTTGACCTGACGGTCGACGAAGAACTTCCCGGTCGGGTCGTCGGCGGCGTCGAACGCGTCGTCGTCCTCCTCCGGCGGGAGTTCGCCCTCGGCGACGACCTTCTTGCCGAGACGCAGCTTGATCATCGTCTTGGCCGCGCCCTTGATCAGCGAGCTCTTGATCCCGCCGATCTTGATCGAGGTGCCGTCGACGCGTCCCGAGCCCTCCATGAAGAGCGTGCCGTCGCGCTTCAGCACCTGGGCCGTGATGCGCCCCTTGGGTCCGAACAGGATGGCGTGCCCCTTGAACTCCTTCCCGTCGATCGAGAAGGTCAGCTTCTCGCGCGAGACGAAGATCGGGCTGTTCTCCGCGGGCATGCGCTTCAGCTGCGCCTTCAGGAACGCGCGGTAGGCCTTCCAGTCACCGAGCCCCACGAGGTCCGGGTCGCCCGGCGTGTCGGGTCCCTCGACGACGAGGCTGAGCTGCTGCTCGACGGCGTCGAGCAGTTGGCGCGCCTTGTCGTAGTCCTTCTTGCCGATCGTGACGAGGACGGCTTCGAGCGCCTTCTTCGCCTGCTTGAGGAGCGCTTCGTTCGCGGCCTCGCCGACCGCCTCGGCCTCCTTCAGCTCGGCGACCAAGGTCTGCCGCTGCTTCTCGAGCTCGAACGCCTCGGTCGCCGAACCGCCCTCGAGCACGCCGACCACGGCCTGGTTCGCGAACTCCTCGCCCTCGGCGATCAGCTCGACGGCCTTCGCCGGGTCGGAGCCGAGGAGCTTCGCCGCTTCCTTCGCGCGTGCTCGCGCCTGGTCGAGGAACGGTTCGATCTCCGGCGTGAGCGCGGGCGTGTTGCGCTTGATCTGCTCGACGAGGCTCGTGAGGCGCCGCTTGAGGAGCGTGGTGTCGGTCGTCGCCGCGCCCGACGCCTCGCCGAGCGCCATTTCGTCCTCCTCGAGCTCGGACGCCGCGCCGTTCGAGGACGCGTCCGCCGACTCGTCGGAGTCGTCCGTCTCGTCGTCCGGGTCGACGCCCTTGACGACGTAGCCGAGCTTCATGCGCTTCAGCGTGAGGGACGCGCTCTTCTGGAACATCTTGTCGATGCCCGCGATCGCGATCTCCTTGCCGTCGAGCGTCGCCGTCCCCTCGTGGAACAGCACGCCCTCCTTCTTGACCTTCTTCACGGCGAGGGCGCCCTTCGGTCCGATCAGGATCGCGCGTCCCTTCCATTTCTTGCCGTTGTCGTCGAAGTCGAGCTTGTTCTTGCTGATGAAGACTTCCTGCGGACCGTCGGAGAGCTGCTTCAGTCGCTCCCGCATGAAGAGCCGGTACTCTTCCCAGTTCTCGAGTTCCGCGAGCGATTCCAGGAGTTGAGCCATGGGATTCCTCGTTCTGCCTGCTCCTTCGACCGGCCCGGACGGGGCTCGGGTGGGGTCGGGAGCGTACCAGGAACGGAGCGGGTCGTGGATCGGTGCGGATCGAGCGCGCCGGCGCGACGACGACCTCGGCACGGCCGAGCTTCGCTACCATTCCGGACCCCGCGCGCGTCGCCGGCCGCCGCCCGATCTCCGGTGCGGCCGAGCCGGTCGCGGTGCACGAACCGCCCCATGGCCTGCACCTGTGCCAAGAAGCTCGCCGACCTCTTGAAGGCGCTCCAAGGGTTGCCCGCGCCCGGGATCCCGTCCATTCCGATCCCGCTGGAGCAGCTCGCGAGCACGCCCTTCGGCGTCCCGCCGAAACTGGCGATGTCGGCACCGACGTTCGGCGGCCTCCCGCCGTTGCCGGTCAGCCCCGCCACGCTCGCGAACCTGAGTGCCTGCGCGCAGGCCAACACGGCGGCGATGTCGGGCCTCGGCATCGACCTCACGGCGCCGAACGCGCAGGCGCAGATCGACGCGACGATGGGCGCGATGAACGCGAACGCGTCGTCGTTCCTGCCGCTCGCCGCGCTCGACCCGACGCCGTGGCTGCCGATGTCGCAGCTCGCGACGGTCGCGATGAACTCGAAGCTCGCGTTCGGCGTGACACCCTTCGGCGGCGGCGGCATGCCGGCGCTGCAGGGAGCGTTGAACGCGAACTTCGGGAGCGGCGGCCCCGTCGTCCCTCCGAACGCTCCGGCCTGGGCCTCCTTGTCCGCGTCGGCGAACGGACTCGGCGTCGACCTCGGGCAGCCCGGTGCGATCGATCAGCTCGCGCTGAACGCGAACGCGGTCGCGAAGATCTCGGTCCCCCCGCTCGCGTTCTCGCCGGCGGCGATGCTCAACCCGCTCGCGCTGCTCGCAGCGCTCGCCAACATCCTGAGCGGACTCGGTCTCAACCCCTTCGCCCCGGGGTTCCCGAAGGCCAGCGCCGACATGCTGTCGCTGCTCCCGCCCTTCGACGCGCTCGAGATCCCGGCGGGCATGGCGGGCGTCCCCGGCGGCATGTCGCTCGGCCCGCTCCAGGGCCTCAGCATGCCCGACCTCACCGGCCTGAACATGGGGCCGCTCGGTCGGATCTCGCCGCCGAAGCTCGGCCCGCTCTCGGCCGTGGCGAGCTTCAACGCGACGTGCGGCCTCGCCGGTTTCCCGGTCGCGAGCAAGTCCGCGTGTGCGCCGAGTTGCCCGATGAGCTTCTGAAGCGCCTCGCGACCGCGTGGGCGAGGCGTCGTTCGAGAACGAGGCGCTGCGCTCGGCGCCTTCGGCGCCGAAGTCCACACAGGAGACACGAAGGGAAGACGGAAGGGCCACGAAGTGCACGAAGGCGCCGCCGAGCGGCGCTGGAACGCAGGGACCCGCGGGGCGCCGCGCGCCGCGGGTCCCTGCGTCCTTCCGTGTGGTCCGCCGCCGCAGGCGCGCCTTCCGGTTCTTCGCGTTCTTCGTGTTTCGATTCGTGTGGGTCGCGCGGCCGGTAGGCCGCGCTGGCCTCGAGAAGAGCACGAGCTGCCGGCGCCTTCGGCGCCGAGGAACAGGTTCACAGATTGGATGAGAGGGTCATCGACGCGCCGTGTAGGCCTGCAGGTCTTATGCGGCCTCGAAGGCCAGGAGATCGACCCATGACCCATCGTACCGTGATTCCGTCTCCGCTCAGTTCATCGGCCTCGACGTCGGTGACGGCAAGACGCCTTGCGTCGACGGTGACCGCCAGGTCGTCGAGCGAAAGCGCTTCTCGACGACGCGTGAGCTTCGAGCGCGAGTTCGGGCGCGCCCCGACAAGGTGGTGCTCGAGGTGGGCTCGCAGTCGCCGTGGATCTCGGCGCTCTTGCGCGGCTCGGACACGACGTGCTCGTCGCCGACGCGCGGCGCGTGCAGCGTTGATCCGCCACGAGCGCAAGACCGATCGCCGTGATGCGGAGGCACGCGCGCGGCTGCTGGTTGCGTGCCCGAGATGCTCGGCAGTGCCACCGCGGGCGTCAGGCCCAGGCCGACGGTGATGCACCGCGATCAGCTGGTCAGCGCGTACCCGCTTGATCCGGTGCGTGCAGAATCGCCAAGTCCTTCGGATGCAGCTCCCCGCGTGCTCGCCGTCGGCATTCCACCGCAGGGTGCGAGAAGTCGTCCCCAGCGACCCGAGCCCACTGATGCCGGTCATCGAGCGCTCGCCACTCGAGCCGACCATCCGACGCCTGGACAGGCGGATCGAGACCTTGCGCAAGAGCGCGCAATCGCCTGCGACAGTGCGCGGAGTCGGCGCCTGACCGCGCTGTCTTCGTTCTGACCCTCGACGATCCCACTCGCTTCGAGAAAGCCGCATGGTCGAGCGTGGCTCGGCCTGGCGCCAAGTGCGGCCTCGGGCGACCGCGATCCTCAGCTCGGCATCTCGAAGACCGGCTCGGTGCACATGCGTCGACTCCTCGTGCAGTCCGCGCACTACATCCTCGGACCCTTCGGACACGACTGCGACCTGAGGCGTCACGGCGAGCGGATCATCAGCGCGGAGGCAAGTCCGCGAAGGCGCGCAGCCGTCGCCGTCGCGAGCTCGCGGTGCTGATGCACCGGCTCTGTCAGCAAGTGCGACTAGTCCCGTCAGGAGCCAGCCGACCTGATCAAAGCCGCCCAACATCGAACACGCCGCGGCCAAGGCCCGGCGGAACGGCTCACCGCCCGGGCGGGAGACTGCGACAATCCCTAGGACTCCAGAGTCCGACTCGATGGCGCTCCTCCGGACGGACCAATATGCCCGCCCCGATGTGGGCGAACCAGGGAATAGCCTGCGGAGCCCGACCTCACCTGCCGAGTCCAAAGCGCCGAGGCGCTGACGAGTGGACCCTCTAGAAGGGAGACACGGAGAACACAGAGACCACGGCGCCGCCGGAGGCGGCGACCTGGGACGGGACGCATGCGCCGCGGTTCTCCGACCGAGCGCCGACCATCGTGGTCTCTGTGTCCTCTGTGGCTCCCTGATATGGAGGCCCACTTGTCAAGTAGACAAAGAGAGCCCTGGACCACGCCTCTCGGTCGTGGCCAGGGCTCTGGCGGTGTTCGGGAGTCGTGTCCTGCGGCCGACGGAAGCGACGGGAGTCAGTCTGATATTCGCGGGTCGAGCCCGCATGCGGCTGGTTCCGTCTCGGTGCCTTCAGTCTGTGATCGTGCTCACGGCAGGTGCCGTAGCGACACAGGGAGTTCGAGGCTGCTCGTCTGTCGATGGTCGCGGGACAGGCTCCCAGTGCTCAGCGGTCGAGTCCGATGTCTGGATGCATCGACGCCCAAAGGTGTCCGATCAGCTCTCGGGCGATCGCAGTCTTGGCGACGTTGGAGTGCTTGACCGCGGTGAGCGCGCGGTAACGCTTCGTCAGTCGTTTCTCGACGAGCCGCGCGTGCTCACGTGTCCGGATGGATGCCTTCTCGCGTCGCGCCGAGAGGGACTTCGATTCGTGCGCTCTCAGCCGGTAGTGCTGTGCCACCTCGACGAGGAGACGCCGCAGGTGGCGACTTCCCGTTCGCGTGATGCCGGTACGCCTGACCTTGCTGCCCGAAGAGCGCTCTCCGGGCACCAGCCCGACGTACGCGGCGACCGCCGCCTTGTCCGCGAAACGCCTCGGATCTCCGATCTCCGCGATCACGTTGACCGCGGTCAGGATCCCGACGCCTCGGTAGGCGTGCAGGTTTCGCACGGCTTCGGCGATGTCGGCACGCTTCGCCCGCTTCTCGATGAGCTCGTCGAGCTCGCGTAGCTCCGCCTCACGGAGCGCAAGACGCCCGAGCTTGAGCTCCAGCATCATCTGGTCGTCCTCGTTCGCCATCTCGACCGAGCGCAGCCACGTCCGGTGGACACGACTCCAAAGCCCCGTCTTGCTGCGGTAGATCTCTCCTCGGTTGAGGAGAAACTTCGTGATGTGGTGCTTGGCAGCGACGACGTCTCGCCGAGCTTGGTCGCGCGTGCGTACCAGCGTCCGCAGGGCTTCCGTCTCCGGCGTCGGCGGCGTGACCGCCGTCAATTGACCGCCACGCAGGTAGACCGCGAGACGCTCCGCGTCCAGGCGGTCCGTCTTGCGCTGCTCGCCCGGCAGAATCGGGATCCGGCTCGGTGCTGCGACCACGCAGTCGACACCAAGAGCCGTGAGTTGGCGCCACAGCACGAAGCCCGTGCAGCCCGCTTCGTACACCGCGCGGACTCGCCCACGCTCGAGCAGCCTGCTGAACTCGCGCCGGATCTGCGCGGGATCGTTCGGAATCGTGCGTGCTCGCAAGGGGCGCTCGGCGCCCTCTGCGAGCACGGCAATCGAAAGGGTCTCCTGGTGGGCGTCCACACCCACGAACTGAAGAGCGATACCATGGTCCACGGCTCGGCCTCCTGGCAGATGACGCTACGACGTCGCACACCACGTGCACGATCTGCCCAAGATCTGCCCGATGTGGCGCGTCCTGCCTAGAGCTGGACGACCCACGAGTGCCACGCCGGGAGACCGGGCCTCCATAGCGTCTGTGATTCTACCGCGCGGCCGGTAGGCCGCCACGCGGGGGGAACACAGCGCGGCGCCTCGCGCCGCGCGGGGGAAGCACAGCGCGGCGCCTCGCGCCGCGCGGGGGAAGCACAGCGCGGCGCCTCGCGCCGCGCGGGGGAAGCACAGCGCCTCGCGCCGCGCGGCTCACCCGATCAGCACGGTGAAACACCCCAACACGATCGCTCCACCGTGCGCGCAGTTGTCGCCCATGCGCGCGGCGGGCATGTTGCTGATGAGCACGGTCGGCGCGCCCTTCAGGATCGTGTCCGGCGGACCCACGCAGGTCGCCATGTCGGTCATCCGCGCCGCCGGCAGACCTCCGATCAGGACCGTGGCCCCACCGGGCGGCAGGATCGGACCACCGACGTGCGGGACGACGCCCGTCACCATCGGACAGACGTGCATGTCACTGACGCGTGCGGCGGGTTGACCCATGGTTCGACTCCGGGACGAGGATAGCGCGGATCAGTTCGCGGCGCTCGACGGCTCCGAGTCCCAGGGCGCCGGCGTGTTCGCCGCCTCGACCCCGAGCTGCACGAGTTCGCGCGCGATCTCCTCGCCACGATCGGGATCGGCGAGGACGAGGAGCTGGAGCGCGACGCTCACGGTCTTCGGGCAGTAGCTCTCGCCGACCGGCACGGCCGGGCAGTCCGCCGGAGACATGCTCCCCTCCGCGAAGAAGACGGAGAGGGCCAGACAGCCCGCCGGCGACTCGTAGCCCGCGCGCTCCGCGGCCTCGCCGGCGGCGCGCCGGCATTCGTCCGACGGCTCCTCGATCCAGGCCGCGGTCGACTCGACGGCGGCGGCCTCTTCGAGCGACGGTTCGCCGCCGTGCTCGCGCACGGCGCGCAGGCACCAGGCGAGCGCGTCGCGCCGCGGCAACGCGAAGGCGAGGAAGGCGAGCGCCTCCTGCGCCTCCTCGGCCTCGAGGAGCGCCGCGAGGTACTCGCCCGGCGACATGCCGTCGCCGTGCACGGCGAGCGCCTCCTCGCCCTGCTCGTACTTCTCGAGCACCTCCTGCGCGAGGTCCGCCTCCACCTTGCGCAGCTCGAGGGGCGCTCCGCTCTCGCTCGTCGTCTCGGTCATCGGTCGGGTGGTGTGGTGCGTGGGAACGAGTGGCCCGGTCGGTGCGGGCCGCGGTGGAGTGCTCGTCGTCCGAGAGACATGCGCGCAAGGTCCCGTCGACCGGGACCGCGCCCGCACGTCACTGGATCATCGTGATGCCGCCCTTGGTCTTCAGCATCGCGTCGGCGGAGATGGAGACCATCATGCCCTTGACCTCGGTCTGCATGTCTCCCTTGGCCTTGACGTTCATGCCCTTCAGCTCGACGCCCATGTTGTCGACCTTGGTCTGCGAACCGCCGACCTTCTGGACGATGCCCGAGCTGTCGATCTTGATCGAGTTGCCGCCGACCTTCAGCGTGATGCTCGACGTGTCGATCTTGACGGAGTTGCCGCCGACCTTCAACTCGATCTCGGAAGAGGCGGTGACGGCGAGCTTCCCGGAGCTCACGTCGATCGTGTAGTCGCCGGACTGCACCGTGACCGCGCGATCGCCCTTGACGGTGATCGTCTCGGTTCCCTTCTCGACCGCCAGTGTGCGGTTGCCCTTCGCGACCGTGATCGACTGGTCGCCCTGGACGGTGACGGTCTGCGAACCGTCCTCCTTCTCGCCGACCTCGAGGACGTCGTCGTGCTCGACGACGCGCTTGAAGTCGCGCTCCGCGTGGAAGTAGACCTCTTCCTTGTCCTTCTCGTCGTGGAACGAGAGCTCGTTGAAACTGTCCTTGTTCCCGTTCGGGAAGCTGCGGGACATGATCGTGGTCTTGTGCTTCGCGCCGGGCAGCTCGTGCGGCGGCATGTGGAGCTCGTTGTACACGGCTCCCGTCACGAGGGGCCGGTCGGGGTCGCCGTCGAGGAAGGAGACGACGACCTCCCAACCGATGCGGGGCAGCATCACGGAGCCGTAGCCGGCGCCCGCCATGCTCTGCGCGACGCGGATCCAGCAGGAACTGTCGGCGTTCTTCTTGCCCTCGCGGTCCCAGTGGAACTGGACCTTCACGCGACCGTACTTGTCGGTGTCGACGAGGTCCTCGTCCTTCTCCTTGTCGCCGACGACGACCGCGGTCAGCGGACCGTGGATGCGCGGCTTCGGTGTCGTCCGCGGCGGAGTGTAGGGCACCTTCTCGGGGATGCAGGTGACGATGTTGCGGTAGCCGATGATGCTGAGCCCGTACTCCGGCATCTGCTCCGCGTGGTGACGGACGCCCGTCACGAGGAAGCGGTCCTTCGCGGTGGACTTGTCGGGGTCCTCGCCCGGCAGTCCCTCGACCGCGATCGTCATCCCCGGCGCGATGTTGTCGTAGCAGCTCACGGCGTGCACGAACTCGTGCCCGACCTCACGCTCCTGGAGCCTCAGGTCGGCGACGGTCGTCCCGCGGTCGGCGTCCGGGAACAGGCCGGGGTACTCGAAGATCTCGACGTCCTTGATGCCCTGGAGGTCGATCTTCGTCTGCGACTGCGCCTTCACGGGCTCGCGCGGCGTCTCGAAGTTGTAGTCCGTCGCGGCGAACTTGCCTGGCACGAACGAGTAGTTCGTCCTCCACGCGGTGACGCGCGGTTCGGCGTGCACCTCCCAGTCGAACTGGAGCGGGTCCTCCTTCGACTTGACGTAGCCTGCGGGCCCGTCGCACAGCATCATCGTGTGCTTCTTCTCCTCGTGCTTGAAGAAGTAGAAGATGCCGTGCTCCTCGAGGAGCCGCTTGACGAACGCGAGATCGGTCTCGTTGTACTGGACGCAGTACGGCAGCTTCGGGTGCGTCTTGGTGACGCCGCCGAGGTCGTAGTCCGAGAACTTCGCGTCCGAGAACACCTTCTCGACGATCTCCTTGACCGTCTTGTCCTGGAAGACGCGGCAGTTCGAGCGCTGCGAGAGCATCCAGACCTTCGGATAGACGACGGCGTGGTAGCGGCGCGACCGGTCGCTCGCCATCTCGCCCACGAGGAAGCTCGCGACGATCCCGGTGAAGAAGCGTGGATCGCGCTTGTCGTCCTCGCGCCCCTCCTCGTCGCGGATCGCGAACTTCACCTCGTGCCCGACGACGTCCTTCGGCGCGATCTTGGTCTTGTCGGAGACGAGTTCGAGGTCGTACACGAACATCGTGGAGAGCCGCTCCTGCGCGCGGAAGGACTCGAGCGTGAACTCGAGACTCCCGACCTTCTCCATCGTGATCGTGCGGCGCTCCTGGTCGTAGGTCGTGGACTCCTCCTCGATCGGGGGCAGCGCGCCGGTCAGCGCCGACGCGAGCGCCCCACCGCCGCCGCCCCGCGCGGCCGCGTCGTTCGTCGACGGCGGCGGAGGCGTGTAGTCGGACAGTCCGCGCTGCGCGGCCGTCGAGACGGACGCGACCTCCTCCTCGCCGAACTCCGCGATGTCCCAGGCGTCGAACTCGCCGGACTCCGAGAACTTCCAGGTGAAGACGAGCGCCTTCTTCCACGTGAACTCGAGCGACTCGCTGGGCTCGTCCTCGAAGCTCGAACGCGTGGGCTGCACGCCCATGAAGATCAGGGAGAGGAACGGCCAGTCCTCCTCCATCGTGCAGCAGTCGATCTGGATGTCGTGCATCACGGACGACTTCGCCCACTCGAGGATCTTCACCGACGCCGTGTCGAACGGCTTGGTCACGGTCAACGTGTTGACGCGCTTCTCGTTGCCGCGCTTCGACGCACCGCCCTTCGACCCGCCGCCCTTCTCCGCCTCCTCGCGCTTGCGGGCCCTCGCCGTGCGCGGGTCCTGCAGGTCGTCCCACATGCTGGAGCGGTACTCGTCCTTCATGTCGACGCTGAAGGACGTGATCTTCATCCAGTCCTTGTGGAACTTGCCGGTGACGTCGCCCTTGATGTCACCCGGGTCCACCCACTGGTCCTCTTCCTTCCCGATGCTCATGAAGGCCGGCATGTCGACACTCCTCTCGGTTCGCCGTTCTCTCTCGGTGTGGTTCCGTCGACGTCGCCGCGGGGACGTGCGAGCCCGCGGCGGCCGCGCCTACTTGCCCTCGAACACGACGTACTCCGCCACGTCCTCCTTGGACGTGTCGACCTCCCCCGACTCACCGATCGGCCTCTGGAAGATCTTCACCTTGTCGAAGGTGAAGACCAGCGTCTCCGAGGCGTCGTCGGGCTCCTGGTACGAGAGGCTGCACGAGACGAGTTCGGCGCCCTCGATCTCGTAGCGCAGGTAGTAGCGCCCGCTCGGGACGACGTAGTCGATCGTGACGGCGCGCTTCGGTTCCTTGTTCTCCGCGTTGGCCAGCCACATGAGCAGCTTGGCCGTCGTGAAGTCGGAGGTCCGCTTCACGGTGAGCGGGTCGACGCGGTTCGGTGACCCGCGCACCTCGGACTCGTCGTCCGAGTCCTCGTCCGCGACGGTCACGTCGCGGTGGAAGTTGAACGAGCACGACTCGATCGGGATCCACCCGACGTGCGAACCGTTGGGTTCGGGGTCGTAACCCTCGAGGGTCGACGATCCCTCGATGTCCTCGACCTTCATCAAGACCGTGATGTCGCTCGTCATCGATGTCGCTCGTCACGCTTCCTCGTGAGCGCATCGGACCGTGGGTGCGCGACGCGCGCGGCCACCGGTCCGGGGCGTGTCCGGCTCGTCCCGCCGGAAGTGCACAGCGGCGGGCGAGACGTGTCCCCGCCCGCCGCTGTCGTCGCTCGTCACCCGTGCGTCGCTCCCGTCGGGACGCGACGCGCGGGCCGCGCGTCACTGGACCTCGCCGAGGGCGATGTCGTACTCCATCTTGATCGCGGCGTCGTACGTCTTCCCGTCCGGCTGCTTGGTCCGGTACTGGTAGTCGATGTACGTGAAGTCGAGGCTCAGCGTCTCGGAGGCCGCGCCCTCGGCGTCGGCGTCGATGTCGAGCTTCGTGAGGATCACGTTCTTCAGGATGAGCTGGAGGTACCACTCCTTCTCGTCGGTGAAGTGCACCGTGACCGTGCGCGCGTCGCCGTAGAGGTTCCAGCGCATGAGGCCCGGACTCGCCTTGTCCATGGCCTTCTTCACCTGCATGTCCTCGAAGTCGAGGTTCGCACGCGTACGGTCGGTGACCTTGCCCATCGTGGTCTGGGACTCCGGGCGCGTGGTCGGGATCGTGCAGCTCTCGCACACGATCCAGCCCTCGTGCTTGGCGAATTTCGAGTCGCCTTGGATCCCTTCGCGACCGCCGCCGGCGTCGACCTTCATGAACACACCCATGAGCTTCCTCCGTTCGTTCTAGTGAGCTCGACGACCTTGCGTCGATCGCTCGAGTTGGGGGGCGAACGCACCCATCGGCGTCACCCGAGACAGGTTCGTAGTGAGGCACTCCGTGAAGAGCGGGCCACGGTGGCCGGCCGACCGACGGAGGCGGACGTGATCACTCGCGGAGAGCGTACTGGAAGGTCCCATCCTCCGCAATCTGGACGGAGACCCCCGTCACGGCGTTTCCGTCGGCCAGGTGGCCGAGGAAACGCGTGGCCATCTCGGGCAGGATCGACCCGTTCAGGATGTGGTCGATGTTCCGTGCCCCCGACTCGACCTCGGTGCAGCGCGCGGCGATCGCGTCGACGACGGCGTCGTCGTAGGTGAGCTCCGCGGAGTAGTTCTCGGCGACGCGTCGCACGACCTTGTCGAGCTTGAGTCGCACGATGTTGCGGATGACCTCGTCGGAGAGCGGGAAGTACGGGAGCAACGTCACGCGGCCGAGGAACGCGGGCTTGAAGGTCTTGAGCAGTTCGGGCTTCAACGCCTCGGCGAGCCCCGACGCGTTCGGCATCGTCTCCGGATCGCCCATCAACGACATGATCGTGTCGGTGCCCGCGTTGGTGGTCATGAGGATGACCGTGTTGCGGAAGTCGATGTCGCGGCCCTCGCCGTCTCGCAACGAACCCTTGTCGAAGACCTGGTAGAAGACGTCCTGCACACCGGGGTGGGCCTTCTCGAGTTCGTCGAGCAGCACCACGCTGTACGGCTTGCGACGCACGGCCTCGGTGAGGATGCCGCCCTCGCCGTAGCCGACGTAGCCGGGGGGCGAGCCCATGAGGAGCGACACCTTGTGCTCCTCCTTGAACTCCGACATGTTGATGACCGTCATGTTCTGCTCGCCGCCGTAGAGCAGCTCGGCGAGGCTGATGGCGGTCTCCGTCTTGCCGACGCCGCTCGTCCCGACCAGCATGAACACGCCGATCGGACGGTTCGGGTCGGTGAGGTTCGCTCGGCTCATGCGGATGCGTTCCGCGAGCGACTCGATGGCGTGGTCCTGTCCGACGACGCGTCGACGCATCTGCTCGCCGAGCGAGAGGATCGTCTTGATCTCGTCCGAGACCATGCGCCCCACGGGGATGCCGGTCCAGTTCGAGATGACCTCGGCGATCGCCTGGCCGTCGACCCACGGATGGACCAGCGGGTCCTCGCCCTGCGCCTGGCGGAGCTCGGCGAGTCGTGCCTGGAGGCGGTTGCGCGCGTCCTCGCGAGCCGCGTCGTCAGCGCCCTCCGCCTCGATCTCGTCGCGGATCGAGCCCATCTCGCGCACGAGGTCCTTCTCTCGGTTCCAGCGCTCCTCGAGGGCGACGAGGCGCGCGGACTCGGACTCCCGTTCCGCCATCAGCTTCGCCTCGGCCTCCTCGTCCACCGGTCCCGAGGTGCGCTCGCGCTCGATCATCCGCAGCGCGGTGTCGATCCGCGTCAACGTGCGGTTGCAGTCCTCGATGGCGGCGGGCGTCGAGGACTGGCTCAGCGCGACGCGCGCGCACGCGGTGTCGAGCACGCTCACGGACTTGTCCGGGAGCTGGCGGCCCGTGATGTAGCGGTTCGACAGACGCACCGACTCGCGCAGCGCCTCGTCGGTGATGCGCAGCTTGTGGTGCGTCTCCATCATCGAGACGAGCCCGCGCATGATCTCGGTCGCGACCGCCTCGGAGGGCTCCTCGACCTTCACGACCTGGAAGCGACGCGCGAGCGCCGCATCACGTTCGAAGTACTTCTTGTACTCGGCCCAGGTCGTCGCGGCGATCGTGCGCAGCTCGCCGCGCGCGAGCGCGGGCTTGAGGAGGTTCGCTGCGTCGCCCTGTCCGGCGGAGCCGCCCGCTCCGATGAGCGTGTGCGCCTCGTCGATGAAGAGGATCACGGGCTGCTCCGAGGACTTGACCTCGTTGATCACGCCCTTGAGACGGTTCTCGAACTCGCCCTTCACGCCGGCGCCCGCCTGGAGGAGCGCCAGGTCGAGCGAGCGCACGGAGACGTTCTTCAGCTGTTCCGGCACGTCGCCCGCGGCGATGCGCAGCGCGAAGCCCTCGGCGACGGCGGTCTTGCCCACGCCGGGCTCGCCCGTGAGGATCGGGTTGTTCTGCCGCCTCCGCGTGAGGATGTCGATGATCTGACGGATCTCGGAGTCGCGGCCGAGCACGGGGTCGATGCGCCCCTCGCGCGCCGCCGCGGTGAGGTCGTTCGTGTACTGGTCGAGTGCGCCGCCGGAACGCGGGGCGCCCTGCGCAGGCGCGCTCGCCTTCCCGCCGGTCGACGTCGCGACCGCCTCGGCGGAGTTCTTCGTGATGCCCTGGAACTGGTTGCGCAGGACCTCGACCTGCACCTTCTCGAGGGCCGGGCACGAGTCGAGCGCCTGGCGCGTGAGCGAGTCCTTCGTGAGCAGCGCGAGCAGCACGTGACCTGAGCGCGCCGACGAGGCCTCGAAGTCGAGAGAGGCGACGAGCCACGCCTCGCGCGCGAGCTCGACGAGCGACGGCGAGAGCGCCGGGGGCCGCGCGTTGCCGGTCTTGAGCCGCTCCATGGCGCGCGCGAGCTGGCGCGCGACGTCCGCCGGGTCGATCTCGAAGTGGCGCAGCGCGTACTCGAGGTCGGTGCCGCCGGCGTCGAGCAGCTTCAGCAGCCAGTGCTCGATCTCGACGTTGTAGTGCGTGCGCGAGAGGCAGAGCCCGGCGGCGCCCTCGAGCGAGCCTCGGCAGACCTCGTCGAGTCGTCCGATCAGGGAGCGAAGGTTCATCCTCGAGCCTCGTTCAGGACCTGGTCCAGTCTTGGGGGGAAGTGGTGGGAGGAACGGTCGGAGGCCCGCAGCGGCGGACTCACGACGCGAGTGTAGTGGCGCTCTCCACGGCCGTGGGCGCCTCGACGGAGGAGGGCGCGAAGATCGCCGTGTCGGGGCTCCCGGCGTCCGACCAGCCGAGCCACGCGTCGCGACCGAGCTGCTGCTCGCCGCCGAGACGCGCAGGCGTCGGCGCCTCGGGTTCGAGGCGCCACTCGAAGTCGAAGTCGACGAGCGGTCCGACGTAGGAGGCCACGGAACGGCTGAGCACGCGCGCCGCCTTGCCGCCCGGCCAGAGCTGTCGGAAGCGCTCGCGCGAGAGCGGCCCCGCCACGATGCGGATGCGCGCGTCGACCGACCAGGCGCGCGTGCCGAGCACCGCGCTCTCGCCGAGCTGCGAGCACTGACCGCCGCCGATCCCGCCGAGTCGCGTCCAGGCCGACGGATCGAGCTCGATCCACTGTCCGACGAACTGCTCGACGCGGACCTCGCAGCGCAGGAGGCCGCGCACGAGCGCGCGCAATCCGTCGGCCGAGCGGCGCCGGTCGGAGAACAGTCCCGCGTGGTGCACCTCGACGAGTTGCTCCGAGCCGACGCGCGCACCGCGCCCGAGCGGGAGCAGGCCGGTCAGCCCGAGGAAGACCGAGGTGATCGGATCGACGTCGCGCTCGGTCGCGCCCTGCGGCGGGAACTCGACGGCGAGTCGATACTTCCGCCACGCTCTGTAGAAGAGCGCGAGCGCGCGGTCGTCGAAGATCGCGACGTAGTCGCGGAGCGAGGTGTCGCGCGCCTGGAGTCTGCGCCTGACGGTCTCCGTGTAGTGGCGCGGCAGCGTCCCGGCCGGGCCGACGAGCCCCATGAAGTTGACGAAGAGTTCGTACTCGGGGCGTGGGAGTCGGCCCTGCTCGGCCGCGACGACGCGCGCGATCTGACGCTCCGCGAACGCGAGCGTCGGCTCCGCGTCGAAACCGATCCCGGTGTCGACGGAGGAGTGGTCGCCGCCGACGCGGCGGACGCCTCCACGCCCGCGCGTCCGCGCGAGGTGGAGTTCGAGCACCTGGACGGCCCGGAAGAAGTCGAAGGCTCCCGGGTCGCGCAGCAGGCGTCGGATCAGAGGAGGATCCGGCTTCCGCTCCGAGGGGGCCATCGTCTGAGGACCTTGCCGCGCACCGACGTCGAGGCGACGGTGCGCACGAACGAGTTGATGGTGCAGAGCCCGGCGAAGAACCGCTCGAGCACCGTGGCGAACAGGAACACGCCGGTGGCGCGCAGGCGGTCCTCGTCGAGGACGACCGAGACCTCGAGGCCGCGGCAGAACCCGGGCTGTCCGTCGACGACGACGCGCCCGACGCTGGGGCGCCCGGTGACCGCCACGATCGACTCGGGAGCCGACCGCGTCTCCGACGCGGCGACGGACTCGAAGAGCCGCAGGCACTCGCGCAGGTGCTGCACCGACGACTCGTCGCCCGCGAGCGAGTTGTGGTGCAGCGCCAGCATCGACACGAGCCGCCAGAGCGCACCGCGCCCGCGGCGCGGGCGCACCGTCTGGGTCGGCGGCGTCAGACACTCGATCGAGGTGATGGCGCCTCCGCCCTTCGCGAACGACACGCGGGGGTGGCCGCCGCCGAACGGGAGCTTCGAGGGCTGGTTGCGGTTGAGGCACGTCACGCGACTCTCGAGGATGCCCTCGGAGGGTCCGCCGGGGTCGCCGGAACCGTCGACGATCGAGACGAACATCTCGGTGCCGCGGTCGATCTTGTCCTCGCCGCGAGGCGTCTCGCGCCGGACCGCGTGCCAGTAGAGCGCCGCTCCGTCCGCGTCGAGCGAATGGTCGAGCCCGTAGAACGGCTGGAACTCGCGGCGACCGGTCTCGCGCGACGACGCGTGCACCGTGTCGATCGAGTAGATCTCGGTCTCGAGCTCGTGGCGCGCGTCGGCGACGAGGTGGTACTCGGCGCGGGTCCCGTCGAGCCGCACGGGCTCGGCGTCGCGCTCGAACAGGTTCACGACGGGCGTGCAGCCCAACCGGAACGTCTCGGGTCGGACGAGCGGTTCCAGGTCCTTCTCGGTGCGCCGCAGGTAGAAGAAGAGGTGGACGACCTCGCCGTACTTCGACAGGTCGAGGCCCTCGAGGTCGACGAACAAGAACTTCTGCGGGAACGCGAAGTACTCGCAGAGCATCCGGTACTCCGGGTGCGAGCGCGTCCCGTCGGGCAGCACCTCCTCCCCCACCTCGAAACCGACGGGGCGCACGGCCTCGGCGGGGAGCACGGTCGGGCCGCGCTCCTTCGTCGTCGCCGCGACCGCGACCTCGACGAGGTCGTTGAGCAACAGCTCGTACAGCCGGACGGCGTGGCGGAATTCGCCGTGGAGGAAGAAGCGCAGCCGCTCCGGTGCGAGCGAGCCGATGCTCACCGACTCGTCGGCCGACCTCAGCTCGACGTGCAGCACGCCGCCGCAGCTCCCCGAACGGGGCGTCGACGGCGCGTCGAACGGAGGCCCCGAGAGCGACGCGCCGGCGACGCGGATCGGGTGCACCTCGGTCTCGTAGGCCGTGCGGTAGCGGCACGGCTCGCCGTAGGTCGAGTCCGTGACGAGGCTCGTACCGCGCTCGACGACGACGGGCGCCGTCAGGTCGGGAGCGCACTCGAACTGCACGATCGACATCGACGGGATCGGCGCCAGGAAGTACGGCGAGAGGACCCCGAGGATCGAGTCCGTCAGCTCGGGGAAGTCGTCGTCGAGCTTGCGCCGGATCCGCGCGTTGAGGAAGGCGACGGACTCGACGAGACGCGAGACGTGCGGGTCCTCGAGCTGGTCCGGACCGAGGCGGAGGCGCCCGGCGATCTTGGGGTGCGCTCGCGCGAAGCGTTCGCCGGCGCGCCGGAGCTGACCGAGTTCCTGGTCGTAGGCCTTGAGCAGTTCGTCGTCCATTCGGCTCCTCGTCCCGCGTCAGTCCGCGATGCTGACCTGTCGGGTGAAGATGTCCACGTCCGAGTCGTAGAGGACCGACTCGGGCAACGGCTCGGTGCGCAGCACGGCGTCGATGCGGAAGCGGAGCGCACGGTCGGCGACGCGCCCGTCCTCCACCGGCACGACCTTGACCGAGGAGACGCGCGGTTCGTGGCGCCGGATGATCTCCTCGAGCGCCTTCAGGTACTTCTTCCGACTCGCCTTCGTGGACAGGTTCGCGGCGCTGACGTCCGGAACGCCGTACTCGTAGCTGGACGCGGCGACGACCTCGAGCTCCGGGGCGACCGTGCGCGGCCGCAGTCGGGTGTTGAGGAGTTCCTCGAGGTCGCGGCGGACGGCGCGGCGCAGCTCGGCGGCCATCTCCTTGACGGTGAGCGGCCGTTCGCCCTGGCTCTGCGGGTCGTCGTCGATCAGCCGGTCGAGCACCGAAGGGAGCTCGGGGCGTGCATCGGCGGAGGCGCTCATGCTCCGACCTGGTCGAACTCGAGCTTCTCGATCTCGAGGATCGTGCGCGCCTCGTCGCCGACGATGAAGGTGCGCAGTCCGACGCCGCGCACCGCGTCGCCGGCTCCGACCTCGATCCAGTCGGTGCGTCGCCCGAGTCGCGACGCGTCGTCCGCCGCGTCGCCGCCGCCCGGGTAGATCGTCGGGAGGAAGACCTTGCCCTCGGGTCCGTCGCGCACCTCCATGCGCGCGGGACGCCAGAGGAGGTCGAGCGGCTGCTCCGGTGCGTCGAACTCCACGGAGACGACGCGCTCCGTCGGGACCCACATGTACTTGCCGGTGCTCGTGAGGACCTCGAGGAAGCCGCCGAACAGGTCGTCGAGGTCGCGGAAGTCGTCGAAGCGGTTCCCGTCGCAGGTACCCGCGACGGAGGGGCGCGCCTCCTCGGCGGCGCCGAGCTCCTGTCCCGTCGCGCCGAGGTCGCCCGCGCGGAACGCGACGAGCGCGCGCAACCTGCCCTCGACGTGCGCCGGCGGGTTCCCGAGGAACTCCGGAGCGCGGCCCGCCGTGAAGACCTCCTGCCGCGACTTCTCGGCGCGGACGAGCTGTCGGATCAGACCTAGCGCGGGACCCACCTTCGAGTCGATCTTCTCGATCGTCTCGAGCTGCGAGTCCGCGCGTTCGAGGTTGCCCGCGACGCAGAGCAGCTCGGCCAGGAACGAACGCGTCGTCACCTCCGTGGGCTTCGACCGGACGGTGTCGTTCAGGTTGGCGATCGCGCCGGTGAGATCACCGGAGCGGTAGAGGTCCTGGGCGTTCATGAGGTTCCGTTCAGCGGTCCGTGATGATCTCCGAGACGAGTCGGATCGACGAGGTGAGGTTGTCGAGCTGGAAGTGCGGGCGGAGGTGGAACACGGAGGTGTAGCACCCGGGACGACCGGGAATCTCCCGGACGCTCACGTCGCCCTCCCGCAACGGGAATCGCGCCTGGATCTCGTCGGTGGCCGAGTCCGAGGCGATCGTGATCGATCGCAACCAGTCCTGGAGTCGACGCTCGAGCTGGCGGATGCTCACCAGCGACCCCGTGATGTCGCGACTGATGACCTTGATGTAGTGCGCGATGCGCGACACGCACAGGACGTACTGAAGCAGCGCCCCGAGCTTCGCGTTCGCCGTCGCGTCCGCGTCCTGGAACTTCGGCGGCCGGTGGAGCGAGACCGTGGTGTAGAAGGCCGCACTGTCGTCGTCCCGCGTGGCGCAGAGCGGGACGAACCCGTGCTGCCCGAGCTCCCGGTCGCGCGTGTCCGACACGACGACCTCCGTCGCGAACCGGACGGCGACGCCGGGCGCGTCGGTCCCGTGGTCGAGCGTCGGGAACTCCTGGAAGAGCCCGCCCGTCGCCTCGTCGCGCCGCACGCCGCGGATGTCGGCGAGCCAGCCCCACCGCGCGTACGAGCCGGCGATCGTCGCACCGAGGGCGAAGGCGGCGTTGCCCCACAGGTAGTGCTCGTGCTCGGTGCAGCGCTCGGTGAACGGGAACCCGTCGCGTCGGTCCGGGTCGTGCACGTAGGGCCCGCGCAGGAGGATCCGCGGGAGGGCGAGCGCGACGAAGCGCGTGTCCTCCTCCTCGCGCAGCGATCGCCACCCGACGTACTCCGTCGAGCGGAAGATGCGTTCGAGGTCGCCCGCCCGCTCCAGCTCGCGGAACGAGTCGAAGCCGAAGAGCGAGGGGTGCGCGCCGACGACGAACGGCGCGAAGGCGGCGGCCGCGACCTGGGCGACGCTCCGCAGCGTCCGCAGGTCGTCGACGCGCTGGTCGTCCCGCGGTCGGTGCGCGACGTGGTAGTCGCCGATCAGGACGCCGTAGGGCTCGCCGCCCGGCATCCCGAACTCCGCGCTGTAGACCTTCTTGAAGAGCTGGCTCTGGTCGAACTCGATCGCGCGGTCGGCGTCGCGCGCCACGTCGGCCCAGGACGCGTCGAGGACGCGCACCTTGATGCCCGCGTCGGCGGGGATCGTGCCGAGCAGCATCTCGAGCCCACGCCAGGTCGCCTCGAGGCGCTGGAACTCCGGGTGGTGCAGGATCGCGTTGAGCTGCCGCTCGACGAGGTCGTCGATGGCCGCCACGTCCTGCAGCAGCGACGAGACGATCTCGTCGCGCGAGGGCGCCGCGTCGCCCGGTCCGAGGCCGAGCCAGATCGCCGCGGCGCGACCCGCCCGCGGTTCGGACAGGAACGCGTCGAGTCGGAACGGCGGCCGATCGCTGCACTGGACGGTCTGCGCGACCAGCGCGTCCAACCAGTGCTCGGTGGTCATGGGACGGAGGACGGGGCGGCGCGCACGCCTTCGCGCGCCGCCCGTCCGTCGAGGTCACTTCTTCTCCGGGATCTTCGCCACGAGGCGCAGCGAAGCGGTGAGTTCCTCCATCTGGAGCCACGGGCGCAGGTGGGCGACCGCGTGGTACGAACCCGGCGATCCCGGGATCTCCTTCACCTCGATCTGCGCTTCGTGCAGCGGGTACTTCGCGCGCATCTTCTGGCTCGAGCCCGGATCGGCGTTGATGTAGTTCTTGATCCAGTTGCTGAGCCACAGCGAGCAGTCCTTCGCCTCCATGAAGGAGCCGATCTTGTCGCGCCCCATCACCTTGAGGTAGTGCGCGAAGCGCGACGTCGCCATGATCGCGGGCAGACGCGCCGAGATGGCCGCGTTCGCCGTGGCGTCGGGGTTGTCGTACTTCTTCGGCTTCTGCGTCGTCTGGCCGCCGAAGAACACCGCGTAGTCCGTGTTCTTGTAGTGGCACAGCGGGAGGAAGCCGAGCTTCGACAGCTCCGCCTCGCGACGGTCGGTGATCCCCACCTCGGTCGGGCACTTGATGTCGGCGTCGCCGTCGTCGCTCTTGAAGAGGTGCGTCGGCAGACCCTCGACCTTGCCGCCGCCCTCCGCGCCGCGGATCGCGGTGCAGAAGCTCGTCTCGGCGAAGGCGCGCGTCATCACCGCGCCCATCACGTAGGCGGCGTTCATCCAGCAGTACTCGTTGTGGTTCGTCGCCCTGGCGACGCCCGACGGATCCTGCTCGACCTCCTCGAACGCGAACTCGTCGATCGGGTTCGTGTTCTTGCCGTAGGGCAGGCGCGCGAGCGTCCTCGGCATGACCATCGTGACGAAGCGGGAGTCGTCGGTGTCGCGGAACGCGCGCCACTTCACGTACTCCTTCGACTCGAAGATCTTCTCGAGGTCGCGGGGCTTCGACAGCTCCTCCCACGACTCGAACCCGAACATCTGCGGGGCCGGCGACGTGATGAAGGGCGCGAAGCAGGCCGCCGCCACGTTGGACATCTGCTCGATGAGCTGGATGTCGTTGGGGTGGTTGGTGAACTCGTAGTCACCGACGAACGCGCCGTAGGGCTCTCCGCCGGCGGTGCCGAACTCGTTCTCGTAGAGCTTCTTGAAGACCTGGCTCTGGTCGAACTCGACCGCGCGGTCGAGGTCCTTGAAGAGCTCGTTCTTGCTGAGGTTGAGGACCTTCAGCTTGAGCGACGAGCCGGTCTCGCTCTGCATGACGAGGTACTGGAGTCCGCGCCACGATCCCTCGAGCTTCAGGAACTCGGGGGTGTGCATGATGACGCTCAGCTGCTCCGACACCTTGGTGTCGATGGCGGCGATCGCCTCGTTGAGCGACTTCGTGAGGTTCTTGCTGAACGTGACCGTCCCGGCGAGAGCCTCCTCGGTGAGCGTCTTGAGCAGCTCCTCGGCACGCGAACGCTCGGTCTGCTTCGTCGCCGAGATCGCCTGTTCGAGAAGACTCGAGCCGGCTTCGGCGTGGCTCGCTGCGGCCTGTGCCTGGGTTTCCTTTTCAGCGTCGGACATCGGTGTGCTCCTCGCTCGTCACTCGGTTGTCGCCCTGCGGCGCGTCCTGGTCACCACCACCTCCGGAGGGGCGTCGCCGCCCTCGCCGCCGCCCGACATGTCGAGTCCGAGCTCGGTGGAGAGCTTCTTCATCGCGTCGGGGTCCTGCAGGACGTTCTCGAGGAGACTCTCGAGATCGGTCGAACGGTCGGCCTTGGCGATCAGGTCGCCGAGGCGGTTGCGCGTCTCGAGGAGCTTGCGGAGCGGCTCGATCTGGTTCGCGATCTTCGCGGGTTGGAAGTCCTCCATCGACTTGAACTGCAGCTGCACGGCCATCTCGGTGCCGTCCCCCGCGAGCGTGTTCTCCACGCGCAGGTTCAGCTCCGGCGCCATGCTCGCGAGCACGTCGTTGAAGTTGTCGCGGTCGATCTGCGTGAACTTGCGGTCGCGCAGCGGCTTCAGGGGCTCGGCCGGATTGCCGGAGAAGTCCCCCATGACGCCGACGACGAAGGGCAGCTCGCGTTTGACGGCGGCGCCTCCGGTCTCGACCTCGTAGACCAGGTGGACGCGGGGCTTGCGGACCCGCTCGAGCTTGTTGTGGATGCTTGCCATGAGCGATTCTCGTCTCGGTGGTGTGGTCTCGTGCGCCCGGGACGCGGGCCGCGGTCAGCGTCCCGGCGCGTTCCTACTCGTCGTCGTTCCCCTCGCCGGCGGCGTGCACCGGCATGCCGGTGCGCAGCTTGAAGGCGGACAGGGCGTCGGCGTCGGGGATCAGCTCGCCGACGAGTTGGTGGAGCGGCATCTGCGCCCAGCGCAGAGCCTGGTCGAACAGGTACGGCAAGGGCGAGTGCGGCTCGGACTTGCGGTAGTAGTCGCGGATCTTCTTGAGCGCCTCGAGCGCGTCGGCGCGCGACGCGATGACGCCGGGCGGCGCGGGGGCGGACGCTGCGGCGGCCGTCGGAGTGCGGCCGCGGCCGGCGAGTCGGAGGCGCCGCCGCCCTCGGCGGGGCGCGGCAGGTCGCGCGTCAGGAACTTGAGGCAGTCCAGCGACTCCTCGAGCGCGTGCCGGATGTTCGAGACGGGAGGACCGTCGCGGCCGCAGCGCTCGTCGAGCGCGTCGCACAGCGCCGCGAACCCGGCGATCGCGCGTTCGAGGTCGTCCATCGCCGCGTAGAGGTGCGCGGCGTCGACGCCGAGCAGTGCGGCGTCGAAACGCTCCATCGGGACCGCGCCCGACTCGATGCGCCGCTGACGCACCTCGGGATCGGTGACCGCCTGGAGGTCGCGCGCGGAGCGGAAGTGCCAGGGACCGAGTTCGCCGAGCTCGTCCTCGAGCAGCGGCACCATGCCGATCGGCACGATGAGCGTGCCCTCGGAGTCGTCGCCGTTGAGACCGGTGAGCGGTGCGACGCGCGTCAGCATCCCGTCCTCGTCCGGCATCGGGTGCAGGTGGTCCCAGAAGTTCACGACCAGCCCGCGGACGAGTTCGAAGCCGTCGGCGAGGCCGCCGTAGCCGCGCTCGCGCACGAGGGCTTCGAGCAACCACGCCGCCACCTCGAGGTCCTTCGACTTCTCGGCGAGGATCGCGGGTGCGAGCTCGAGGATCGGCGACCAGTCGGCCTGCGGCGCGGTGCTCGGGTCGTCGGCCGTCCGGGCCGCCCGCTCGACCGCGCGCGCCGCGTTGCGCGCGTCCTTGATCTCGTAGTAGGCGGCGCCGGACGACGGGTCGTCGCGCAGGTTCGCACCGGCGGGCGCTTCGTCGCTGATCGGTCGCAGCAGCGCTTCCGTGTCGAGCATCGGTTCGTTCCCGACGGCGGGGACGTCGGTGTCGTGGGGGGAGGCCGGGCTCTCGGGACGGACCACCGGCGTCGCGCGTCGGGGGGTCCGCGGGAACCCGATCACTCTAACCGGAAGGGGGGAGACGGGGATAGGCGGGCGGTTCAGCCCGAGGCACGACGGACCGCCCGGCGGCACCGGTGAGAGCGGTGAGGAAGCGTTCCGGCGCTCCGCCCTCCTCCGAGTCCGCGCTCGACGGGCCGCGGGAGCCCGACGCGAAGTCGCCCTCGCCGAGGTCCTCGTCCGGGCCGGCGACGATCCAGTCGACCTCGCGGGCCCCGAGCGGGCGACCGCCGAGGACGGCGCACGCCGGCTCGATCGAGGCGACCATCGAACGACCGGGGAAGTAGACCGTCGGCACCTTCGAATCGGTGAGGGCGCCGAGCACGCGGAGCGCGCGGATCCAGCCCACCACCTGTTCGCGCATCGGGCACTCGCGCACGAGCGGCAGACGGAACGGTCCGTTCGGTCGCCGCGCGGCGACGTCCGCGACGCCGGCGAGCACGTCGTCGAGACCGGCCCGCCCCTCGTCCGGCCACAGCGTCTCGATCCAGACGTCGAAGTCGTTCGTATCGAACAGCGCGGAGTCGTCCTGCGTCAGGTCGAACTCGCGACCGCGCTGGCGCGCGAGGAGCTGCATGCCGTCCGTCGCCGCGCAACACTCGTCGCGCACCGTGCGGAGCAGTCGCCAGACGCGTTCGGCCTCGACGAGCACGCCCTCGTCGACGTCCTTCGCCAGTCGCTGCGCGCGCCGCTCGACGAACACGACGAAGGGGAACGTCCGGTGCCCGCCCGCGTCGGTGCTCGGTTCGATCGCACCCTGCAGCGGACCGTCCTCGCCCTGTCCGAAGAAGCGCAGGCCCTCGGAGAGGACGAGCGGACGGCCGCCCTCACGTGTCGACCCGAAGGTCCCGTCGAGCCACTCGCGCAACGCCCGTCCGCTCCCCTCCCCGCAGCCCACCCGCAGGTAGTCCTTGGCGATCGGCAACTTGCCGTAGAGCTGGAGCGACGGGCGTTCCGCGCGCGAGCCCAGGAAGGAGAGGAGGCCCATGCGGATCAGGGTCGGGTCGGTCGGAGCGGCAGCGGCATGTCGAACTCGATCCAGAACGGTGCCTGGCGCGTCGTCCGTTTCGGGGACAGCGTGAACTCGAAGCGCCTGGGATCGTCCGGGTCCTCGACCGTCCCCGACCACGCCAGCAGCAGCGGTGCGAGGCAGGTGCGGACGCGGAGGTCGTAGCGGTCGGGGTCGGTGCGCGCCTCGGAGCTCACCGGCTTCGACGACCAGATGAACTCCATCGCGCGCTGCGGACGGTTGACCGCGAAGCCCCAGTCGCTGACGCGCAGACTGCTCATGTCGCCGGCCGAGTGTTGCCGCTGCAGAGCGTCCGAGGAGTCGTCACCGGGGAAGTAGAAGTACTCGCGAGCCTCGGTGCCGATGCCCGAGAAGTCCCAGAGCGAGCCCGAGTCGCCGAGCTTCGGCTGCAACGTGAAGTCGAACTTCGCCGCCTTCACCGTCCGCGCGCCGTCGGCGAGCAGGAACGTCTGCAGGTCCACGAGGAAGCGGTGGAACCGCGTCCAGGCGTCCTCGCCCGGCGCGGGCACGACGGGGAAGATCTCGTCGCCGATCGAGCGCTGCTCGCCGATCAGGAGGTAGGCGCTCCGCAGCTTGTCGAAGTCGCCGATCCTCGGCTTCAGAAGGTCGTCGAGCGGGTCGCGGACACGCTTGCCGTCGTCGACGTCGAGTTCGCCCTCCTCGACGGTCCAGAACATGGCGTCGAGCAGGTCGTCGTAGTTCGGTCGCCCGACGACCGTCTCGAGCTCCCCGAGGTAGCGGCGCGCGACCTCGGCCCGCAGGACGTCGGTCACCTTCGCGCGCATCGAGCGCACGAAGCGGACGCCCGCGTTCTGCGCGGCGGAGGACGCTTCGACCGACGCCGTCGAGAACTCCTCGTAGTAGACGCGCGCGTACTCACGGCCGAGTTCCTCCGGACGACCTTGGACGCGCTTCAGGACGTCGATCGCCTCGAGGAGTTCGCGGTGCTCGCGGTAGTTCGTGACCTCGCTCGGACTGCGCGGGATGGCGCACTCGCCCAACCGACGCACCCACTCCGTCACCTGCGGGAGGACGAACCAGCCCGTCACGTCGCCGCCGATGGCGAGATCGTCGGTGACGTCGGCGACGACGGAGAGCCCGGCCTTCTGCGACGCGTCGATCTTCGACTGGAGCGACTTGAGGGCGTCGTAGGCCTCGTTGATCGAGTTCGTGAACGTGCCGCGCTGGATGTCGGGCGACCAGATCCGCTCGACGAGCTCGACGAGGTTCTCGAGCCGCCGCGCGAGGAGCTGGTCGATGCGCTCGCTCAGCCCCTGGTGCGTGCTCGTGCCGACGATCGCCTCGCCGTCGTCGAGCTCGTTCTTGACGCGCGAGCACAGCGCGGCGAGCTGCCCCACGATCTCGTGGGTCGCGAGGTGGTCCTCCGGGTCGAGCCGGTCCCAGCGGTCGATGAGTTGGCTGACCTGGTTCTCGAACGCGTCCTGCAGCGCCTCGCGCGCGGACTGGTCGACGCTGTAGCTCTCCGGTCTGACGGGCTTCACCTTCGCCGCGAGCGCGAGTGCGCGGAGCGCGCTCCAGCCTTCGGGTGTGATTCTCCCCTCGAGGTCGATCTCGGGCATCCAGCGGTCGGGCTTGTCGAGCTTGTCGAGGTGCTCGTAGAGGTGCGCCTCGATCTTCTCGCACCAGGCGCGGAGCTGCGCCGCGGGGTTCCCGGCGATGCCCTTCTTCTCGATCATCCCGAGGAGCTGACGGTGCAGCATCGCGTACTGCGTGACGAAGTCGACGCAGAGGCGGCGCGCCGGCGGGTCCGCCGCGTCACCGACGACCGAGCGCAGCGCCTGGTCCACCGAGAGGATGCTGTCGCCGAAGGTGAAAGCGAGCTGGATGCACTGCTGGAGGAAGAGGTCGTAGACCTCGCTCCCGGGCGAGAACGTCGCGAGCACGCGCCCGTCGAGGTCCGCGATCCGTTCGGCGAGGCCGGCGACGCCGCCGTTCGCGAGCTCGAGCGGGAGCTGTGCGTTGCACAGCGCGAGCATCCCCGGAGGTTGCGAGAGGTTGGACAGAGGGTCGAAGTCGCTCGAGTCCATGTGGATCCGCGCCGTCGACTTCGAGACCGCCGACTCGCTGAGCTGGAACAGGGTCTGTCCCGCGTCCTGCGACCCGAAGTGGAAGCCCAGCGAGGACAGCGAGAACGCGCCCTTGTCCGGGGTCTTCTCCATCTGGCCGAACGTCCAGGCGATGACCTCGTCCGCGTCCGGCCAGCGCTCCGAGCGTGTCCCTCCGAGCGAACTCTCGGAGAGGAAGGCCACGAACTCCCTCCGCAACTTGACGAGCTTCTGGAACTCGACGAAGACCGTCGCCGAGTAGATCGTCTTCTCCGCGTCGAGGTCGAGGTCGTGGATGGTCTGCATCGTGCCCATCGCCCCCGCGTAACGGCGTGCGACGAGCTGCGCCTCCTTCTGCTTCGTGATCGGCAGGTCCTTCGGCCGCAGCAGCAGCTCGTGGGCCTTCTCCGCGGCGTGCCAGGCGAACATGACGCCGACCTCTCCGCGCGGAGCCGTCGCGGCACCGGGCTGGAGGCTCTTCTCGAGCCCGTCGATCGCGAGCTGCACGAGCTGCGCGTGCACGTCGCGCTCGGCCTCGTTGTACGGCAGGAAGAGCCCGCGGTCGTCGCCGTAGCTCTCGCGCAGCACGAACGCGCGCTCCAGGTCGAGCGGCTCCTTCGAGGACGCCGTGGTCGCGAGCGAGATCGGATTGGCCCCGAGTCCGGCGAGCACGTCCTCGCGCACGCCGTCGTCGGCCAGATCGACGTCGCCCGTGAGGCGCCCCAGCGCGTGGCAGATCGCGAGGAGCTCGGTGTGGCTCGTGAAGTCGTTCGACGTCAACTTGTTCCGAACGTTCTTGAGGACCTCCTTCTTCACGAGGGGGGTCAGACGTGCGTCGAACAGCTTGCAGTAGAGCTCCTTGTACTCGTCGCGCGTGTCCCCCAGGGTCTCCTCGTACATGCCGGGGTCGAGGACCGCGGCGTCGCCGATCTTCTGCAGGTCGGCGAGCAACTGCGGGATGGTGCTGACGTCGCGTGCCGCCGCCTCGTCCCCCGCCTCGAGCGCCGCCGTGAGGACGTCGGTCCGGGCGTCCGTGCGCCCCGTCACGAGGTAGATCGCGGCGAACAGGACGGAGAGCAGGACGAGCGCGCCCGAGAACCCGTAGGCGATCGTCGTGGAGCGGCGCGTCTGCTGGACGCGGCCCTGCGTCGGACGGACGAGGCCGCGCTCCGCGAACACGCGGTTCCGGACGAGGTCCTTGATGAAGTATGCGCGCGACTTGCTGAACAGCGCCTCGAGGCTGCGCTGGTCGGCCTCGCCGGCCTGACCGAAGAGGTCGGTGCAGACCTTCGCGATCGGGACGCCGCTCTGCAGGCCGCTCGTGAGGTAGAGGCCGCGGAAGAACAGCTTCTCCATCACGCTCGCCGACGTGAAGACGCGCTTGAGGTAGATCTCGAGGTTGCCGCGCATCCCCGCGAGCTCGTGCGGGAAGGCGAACATCCGGTCGACCTCGGGCAGCGCCTCGGGGATCCGCGCGCCGGCCGCCATGTGCGCGCGCAGCAGCCGCGCTCGCTCGACCATGCCGTCGAAGCCCGCCAGGACCTCGGCCTCGTCGAAGGGCGACTCCACGCGCGTCGCCTCGCGCGACCACCCGAACATCTGGTGGCGACGCTCGACGTCGAGGCGGTGGACGCACTCCGCGAAACCGAAGATGCGGTCGCCCTTGGTGAGGACGAGGTAGACCGGGAGCTGCGCCTGGAGCTTGCCGGTCAGGGAGTCGAGCGCCTCCTTGATCTTGTTCGCCTTGGCGACGCACACCTCCTCCGAGTCGGAGAGCAGCGCGTCGCAGGGCACCACGAGGATCACGCCGTTCGCCGGGCACAGCGGACGGAAGTCGTAGAGGAGCTGGAGGAAGGCCCGAACTCGACGCGGTCGGCGGCGCCGCCCTCGTGCAGTGAACAGTCGACCCGCGAGGTCGAGGATCACGGCTTCCTCGGTGAACCACCAGTCGCAACCGCGCGTGCCGCCGAGACCCGACAACCGGTTCTGCCCGAAGGGGAAGTGCAGGTCGGAGTTGTGGAGCAGCATGCTCTTGCCCGACTGCGGCTCCCCCACCAGCAGGTAGAAGGGCAGTTCGTAGCGGTCGATGCCCTTCTTCTCGAGCTCGTCGACCCAGTTCGCCCACTCCCGGCGCCGGTCCTCGACGCCCTCCTTCGCGGCGACGGCCTCGTCGAACTCCGCGCGCTTGCGCCGGCGCCAGGCTTTCACGCCGAAGTGGATCCCGATCCACACCGTCGCGACGACGGCGACGGCGACGAGCGCGGGGACGACGAGATCGAGGGCCGCCCGCGTGTCGACGATCAGGAGGACGATCCAGAACAGGAGGGAGAGGACGACGATCGCGGCGACGATCTTCTTCGTCGTCGTGTCGAGGAGCTCTTGATCGCCTTCATGACGGGTCCTCGCCGTTGCGGAGGAGTTCGCTCGGAGCGCGCTTCATCGTTTCGTCTCCTCCAGCCGCTCGACGGTCTTGCCGATGCGGCTCGTCACGTCGCTGTTCTTGATCGAGGTCGCGGCCCTGCCGGCCACCAGCGCGAAGACGACGGCTCCGAGGCCGATCGCTGCGAGACGGAGCACGCCGATCGTCGGCAGCTTGACCGTCGTGAGCGGCGAGTTGCGGCCGTACGCGTCGGGGGTGAGCTGGGAGCCGATGACGGCGCTGGAGACGCGACTTGTCGAACAGGCGCGTGCGTGGTCGAGCTCGATTCGCTCGCCCATCAGCTCGCCCTGGAAGCCGATGCTCATGCACATGAAGAGCACCGAGGCGAACGCCGGAGCGTCCGGGCCCGGGTCGTCGAGCACCTCGCGCGAGGACGAAGAACCTCGAACCGCCCTCGAACGACTTGAAGTAGTGCGACTCGAGGAGCTGCATCGACCAGGCCGAGCGGTGCGGCCACGTCGACGCGAGCACCACCTGGTCCGCGGTGACGACGAGCGCGTACCAGATCTTCTCGAACTGGCGCAGGAGGTCGGGATCCTTCTCGCACGACGAGCCGACGAACTCGATCCCGCCCTGCAGCGCCTCCTTGAGGCCGGCGACGTCGAGCTGGGACGACTCGCGTTCCGGCGGAACGTCAGAGGTAGAGGAAGAACCGACGCAGGCCTCGCTCAGGGTCGTCTTCGGTCCGGCCATGGGTCTTCCGTGGCAGGGACGCGACCGACCCGCGGGTCGGTGCGTCCGGCGCGTCGATCGCACGCGACACCGGTGTCGGCGATCGGTCGGATCGCGACGCTCGCCGCCGGCTCGTGCCGACGGCGACGCCTGGAACTCGTCAGTCGGGGAACTCGACGTAGAACTGGAAGGACACTCGTCGGCCCGCCGAGCGCGTTGATCACCGCGTCGCGCGACTGACGACCGCCACGTCGCGGCTCGCGCCCTCCGTCTCGACGCGGAAGAAGCAGCGTGTTGCGCTGGGAACGACAGCGGTGGACGCGCTCGTGCGTCAGTCCGATGCCGGGCATGACGCCGCGGAGGACGCGCTCGATGTCCTGCTCGGGCAGGAGCTTGACGCCCGCCGCGACGAGGTCGCGCACCTCGTCCGGTTCCTCCGACATCTCGACGGCGAGGTGGAAGATGGCGTTGGCCGTGTTCCACTCGGACGGCATCGAGCACCGGTAGAGCCTGGGTGCACGCCGTCGGGGTCGAAGCGCGTCGAGTCGAAGCGCCGCGACCTCGGCCGCGAGCAGTCCGTCGACCGCGTCGATCGCGGTGCGGAAGCAGTGGTCGAGGTCGTCGTGGTCGTAGACCGGGAGGTCGGGGACGACGCGGCCCGGTCCGAAGATCGCGAGCGTCCCGGCCGAACGCGTCAGCGCCTGGTAGGCGTCGTAGGGATGGAGGTGGGGCTGGCCGGCGGCGTGCTCGAGCAGAGCGACGGCCTGGTTGACGGCCTGGAGCTTGAACAGGCCCTGGATGTCGGTGCCCTTGTCGACGCTCGAGAGGCGCGAGATGTCGGGCATCCGCGCGGCGAGGTCGCGCGACTGCGAGCGCGCCTTGTCCGCGAGCGCGTTGAGGTCGTGCTCGAGGACGGCGGACGCGCCGCAGCGCAGGACCGGCGGCACGAACGTGCGGGAGAGCTGCGTCTTCGCCTTGCCCGAACCGGTCCGCGCGAGCCGCGCGACGAGCACGGTGTCGAAGCCCGCGCGCTCCTCATCGCCGAAGAACAGGTGCCCCTGGAGCCGCCGGAACTCGACCTCGCGGTGCGAGTCGCGCGCGTTCTCGTCCTGCACCTTCTCGCGTTCGACGCCGTAGCGCGCCCGCGCGCCGCCGACCTCGTCGGGACCGCCGATCTGTGCGACGCCGGCCTGCGCCGTCGGGACGCCGAAGTGGACGTCGAGCTCGGGGCCGGTGAAGAACTCGGTGAACTCGCGCTTCGGGACCGTCCCGTTCACGGGGACCTCGACGAGCGTCCCGTCGCGCAGGACGAGCTTGACGGAGCGCACGTCGAACACGCCGTCCTGCAGCGCGTCGCCGTCGACCTCGAGGTCGATGAGGCCGTAGTCACCGACGAGGCCGAGCGCTCCGGCGGACCGGACGCCCGCGCGGACCTCGCGCGTGAAGGCCTGCAGGTGCTGCGGGTAGAGGAACATCCCCTCCCGCCACAGGACGCTCCGCTCGACGCGCGTGCTCATTCCTTCGGACGCAGCGAGAGCGTGCCGCTACCGACCTGGAGGACGTAGTCCGCGCTGGCGTTGAGGTCGCTGTAGGAGATCGTCTCCACCTGGAAACCCTCCTTCCCGAAGAAGGCGAGCGCGACCAGGTTGAAGATCGTCGACGAGCCCTTGTCGATCAGCGCATGCTCCACCTTGATCTTGATGGTGTCGCCCTTGACCGCGTACTTGACGTAGCTCGACTGGTTGCCCGTGTAGTTGTCGCGCCAGGACCCGGCGCCGTCGGGCTGGTACTGGACGAAACTCGTGTAGCGACGGATGCGGTCCTCGTCGACGAGCTCGGAGTAACGGCTCCGGTCGGACAGCGGTTCCGCGACCTCGTCGCGGGGTGCGACGATCACGTAGAGGGACTGGAGCTGCTCCTCGACGCTCCCGACCGGAACGACGTCCATGGTGTACGTCGTGTCCTTGAACAGGTTGCAGCCTGTCGAGAGGAGGCACGTCGCCAGCATCAGGGCGGCGACGATCGGACGGCGGACGCGGGTCAGCATGGCGGTGTCCCCGAGCAGGCGTCGAGGCGTGGTCGTGTCGGTCGGGCGGGGGGCGACGACGAACGCAAGTCCGTCCGTGGCAACGGCGGGGCGTAGGCTAGCAGCCCCGCGGGCCCCGCGCCAGCCGCCCAGGAACGCGCCGCCGACCGCGCGACCGGTGCCCGTCGACCGCTACGACTTCGGGGAGAGGATCTGCTCGGCCTGCTCCCGCGCGAGCCGGTCGATCCGCTCGTCGATCGTGTCGGGGGACAGCGTCGCGAGGTAGGCCTGCGCGCGCGTCCACAGCTCGTTGCGCGCGAGGAACGGGACCTTCGCGAGACCCGGGAGCGGCGTCTCGGACGTGAGTCGCTCCTCGGTGAGGTCGTTCTTCAGTTCGAGCGCGAACAGCACCGCCGCCTTGCGGTGCGCTCCGATCGCCGCGACGAGCCACTGACCGAGCCGGTCGAGGTACTCGACGAGCCCGCGCCGCGAGTTCGGCGACGGGTCCTGCAGGACCTGCGCGAGGAGACCGCGGTACGTGCCCGTCGTGTCCGGCAGCATCGTGTGCAGCTGGAACAACTGGATGAGGTCGCCCGCCACGCGCGTCACGACGCGTTCGGTGTGGCGCACGATGCGCACGGTCTCCTTGACGACGAAGTGGTCGACCGCCTCGTCGAGGTCGCGCGTCAGCCCCTCGACGTCGGACTCGACGAAGACCTCGACGAGCCGTCGGACACCCTCGCTCGACCCTGCGACCGACGGTGCGCTCGCGGGGACCGGCGGGCGCGTGGCGTCGGCGACGGGAGCGCTCTTCGCGGCGCGCTTCGGCGCGCTCGGCGCGGCGGCGGCGGCCTTGCGCAGGTTCTCGAGCTCGGTCTCGAGCGTCGTGATGCGCATCCGCGCCTCCATCAGCTCGGCGACGGTCCTCGCGTCGCGCTTGCCGCCGGACGACTCCGGCGCGGCGACGGCGCCGCCCTTCTCGAGCTTCGCGATGCGCTTCTTGAGCTCGAGATTCTCGCCCTGGAGCTTGAAGAAGAAGTCGGACGCGTTCTCCGGACTCGCGGCGGGAGCCTCGGCGAGGCGGCCCTCGAGCTCCGCGACCTTCGCGCGCAGTTCGGATGCCTCGCGCCGCGCGGTCTCGAGCTCCGCTCCCCCCCCGGCGTCGGCGGCGCGCGCGGGCGCCGCCTTCACCGCGTCGAGCTCCTTGCGCAGCTTGCGGATCAGCTCGACCTGCTGTGCGTTCTTCGCCGTCTTCGCGCGCTCCGCCGCGAGCTGCTCGTCGAGCTCCACGACGCGCGCGCGCAACTCGTCGACGGCGGCGTCCGGCACCGGTTCGGGGGGCGCTTCGCGCTCCGCGACGCGTTCGAGCACGGCGTCACGCGCCTCGACCTCGGCACGCAGGCCGTCGACCTGCTCCTGCAGCTTCTCGTTCGCCTCGCGGACGTCCTCGAGGCGCTGACGCCACATGCGCGCCCTGAACGCTCTCCCGCGTCGTCCTCCTCGCGCGACTCGACCTGCGCCTTCAGGCTCTCGATCCCGCGCGCAACGACTCGTTCTCGCCGCGCAGCCGCGCGACCTGGGCGTCGACCTCGCCGGTGTCGCGGGCCTCCTTCGCGCTCGAGACGCCCGACCTCGGACTCGAGCAGTGCGGCGCGCGAGCGCACGACCTCGAGCTCCTCGTCCGGCTCCTCGACCGCCTCGGCGGTCGGTGCCGACCACGGGCGCGACGGCGCGTCGTCGGTCGCGCGACGCGGATCTCGACGTCACTCTGCGCAGAGCGAGATCGACTCGCCGCCGAGCACGGTCACGCCCGACGTCCCGGCGACGCGCCGGCCGCCGACGAACGTGCCGTTGCTCGAGTCGAGGTCGACGACGACCGTGCCGCGCAGGATGCTGCCAGGTGCTGCGCTGACGAAGGGCTCGTCGCCACGACGTCGCAGTTCGACGCATCGGCCGACCGTCGCGACGTCGCCGTCGACCTCGATCTCGCGATCGGGGCGACCGGGTTGGACGAGGATGATCTTCAGCATGGCCTTGGGCTCGAAGCCGTCGGCGTCAGCGCCCGAATGAAGTCCTCGAGACGGCAGCCGCCGTGATCGACGAGGACCGTGAGATTCGTGGGCGCACCGAGTCGCTCGAGATCGGTCGCGTCGAGACTCTACGGTGGGCCTCGTCGAGCGGCGCGGTGTCGGGATCGGCTCCCTCGTCCACGAACCCCCAGGCCACGTCGAGCCGCTGACCGTCCCAGTCCAGGCGGACGGCGACCTCGCGACCCTCCGAGAACGAGTCGCGCGGGAGCGGATCGAAGGTCAGCGACTCGATCGGCTCGGGATCGACCCACTCGTTCGAGCCCTGCGCGACGACCATGTTGCCGGCGAGCACGACATTCTCGCCCTCGATGCCCTGTCGAAGTTCGAGCGCGGACCCGTTCTCGAACGAAACGAGGAACGAGAGGCGCTCCGTCGGAATCATCTGCGGCAGGAGCAACGTGACGCTCCCGACGAACCTCCAGCTCGGCGCCGGCAGGTCGCGTTGGATGCATCCGCGCGACTTGAACAGGCGCGCGTAGGTCGCGTTGATCTTGTCGTCGACGATCATCCAGTCCGCCGTGCCTCCGGCCTGGACCACCCAGTTGACGGCGGGACTCGACTGCACGTCCTCGCGGACGAACAGCTGCTCGACCTCCCCCGCCGCGATCGGCAGCGCGCCGGCGGCGACGAACGACGGCGGCGTGACCGGAACCGGGTCGTCGGGCTCGACGACGACTTCCGGGACGTCGTCGGGCGGGTCGCTCGGACCGTCGCCCGTCTCCGCGCCGGTGTTGCTGCCGTTGCTCCCGGGCCCGTCGGCGACTTCGTTCCCGCCCCCGATCGGCGCGCCCGACCCGTTCGGATCCGGCCCTTCCGGGCCAGGATCCTTCGGACCGTGTCCGGTCGCGCCGCCCTCGTCGACGACCGGGTTCGGACGTACCCCGTCGGGGTCGCCGCCGAGCACGCCCGACGCGAACACCGCGACCGCGGCGACGACGAGTCCGGCGACGGCGACGATCGGCGCCCTCGAGCGCTTCGCCGCGGCGGCCGGCGTGTCCACGAGGACGCGTTCGAGTCGCTCGACGAGCTCGGCGTAGCTGCCGGGTCGATCCTCCGGTCGGCTCGCGAGCATGTCCTGCACGAGCCGGGCGAGTTCGTTCGGGACCGAGGGACTGAGCTCGCGCGGATCCGGCGGCGGGCCCTGCGCCTTGCACGAGATCAGCTTCGTGAGCGTGGTCTGCGGGTACGCGAGTCGCCCGGTGAGACAGTGGAAGAGCACGCAGCCGAGACCGTAGACGTCGGTGCGGAAGTCGACCGAGTCGGGGTCGTCGAACTGCTCGGGCGCCATCGTCGGCGGCGAGCCCATCACGGCGCCCTGGACCGTCAGTCCCTCCACCTCGACGAGCGGCTTGAAGTCGCCCGACGCGCGCGCGAGACCGAGGTCCGCGAGCTTCGGCTGGTACGGGAACGGATCGTCGCGATCGGCGTCGATCGGACGGTTGAGCAGCACGTTCGCCGGCTTGACGTCGCGATGGATGATGCCCGAGCGGTGCGCATAGCCAAGCGCGCCCGCGACGCCGCGCACCACGCGGACCGCCTGTTCCGGCTGGAGCGGACCCTGCTCGTCGATCCAGTCGCCGAGCGTCGGTCCGTCGATGAACTCCATCACGAGGAAGCAGCGACCGTCGTCCGCGACGCCCGCCTGGTAGCAGCCCACGACGTTGGGATGGCTCAAGGACGCGAGGATCTTGGCCTCGCGCTGGAAGCGCTGGACGAAGTCCTTCCCCTGCGCGTCGTGGTGCAGGACCTTCACCGCCACGCGGCGGTCGAGGTAGCCCTGCTTCGCCTCGTACACGACCCCCATCCCACCGCGCGCGATCTCGTGGTCGAACACGATGTCGGGGATGGCCGGAACGCCCTCGAACGTCGCGCCCTCGGACGGCGCCGGGACGGCGGGGACGGCGGCGCCCGTGGAGCTCCGCTCCTCCGTCGGACCGACGTTCGTGCCGCCGACGTGGAGCGAGGTGGCGTCGACTCCTTCCTCGTCGTCGGCCTCGGGTCCGGTCGGCTCGTCGAGCGTCGCGCTCGACGGGACGAGCGTGCGGTCGTCCACCGCGTCGTCGGTCGCACCCGCCTGCAGGTCCGGTTCGAGCGCGGGGACGTCCTGCGCCGCGGCGCCCGCGGGGACGAGCGTGCGATCGGCGACCGCGTCGGCGTCGCTCGTCCCTTCGCTCACCGGCGCGGGTCGCGCGGTCGCGCCGGGCGGCATCACGGTGCGGTCGCCGACCTCGTCGTCGTCGTCGTCGTTCGCGTCGCCCGTCGCCTCGCTCGCCGGCACGGGACGCGCGGTCGCACCGGGCGGCAGCACGGTGCGGTCGTCGACGCCGTCGTCCTCGCCCGGGACCCCGGGGTCGGAGGTGTCGGGTGGACCCGTCGCTCGGCGCCAGGGCGGTTCGTTCCCCGCGCCACCCGTGCCGCCCGGGCTCTCCCCGGGGGGTGTGGCGGGAGGGAGCGTCATCTCGTCGGGATCCCCCGGACGGCCTCGAGGACCTCGTCGACGGGCGGTCGGTCCTCGATGTTCTCGCCCACGTACGAGTAGCGGATCACACCCTGTTGGTCGAGGACGAACGTCGAGGGGATCGCGAACTCGGAGGTGATGCCCATGCGCTGCACGAGCTCCATGTTGCGGTCGTAGAGGACCCCGACGGGCGGCACGCCCACGTAGTCCGACCACTCCTCGAAGCTCTCCATGAAGGCGTCGAGTCGGTTCTTCTCGCCGGGGTAGATCACGAAGACCTCGCAGCCCTCGGCGACGAAGCGATCGAAGTTCTCGCACAGCGCCTTCGTCTGCGTGACGCAGTACACGCAGACGTCGCGGGCGAATCCGCGGAGCACGACGACGACGACCTTCTTCTTGCCGCGGTAGTCGTCGAAGTCGACGACGACGCCCTCCGCGCGGTTGAAGCGCGTCCAGGGTAGCTCGGTGCCGAGGAACTTCGGCGACAGCACGGGGTCACCGTTCGACTTCTCCCCCGTCGGGCCGCGCGAGCGCCGCGCGTAGCCGCTGCCCGCCGGCGGCTGCGAGTTCGCGCCTCCGTCGGTGTAGCGCTCGACGAGCCAGTCGAACGAGTCGGTCTCGCGCACCGTGAAGGGCTGCGCGCGCATCCGCACTGCCGGGATGTAGTCCGCCGCCGCGACGGCCTCGGTTCGCGGCGCGCCGACGTTCGGGTCGGGCGACACGTCCATGGTGTCGGGCGTCGGCGAACACGCCTCGGAGATCCACGTCGCGACGGCGCGTTCCGGCGATCCCGCCGGCACCGCCGCCGTCGACCACGCTCCGGACGAGGGACTCGCGATCGTGAGCGACGCGCCCTCGACGCTCTCGCGGACGCCGTTGCGCCACAGGTCCCAGGCTCCGACGGGACGTCCCGATCGGACGTGACCGCGAGCGACGGGCTCGCCGTCGTCCGCCCACAACGCCCAGCGGCCCTCGGCGACGCCGTCGACGAAGTCACCGGTCGCGCGGCGCCGACCGTTCGTGTGCCACGTGGCCCAGCGACCCTGCTTCACGCCGTCGACGAGGTAGCCCTCGCGACGGGACACGTCGCCGTCCCACGACTCGTGGACGATCTCGAGTCCGTCGGGCAGCGGGAAGCGGCGCTCGGCGACCTCGTCGCCCGGGCCGTAGTAGCGCCACGGCCCGATGCGGTCGCCGTCGAGTCGATAGCCCTCGGCCGAGACCTTGCCGCCGCCGTCGAAGTACGTCCAGCGCAGCGTCGGACGTCCCTGCGCGAAGTCGCCCTCGCACTCGACGGACCCGTTCTCGCGCCAGTAGGTCCAGAGACCTTCCTCGAGACCCTCGCCGTACACGCCGATCGCGCGCCGCGTGCCGTTCTCGTGACCGAAGAAGGTCGGTCCGTCGAGACGAGCGCCCTCGAACGACCCCTGCCACTCGACGTTGCCGTTGCGGTACCAGTACGTCCACGCGCCGACCTGACGGTCGTCCTCGTAGCGACCGGACGCCTTCGGAGAGCCGTCGTCGTAGCGGTAGTTCCACTCGCCGACCTGCTTCCCGTCGACGAGTCGTCCCTCGCGGTTGGAGTCGGCGAACCAGCGACCGACGACGCCGCGGACGCCTTGTTCGAGAGCGTTGCAGGCGACGAGCGCGAACGCGCAGCCGAACGCGCCGATCGTGAGGGCGCGGGAACGAGCGGTGGAGTTCGTCATGGGGGTCCGCGATCGCGATCGAGGGACGTGCGGTCGGGTCGGGGGCGGCGAGGATACCAGGATTCGGACGCGCCACCGGTTTCTCCGCTCCGTCGTCGGAGCGGGTGGGCTCACTCCTCGTCCGGCTCGCCGCGGCTGAGTTCGAACAGCCAGAACGCGCCCTCGAAGAACACCGGGATGAAGGCGAGGAAGACGCCGTTCCGGAGGAACGCGATCCGGAACTCGGGATTGGTCCAGACGCGCACGAGGAAGAACTTCTGGTCGGTCGAGCCGAAGAGCGCTCCGAGCGCCGCGACCAGGAGGAGGACGAACACGGCGCCGGGCATGAAGTCGGCGTAGTCCTGCGCGTAGCGGTAGCGCACGTACGCCATCACGCGCGCCGAGAACGGGATCGCGAGCGCGATCGTCGGCAGGAGCAGGAGCTTGTCGGGGTCGTCGAGCGGGAGGTCGACGCCGGCCGACCACGAGACGAAGAAGATCGCCTCGCTGAAGAGGACGACGTAGACCCAGCTCATGACGTAGATGAAGGCGAACGACATGAGCAGGCTCGACACGCGCAGCGGACACACGGTCGACGGTTCGGGGAGGTCCTGGAAGTTCAGGACCTTCGTGACGAACGAGCGGTACCTGCCGCGCCGCAGGTCGCCGTGCACGAGTTCCTCGATGATCCGGAACGAGTAGACGTTCGCGATGACCTGCGTGTAGAGCTTCGTCGCGGAGAAGACGAGCAGGATGCCGACGCCACGCCGATCGTGAGGCCCGCGCCCATCACGAAGTCGTCGCTGATGGTGTCGAGGATCTCGAAGAACGCCCGCGCCGGCGACTGCCCCTTGATCAGGTAGTTGTAGAGGAACGTCCAGGTGACGAGGAGCAGGACGATCGCCAGCCTCGACCGGTTGCGCGAGGACTGCGACGGTCCGCGCGCCGGCTCGCGTGCGTCTTCGCTCCCACCGACCGGTTCCTCCACGCGGTCGACCTCGCTCACATGATCTCTCCGAAGGCTGCCGGCAACAGCGTGACGAAGGACACCAGGACCGGCAGCGTGACGAGCAGCCACTGCAACTTGCTGTGCGCCCAGATGGCGTGTCCGTCGAGTGGCTTCAGCGGGAAGCAGTAGACGAAGCAGTACACGAGGAACATGGCCCCGAGGAAGTCGAGGTGCGGCGACGCCACGCCCGAACCCGCGACGGACAGGGCGGCGTGGACGAGGAAGAGTCCGAGGATCGACGCCGTGGACATCAGCCGGCGGCCGCGCTCGTCGCCGACGAATTCGACGTCGGTGGTGAGGGGCAGGAACGACCCGGCTCCGGTGAAGTAGGCCTGCAGGAGGAGGCCGTCGAACTCGGTGCGGTAGCGCGTCCTGACGCCGAGGAAGCGCCCGAGGAGCTGGTGGATCCCCGCGTACGCGAGGAGCGGCAGACCGGCGAGCAGCGCCATGTCGATCGCACCGAGGTCGTAGTGCTCGGTGATCGACTGCTCGGTGTGCCCCTCGACCACCCAGAGCACGCCCCAGAACGAGAGGCACAGCGAGGCGTAGCCGAGCGCGACGGCGACGATCTGCGAGAGGCGCGTGACCGGTGCGATCGGCGAAGCTTCGACCTCGTCCGCCGCCTGCTTCACGACGGAACCGAAGAAGAGCCGCCCCGAGAACTTGACGAGGCGTCGCGTCAGCGTGCGGGCGCTCGTGCGACCGAGCGCGCTCGCCGACGTACGCATGATGCTCGTCGACGCTCCGCGCAGGAGCCGCCGCATCGTCGCGCGCAGGACGACGGCGATGCCGACCGTCACCTCGCCCGCCGGCAGGTTGCCCTGTTCGGCCAGTGCGACGCCGTAGACGAAGATCGCGATCATCGGCGCGAACATCGCGCCGAAGACGGTGAGCGCGACGACCACGAATCCGATCCGTTCGATCGTCGTGGGAGTGCTCCTCCGTCCGGTGTCCGTGAAGGTGGTGTCCGTGGTCACTGGAGTCGGCCTCCGACCCGTCGTCCCCTGGGAGTCGAACGAGGTGTCCGCTCGCGGCGCGCAGCGCCGGCGACGTTCGACGGGCTCGTGTCGTTCGTCCAGAGCATGACGTCAGCGCACCTTGTCCCAACCTGCGGAGGGGCGGCCGCCGTCGTCGCGACCGTCGCGGTCCCGGCCCGGCGAACTCCCGCCGTCCGCGTCGGACGACCGCTTCCAGGGGCGGTCCTTGCGCGCGGCGCCGCCGCCGCCCTTGTCGTAGCCCGGTCGACCGAGCTTGCTCCAGCGCGAACTCGCGGGCGCCGGCTTCTCTTCCTCGTAGTCGAACGCGGCCTTGTTGGCCGCGCGGCGCTTCTCCTGCTCGAGCATCTCGGCGAGCAGGCGCGCGTCCTCCTCCTTCCGCAGGCGCTCGCGTTCCGCGCGTTCGGCCGCGGGGTCCCGCCGCGGCGGACCCTTGCGGACCGGAGCCGCGTCGGGCGACTCGTCGGGCGGAGCGGCGGCGGCGCGCTCGACGGCGGCCTCCTCCGGGGGGTCGTCCTCGAGACCGGCCAGCAGCGCGTCGAGATCGTCGACCTCTTCCGTCACGCCAGGGCCGCCGTCGTCGTACGCCTCGAGGGCGGCGAGCAGAAGGCGACGAGGTCGTCGATCGCGCCGCCGTCGACCACACGCGCTCCAGCATCGGCGCAGACGCGGTGGTGTCAGGGCAGGAGTGAGTTCAAGCTCGTCGCCCGCTACCGATTCCGCGAGCAGCGCGTCGAGTTCGTCGCTCAGCTCCGTCGTCGTCGGCGCAGTGTCGCCTTCGTCGACGAGCGCCGCGGCCAGCGCAGGCGCAGTTTCGCTCGGGTTCCGCTTCACCTGCGTCGTCGCCGCAGGAATCCGCGAGCAACGCATCAGTTCGTCAGCTCGCCCCGTCGTCGTCAGCGCGGGGTCGTCCACTTCGTCGACGAGCGCTGCAGCGGGCAGGCGCCAGGACGCCAGCTCGAGTTCGCTTCCGCCTCGTCGACGTCGTCCTCGAATCCCGCGAGCAACGCGTCGAGCTCGGTCGCTCCGTCGTCGTCGAGCGCCGGTGTCGCCTTCGTCGACGAGCGCTGCGGCCGGAGCGGGCGCGGACACCGGCTCGGGTTCCGCTTCCGCCTCGTCGTCGTCCGCGAGATCCGCGAGCAGCGCCAGTCGAGTTCGTCGCTCGCTCCGTCGTCGTCGAGCGCGGTGTCGCCTTCGTCGACGAGCGCTGCGGCCGAGGCAGGCGCGGACACCGGCTCGGGTTCCGCTTCCACCTCGTCGTCGTCCGCGAGATCCGCGACAACGCGTCGGTTCGTCGCTCCACGCCCGTCGTCTCGTCGGCGCGGGTCGTCCCGCCGTCGACGAGGCGCTGCGTAGGCGGGCGCGGACGCAACTCAGGTTCCGCTTCCGCCTCGTCGTCGTCCGCGAATCCGCGAGCGGCGCGTCGAGTTCGTCGCTCGCGCCGTCGTCGTCGAGCGCGGTGTCGCCATTCGTCGACGAGCGCGGCCAGGCCAGGCGCGGTTTCAGCAGGTTCCACTTCCGCCTCGTCGTCGTCCTCGAGATCCGCGAGCAACTTGCGTCGAGCTCGTCAGTCGCTCCGTCGTCGTCGAGAGCGGGGTCGCCTTCGTCGACGAGCGCTGCGGCCGGAGCGGGCGCGGACACCGGCTCGGGTTCCGCTTCCGCCTCGTCGTCGTCCGCGAGATCCGCGAGCAACGCGTCGAGTTCGTCGCTCGCGCCGTCGTCGTCGTCGAGCGCGGCGTCGTCCTCGCTCGACGAACGATCCGACCCGTCCTCGCCGTCACCGAGTTCGGCGAGCAGGGCGTCGAGATCGACGTCGTCGTCCTTCTCCATACCGGTCCGCCCCGGGCCCTGCGGCCGCGGCGGTGATCAGTTGTTGGGCGCCCCGTCGAGGATCCAGCTCCGAAGGACGTCCACGTGGTCGTCCTTGTCCGACTCCGAGCCCGCGAGGTTGATGCGCATGTTGATCGTGCACAGCGGTCCCGAGGGCTTCGTCAGGACGTTGTGGACCACGCTGTTCGCGGGATCCGCCGGTTGGATCCGCCGCTTCGTCGTGTTGCACGCCGTCGAGAGGATCGGGTTGCCCGAGTTGTCCTCGACGATCCGGTGCCAGACGTCGGAGATCGTCTCGCCGGGGCCGAGCCGCCAGTTGAGGTCGGCCTTCGGAACCGGTCCGCCGTGGCAGGTCGTGCACTTCGCTCCGGTCTCGACCGCGATCGACTGCGTGTAGAACTGCGTGAACGTCGCGGCGGACACCGTCACGTCGCGCGGGGTGCTCCGCTCGATCTGGCGGGTGCCGCCCGGACCGTTCGTCTCCACCTCGAGCACGACCTTGTAGATGCCGGGGTCGGGGAACTCGTAGCGCTGCGAGAGAGCCCCGATCGTCGTGCCGCTCGCGAAGAGGACGTTCGCGACCGAGCCCATGGGCTCGCTGCGGTACCAGCGGTAGATCGGTTCGGTCCCGGCGCCGTCGCCGAACACGTTGCCGTCGAGGTCGACGGTGTGCGGCGGGCGGTTCGGGTTGCCGGGGGCGACGAAGGACGGGCCCGGGGCCGCCGTGTTCGCGATCGGCTTCGGGAAGACGCGCAGCGTGCCCGACTGGTCGTCGCACGTCCCGGCGGGCGCGCCGAAGCACGTCACCGGGGCCGGGTTGATCTTGCTCGCGATCAGCGAGATCGCGAAGGTCTGCACGTTCTCGGGGTTGGCGAGCGAGTAGGAGACGTCGCTCGGGTTCGCGAGCTGCTCCTTGCCGGTCACGCCGATGCCGAAGTTCCAGCGGAAGAACATCGGCACGAGCGCCGCGTTCGCACTGAGGTTGGTGAAGTCGACGAGCAGCACTCCGCCCGTCGCGAGCGACTCGCCCGAGATCACGCCGGGGAGCGAGCCGACGGGCTGCGGATCGACCGAGAAGGCCGACGTGATGACGCCGTCGACGATCACCGGGAACGGGAGCGACGTCGAGGAGTCGCCGCCCGCACCGTCGACCTGGAGCTCCGCGAGGAACACGCCGGGCGAGTTGTAGGTGTGCGTCGGGTCCTGCACGAACGTGAAGTCGGAGTCACCGAACTCGTAGCGGTACCCGTTGCTCGTCGCGACGTCGCCGGTCGTCGTGTCGGTGAACTCGACCGCGAACGGCGCGTTCCCGCGGATGAAGCCGGCTCCCGGCGCGCCCGAGGGACTGGTCGAGAACGAGGCGCGGACCGCCTGATAGGCCTCGATGCGCTGCTTCGCGAAGCCCGCACCGCCGGCGCCCGAGGCGTTGAGCGCCAGGTCGTAGAAGCCGGGCTTGTCGATGCGGACGTCGGTCGGATTCGCTTCCTTCGAGACGACCGTCGCCGGACCGACCGGAGTTCCGCCCGCGTTCACGCGCGTGAGCGTCCAGGTGAAGGAGTCGGGGAACTCCGTCGACGCGCTCGAGTCCAGCGACAGCCGCAGGAACGAGTTCGCGTCGTTCCCGTCGACCGCACCGAAGATCGTCGTCGCGTTGGGGACGTTCGTCTGCGCCGGGACCTGGTCGGGCGCGTTCGTCGTGTCCTTGTCCGTCGTGAAGGTCGCCACCACGGGGCCGAGCACGTGGATGTAGTCGGTGCGGACGCGCGAATCGGATCCGAGCTCTCCCGACACCGTGAGCGTCACCGGGTAGAAGCCGGGGACGGTGTAGGCGTGCGACGGGGTCGCCTCGTTGGACACCGGCGAACCGTCGCCGAAGTCCCAGGTGTACGTCGTCGGGAAGCCCGAGGAACGGTCCTCGAACGCGACCGCCTTGTTCATGCCCTGGCGCGCGGGACGGGCCGCGAACTCCGCGATCGTCGCGCCCCCCTCCCGGAGGAAGAGCGTCATGAAGTTGTCGCCGTCCGGGATGCCGTCGTCGTTCGTGTCGGCGGGGTCGGCGTCGCCGAGGTTCCGCGCCTGCGTCGCGAACAGTGCGAGACCGAGCGGGAACGCGTCGGTCCGCGGCGAGAAACCGCCGAACACGGGGTCGTGCGAGGGGCCGTCGCCCATCCCGCCGTCGGCCGTGACGCTGACCTTGTAGGGCAGGAGGAAGCCGTCGGAATCGAGCTTCGTCAGGTCGACGAGCACGACGTCCATGAGGCGGTTCTCGTCGAAGTCGCGACGCACGTCGAGGTTGCTCGCCATCGACTCGAACAGCACGGCGTCGCCGTAGGGGCTGAGCACGGGGTTCGTCGCGTTCGCCGCGAGCGGCGAGCCGTCGACGTCGAACTCCTCCGCGGGTTCCTCGCCGTCGGGGTCGACCGTCCGGTTGAGGTCGTAGGTGCGGCCCGACGCCGTGTCGCGCAGGTAGACCGTGCAGACGCCCGGCGTGGTCAGCGCGGACGGGAGCGGCGCGGGCGGAGGCTGGTAGTTGACGAGGAGTTTCGCCTCCGTCGCGGGCCCGGACTCGCGGTCGCGGAAGAGCTTGACCGAACAGGTCGAGGTCGGCACGACGTCGAGCATCCAGCCGTTGTTCGCGGCGAAGCCGTTGACCCAGTCCTGGACGTCCTTGACGAGACCGTCGCCGAGCGTGTCGTCGAACCAGAACTTGCGGCCGTGGCCGCTGATGCCGGTCACGGTGGAACTCGAGGTCCCGGAGAACTGGCCGCTCGTGCTGTTCCAGGTCGCGGTGCTCTCGACCCACGCGGCATTCATTCGGAACATCGAGATCGACGCCGCGATGCCGCCGGGCGTGCAGCCGTTGGGGTTCGCCGACTCCGCGGCCTCCTTGAACAGCTCCATCGAGAACTCGACCGAGAGGATCGTCGAGTTCGGCGGGATCATGGACGTGATGTCGTCGAACCGGACGGCGGCTCGGAACTCCTTCGGGCCCGGCGGATTCGCCCCGTCCGGGTCGCCCGTCCAACCCACGCCGATCTCGTTGTTCGTCGAGTTGAGGTTGATCGTCGGTGCCGACGAATCGAAGTACGTGTCGGCCGAGATCGAGAACTCGACGACCTGTTCCGGGCAGAGCACCGCCACGACCGGGTCCGGCGCCCCCTCCTGGGTCCCGAACGCGACGCGCACGGCGCCCGCGTCGTGGTGGATGCTCCCACCCACCGAGTGGACGTCGAACTGTCCGCCGCCGTCGGGGACGCTCGCGCGCACCGCCGAACCCACGGTCATCGGGCCGGGAGCGACGAGCGTCGGCGTGAGCGCGTAGAAGACGTCGCGCTTGCCGTTGGTGTCCCCCGACACGAGGTTCGAAGCGTCGGACTCCCACACCACCGCGACGCCGTCGGGGCTGATCCGCGGAGCGACCGAGCCCTGGTTGCCCGGCGTCTTCGAGTTCCCGCCGCCCGGGAGGTGGCTCACGAGCGCGATGCGAGGCACGCCGACGACGTCCCACAGGTAGACCTCGGGACGACACACCGGGAGCATGCCGCTCACGAGGTTCGACGCCTCGGAGACGAAGGTGATCCTCCCGCCGTCCGCCGAGATGTCCGGCGCCGTCGAGTTGCCGCCGGCCGTCATCGCGTCGAACGACTCGCTGACGTAGATCTGCTGTCCCGTCTGGTACTCGAGGTCGATCGTGCCGTCGTTGCGCACGTGGACCTCGATCGCGACGCGGAACACGTCGGTGAAGCCGGCGGTCGTCCCGCCGCTCATGTTCGTCGCGTCGGACTCGTAGGCGACGTAGAGCGTTCCGGTGTGCGTGGCCGTCGGGAAGGCCGGGTCGTACGAGGGGTTCGGCACGTACGTGATGCTCGGCGCGCGCGACGCGCCGTTGCCCGAGCCGTTGCCCGCGACGTTGCGGCTCACGAGCACGACGTCCTGCACCGCGTTCGGCGCACTCGAGAACTCGAGTTCGCCCGTGACCGGGTCGGCCGTCGAGAGGAGGTCGTCGAGCCTGCGGACGAAGCCGGTCGCACCGCCCGGTGCGTGGCGACGCACGTTGTCGTGGTCCTCGGGTTCGTCGATCCCGTCGTGGTCGTCGTCCGCGGCGCCGCCGAACGGCGTCGCGCCGTCGCCGAGCGCCCACAGCACGCGCGGGTCGGTGCGGAAGTGGACGTCGAGACCGGACGGCGGCGTCTGCGCGCGGACGAACAGGTCGCGGGTGCCCTCGTTGCGGAGGTCGAACGACGGACCCGGCGCGAGCCAGTCCTCGAAGTGACAGCCGATGCAGTCGTGCGAGTCGAAGTCGTTGAGCGGCGGCTTGCCTCCGCCCAGGACGAAGTGCTCCTGCGTGAGGAACGGTGTCGGCGGGAGCTGCCCGGGCTCGAGCGCCGCCGGGTCGACGTTCATCTGGTGGCACGTCATGCAGCGCGCGTGGCGCATCGTGCCGGCCATCGAGTAGCTGAAGGCGCGCTCGTCGATGCTGTCGGAGTCGACGGCGGCGACGAACACGTTGCGGACCGCGCCGTTGTAGGCGACCGGATCGTCGGTGTCGGCGGGCTGGCTGGTCGTCACGAACGCGACGAACGCGACGGGTCGCTCCTGTGCACCCGACGTGGTCGGCACGACGCCGCCCGTCACGTCGAGGTCCGACATGAGCGCGTCGAGCTCGAAGTTCGGGTCGAACGCGAAACGCAGGTTGTGGCTCTTCGGCAGGTCCGGCATGGGCGCCGTGACCTTGGGGTCGACGTTCTCGAGACCCGACGAGCACGCGTGGCACAGGACGAGGAGGGCGGCGCCCGTCACACCCGAGAGTGCGGCGAGACGCGACCGGCGTGCGTGGGGAGGGACTTTCATCGCGATCGATCCGGTGGGACGGGACTCGACTCGTTGCGTGTTCGGGGAGCGGGCGAGGTGGAGGCGGGAGCGCGGACGACGTCGGTCGACGGACCCTGGCGGCGCCGCCGGAGCGTCGAGCCGATCCGGCGCTCAGTAGGAGAGGACGACCCCGACGGAGAGCCAGAAGTTCGACGTGTCGATGCCGATCGAGTGGAGCCAGTCCTGGATCGCGCCGTCGACGATCGTCGACGAGTGCGCGCCGAACAGCACCGAGGTGTGATCGTCGACGAAGTACGTCATCTCGGCCCCGAAGTCGAAGTGGGCGAAACCCTCCTTCGCGAAGCCGTAGTTCCAGTCGGACTGCCCCTCGCTCGACCAACCGAGGTTCGAACCGAGCTCGACCGTGTACTTCTCGGTCGTGAAGAACTTCTTGAGGCCGAACGCCGCGTACGCGTCGTGCACCTCGTCGAAGTCGTAGTGGAAGCGGAACCAGGGGATCAGCTTGCCCGCGTTCGGGTTCTGGACCTCGACGAAGAACTCCTTCGTCTCGCCGCGTTCCGCCGCGAACGGGAAGTCGTCGGGGTTCTGCAGCGCGTAGCTGATGAGTCCCGTCGTCACGTCGAGTCCGTGGTACTGCTCGGAGTACGCGACGAACGTCTCGACCTGGGACGGTTCGCCCGCGTGTCCTCCGGGGAACCACTGTCCCGTCCCCTGGTTCGAGAGGTCCCAGGTCGTGTCGGAGCCCACGGTCAACGTGCCGCCCCACTTCTCGACCGGCAGGCTGGCGTGCAGGTTCGTCCGCATCACCGGCTGCTTCGTGTTCACGATGCCGCGGAAGTTGTTCTGCGTCTCGGCGATCGCCTCGAAGTCCACCGTCGGACGCGCGTCGTCCGCGATGATCGAACAGGCAGGGAGGGGCGCGAGCAGAGCCGCGATCAGGAGCGGACGGGGCATGAGACCTCTGGCGCGGAAGCCGGGGGGTGTGGGGAGCGAGGCCCGCTTGGGGGGGCGGGCAGTAGAGCACGGAGGCTCGGGACGCGCCACACGACGTGCGGATCGCGGGGTGTGCGCGGTGGATGCGGGCGGAAGCGCGCCGCACGCGCCTCCTCGACGACTCGCGCGCGTTCGCGAATCGCCGGAGAACGCGATCCGAGCGGTGCGAGGCGTTCGACTTCCCGGATCCGGTCGCGCTTTCCTGTCGTTCGGACTCGGATCGGCCGACGTGGACGGCGTCGATCCGCTCCGACGGTTCAGGCGAGCTCGACGTCCGTCGAGCCGACCTCGAGTCCCGCCCAGTTGCGCAGCGGTCCCGGGCCGAAGTCCCGCAGCTCGTCGAGCGCGCGGCGATCGACGAGCTGGAAGCGATCGCACAGCGCGACGACCGCTGCATGCATCGCGCGTTGCGCTCCGTCGTCGATCTTGAGTGCGAGTCCGAGTCCGCGGTCCCGCGCGGCGATCACGTACACCGCTTCCGCTCCGACCTTGGGGAACACGCGGCCGTTCGTGACGCGCAACAGCGCCGTGTCGAGCCGCTTGTACTCCCCCGCCACCATCGCGGGATGCTCGGCGGCCGCGTCGAGCAGTCGCACGGCCGCCGCCCTCCGCGTCGCCGCGAGTCCCGACGGTTCGGCCAGTCGCGCGAAGGCGAGCGCCATCGCGCGCAGCGGGAGTCGGAAGGTCGGCGCGCTGCAGCCGTCGATCGCGGTCTCCAGCGTCGCGGGATCGAGCGAACACATCTCGGCGATCGCCGCGCGTACCGCGCGCTGCACGGGAGCCCTCTCGTCGAGGTAGCTCTTCGGATCCGCGCCGAGGTGCGCGCCGAGGGCGAGGAAGCCCGCGTGCTTGCCCGAGCAATTGTTGTGGATCGCACCGGGCTTCGCGTCGCGCTCGCGCAGCCGCCGCTTCGCCTCGGGATCGGTCGGCGCCTGGGCACCGCAGCGCAGCGCCGAGGCGTCGAGACCCAACCGAGCGAGGATCGCCGTCGCGCCCTCGGTGTGGCGCGACTCGCCGTTGTGCGAGGAGATCGCGAGCGCCAGGTCGGCGGGCGTGAAGCCGAACCGGTCGGCCGCGCCCGACTCGACGAGCGGAAGGGCCTGCAACGCCTTGATCGAGCTCCGCGCGAAGACCGGCGCGTCGACGTCGCCCGACGAGGCGACGACCGCCCCGGTCCGGTCGACGACGACCCACGAGCCGCGGTGGAACGACTCCACCGAGCTTCCGCGACGGAGTCGCACGAGGACGGGGTTCGCGCGCTCGGTCTCCGACGGGGTCACGGGATCACGATGGCGGCTCCGGCACGACCTGGCAAGCTCCCTCCGCGTCGCGTCCCCTGCGCGGCGTCGCGGACCGAGCGCGTCGTTCGCCGCGCGGACGAGGCCCGCCGCGAAGTGGACTCCGGTCGTGCGCGGACCTACAAAGGACGCCCATGCCGCCGCAGCCGAAGAAGTCGGAGTGGATCGACGTGATGGTCGCGCGCGTCGTCCTTCAGGACGACACCGAGCAGCAGAGCCTGCACCTGCGCGAGCGCGGCGGCCGACGCGGGTTCTCGATCCTGATCGGGACCAACGAGGCGGCCGAGATCCAGCGGGTGCTCGCCGAGGTCGAGCTGCAGCGACCGCTCACGCACCAATTGCTCTTCGAGGTGGTGAAGGCTCTCGACGCGAAGGTGGCGGAGGTGCGCGTCGTCGGCCTGCGACAGAGCACCTACTTCGCGCGGCTCCTCCTCACGAAGGACGGCGGTGAGGAGGTCGAGGTCGACGCGAGGCCGAGCGACGCGATCGCCGTCGCGCTGCGCGCGGGCTGCCCGATCCGAGTGGCCGGCGCGGTCATGCGCGACGCGTCGACCGAGGACGAGTGAACGTCGGAGTCGCGCTGCGCGCAGGTCGGACTCAGCCCTGCTCGTCGAGCCGGAACGTGACGCGGTGCCGCGCCTCGCGGTCGGGCGCGCCCCTCACGAAGCGCCAGGTCCGCACGGCGTCGACGGCCGCGCCGTCGAGCACGTCGTGCCCGCTCGACTCCTCGACGACGACGTCGCGCACGCTGCCGTCCGCAGCGACGACGACGAGGAGCAGCACCGAACCCTCGTACTTGCGGCGCACCGCGAGCGTCGGATAGCGCGGCGGCGGCGCCTCGAGGAGCTCGGGCGGCGCGTCGGACTCCGGCTCGTCGATCGCCGGGAGCTCGGGCTCGGAGTCCTCGGGCCGAGCGACGTCGTCCTGCGGCGGCGGCGGCGCGACCGGACCGCCGAGCGAGGCGGACGGGAGCCGTTCGAACAGGTCGGCGCGCGGTGCGTCCGTGTCGTCGGGCGGCGCAGGCTCCTCGAACGCCGCCTCCTCCTCGACGATCTCCTCCTCGTCGAACCGGGGGAGGTCGGACTCGACCTCGTGTTCGACCTCGTCGAATTCGAGTTCCTCCTGCTCGCGCGGGACCTCGGTCGTCTCGACGACCGGCAGCGGCATCTCGACGGAGGCGACCCGCGTCGTCTCGCCGCCCCCGTGCTCCGCGGTCGTCAGGACGACGATGGCGACGAAGAGCCCGGTGTGCACGACGAGCGACGCGGCGAGCGGGAGCCCCAGCTTCGAGGAGCCCGCGCCCGCCGCGCGCACGGCGCGCCGCCCCTCAGAAGCTGAAGGAGACGCCGACGAGGACGTTGAGTCCGGGCTGGTTCGTTCCCGAGCCATGGATGCGGTAATCCTCGTCCGTCACGTTCTCCACCGCCAGCAGCACGTCCGTTCCTTCCGCCACGGTCCAGCCCGTGCGCGCGTTCAGGACGAGGTACCCCGGCGTGCCGCCGGGCGGGATGCGCTGGGTGTCGCCCGCGTCGCGCGTCGAGAGCCGGTCGGCGTCGGCCGCGAAGACCGCCTGGAACTCGGCGAACCCGCGGTCGCCCGGATCGTCCCAGCGCAGCCCGAGCTGTGCCGTGAAGGGCATCAGTCGGTCGATCCACTCGTCGGTGAGGACCGGCGCGGACGTCGGGTAGGTCGAGACCTTGCCCTCCATGAACGTGGCGTTCCCGAACAGGGTGAAGTCGTCGGCGAGCTCGAACGCGCCGCTCAGTTCGACGCCGTAGATCCAGCCGTCGCCGATGTTGTCCTTCGTGATCTCGAAGTCACCGGAGCCGTTGGTGTTGCCGGTCGGGAACCGGACGATCATGTCGTCGATGTCCGTGTAGAACACGGCGAGCTCGCCGGAGGCGCGTTCGTTCGCGGCGCGCGCGCCGAGCTCGAACGTCAGGTAGTGCTCGGGGTCGAGCCCCGGGGACGGGATCTCGAACTCGTTGGAGCGCGCGCTGTCGAAGCGCGTCAGGTCGGACAGGTTCGGCGCGCGGAAACCCTGCGAGACACCTCCGAAGAGCCCCAGCTCCTCGCCGTCGAGCTCGTAGTGGAAGCGCGCGCTCCCGACGATCGACGCCCAGTCGTCCTCGATGGCGAACTGCGTGCTCGACACGGGATCCTCGACCCTGTCGGCGTCGACCGCCGCCCACTCCGCACGCGCGCCGAGGGTCAGCTTCAGCCGGTCCGTCGCATCGAGTTCGTTCTGGAGGAACGCACCGACCAGGTCGTAGGTCGAGTCGTCGGCGACGGGACCCTGGATCGTGCTGCCGGTCGAGAACGAGTCGACCTCGTCGTGTTGGACGTCGACGCCGTAGCTCCACGTGCCGGCCGAGTTCGTCGACTCGAAGTGTGCGAACGCACCGATCGTCGTCACGTCGAACCCGTTCAGGCTGCGGGCCAGGCTCGAGCGGACGCGGTCCTCCTCCTCGGCCTGACGATGGAGCGAGAGCCCCGCCGACCACGAGTCGAAGGGCCCCTCGCCGGACTCGGAGAAGAACTGCGCGTAGACGAGGTCGCGCTCCTGGTCGAGGTCGCGGCGCACGTCCGAACCGACCGACGTGCCCTCGAACGAGACGGCCTGGTTCGTGCTGTGCGTGCGCGGCACGTCGTTCTGACGCACGTGCTGGTAGCCGATCACGAGGCGCGTGTCCGCGTCGAGGAACTGCTCGGCCTTGGCGTCGACGTCGTACTCGTCGTAGCCGGTGTTGGGTTGGTCGCCGATGTCGCGGCCGCCCTCGACGTCGCCGAAGTCCTTGAAGGTCGCGCCGACGAGGAGACCGAGCCCCCCGCCGCCGGCCGAGCCCTCGACGCGGCCCACGAGGCTGTTCTCGGCCGTCGCGCCGCGCAGCGCGACGAGACCGCTCGGCGCTCCGTCGGCGTAGGGCATCTTCGTGAAGGCCTGCACCGTGCCGCCGATCGCGTCGGAGCCGTAGAGCACCGAGCTCGGTCCGCGCAGGACCTCGATGCGGTCGAGCGACCACGGGTCGATCGTCGCCCAGTACTGGTTCGGGCCCTCGCGGAAGACCGAGTTGTTGAGGCGCACGCCGTCGATCAGGAAGACGTCGCGGAAGGCCGTGAAGCCGCGGATGTACGGCGAGCCCTGGCCGTGCGACGTCTCCTGCACGAGGACGCCCGGCGTGTAGCGGAGCGCCTGCGGGAGCGTGCGGTAGGAGCGGCGGGCGAGCTCGGCGGAGTCGATCACCGAGATGCTCTGCGGCGCCTCGAGCGCGGGGCGCGGCGCACCGGAGGCGGTGACGACGGTCTCGGGGACGTCCGTCGCGGCTTCCTGGTCGGTGCGTTCCTCGCTCCCGGAGCGGAGGAACTCGACGGCATTGGCAGGGCTCGTGTTGAACGCCGCGCACAGGGCGACGGCCAGGGACTTGTGCATCGAGGTCGGCACACCTTCGCGGTGCGCGCATCGGGGGGAGGTCGCGTTCGGTCCGCGACCGTGGTGTCGGGGGAGCATCCGGCGCGCCCCCGCGCGCCAACGGTCCTCGGCGCCCTGAGTTCACCGTTCCGGCTGGTAGATTCACCGCGGAGGCGTGGCAGAGTGGCCGATCGCGGCGGTCTTGAAAACCGTTGTGCCTCACGGCACCGGGGGTTCGAATCCCTCCGCCTCCGCCACCTCGCCGCGCTTGTCCGGGCCCTGCCGCGCGGGTACCTTGCGCGGCCCTCGTGCGCACTCCGTGCGCCGCGGGAGGAGCCCCCGGGCGACGCGAGTGGAGAGGTGGCAGAGTGGCCGAATGCGCCGCATTGCTAATGCGGTGAGCCCCAAAAGGGCTCCGAGGGTTCGAATCCCTCCCTCTCCGCCACCCGCGCGCGGGCGTGCGCTCGATCGGACGCGGTGCGTGGTGTGCGACGCGCGGTAGCATCGCCGCGGAACGATGGTCGGGACGACGGAAGTGGGACGCACCGGGACGGCGGTCCTCGCGCGCGGCGCAGCGCGGGTTCTCGCGCGCGGCAGCACTGCGCTCCTCCTCACGGCCTGCGCCGCGCTGCTCCTCACGGGCTGCGCCGCGCAACGCGTCCTCGTCTTCACCTCGGACCCGCCGGGCGCCGCGGTGCGCCTCGACGACGAGATGGTGGGCGTGACGCCCTGTGAGGTGCCGTTCCTCCACTACGGAACGCGGCGCGTCACCTACTACCTCGAGGACCACCTCACCCGCACGTTCCTCGTCCGGGTGAAGCCGCCCTGGTACGGTCGCTTCCCGCTCGACATCGTCTCGGAGGTCCTGATCCCGATCGGTTGGAAGGACCGCAAGCGCGTCCACGCCGAGCTCGAGGCGGGAGACGTCACCACCGACGTGGCGACCAGGCGCTCGGTCCTGGACCGCGCCGAGGCGCTGCGACGCGCCGGCCCGAACGGTCCGCGCGACCTCCCCCATCGAGGTCGTGCCGACCCTGCCGGACCTGCCCGCGGACGGGGAGACGGGCGGGACGAGCCTCGGCAGGGCCGTCGAGCGGCGGCCGATGAGCGTGCGCGGCCTCGCACCGGCGGACCTCCGCGGCGCGCGCGCCGTCGTGATGGGGCTCGGGCGCTTCGGCGGCGGTGCCGGCGCCGCGCTCCACCTCGTCCGGAACGGGGCGAGCGTGGTCGGCACGGACCTGCGGAGCGCGCAGGAGTTGCCGGAGGCCGTCTCGGCGCTCGCCGGGAGCGGCGTCGAACTCGTGCTCGGTCGCCACGACGAGCGCGACTTCGAGCGCGCCGACCTCGTCGTCGCGAACCCGGCGGTGCGGCCGGACCACCCGCTGCTCGTCGGCGCGCGGTCGCGCGGCGCGCGCGTCGCCACCGAGATCGAGTTGTTCGTCGCCGCGTCGCACGGCCGACACGTCGGCATCACCGGCACCCAGGGCAAGAGCTCGACGACGTCGTTCGTCGCCGAACTCCTCCGCGCGGGCGGAGCGCGCGTGTTCGCCGGGGGCAACCTCGGCGGGTCGCTGCTCGAGCGCGTCGACGACGTCGCACGGGACGACTGGGTCGTCCTCGAACTCTCGAGCTACCAGCTCGAGCACCTCGGCGACCCGCCCGCCGGTGCGCGGACGTTCCGAGCCGCCGCCGTCACGAACGTCGAACTCGACCACCTGGAGCGGCACGGCGGCCTGGCGGGCTACGCACGCGCGAAGCGCCGCGTCCTCGAACTCGCGGCCGACGACGCCGACGTCTGGTTGCCGAGCGGCTCGGGGCCGACCGAGGGCTGGACGCGCGAACGCGGCGCGATCCGACGCTTCGACCCGCGCGCGTCCGACGGGGACGTCGCCCTCGCGGACGGCGGCGTGCTGCCCGGTCCGTCGGCGCTCGGACTGCCGTCGTTCCAGGCGGCGAACCTGCGACTCGCGTACGGCATCGCGCACGCGCTCGGCGTGGGTGTCGACGACCTCCGCGCGGCGGCGCCGCGACTGCGCCCCCCGTCGCACCGCTTCGAGCGGCTCGACGACCTGCGCGGCGCCACGGTCGTCGACAACGGCGTCTCGACCACGCCGGACTCGACGGCGTCGGCACTCCTCGCGCTCGCGGGACCGGTCGTCCTGCTCGTCGGCGGCCGACTCAAGGACCTCCCGCTCCACCCGCTGCTCGCCGCGGCGCGCGGCCGCGTGCGGCGCGCGTTCGCGTTCGGCGAGTCGGCGGGAGCGCTCGCTTCCGCGCTCGGGTCGACCGGCATCGACGCCGTCGCGGCCGGGACGCTCGAGCGCGCGGTCTCCCTCGCCGTCGGCGACCTCCGTCGCGGCGACGCCCTCCTGTTCTCGCCGGCCTGCGCCAGCTTCGACGCCCACGCGAACTTCGAGGATCGCGCGAAGGCCTTCCGTCGGACCCTGGAAGCGAGCCGCGCGACGTACGAAGAGGGCCGAGCACCGGTATCCTGAACCGGTCGACGCCGGCCCTCGGCCGCGGCGTCCCCGCGAGCGATGAAGTGCCAGATCTGCCAGCAGAGCGCGGCCACCATCCACGTCACCGAGGTCCGAGAGGACCCCGACGTCGAGAGCTGCGACCACCGTCGACACCACGTCGAACAGCAGCACCTGTGTCGCGAGTGCGCGGGCTCGCTCGAGCTGCCCTTCGTCGCACCCGCGAAGAAGAATCTCGCGACCGCGAAGCACATGGCGGAGATCTGGAAGGTGATCCAGGTCACCGCCCAGAAGGAGAACGCGCTGGCGTCGTTGACGTGCCCGGACTGCGGCATGTCGCTGACCGAATTCCGCGCCAAGGGTCGCCTGGGCTGCGCCCGCTGCTACGAAGTCTTCGCCGCCCACATCGACCCGCTTCTGGAGCGCATCCACAACGCAACTTCCCATCGCGGGCGGATGCCGGGGGTCGACACGGCGGCGCTCGAGCGCACGCGGAAGCTCGACGAGCTCAAGCGGCACCTCGACGAGGCCGTGCGGGCCGAGGACTACGAGCGCGCGGCGACGCTGCGCGACGAGCTCCGCGCCCTCGAACTCCCCGATTCCTGATCCGGCGCGACCGGGACGGCGGCCCTCGGCGGCGTTCGAATTGCGGCCTCCAGGGTCCTATCCTGCCCGTCCTCGAGGGGCAGGGCAGAGCCCGGGAGGTCCGCGGTCGGAAGCTGCAGGCGGGGAGGCTCAAGCGAGGGCCCCGCGGCGAGCCGATGAGCGAGGGTCCGCTCACCTCCGCCGCGTCCAGGTCGAGGTCCCGCGAGGGACCCTCCGTCCGACGACGCACGTCTCCCGAAGGAACCGAGCCGCACACACCCGGTCGCCGCGCCGGACCCATCCGGTCCGCGACGTCGGGGACCCGTCCCCGCACCCGACCGTCCCGACCCCGTCTCCACGCCCCTCCCCGACGACGCCCACGCGGACGTCCGCCGGGGACCATCCCGACACCGCGAGACCATGTTCGACAGATTCACGGACCGCGCCAAGAAGGTGATGAACCTCGCTCGCCAGGAGGCGCAGCGGTTCAACCACGAGTACCTCGGCACGGAGCACATCCTCCTCGGTCTCGTCCAGGAGGGCAGCGGAGTCGCCGCCAACGTGCTGCGGCAGATGAGCATCGACCTCTCGAAGATCCGTTCGGAGGTCGAGAAGCTCGTCAAGACGGGGCCGTCGATGGTGACGATGGGCCAACTGCCCTTCACGCCGCGCGCCAAGAAGGTGCTCGAGCTCTCCATGGAGGAGGCGAGCAACCTCGGGCACAACTACATCGGGACGGAGCACCTGCTGCTCGGCCTGATCAAGGAGAACGAGGGCATCGCCGCCAAGGTCCTCACGAACCTCGGCGTCAAGCTCGAGGACGTGCGCGAGGAGGTGCTCGAGTTCCTCGGCGCCGACTCGTCGGAGGAGGAGGAGGAGGAGTCGAGCGGTGACACGCCGGTCTCCGGCGGCGGCACGCCGGGCGGCGGCAAGAGCAAGACGCCCGCGCTCGACGCCTTCGGTCGCGACCTGACCGAGCTCGCCCGCGAGGGCAAGCTCGACGCGGTGATCGGCCGCGCGCACGAGATCGAGCGCGTGATCCAGATCCTCTCGCGCCGCACGAAGAACAACCCGGTGCTGCTGGGCGAGCCCGGCGTCGGCAAGACGGCGATCGTCGAGGGCCTGGCCCAGAAGATCGTCGAGAACGAGATCCCGGACCTCCTGCGCAACAAGCGCATCGTGGTCCTCGACCTCGCTCTGATGGTCGCCGGTACGAAGTACCGCGGTCAGTTCGAGGAGCGCATCAAGGCGGTCATGACGGAGGTGCGTCGCGTCAAGGACGTGATCCTCTTCATCGACGAGCTGCACACGCTGGTCGGAGCGGGCGGCGCCGAGGGCGCCATCGACGCGTCGAACGTGCTGAAGCCCGCGCTCAGCCGCGGCGAGATCCAGTGCATCGGCGCCACGACGCTCGACGAGTACCGCAAGCACATCGAGAAGGACGGCGCGCTCGAGCGCCGCTTCCAGGCCGTCAACGTCGAGCCGCCGAGCCCGACCGAGGCCGTCGAGATCCTGAAGGGTCTGCGCGACCGCTACGAGGCGCACCACCGCGTCCAGTACACGGACGAGGCGCTCGAGACCGCGGTCGAACTCGCGACGCGCTACATCAACAACCGCTTCCTGCCGGACAAGGCCATCGACGTGATGGACGAGGCCGGTGCGCGCGTGCGGCTCAAGAACACCGTCACGCCGCCGGACCTCCACGACATCAACTCGCAGGTCGACGAGCTCGACCGCGCGAAGGAGAAGGCCGTCGCGAGCCAGGAGTTCGAGAAGGCCGCCAAGCTCCGCGACCAGGCCTACCAGCTCCGCAAGAAGCGCGAGGAGATCCAGAGCGACTGGCGCCTCGAGCAGTCGCAGCGCGAGAACCTGGGCGTCGTCGACGCCGAGGTGATCGCGGAGACCGTCTCGAAGATGACCTCGATCCCGCTCACGCGGCTCGAGAAGGGCGAGGCCGAGCGCCTGCTCCAGATGGAGGGCGAACTCGGCGGTGCCGTCATCAACCAGGACGACGCCATCAAGGCGATCGCGCGCTCGGTCCGTCGCTCGAGGTCCGGCCTCAAGGACCCGCGCCGTCCGATGGGCAGCTTCCTGTTCCTCGGCCCCAGCGGCGTCGGCAAGACGTACCTCTGCAAGCAGCTCGCGAAGTTCATGTTCGGTGACGAGGACGCCGTCATCACCATGGACATGAGCGAGTACATGGAGAAGCACAACGCGAGTCGCCTCGTCGGCGCGCCTCCGGGCTACGTCGGCTACGAGGAAGGCGGTCAGCTCACCGAGAAGGTGCGCCGCCGCCCCTACTCCGTCGTGCTCCTCGACGAGATCGAGAAGGCGCACCCCGACGTGTTCAACATGCTCCTCCAGATCATGGAGGAGGGTCGCCTCACGGACTCGTTCGGTCGCCACATCGACTTCCGCAACGTCATCCTGATCCTCACGAGCAACCTCGGCTCGCACCTGCTCAAGGCGGGCGCGTCGCTCGGGTTCGGCGCCTCGATGCCGGACAAGGACGAGAAGGAGCGCGCCAAGAAGCTGAAGGGCGACATCATGTTCGAGGTCGAACGCCACTTCAGGCCGGAGTTCCTGAACCGCCTCGACGAGGTGGTGATGTTCAACCCGCTGCGCAAGCAGGACATCGAGCGCATCGTCCACCTCCAACTGTCGGAAGTCCTGAAGCGCGTGTCCGAGCAGGGCATCGAGCTGACCGTCGACGCGAAGGCGATGGAGTTCCTGATCGAGAAGGGCTTCAACGAGGACTACGGCGCGCGCCCGATGCGCCGAGCGATCGAGCGCTTCATCGAGGACCCGATGGCGGAGCACCTCCTGCGCGGTGCCTTCCAGGAGGGTCGCCCGGTGGTCGCCTCGGTCGAGGGTCCGATCGCGGAGGCCGAGGGACTCGTCTTCACGCAGGCCGACGACGACGGCTCCGCCGAGCCGGTGCAGGCGGCGGCGGGCACGGACGACGGCTCCAACGAGAGCTGATCGGAGCGGCGTGAGCAGCGAGCGGGAGCGGTCCCCAGCCGGGGGCCGCTCCCGCTCTCCATTCGGGACCGCCGACGCGGTCCCGCGTGTTGCGGACGGTCGTCCGTCGGCGGCCCCGCCGCGGCACCATGAAGGCGACGGGACCCGTTCCCGATCGAGATCCCTGCGCCCGCGCGCCGATGCACCCTCCGCTCGGGCCGCCGCGCGACTACCCTCTACCGGTCCACGCCCGGCCCCGCCCTCTCGCGGGACCCGCACCCGCCGCACCACGGAGATCCGCCATGCGTCGCATCCCGAAGGCCATCACGACCCTCCTCGTCGCCGCCGTCGTCGTCGGCGGCGCATTCCCCGCGGCCTTCGCCTCGAAGGCCGACGAGAAGAAGGACGAGGGGCCGACCGAGGAAGAGGTCGAGGCCGCCGTCGCGAAGATCGAGAAGGTCCTCGACGAGGGCTCCTTCGAGGACAAGGTGAAGGTCCTGGTCGAGGTCCGCACCGTCCAGCACGAGGACGTCGCGAAGGAGGTCGCCAAGGCGATCAAGGACGACGCCAAGGAGGTCCGCACGGCCGCCGTGCAGACGCTCGGCTACCTGAAGGTCGACTCGTCGCTCAAGGAGCTCACCTCCCTCACGAAGAAGAAGAAGTACACCGAGGACGAGGACATGGCGATCGAGATCTACAAGTCGATCGGTCGCCACGGCTCGAAGAAGTCGCTCAAGGTGCTCGAGGACGACATCCTCAACTCGACCGAGAAGGTCTTGCAGACGCGGATCCTCGCGATCGGTCACGTGCGCGACGACGACTCGGTCGAGCTCCTCATCGGACTGATGAACAAGATGAAGGGCAACCGGGGCGGCGGGAAGGGCGGCCCCGGCGAGGGCAAGGAGAACATCCCCAACATGCAGCAGTTCCGGCTGGCGCTCCACGTGCTCACGGGTGCGGACGAGGGTCTCGATCGCCGCGACTGGCAGCGCTGGTGGAACGACAACAAGCACGATCTCGACGTCACCGACGAGTACCCCGAGCTCGACAAGGGACTCGAGACGCAGTGGAAGTCGTACTGGGGCGAGGGCGACAAGAAGGACCGCAAGCGCGAGCGCGAGGACGGCCGCGACGAACCGGGCGGCGATCGGGGAGAGGATCCCGGCGCCGAACCGCTCGCCGCCTGACGTCGACGCGGTGCGACGAACGGCCCGCCGCTCCTTCCGGGAGCGGCGGGCCGTTCGCGTCTCGCGGATCCGCGGTCCCCGTCGGATTTCTCCGAGGCCGCCTGCAACCGTTCGGCACCGGCGCAGTCCTTCCCCCGTGCGAACACGCGTCGTCAACCTGCGGCGGGGCGACCCCGAGTGGCCGGACGAGCTCGATCGCGTCGAGATGCCGCCGGAGGAGTTGTGGGCGCGCGGCCGTACGGAGCTCCTCGCGCTCCGGCCGCGCGTCGCGATCGTCGGGACGCGCGCGCCGACGGCCTACGGTCGTGCGCAGGCCGAGCGCTTCGCGGGCGCTCTGGCGGCCGCGGGCGTCGTCGTCGTCAGCGGACTCGCGCGCGGCGTGGACGCGTGCGCGCACCTCGCGACGCTCGAGCGCGGCGGTGCCACCGTCGCCGTCGTGGGGTCGGGCGTGGATCGACCGTGGCCCGAGGGCGAGGCGACGCGGAGGACGTGCGACGAGGGACTCGTCCTGTCGGAGCTCGCGCCCGGGACGCCGCCGCGGCGGCACCACTTCCCGCTCCGGAACCGGTTGATCGCGGGACTGTCGAGCGCCGTGGTGGTCGTCGAGGCGGCGGCTCGGTCGGGGTCGCTCATCACCGCGCGCTGGGCCGTCGACCAGGGGAAGGACGTCTTCGCGATCCCGGGCCGCGTCGACGACCCGATGGCGGCGGGCTGTCACGAACTCCTCGCGCAGGGCGCGCGCGTCGCGACGACGCCGACCGACGTCCTGCGCGAACTCGCGGGCGGCGATGCCGGATCGTCGAACGCGCGCCTGTCCGAGACTCCGCTCCTGGCGGCGCTCGCCGAAGGAGCGCTCGGCGCGGCCGACGCGGCCCGACGCGCGGGACTCTCGCTGCCGTGCGCGCTCGCCGAACTCGCCGAACTCGAACTCGACGGACGCGTCGCGCGTGCGCCGGGCGGTCTCTACCGGAGGCTCGTGTGAAGCGTCGCGGACCGACGGTCCGACCGGCTCACAGCGGACCGAAGTACGCGAACGCGAGGAGCAGGAGGCAGGCCGCGAAGAAGCGCACGAAGCGGCGCGGCAACGAACGCAGCGCGACCGCGTCGTCCGCCTCGACGACGAAGGCGCTCACGAGCGAGATCGCGAGCACCGCGACGGCCAGCATGACGAGGTGCACGGCGAGCGCCATCAGACGTCCTCCTTCGAGGTCGGCACGACGGGTGCGACGAGGTGCTTCGACGCGGCGCTCGGTTCGGGGCGGTCCTTCGCCCCCTTCTTCGACGACTTGCGATCGCGCCGGGCTCGGGCGAGCGCACTGCGGTCCGCGACCGGGTCGCGACCGAGGGCCCGCGACTCGTCCCAGGCGTACACGTCGATGAGGAGGAGCGCGTTGAGCAGTCCGGCGAGGCAGGCGAAGAAGACGCCCGCGTCGTGGTACTCCGTGAAGCCCGTGATGACGGGGTGTCCGGCGGCGAGTTCGGCGACCGCGGCGGGCAGTCCCGCGAGGAACTGACCCGACCAGTAGTAGAAGCCTCCGTCGCGCGTGAGGTTCGTACCTCCCGCGAGGGCTGTGCCGAGGGCGAACAGTCCGACGACCACGCCGAAGGAGATCGCGCTGCGGAGCTTGCGTCCTTGGGCCAGGTGCCCGAGCCCGGGCACGAACCAGCCCAGGGCGAGGTCGCGCGCCGTCCGGTCGGCCGCGCGAACACCACCGCCGCCGAGGCGCGCCAGCAGGTGCGCGTGCGCCATCAGCACGATGTTGAGCACGCCGCTCGCCGCGGTGAGCATGCCGCCGACGTGGACGAGGGCTCCGGGCGGCGGCGGCGGACTGCCCGGTCCGCCGAGCGGGTGCAGCATGAGGTGCGCGAGCACCGCACCGACGTTGCCGGCCTCGGGCGTGAGGACCAGGGCGAACCGACCGCGGAGCTCGAAGTCGAGGAACTCGAACGCGAGTCCTCCGGAGAGGAGGAACCCGAGCAGGTAGAGGCCCTCGACGACGACGAATCCGATCGCCGCCGTGCGCCACGAACCCAAGAGGGCGTGGCCCGAACCCGGCAGGAACCAGGTGAGGAGCGTCGGCCCGAGGGGCGGCGATGCGGTTCGGTCGCGCTCCATGGCGTTGCGGGTTCTAGCAGTACGGGCGCCGCGAACCAAGCGGGGCGACGGTTCCGGGCGAGATCCCGTGCTTCCGACGGCGAGGACGGAACGGGCTCGTCCGCGGCGCGGCGCCTCGCGGCACCTATCCTCCGGGCATGGCGAGCGAACACCCTGGGAGCGCTCCGGCGGACGCCTTCGTCCACCGACTGCGCGTGCGCTACGGCGAGACCGACCAGATGGGCCGCGCCCACCACGGGAGCTTCGTGCTCTACCTCGAGGACGCGCGCACGCGGATGATGGCGGAGTTCGGGTGTTCCTACGCGGAGCTCGAACGACGGGGCTTCGGACTGGTCGTGCGCTCGATCGATCTCCGCTACCGCGAGGCCGCGCACTTCGACGAGGAGCTCGACGTGGCGACCTGGGTCGGGGCACAGCGCGGAGCGTCGGTCCGGATCGACTACGCGGTGCGCCGCGCCTCGAACGGGTCGACCGTCGCCGAGGGCTCGACGCACCTCGCGTGCGTCGACCTGCGTGCGACGCCGCCGAAGGTCGAACCGCTGCCGCAGGACGTGGCCGCGGCGCTCGCGCGCGCGCCTCGCTCGACTTGACGGTGCGAACGGGCGGCACCCGGGGCGCCGGATCCGGCGACCCCTCGGGACGTCACGCGGGTTCGGGAGGAGGTCGAAGGAGCCCGCGGCGGGCTCGTCCGCGTCCCAGCCGCCCGCGAGGTAGCGGAACGAGAAGGCGCCGTGGGACCGGAACTCCTCGCCCGCCTCCTTCGTCGCGACCGCGCGCTCGCGACGACCGAGGAAGCCCGACGGGAGGGACGGCTGCGCGTCGGACACGCGCGTGGCACACATCAGGCACGCCGAGCCGTCGGGGAGGCGGTGGACCTGGCCGTCCACCGGCTCGCGACCGCACCCCAGACACCGGACGGACCCCCCCCACCCTCGACGTCGGTCCTCTCCATGCCGAAGGGATCGGTCGGGAGCCGCGGGGGCCTTGAGGAGCGCGTCCGCCGCTGCTCCGCCCCGGTTCCGGTGGGCCCGAGCGCGGAACGACCGGAAGTCCCCTCGCGCCGTGGCGTGCCGCGGCCGATAAATAGCACCATTCGCATGCAGATTGGCGCCTCCCCCGCCATACTGGGGCGAGTCGCGCCGGGATCCCCCTCGAGGCGGTCCTGCGGCCCACGGAAACCGAACGGACGACGTGTTCCAGCTCACCAAGCGCACCGAGTACGCCCTGATCGCCCTGGTCCACCTCGCGGACCAGGACGCGGTCGGCCCCGATCCCGCGCGCTTCGTCAGCGCGCGCGAGATCGGCGACGTGTACCCGCTCCCGCGCCGACTGCTGGCGGAGGTGCTGAAGGACCTCCAGCGCGCGGGCATCGTCAACTCGCAGCGCGGCGCATCCGGCGGCTACGCCATCGTGAAGCACGCGCACGAGGTCCGACTCGGCGACGTGGTGCAGGCGCTCGAGGGCACGCCGGGGCTCACGGGCTGCGAGTCCTTCTCGGGCAACCAGGGCGTGCGCTGCGAGGTCGAACCCACCTGCCCGATCAAGAGCCCGATGTCGCGCGTGCGCCACGCCGTCTGGACGCTGTTCCAGCGCACGACGCTGCACGACCTCGCGACCCCCGGCGCGCTCGACGCCCTCGTCGGCAGCGCCGCGACCGAACTCGGCGAGGGCGCCGAGGAACGACCCGAACACTCGCGCGCGAGCGCCCCGCGACAGGCGTCGCGGCGCTGATCCCTGCGCGTGCGAGACCAGGACCACGAAGATCCCACCCGATCCATGCACCTGCCCATCTACCTCGACTACCAGGCGACGACCCCGGTCGACCCGCGCGTGCTCGACGCGATGCTCCCCTTCTTCAAGGAGCACTTCGGCAACGCGGCGAGCCGCAACCACTCCTTCGGCTGGAAGGCCGAGGAGGCCGTCGAAGCGGCGCGTGCGAGCTGCGCCTCGCTGATCGGCGCGTCGCCCAAGGAGATCGTCTTCACGTCGGGTTCGACGGAGGCGATCAACCTCGCCATGAAGGGCGTCGCCGACATGTACGCCGAGAAGGGCAAACACGTCGTCACGGCCCTGAACGAGCACAAGGCGGTGCTCGACACGGCGAAGCACCTCGAGAAACAGGGCTGCGACGTCACCTACCTCAAGCCCGACAAGTCGGGGCGCATCACGCGCGAGGCCGTCGCCGCCGTACTGCGCGACGACACGATCCTCGTCGCGATCATGTGGGCGAACAACGAGATCGGCACCGTCAACGACGTGCGCGGCATCGGCGAGCTCTGCCACGAGAAGGGCGTCCTGTTCTTCACGGACGCGACGCAGGCCGTGGGCAAGATCCCCGTCGACGTCGAGGCCGACCACGTCGACCTCCTGTGCTTCTCCGGTCACAAGCTCTACGGCCCCAAGGGCGTCGGTGCCCTGTGGGTGCGCCGCCGCAACCCGCGCGTGCGCCTCGTGGCGCAGATGGACGGCGGCGGGCACGAGCGCGGCATGCGCTCGGGCACGCTCAACGTCCCCGGCATCGTCGGTCTCGGCACGGCCGCGGACCTCTGCCGCGAGGAGCTCCCGAACGAGATGGTGCGCGCCGCGACGCTGCGCGACCGACTCGAGGAGCGCATCACGAGCCGTCTCGACCACGTCGCCTTCAACGGCGATCGTGAACACCGCCTCCCCGGCTGCCTCAACCTGTCGTTCGCGTACGTCGAGGGCGAGTCGCTCCTCATGGGCGTGAAGGACATCGCGGTCTCGTCGGGGTCCGCGTGCACGTCCGCCAGCCTCGAGCCGAGCCACGTGCTGCGCTCGATGGACGTCGGCGACGACCTCGCGCACAGCTCGATCCGCTTCGGCATCGGTCGGTTCACGACCGAGGAGGAGGTGGACTACGCCGCCGACCAGGTCGTCGACGTCGTGAAACGCCTGCGCGAGATGTCGCCCCTCTACGAGATGGTCCAGGAGGGCATCGACCTGAACTCCGTCAAGTGGACCGGCCACTGATCCACTCGACGACGAACGAACCAACGACCGACGAGTCGCCGCCCCGCGGTGACGACCCAGCAGAAAGCCATGGCCTACAGCGACAAGGTCCTCGACCACTACAACAACCCGCGCAACGTCGGCTCGCTCGACAAGAAGTCCGAGAAGGTCGGCACCGGCGTGGTCGGCGCACCCGAGTGCGGCGACGTGATGAAGCTCCAGATCGAGGTCGACGGCGACCGCATCGTCGACGCGAAGTTCAAGACCTTCGGCTGCGGCTCGGCCATCGCCAGTTCGTCGCTCGCGACGGAGTGGGTGAAGGGCAAGACGCTCGACGAGGCGCTCACGATCAAGAACACCCAGATCGTCCAGGAGCTCTCGCTCCCGCCGGTCAAGATCCACTGCAGCGTCCTCGCGGAGGACGCCATCAAGGCCGCGATCGCCGACTTCAAGGCGAAGCGCGACGGCCACACCGGTGACGGGAACTCGGTCGGCGGAGGGGAGAAGTCGTGATCAGCGTCAGCGAACGAGCGGCACGCGAGGTCGGCCGCATCATCGAGGAACAGCACCTCTCCGGAGCGACGGTCCTGCGGGTCGGCGTGAAGGGCGGGGGCTGTTCGGGCTTCAGCTACACGCTGGGCTTCGACGACCACACCTCGGAGACCGACCAGATCTTCGAGTCGAGCGGCGTCAAGGTCGCGGTCGATCCGAAGAGCTTCCTCTACCTCAACGGGACGGAGATCGACTTCGAGGAGAGCCTGATGGGCCGGGGGTTCAAGTTCCAGAACCCGAACGCCTCGAAGAGCTGCGGCTGTGGTGAGTCGTTCCACGTCTGAGCAGGGGCTCCGCGTCGGTTCGCCGTGCCACAAGTGCGGCAAGCCCCTCACCAGCACGCTCGTGTGCCTGGAGTGCGGGACGCTGATGGAGATCGGTGAGTTCGACCCCTTCGGGGCGTTCGGCCTCGACGTCGCCGTCGCCGTCGACGAATTCGCCCTGCGCAAGTCGCTGGTGCGGCTCCAGCGCGCCCTGCACCCCGACTTCTTCGCGACGAAGGGCGAGGACGCCCGAGCGGCGGCCGAGCGTGCGAGTTCGGAACTCAACGCGGCGTTCGAGGTCCTCTCCGACGCGGGTCGGCGCGGCGACTGGATCGTCGGTCGGCTCGGCGGCCCGACGAAGGAGGACGAGCGCGCGATGCCGCAGGAGTTCCTGCTCGAGGTGCTCGAGTGGAACGAGACGCTCGAGGAGGCGCGCGAGGCCGGCGACGCGCGCGACCGCGCCGCACTGGCGTCGCTGAAGGACGCGCTCGAAGAAGCGCGCGCCGAGACCCTCGAGGCGCTCGAACGTTCGCTCGAGCCGTTGCCCGAGCGCGGCAGCGACCGGCTCCGCGACGCGAGGAAACGCCTCAACGCCCTACGCTACGTCGATCGCGCCCTGGACGAGGTCGCGCGCCTCGTCGACTGAGACCCGCCGCTCCCCCACCCGACACGTCCCCATGGGCTACATCGAACTCGACGTCCTCAACAACCGGTCGACCCCGATCCTCGGCATCGACCTCGGGACGACCAATTCCATGGCGGCGCTGTTCGTCGACGGGAAGCCGGTGGTCCTGCATCCCGAGGGGCGCAGCGGAAGCGTGCCGAGCGCCGTCTTCTTCGCCGACGACGGAACGGTCCACGTCGGCGCGACGGCACGCGATCGCGCCGCCGCCGAACCCGACCGCGCACTGTTCAGCGTGAAGCGCTTCGTCGGGCGCGGTCTCGACGACGTCCGCGACGACCTCGAGACGGTCCCGTTCCGGACGAACTCCGGACCGAACGGCGTGATCCAGTTCGAGATCCGCGGCGAGAAGTACACCCCGGAACAGATCAGCGCGATGATCCTCGGCGAGGTCCAGCGCCTCGCGTGCAAGGCGCTCGGAGGCACCGCTCCGGAACGAGCCGTCGTCACCGTCCCCGCCTACTTCGACGACACGCAGCGGCAGGCGACGCGCACCGCCGCGCGGCTCGCCGGACTCGAGGTCGTGCGCATCATCAACGAGCCGACCGCGGCGAGCCTCGCGTACGGACTCGACACGCGCAAGGAGGGCACCGTCGTCGTGTACGACCTCGGCGGCGGGACCTTCGACGTCTCCGTGCTCGCGATCGAGGACGGCGTGTTCCGCGTGCTCGCGACGGCCGGCGACACGCACCTCGGCGGCGACGACTTCGACCGCAAGCTCGTCGATCTCGCGCGGAAGGAGCTCACGGACCGGCTCGAGGCGAAGGACCTCGTCGACCCGGCCGTCGTGCAGTCGCTGAGGCTCGCGAGCGAGCGCTGCAAGCACGCCCTCAGCACGGCGCCCGAGGCCGACCTCCACTTCTCCTCGCCCGACCACGGCGTCAACTGGCACCGACGCGTCGCCCGCGAGGACTTCGAGACGCTCGTCCGGCCGTTGATCGACCGCACGCTCGCGCTGTGTCGCTCCGCCCTCACCGACGCCGGCGTCGCACCGAAGGACGTGGACGAGATCGTGCTCGTCGGCGGCTCGACGCGCGTCCCCGCGGTGCGCGCGGCGGTCGAGGCCTACTTCGGCAAGAAGCCGCACACCGAGCTCAATCCCGACGAGGTCGTCGCGCTCGGAGCCGCCGTGCAGGGACACGTCCTCGCGGGCGGAACGCGCGACGTGCTGTTGCTCGACGTCACGCCGCTGTCGCTCGGCCTCGAGACGATGGGCGGCGCGGTCGACAAGGTCATCCACCGGAACAGCGCCGTGCCGTGCCAGGCGACCGCCGGTTTCACGACCTATGCGGACGACCAGACCGGGATGGTGTTCAACGTCGTGCAGGGCGAGCGCGAGCTCGCGTCGGACTGTCGCAGCCTCGGTCGCTTCGAGCTGAAGGGCATCCCGCCCATGCCGGCCGGCATGGCGCGCGTCGCCGTCCGCTTCCAGATCGACGCCGACGGCATCCTGCAGGTGACGGCGCGCGAGGAGTCGACGGGTGCGAGCGCGACGATCGACATCCAGCCGATGAACGGCCTCACGGACGGCGAGGTCGAGAAGATGCTCGCCGACTCGCTCGCGAACGCGAAGCAGGACTTCGACGCGCGCCGGGTCGCCGACCTCGTCGTCGAGCTCGGCACGATGCTGCGCGCGATCGACAGGAACCTGCCGAACGTGGCGAAGGAGCTCGACAAGGAGACGCGCGACGAACTGGTCGAGGCAGCGGACGCCGCGCGGGCGATCGCGGCGGAGAGCTCGACCGTCGAGCAGGCCCAGTCCGTGCGCGACCGACTCGAGCAGGCGAGTCTCCCGCTCGCAGCTCTGCTGATGGACAACGTCGCCAGGCAGGCCCTCGCCGGGAAGTCGCTGTCCGACGTCTGACCGGGCGCGAGGCG
>JAWKUH010000021.1:0-89180 GCA_041398665.1 Planctomycetota bacterium | reverse complement strand
GGCGTCGAGGAGCGTCCGGCGACCGCCGCAGCAGAAGTCGAGCCCGTGGCCTGTGAACAGACGCGAGCGGCTGGGGCGCTCGGTCACGAGGTCGCCGACGCGACGCGAGAGGATCGGATCCATCACTTCGCGGCGCCCCTCGGCGCCGCCTCGAGGTCGGGTGGAGCCCCGTGCTTCGCGAAGACGTCGAGCGTCGTCCGACGCAGCGCGTCCTCCATGCGCACGAGGAGGTCGACGTAGGTGTGGTGCAGCGGGCAGGGCTCGCCGGTGCCGCACCAGTCCGGTCCGAAGGGGCACAGCGGCGGCTCGTCGACGCGGTCGAAGAGCTCGACGATGTCGAACAGCCGGATCGAGCCGGGGTCGCGCGCCAGGGTGTAGCCGCCGCCCGGTCCGCGCGCGCCGTGGACGAGCCCGGCCTGGGCCAGGGTCGTGAGGAGCTTGGCGACGAGCGGGGCGGACAGGCCGCGGTCCTTCGCGATGCGCGCCGACGAGACCCGCTCGCCGCGCGCGTGGGCCTCGGCGAGGCGGCTGGCGGCGGCGACGGCGCTCGGGCTGGTGCGTCCGTAGCGGATCATGTCGGCGTGGGGGGGGGGCCCGGGCCGCCCTCCCCTGGGGAAGGGTATCGGTTCGCGGACGGGGCTCACGAAAAGACGACCTTTTATTCCGCTTTGTTCCCCGGAGGCCCTATTCTCGCGCCGGCGAGACCAGTCATGGCGCGCCGGCGGGCCCGCCCGACCTTCGACCGGGAAGGCCGAGAGAACCCGCCGGCCACCCCACGCACACGGGCGCGACCCGCGCGAACGGGCCGCGCCCGACCTCTGTCCGGACCGTCGAGCGCGACGGCCCGACGCGCCGATAGCCTGCGGACGGAGCCCATGCCCTACCCCGGTCCGAGGAACGCCTTCTCGCGCGAGCTGCACGCCGCCAAGTACCGCTCGGTCGGCGAGTCGTTCGACGAGTGCGTCTCCCGCGTCGCGGGCGCGCTCGCCGACGGTGACGCGCACTACCACGCGCTGCGCGAGGTGCTGGGCGAGATGCGCTTCCTCCCCGGCGGCCGCATCCAGGCGGCGATCGGTTCGTCGCGCGGCACGACGCCCTACAACTGCTTCGTCTCGGGCACGATCGCGGACAGCTTCGTCGAGGGCGACGGCTCGATCATGCAGCGGGCGACCGAGGCCGCGCAGACCATGCGGCTCGGCGGCGGCATCGGGTACGACTTCTCGACGCTGCGTCCGCGCGGTGCGCACATCCACCGGCTCGAGTCGCGCTCGTCGGGCCCCGTGGCGTTCATGGAGATCTTCGACGCGGTGTGCCGCGTCACGTCGTCCGCGGGCAACCGGCGCGGCGCGCAGATGGGCGTGTTGCGCGTCGACCACCCCGACGTCGAGGAGTTCGTCCACGCCAAGCAGAACACGGACAAGCTGACCGGCTTCAACATCTCGGTCGGCGTGACCGACGCGTTCATGCGCGCGGTCGAACAGGGCGACCCGTTCGACCTCGTGTTCGAGGGGCGCACCTTCCGCACCATCGACGCGCGGGCGCTGTGGAACACGATCATGCGCTCGAACTGGGACTGGGCCGAGCCCGGCGTCCTGTTCCTCGACCGCATCAACTCGTCGAACGACCTCGCCTACTGCGAGACGATCGCGGCGACGAACCCCTGCGGCGAGCAGCCCCTCCCGCCCTTCGGCGCGTGTCTCCTGGGCTCGTTCAACCTCGTCCAGTACCTGCGCTTCGACGGCTCGGACGGCGACGGCGGTTCGAAGTACCGCTTCGACGCGGACGCGTTCGACCGCGACGTCGCGACGGTCGTCCGCGCCATGGACAACGTCGTGGACCGCGCGACGTACCCGCTCGAGGAGCAGCGCCGCGAGGCCCTGGCGAAGCGCCGCGTCGGGCTCGGCGTCACGGGCCTCGCCAACTGCGTCGAGACGCTCGGGCACCCCTACGGAACGCCCGCCTTCCTCGAGGAGATGGCGTCGATCCTCGTCCGGTTGCGCGACGGGGCGTTCGCCGCGTCGACCGGCCTCGCGCGCGAGAAGGGCGCGTTCCCGCTGTTCGACGCCGAGCGCTACGGCTGCGGCGGCTTCCTCGAGACGTTGCCCGACGAGCTCGTGCGCGACGTCCGCCGCCACGGGATCCGGAACAGCCACCTGCTGTCCATCGCCCCCACCGGCACGATCAGCCTGTGCGCCGACAACGTCTCGTCGGGGATCGAGCCGGTCTTCGAGTACGAGGCGGAGCGCCGCGTGCTGCTCGACGCGGGCGAGACGACGGTCGTCGTGCGCGACCACGCCTTCGAGCGCTTCGGCGTGCGCGGCCGCGTCGCTGCCGACGTCTCGCCGGACGAGCACGTCGACGTGCTGTGCACCGCGCAGCGCTACGTCGACTCCGCCGTCTCGAAGACCTGCAACGTCCCCGCGGACACCGACTGGGCGGCCTTCGCCGACCTCTACTTCCGCGCCTGGCGCGGCGGCGCCAAGGGCTGCACGACCTACCGCGTGGGCGGCCGCCGCGAGGGCGTTCTGCGGCCGGTGCACGTGGAGGAGCGGGAGGCGGCCTGCCGACTGGTGGAGGGCGGACGGCGGGAGTGCGACTGAGCGGTCCCGGCCGAGGTCGCCGGGGGCCGACGGAACGCCGCGGCGCCCCTCGGAGCCACCGGGCGCTCCCCGAGCGGACGAGCGTCACCACCCGGCGGGGCCTGCACGGGTGAGGGACGGCGCCGCGAAGGGACAAAGGTTCCGCCGCGAACCTGCCGATCGAGTCCCCCGTGCAGCCCCGAAGCAGAAGGTCCGCGGCCCGCCCCCGCCGCGGCTCGACCATCGTCGAACTCATGGTGGCCGCGGTCCTCCTGACCATCGGGGCGACGGCCGCCGCGCTCCAGTCGGCGCGGTCGCACGCGCTGCGGCGCTACAGCGAGGAGACGCTGGCGGCGAGCGCGCACCTGCGCTCGGTGCTGGCGGCCATCCGCGAGGAGGAACCCGCGGACCTGCTCGACGAGGACGGCGACTTCGCGCCCGGTGCGCTCGCCGCGTCGGACACCGTCGAGTTCGTGCTGTCCGAGCAGCGCACGACCGTCGAGTACCCGGGCTACACGACCGGGGACGAGGCGCCGACGCTGCTGCCCGTCCGCGTCGTCACGGAGTGGAACGCGGCGGACGGCTCCGTCCGTTCGCTCGAGATGTGCACGGTGGTGAAGCGATGAACGCCCGCGCCGGACACACGCTGATCGAGACCCTGATCGCGGTGGCGATCTTCCCGATCCTCGTCGGGGCCTGCTTCATCTCGGTGACGGCCTCGGACGAGGACGTCGACCTCGCCGAGGAACGCGCCGACATGCTCCGCCGCGCGGACACCGCGATGAGCATCGTCACGAGCACGCTCGAGACGACGGGCTGGGTCAGCGTCGGCGGCGTCGACTACCCGTGGTTCGTCGAGGAGGACGACGTCGACGACCCCGACGCGGTCCACCCCCACGCGCGCGCGATCCGCGCCGAGCAGGGAAGGACGGCGCGCGAGATCAACGTCGTCGTCCCGCTCGACGCGGACGGCGACGGCTGGCCCGACCTCGACGAGGACTTCGAGGCGATCGACTGGAGCCCCGAACGCATCTCGTTCGCGCTCGTGCCCGACGGCAGCGGCAGCAACGCCCTCGAGCGCCGCGTGGACGGCCAACCCGGCCGCGTGATCGCGCGCAACGTCAGGCGCTTCGTGGTCGACGACGCGGCGTCGTCGGGGTTCGACATCCCTCTCGACTGCCTGCGCGTGACCCTCGAGCTCCAGGGCGCCCGCGACGCGAGGCAGACGCTCCGACTGACGCGCATCGTGCGCATGCCGAACGGGAGTTCGAGCGATGAATAGGTCCCTGGCGCGCCGCGAGAGGCGCGGAGCCGTCCTGGTCCTGATCGCGCTCATCATCTCGTTCATGAGCGTGGCGGGCGCCCTGCTCATGACCGGCGCCATGCGCGCCGCGCACGACCTGTCCGAGGTCGAGCGCGCCCGCTGCGAGGGCGAGTTCCTCGCGCGCGCCGCCCTCGACGCAGGCCAGACCGCGCTCGAGACCGCGCTGTTCAGCGGCACCGAGGTACCGACCACCGGCGAGTACGAGATCGCGGACCACGTCGCTCCCTACACGATCGAGGAGCTCCACGCGCCCGAGATCGAGCAGGCACCCGAGGGCTACCAGCGCTTCTTCTCGGTCTACGGCATCGAGTCCGCCGTCGAGGTCGACGGCGCCCGCGTCGTCCACCGTCGCATCGTCCGCGCGCACCAGATCCCGCTGTTCCAGTACGCCGTCTTCTACGAGGGCGACCTGCGCATCCACCCGGGACCGAAGATGGTCCTCTCCGGCCCGGTGCACACGAACGGTGACCTGTGGGTGCGCTCGAGCGACGGGCTCGTGTTCGACACGAACTACGTCCACTCCGCCGGCGACATCCACAACTGGTGCATCTCGACGAGCGTCCACCAGATCGAGTACCGGAAGTGGGTACCGGACCCGTGGGACCCGTCGTACCCCGAGGAGTACGAGGGCGCGGAGCGCGAGTCCGACTTCACGAGCGCCGGCGTGCCGACCGGGACCGGCGGTTTCGACAGCGAGTTCGACGGCTTCGACGCCAACGGCGACGGCGACTGGGACGACGTCGGCGACTACGCCCCCTGGGAGCTGCGGGCGCTCGAGCTCTGGGGACCCGCGACCGGCGTGACCGAGGAAGGTCACACCGTGATGGACCGCTCGCACGGCGCACGTCCGATCAACCACAACGGCGCGCTGCAGCTCGAGCCCTTCGTCGAGACCGACGGCGGCGACTACGACTACGACTCGGGACTCGACGACTACGTCGCGGTGCCCGCCGGGACCGGGACGTACACGAAGGGCGCGCTCCACGGCTCGGCCGACCTCGTCGTCACCTTCGACGGTACGAACTGGAGCGTCGCGGACAGCGTCGGGACGGATCTCACAGCCGCCGTGAGCCCCGCGCTCTCCAAGGTCGACACGTTCAACGGGTACGCGGACGGCGGCGCGGGCAACGACGAGCCGACGCTCGTGATCGACGTCGAGGCCCTGGGCAAGACCGGGCACTTCCCGGAGAACGGGCTCGTGTACCTGCGCGCGCCGGGCATCGGTCCGGACACCGACGTGATCTCGTTCCGGCTCACGAACGGTTCCGAGCTCGCGGGAGCCATCTCGTTCGCCAGCGAGGCGCCGGTCTACATCCGCGGCGACTACAACACGGTCGACAAGAAGCCCGCGGCGGTCATGGCGGACCAGGTCTGCGTGCTGTCGAACGCGTGGGACGACTCGAAGGACGCGAGCTCGCTGCCGAACGCGACGGAGACGACGTACAACGTCTCGGTGTACTCCGGCGAGACGGCGTACGACGCCGTCAACGGGGTGGAGCAGAACGGCGGGTACCACAACGTCCTCCGCTACCACGAGAACTGGTCGGGCATCACGTGCCACACGCTGGGCTCGACCGTGATCCCGCTGACGTCGAAGTACTACCCGACCCGTTTCGCAGGCGGCGGTCACTTCTACAACCCGCCGAACCGGGACTTCGCGTTCGATCCCGATCTGATCTCCGATCCCGACAACCTGCCGCCGTTCACGCCGATGGGTGTGGAGGTGGTGGTCGTCGCGGCGAACTGAGTCGGGGGCCGCGGAGCGCGAGTGGCTGCCTCGGCGCCTTCGGCGCCGAGGACCACGCAGGAAACACGAAGGGAACGGCAGAAGGACCACGAAGAGCACGAAGGCGCCGCCGAGCGGCGCGGACGCAGGGACCCGCGGGGCGTCCGACGCGCCACGCGGGCTCTCTGCGTCCTTCCGTGTGGTCCGCCGCCGGAGGCGGCGCTCGGTTCTTCGCGTGCTTCGTGTTTCGATTCCGCGCGGCCGGTAGGCCGCGCCGATGCCTCGAGAGGACCACGAGGCGCTGCTCGCGCGCCTTCGGCGCCGAAGGCACACGAGTTCACCGAGGGAGGCACAGAGAACACAGAGGCCACGCTGCGCCGCCAAGGCGGCGCGCAGAGCTGTCCTGGTTCGCGCGCATTCGCTGCGATTCTCCGACCGAGCACCGCGCCGCGCCTCGGAGCGCATGCGAGTGGCCCTTCGGCGCGAAGTCACGCTCGACGGCGCGCAGCGCCGCCGCGGTGCGCCAGGATCTCGCTTCGGGTCCCTGTGATCTTCCGTGGTTCGCCGCCGAAGCGGCGCGGCTTGCCCCGTGTTTCGATTCTGCGCGGCCGGCAGGCCGCGCCGCGCCTCGAGGATGGAGCACGGCTCAGGGGACGATGGACGACTAGCGTCCCCCGCCGTTCGGCGGGTCGTTCGGAGGCGGCGCACCGTCGTCCCCCTCGTCGGAGTGGCCGACGTAGCCGAGCTCCTCGAGCAGGGCACGCTCACCGGCGTCCTCCTCGCGCGCGATCGTCACGAGCGGTCGCTCCGCCTGGTACTCGAGGTCGCGCGCCGCTCGGTCGAGGAGCAGATCGCGCAACCGCGTCGCCTCCTCGTCGAGCTTCCTCGGGATGATCCCGCCGGGATCCTCCTCGAAGTTCCACATGTACGCGTTCCAGTCGGTGTAGACGGAGTCCCTCGCGTTGCGCGGCGGCGACAGCACGACCTGGCGCTCGAGGTGCAGCGCCGACCAGTTCGGACCGTCGACGTCGAAGAAGAACGCCTCCGCGCGCGGCTCCACCGCCTTGCCCAGCAACGGCATCAGCGACGGCTCCATGTCCGGCGTCGGGTCGAGACCGAGCAGCTCGAGGATCGTCGCGGGGACCGCCGCGAGCTCGACCGGCGTCTCGATCACGCCGTTCGGCCCCTTGGGCACGACGATGATGAGCGGGACGCGCGTGAGCTCGGCGTAGGCGCCGACGCCGTGACCGAACCAGCCGTGCTCGCCGAGCTGCTCGCCGTGGTCGGAGACGATCACGAGGATCGTGTTCGACAGTCGGCGGTGCTGCGACCACGTCCGGATGAGCCGACCGAACCCGGAGTCGGTCCACAGGACGTTCTCGTCGTAGAGCCCGCGGATGAACTCCACGTCCTCGTCCGTCATGCCCTCGGGGTTCTTGAGGAACGCGCCGGCGGACGCCGTGTCGTGCCCGCTCTTCTTCGACATCTCGTCGTAGCGGCGCCGGAACTCCCCGTGGTACCCGTCCTTCGTGAAGCGTCCGCGGAACTTCTGTCCCTCGTACTCCGCGGGCGGCAGGTACGGCGCGTGCGGCTCGTAGGTGTGGACGAAGGCGAACAGCGGGCGCTTCGGGTCGGCGTTCGCGAGTGCGTCGTCCGTCTCCTCGATGATGCGCCCGAAGCCGCGCTTCAGCCGCGACTCGTCGAAGCCCGGTCGAAGCCCTTGCGGCCGTCGAGCTGGCCGTGCTCGCGGACGGACAGCGTCTGGTAGCCGGCTTCCTGGACGAGCTCGGAGATGAGGGGGATCGTCGCGTTGACGCGCGTCAGACTCTCGTCCCCCACCGACGTGTTGCGGACGCCGTGCGCGAGCGGCGAGATCCCCGTGAAGAGGGTCATGTGGCTCGGCGCCGTGTTCGGCGACGGCGCGATGCACGCGGCGAACCGCAGACCCTTGTTCGCGAAGAAGTCGATGTTCGGCGACGTCGCGTTCTCGTTGCCGTAGCAGTGGAGCCGGTCCGCGCGCAGCGTGTCGAGACTGACGAGCAGGAGGTCGGGTTGCTCGTTCCGCGGCTTGCGGCGCCCCGCCTTCGCCCCGGCCGCAGCGTCGCCGCGCGCGTCGCCGGAATCGCCGTCGGGCGCACCCGCCTCCTCGCGCGCCGAGACTCCGGTACGCGCCGATCCGCCGGCGACGGTGTCGCCCGGCGCACCGCTCCCGATCTCGTCGCCCCCGCCGCAGCCCCACATCAGCGCGAGCAAGGCCGCGCTCACGGTGCGAACGAGGCCCCGCCCCCTTGAACGCTCCATCACGGTCGAAGCTACCGCGGTCCGCCCGCGGTCGCAACCGACCGCGGCGCACCTCCTCGGGCCGACCCCGAGCACCGGCGTCACTTCCCGATCAGGAAGTGACATACGTCGCTCTCGCGCATGACGTAGTCGCGGCCCTCGACCCGCAGCTTGCCCGCGGCCTTGATCGCGGCCTCGCTGTGGAGCTGCTCCATGTCGCCGACGGAGTAGACCTCGGCGCGGATGAAGAGCTTCTCGAAGTCGGAGTGGATGACGCCCGCGGCCTGCGGCGCCTTGGTGCCGCGGTGGATGGTCCAGGCGCGGATCTCCTTCTCGCCGGCGGTGAAGTAGGTCTGGAGGCCGAGCAGCTCGTACGTCGCCGTCGCGAGGCGCTCGAGGCCGGAGACGGTGATGCCGAGCTCGGCCATGAACTCCGCGCGCTCCTCGGGCTCGAGTCCGGCGATCTCGCCCTCCATGTCGCCGCAGAGCATGACGACGCCGCTGTTCGTCGCATCGGCGTGCGCGCGCACCGCGTCGACGTGCGCGCAGCCCGTCGTGAGGTGCTCGGCCGCGACGTTCGCGACGTAGAGCACGGGCTTCATCGTGATGAGGAAGAGCGGTTCGAGCGCGTCGCGCTCCTTCTCGCTCCACTCCACGGTGCGCAGCATGGTGCCGGCCTCGAGGAGCTCCTTCGCCCGGGCGTAGGTGTCGCGCTCGACGATCGAGTCCTTGTCGCCGGAGCGGGCCTTCTTGGACACCCTCTCGTGCGCGCGCGCCAGGGTCTCGACGTCGGCCAGCGCGAGCTCGAGCTCGATCACGTCGATGTCCGCCTTCGGGTCGACGACGCCGTGCACGTGCTCGATGTCCTTGTTCTCGAAGCAGCGCACGACGTGGAGGATCGCGTCGGTCTCCTTGATGTTCCCGAGGAACTTGTTGCCGAGGCCCTCGCCCTGGCTCGCTCCCTTCACGAGGCCCGCGATGTCGACCACCTTGACGGACGCCGGGATCACGCGCTGGGTCTTGACCCACGTGTGGAGGATCTGGAGCCGTTCGTCGGGGACGTCGACGACCCCGATGTTGGGGTCGATCGTGCAGAACGCGTAGTTCGCGCTCTTCGCTCCGGCGCCGGTGATGGCGTTGAAGATGGTGGACTTGCCGACGTTCGGGAGTCCGACGATGCCTGCGGCGACGCTCATGACGCTCGTGCCTGTTCGAACGGTGGTGGTCGGGGTCAGTCGCAGGTCGCGATGCAGTCGATCTCGACGCGCGCACCGCGCGGGAGCTGCGCCGCCGCCACGCAGGCGCGCGAGGGCGGCGTGTCGCCCGTGAAGTACTTGGCGTAGACCTCGTTCACGGCGGCGAAGTCCGACATGTCGACGAGGAAGACGGTGCAACGCACGACGCGATCGAATCCCGAACCGCCGGCCTCGAGCACCTCGCCGAGGTTCTTCAGGCAGTGCTCGGCCTCCTCCGCCGCCGTTCCGCTCCTGAACTGACCGGTCTGCGGGTCGAGGGCGATCTGCCCCGAGCAGAACAGGAAGCGTCCGGTCCTGACGGCCTGGCTGTAGGGGCCGATCGCAGCCGGAGCGTGGTCGGTGTGGACGCGTTCGATCTTCTTCTTGGACATGGGTGTGGTCGTCGATGGAGGCGCACGGCGTTCGGCACGTGCGCGGTGTACTTCCGTGCGGGCCGCGGGGCGTCCGCGGCGGTCGTCGAGATCGCCGGCGCTACTCGCCGAACTTGCGCGCGAGCGCTTCGAGGACGGGCTCCGGCACCATTCCCTTCGTCTCGCCGCCGAGGCCCGCGATCTCGCGCACGAGCGAGCTCGTGACGTGCGCCAGGGTCGGGTCGGGGATGAACAGCACCGTGTCGATGCCGCTGTCGAGGTGGCGGTTGCCGAGCGCGAGCCCGACCTCGTAGTCGAACTCGCCGCCGCGCCGCACGCCGCGCACGATCGTGCCGCAGCCGTGCTCGCGACAGGTGTCGACGACCAGCCCGTCGGCGGTGACGACGCGCACGCCCGGTGCGGCGGCGCGGATGAGCTCGACGCGCTCCTCCCGACCGAACAGCGCCTTCTTCGTGGGGTGCACGGCGACCGCGACGATCACCTCGTCGAAGCGCGCACGGGCCCGCTCGAGCACGTCGAGGTGCCCGAGGGTCACCGGGTCGAAGGTGCCCGGGAAGAGGGCGCGACGGGGGTCGAGCGCGGCCATGGGGCGAAGATTCTACGTCGCCGCGACCCGGCTCCGGAGAACGCCGGAGGAATCACCGCAACCGCGGAGGCCCGGGACAGGTCGTTCCTCCCGCGATGGACCCTTCCACCGAGACGGACCGGCCGCGCGCCGGCGATCCACAGCGGCGACCCTGCCTCGCGGCCGGCCTCGCGCTCGCCGGCGGCGCTGCAGCCGGACGGAGCCTGGCGGCGTGGACCTGGTCGGCGCGTCCGGATCCGTTCGCCGTGGCGCTCCTCGCGGGAGCCGCGCTCCTCGTGCTCGCGTTCGCGCTCCGGCGGCGGCGCGGAGGCGCGCGTTTCGCGTGGTGGCCCGCCGCGCTGGTCGCGCTCGGAGCGACGGTCGCGTTCGGGCGCGCCGTGGAGGCTCCCGCTCCGCTCCCGTTCGACGCACCGCTGCGCGGCACGTGGCGCGAGGAGAAGGTGGGCGGAGCGCGGATCGAACTCGAGGACGGTCGCTCGGTCGACGCCCGCTTCACGACGAAGGGCCCGCCGCCGGGAGACGGCGAGGCGGTCCTCCTGCTCCCGCCCTTCGACGCGCGGCGCGCGGTGACGGGGCCCGTCGCGTCGGACGACGGGCGACCGGAGCTGCGCGTGCGACTCGCGCCCGACCAGGTGGTGCGGCTCGGCGGCGGGACGACGGTCGCGTCCGCGCCGCTGCGCGAACGACTCGCCGTGCGTGCGAACGAACTCCCCGCGTCGCCGGGGCGCGCGCGCTCCGGACTCGCGGCGGCGCTGCTCGTCGGCGACCGCAGCGCGCTCGACCCCGACGTCTCGGACCTCTTCACGCGGACCGGGACGCGCCACCTGCTCGCGCTGTCGGGTCTGCACGTCGGACTGTTCGCGCTGCTCGTGGCGCTCCCGCTCCGACGTCTCGCGCGTCGCTTCGCGTCGCGACTCGGCGCAGGAGCCGTCGGAGCGCGACGAGCGGGCGCGCTCGCCGCCGTCGCTGCGCTCGTCCTCTTCACGATCCTCGGCGGGAGCGCGTCCCCCATCGTCCGCGCGGCGATCGTCGCCACGGCCGGTCTCGTCGCGCGCGACTGGCCGACGGACGAGCCGCGCCGCGTCGACGCGATCTCGCTCCTCGCGTTCGCGCTCGCGCTCGAACTCGCCGTCGACGCCGAGGCCTGGCGCGACCCGGGGCTCGCGATGAGCTTCGGAGCGTGTTTCGCGCTCGCGCTGGCGGCGCGCCCGTGCGCCGAGGCGCTCTCGCGAGCGTTGTTCGGGCGCTCGCTCGGTGAGCGGACGGATCCCTTCGTGTGGCACCGCTCGCGACCGGAGATCGCGTTCGCAGTGCTCGTCCTGCGCGCGCGGCGGACGCTGTGCTGGGCGCTCGGCGCGTCGGTGGCGGCGAGCCTCGGCACGCTGCCCGTCCTGTGGTCGACGTTCGGCGAGGCGAGCCCGGTCGGACTCCTCGCGACACCGGTGGTGACGCCGCTGCTGCTCCTGTGGCTGCCGGCGATCTGGCTCGGCGTGCTCGCACCGACGACGTGGCTCGCACACCCGCAGGCGTTCGTCGAGAGCGCGGTGCTCGCGGCGCTCGAGCACTTCGACCGCTGGCCCGGGACGCCCGCGCTGCTGCCCGAGCGCCCCGCGTGGTGCGTCGCGCTCCTGTGCGCGGCGACGCTCGCGTGCTGCGTCTCGCCGAGGAGCCGCGCGCTCGTGCGCGCGACGCTCGTCGGCTGGTGCGCGTTGCTCCTCCCGTGGCGCGCCGCGCCGAGCGAGCTCGAGCTGTGGGCTCTCGACGTCGGGCACGGCACCTGCGTCGTCGCGGAAGGTCCGGGACTCCCGCTCCTCGTGTTCGACGCGGGGACGCGCTCGCGCCACGGACTCGAACGCGAGGGGCTCGCACCGATCCTCCGTCGGATCGATGCGACGGACGGCGTGCTCGTCGTCAGCCACGACGACCACGACCACAGCGCCGGACTGCCCTGGCTCCTGTCGCGCGCGTCGTGGCGCGCCGTCGTCGGCGACGTTCCGCACGACGTCGAGTTCGAGGCGTCGACCCTGTCGCTCGACGCGGTGCCCGCGTCGACACGACTACCGTCCCCGATCGGAGCGCTCGCGACGGACGTCGAGGTCGAACTGCTCCGCGGTGCGCGCACGGCGGGCAACGAGGGTTCGACGAGCGTGCTGCTCACGTCCCGCGGGGAGCGCGCCCTCCTGTTCGGCGACGCGACCGAGGAGGGGCTCGTCGAACTCGTGCGCGCAGGCTTGGCGCCGCGGCGCGTCGACCTCGTCCTCCTCCCCCACCACGGCGGTCACGGGTCGGGGCTCGACCTGTGGCTCGCGGGAGCATCGATCGGGACGGCCTGGATCAGCGCCGAGCGGCGTCCCGACGTGGTGCGCGAACTCGAACGCCGCGGGATCCCCTGGCGCGGCACGTTCGACGAGGGTTCGCTCGGTCCGTGGCCTCCGTGACTTCGCTCGTGTGCGACCCTACATCTCCGCGTCGTCCCGCGTCTCCGTCCCACGAAGCCGATGTTCACGTTCGCGCTCGCCCTCGCCGTTCTCCACCCCGTCCCCACCGTCCCGACGCCCGCGCGTGCGGAAGCGCTCGCCCTCGCCCAGGAGCGCGCCGACGAGACGTACCTCGAGTCGTCGGCGAAGCGCGTGCTCTTCCTCGCCGGCGGCGGGACCATGCGCGCGCGCTCGCGGCAGCGCGCCGACGGCGTGTGGGAGATCGCGCGCGACGGCGCGTGGACGCAGCTCCCCGCGGGCGCCGTCGAACGGACGCGGCTCGAGGACGAGGTGCTCGCGGAGTACGCGGCGATGCGCAAGGAGGTCGGTCGCGACGACGTCTCGCTGCACCGCCGCGTCGAGCTCGCGCACTGGTGCGAGCGCAACGGGCTCGTCGACGAGTGCCTCGGTCAACTCGACCTCGCGCTGCGCGACACGCCGGGCTCGACGATCGTCGAGCGCCACCTCGACGGGTTCAGCGAACGCGTGCGTCTGCGCTTCGGTCTCCCCGACCCGACGCTGTACGCGTCGGAGTCGGAGCGCGAGCGGCACGACGCGGTGCGGAGCGCCCTCTCGACGGCCTCCAGGCTGCCGCCCGCGCTGCGCTACCTCGCGGCGAAGCAACTCGTCGACGAGGCGGGAGCCGAGCTCGTGCGCGCGGAGGCGGCGATCGACGTGCGACGCGGCGGGCCGATGGCGCGGACGCTCGCGGCCGAGCTGCTGGGTCGGCTCGGTCCGGCCGACGAGTCGAAGGTGCTGCTCGTGCGCGCGGTGATGGACTCGAGCGAGGACGTGCGCCTCGCGTGCGCGTGCGCCCTCGGGCGCACCAGCGAGCCGGGCTTCGTGCTCCCGCTCGAACGCGCGCTCGGCTCCTCCAACCCGCAGATCCAGGCGAACGCGGCGCAGGCGCTCGGTGCGATCGGCATGCCGCAGGCGCTGCCCGCGATCGCGCGAGCGATCACGGCGCCCTCGAGCGGCAGCGGGACACCGTCCGGACCGCGCGGCTACGTCTTCGTCGGTCGTCAGTTCGCGTACGTGCAGGACTACGACGTGGAGATCGCGACGGCCGCGTCGATCGCGGACCCGCAGATCGGGGTCCTCGTGGAGGGTTCGGTGCTCGACGTGCGCGTGCTCGCGACGACCATCGACCGGACGATCGTGCGTCGCTACCTCGCGCGCTCCGCCAAGCAGCTCCTCGGTCGCGACATCGGCAAGACCCCCGCCGAATGGGACGCGTGGGCGACGGGCTACCTCGCGAACCTCGAGGAGGAAGCAGCGAAGACGCCGGAGACCCCGGCGGGCGGCGAGTAGCGCGGCGCCGGACCCACGCAGGAAACACGAAGGGAACGGCAGAAGGACACGAAGAGCACGAAGGCGCGGCCTACCGGCCGCGCAGGTTCACAGGGAGCCGGGGAGGACGGGGAGGTGGAACGGTTCCGGTGATCGATGAGTCATTGCGGTGCGCGGCGACGACGGGTCGTCGGAGTCGTCGAGTTGCGGAACGACTCGCAGGTGTCCCTCCCCGTTCTCCCCGGCTCCCTGTGAACCTGCGTGGTCCCGCGCAGCGCGAAGCGGCGCGCTGCGTTCCCCCGTGCGGCCGGCGGGCCGCGCCGCGCCTCGCGAGGAGCACGAGGCGCTGCGCTCAGGACTCCTTCGACTCTTCCTGCCCGAAGCGCTTCTGCACCAACCCCTGGAAGCCCTGGATCGCGGTGCGCTGCATGTAGAACTCGAGGCCGCGCACACCACCGAGCTCGGCACCGCCGCCCGCTCGACCGGGGCCGCCGTGCAGGCAGGTCGGGAGCACGAGCCCGGGCGCCATCGCTTGCCCCTTCACCTTGTCGGACCCGATCCACACGCGCCCGTGGAAGGGCGCGATCTCGAGCACGACCTCCTCCGTCCACGTCGCGTCGTTCGAGTAGACCGACGCGACGAGGCTGCCGCCGCCGCGGTTGACGAGGCGCGCGGCGTTCGCCGCCGATCCGTCGTACGGCACGATCGTCGCCACGGGTCCGAAGACCTCGAGCGCGTGCAGCACGTCGGCCTCGGGATCCTTGGCGACGAGCACCGTCGGCGCGAGCTGCGCCGGGTGGTCGCGATCCGCCACGTCGCCGCCGATGCGGACGTCCGCGACCTTCCGGAGCTGTGCGAGTCCGTCGCGCACCGACGCGAACTGCGCGGCGTCGACGAGCGTGCCGACGCGCGTGTCGTCGGCGGTGGGGTCGCCGACCTTCTGGCGGGCGATCTGCTCGCCGAGGTGCTCCACCACCGCGTCGACGCGGTCCTGCGGCACGAAGATGCGCCGGACCGCCGTGCACTTCTGCCCCGCCTTCTGCGTGAGGTCGGTGACGAGGTTCGAGAGGAACTCCTCGTAGCAGTCGCTGTCGTCGTCGACGTCCGGAGCGAGCAGCGCCGAGTTGATCGAGTCGGCCTCGACGTTGAGGCGCGCGCCGCGCTCGACGACGGCGCGGTGTCCGCGGATCTTCGCTCCGGTCGCGGCCGAGCCCGTGAAGGCGATGGCGTCCTGCGCGCCGAGGTGGTCGAGCAGGTCCCCTACGCTCCCGCACAGGAACTGGAACGCGCCCTCGGGCAGGATGCCGCTCGCCACGACGATCGAGGCGACGCGGTGCGCGACGGCGGCCGTCTGCGTGCTCGGCTTCTCGATCACCGGGACGCCGGCGAGGAGCGAGCACGCCATTTTCTCGGCCATGCCCCAGGCCGGGAAGTTGTAGGCGTTGAGGTGCACGGCGACGCCGCGGATCGGGACGCGCACGTGCTGGCACCACCAGCGCGGCGTGCGGCCGATCTGTTCGCCGTCGCCGTCGGCGAGGTGGCGGCGGTCGCCGAGGCGCTTGCCGATCGACGCGTAGGCCGCGAGCGTGCCCGTCGCGCCGTCGAGGTCGAACTTCGCGTCGCCGCGGGTCGAGGCCGCCGTTCTTCGCGCGCACAGCTCGATCAGTTCCTCGCGGTGCTCGTGGATCGCCGCCGAGAGGTCCTTCAACAGCTTCGCGCGCTCGACGAAGGTGAGCGCGCGCAGCTTCGGCCACCCTTCTCGCGCGCGAAGCGGCACGCTCCGGCTTGAGGTCGAGCCCGGCCGTGCTGCTGCGGGCGACGACGTCGCCGGTGAAGGGGTTCACGAGGTCCTTCGCGGCCGAGTCGGCTCCCGACTGCCACGAACCTTGGAGGTAGCTCTCGAGGATCTTCATGACTCTGGATCGCGTCCGCGCGGCGGACGGCCGAGTACGGTACCCGCCAGGGGGCCCCATCCGTAGGGCGCCCCGCCGTTCCCGACGCGATCGCGCGCTCGCGACGCACCTCGGGACGCTCGACCCACGTCCGCGTCGCGCCATGAACGAACTCCCCGCCGCAGCCCGCCAGCTCCCGCCCGGACTCTTCGAGGGCTCCGTCGTCGCCGTCACGGGCGGCGGTACGGGCCTCGGCCTCGAGATGAGCCGCGGCCTCGCGGCGCTCGGCGCGACGGTCGCGATCGCGTCGCGCAGCGCCGAGCACCACGGCGCGTTCCTGGACGAGGCGCGCGAGCGCGGGTGGAGGGCCGAGAGCGCGGTGATCGACGTGCGCGAGTCGGCGACGATCCGCGCCTGGGCCGACGACGTCGTGCAACGCCACGGGAAGGTCGACGTCCTGATCAACAACGCCGCGGGCAACTTCGTGTGTCCGAGCGAACGGCTGTCCGACCGCGCCTGGCGCGCCGTGCTCGGCATCGCGCTCGACGGTGCGTTCTTCGGCGCGCGCGAGTTCGGCAAGCACATGCTGGCGCGCGGCTCGGGCCAGATCCTGAACGTCCTCGCGACCTACGCGTGGACGGGCATGCCCGGTGTCGTGCACTCCGCCGCGGCGAAGGCCGGCCTGCTCGCGGTGACGCGCACGCTCGCCGTCGAGTGGGGTCCGCGCGGCGTCCGCACCAACGCCATCGCGCCGGGCCCGTTCGAGAGCGAGGGCGCCGAGCGCAACCTCTGGCCCGACGACGCGGTGCGCGAGCACATGGAGAAGGGCATCCCGCTGGGCCGCTTCGCGACCGCGACCGAGGTGGCGCAGCAGGCGCTGTTCCTGCTGAGCCCGGCGTGCGCCTACGTGAACGGCGAGTGCTTCGTCATGGACGGCGGCGCGAGCCTGGGCCGGAGCTTCTGGCCCGAGGGCGTGCGACTCGAACGCAAACGCTGACGCACGCGTTTTCCTCGAGTCACCGGTAACCGCAGGCGGCTCGGGTCGATCCCCACGACGGGCGGGCGGGGGCCCGCGGTGGATCCAGTCGTGCGAACGTCGCGCGCGTCGCTCCACCCGCACGCGCGGCCCCCGACGGGTTTCCGCCGTTTCTCCTGCAACCCTCCCGCGCGGACCAGGTCATTGCGCCGTGACCACGGCACGCGTCCACGGCGTCTGTCTCGTCGGCGCGCGCGCCGAGCCCGTCTGGGTCGAGGCGCGCTTCCACCCCAGCGAGAAGGGACCGACCGACGTCGTGCTCTCGGGCTTGCCGGATCCCGTCCTGCGCGAGAGCAAGGGCCGCGTCCTCTGCGCTCTCGAGTCGTCGGGGCTCGGACTCCCGTCGGGGCGCCTCGTCGTGAACCTCCAGCCGGCGGGGATGCGCAAGCGCGGGGAGCACCTCGACCTCGCCCTCGCGATGGCCGCCGCGACGGCGGCGGGACACCTCGATCCGGTGTGGGTCGCGGAGCGACTCTTCGTCGGCGAGCTCGGCATCGACGGACGACTGGTGGACGTCCCGGGCGGACTCGCGGCGGCGGACACCGCGCGCGCGTTGGGTCTCCGCGAGGTCGTCGCGCCGCCGCGCACGGCCGGCGAGGCGGCGCACCTCCCCGGCGCGCGGGCGGTGGGCGCGAGCGATCTCGCGGGCGTGCTCGACGCGCTGCTCTCGCCGCCGGAGCAGGGCGCGCTGCCGCTCGACACGTCGACCCCGGTGCGGCGGGGAGCCGAGAGGCTCGCCGCCGTCGCCGGGCAGGAGGTCGGCAAGCAGGCGCTCGAAGTCGCGGCGTCGGGCGCGCACGGACTGCTGTTCACCGGACCGCCGGGAACGGGCAAGACACTCCTCGCGCGGGCGCTCGCGGAGCTGCTCCCGCCGCTGTCGCTCGACGAGCGCATCGAACTCACACGCCTCGTCTCCGCGCTCGGTGAGTGGCCGGAGGGACTCGTCGCCGCGCGTCCGTGGCGCGCGCCGCACCACACCACGAGTCAGGTGGGACTCGTGGGCGGCGGCAATCCGCCCGTCGCCGGCGAGATCACGCGCGCGCACCTCGGCGTCCTGTTCCTCGACGAGCTCGCGGAGTTCCGACGGGAGACGATCGAGGCGCTGCGACAGCCGCTCGAGTCGGGGACCGTGTCGATCGTGCGCGCGGGAGCCCAGTGCGAGCTGCCCGCGCGCTTCCAGCTCGTCGCTGCCACGAACCCCTGTCCGTGCGGCTACCTCGGTCACCCGACGCGGCGCTGCCGCGACGCGCCCGGCGCGGTGCTGCGCTATCGGCACCGGCTCTCGGGGCCGGTCCTCGACCGCATCGACCTGCGTGTCGAGCTCCAGGCGCCAGGGACCGCCGACATCGTCGCGCGCAAGGGCGGAGCGCCGGCGGACGCGGTCCTGCGGGCGGAGCGCGCGCGCGTCGTCCGCATCGACGGTGCGCGGCTGCGCATGCGCGAGCGACAGGGCGACGTGCCGAACGCGAGGCTCGACCCGACGGAGCTCGACCGTTTCGCGGTGCTGCCGCGCGGGGCGGTCGAGCTGCTGGCCCGGGCCGGGCGCTCGCGCGCGCTGTCGGCGCGCGCGATCCAATCGCTGCGGCGCGTGGCCCGGACGCTCGCCGACCTGGACGCGCGCGAGTCGAGTCGAGGAGCGCGACGTCGCGGCGGCGCTCGCGCTGCGCGGCGACGACCCGTGACGTCGCGACCCGTCCCGGATCTACTCGTGCCGCAGCGCCTCGACGGGATCCATCGTGGCGGCGCGCCAGGCCGGATAGATGCCGAAGACGACGCCGATGCCGGCCGAGATCGTGAACGCGAGGATCGGTGCGAGCGGCGTGACGATCGTGCGCATGTCCGCCCAGTACTCGACCGCGATCGGGATGACGAGTCCGAGGCCGACGCCCATGGCGCCGCCGACGACCGACAGGACGACGCACTCGACGAGGAACTGGAGCACGATGTGGCGGCGCTTCGCGCCGAGCGCTCGACGGATGCCGATCTCGCGCGTGCGCTCCGTCACGGTCGCGAGCATCACGTTCATGATGCCGATGCCGCCGACGAGCAGACTGATGCCCGCGATCGAGCTCAGCACGATGTTGAAGATGCGCTTGGTCTCCTCGGCGCGCGCGAGGAGCTCGAGCGGCACGACGACCTCGTAGTCGCGCTTCTTGTGGTTGAGCGCGAGCAGACGGCGCGCCGCCGAGGCGACGAACGGGACCGCGTCGGCGTCGTCCACCGCGAGGATCAGCTCGTGGAGCTCGACCTGCTCCATCTCGCGGCTCCCCGCGCGGTTCTTCACGGTGAGCTCGCCGAAGTACTTCCGACCGGTGGTGATCGGGACGAAGACCTCGTCCGTGATCTCGGTGCCCGCCTTGGCCGGGTCGTCCGAGAGGCGGACCCGCGGCGCGAGCACGCCGATCACCGTGAAGAACGACGAACCGATGCGGACCTCGCGGCCGAGCGGGCGCTCGGCGGGGAAGAGGTGGCGCGCGACCTCGCTGCCGAGCACGCAGACGTTCGCGACGGTTCGGTCGTCCTCGGCGTCGAAGAAGCGCCCCTCGACGAGCATGCGCCCCGTGACGTCGAGGTAGTTCGGAGCGGTCGCGAGGATGCGCGGCGACGCGACGCGGTCGAGGTTGCGGACGTCCTGCGAGATCTCGCGCACCGGCACGAAGGTGTCGATGGCCGGGAAGGTCTCCTCGATGCGGCGCTCGTCCGAGCGCGTCAGGCCGTAGACGACGACGGTGCTCGAGCTCGTGCTCGCCTGGTTCGTCATCTCGGGCGGCTTGATGCTGCGCAGGATGACGTTCTGGCTGCCGAGCTGCTTGATCTGCTCGTAGGCCTCCGCGGACGCGCCCTCGCCGATCGCGAGCATCGCGATGACGCTGGACGTCCCGAACAGGACGCCGAGCGTCGTGAGGAGACTCCGCAGCCGGTGCAGCATGAGGCTGCGGATACCGAGCTTGACGGCGCGCGAGAGGGTCGGGAGGAGCACGGAGCGGTGCGGTGCGTCGTTGGAGCCGTCCTACGGCGGACGGCGGTGAGGTCACTCGACGGTGTCGATGCGGCCGTCGCGGAGCCTGAGGAGGTGCTGGGCGCGCTCGCCCACGTCTGTCTCGTGCGTGACCAGGATGATGGTCTTGCCCTCGGCGTTCAGCTCGTCGAAGAGCTCGAGGATCTCGAGCGCGGTCTTGCTGTCGAGGTTGCCCGTCGCCTCGTCCGCGAGGATCAGCGCGGGGTCGTTGATGAGCGCGCGCGCGATCGCGACGCGCTGCTGCTGACCGCCGGAGAGCTCCTTGGGCCGGTGCGTGAGGCGACTGCCGAGTCCGACGCGGTCGGCGAGCATCTTCGCGCGCTCCATCCCGTCCTTCGGCGGCTCGTCCTGGTAGAGCAGCGGGACGGTGATGTTCTCGATCACGTCGAGCTGCGGGATCAGGTTGTACGACTGGAAGACGAATCCGAGTTCGCGCGAACGCAGCTCGCTGAGGTCGTCGTCGTCGAGGTCGGCCGTGCGCGTCTCGCGCACGTAGTAGTCGCCGTGGCTCGGGCGATCGATGCAACCCAGGATGTTGAGGAGCGTCGACTTGCCCGAGCCCGAGCTGCCCATGATCGCCCAGTACTCGCCCTGCCGGAACTCGAAGGTGAACTCCTCGAGCGCGGTGACGCGGCCCGCTCCGTCGCCGTAGACCTTGCTGACGCGGTCGAGCCGCGCGACGGCGGGACGGTCCCACTTGCGCGGGACGCGCGTGGGGTACGCGGTGGCCCCGGTCGTCGTCACTTCGGCGTCTCCGCGCTCTCGCCGGAAGGTGCGGCGCCCGCGGCACCGTCGACACGAGCGCCCGCGTCCGACGGAGCGGCTCCACTGCCGCCGTCGCTCGCACCGGGTGCACCCGACGAAGGAGCTCCCGCACCGTCGCCGCCGGGACCGCGTCCGCCGCGCCGACCGCCCGGTCGCATGCGCGAGGGGTCGAAGCCCTCCGGCGGAGTTCCGCCGCTCGGTCCGCGGAACGCGCCAGCGCCGGGCCCCGCGCCCTCGCTCGCTCCGCCCTGTCCGAAGCCCTGGGAGCCGGCGCCGGGCGTCGAGCGGTCGGGTCCGCCTTCCGCGGTGCCGGGAGGACCGTCGGGTTCCAACGACTTCGGCGGAGGCGGCGCGTCCGACAGGTCGAAGCCCGGCGGCGCCGACATGAGGACGATCTCGCCCTCCTCGAGTCCGGACTTCACCTGGATCCACGACTCGTTGTAGACGCCGAGCTCGACGTCGCGCAGCTCGATGCCGCCCTCGTCGCGCACGAACACGACGGCCTGCTCGCCGCGGAAGAAGCGCGCCTGCAGCGGGATGTAGATGCAGTCCGCGACGTTCTCGACGAGCACGCGGATGGCGCAGGTCATGCCGGGCCGCATCGCGGGGTCCGCGTCGGTGACGGAGATCTCCGTGCGGTAGACGCGCAGGTCGGGGTTCGCCCAGAAGCTGTTCTGGTCGGGGAGCACGGCCTTGAACTTGACGATGCCGTTGAACTCGCGTTCGGGCAGCGCGTCGACCGTGATCTTCACGTTCTGGCCGACCCGCACCTGTTCGAGCACGGACTCGTGCACCGAGGCCTCGACGAGCATGTCGCCGGCGGACGGGATCGTGATGATCTCCTGGCGCTCGCGCACCTCCTTGCCCTCGGCGACGGGCTCACCGCCCGACCAGCGGTTCCCCTGCTCCTTCGCGTAGACCACCATGCCGGCGACCGGCGCGTAGATCTTCGCCTTGCCGAGCTGGTCCTCGAGCTTCTTGAACTTCTCGACCTCGAGCTCGTACTTGCGGATCTTCGACTCGAGGTCGGCCTCGTAGTCGACGAGGCGCGCGTCGTTCTGGAGCTTCACGCGCTCGAGCTCGCGCTCCGCCTCCACGACGTCGGCCTCGAGGCTCTTCACCTGGCGAGGGTCGTCGTAGGCGAGGAAGAGCTCGAGTGCGCGCTTCGTCTGCTCGAGTCGGATGACCGCACGCTTCTCGGCGAGGCGGTCGGCCTCGAGCTCGGTCCGCGTGAGGAAACCGTCCACGAAGAGCTCCTCGGACCACTTCAGCTTGTCCTGGGCGCGCTTCAGTTCCTCGTCGGCGACGAGCACTTCGTTCTCACGGTCGTTGATCTCCTGGCCGCGTTCGCCGAGCGCGGTCAGTTCGGCGAGCTCGGACGCTTCGTCCTGGTCGGCGCTCGGCCCCTTCGCCGGCTCGTCCGCGGGTCCGGTGGCGACGCCGCCGTCCTCCGTCCCCATCACGCCCACGTACTTCTCGAGGTCGAGGCGCGCGAACTCGAGCTGCCGTTCGGCCGAAGCCAGGTCGCTCTCGTTCTGGCTCTTCTGGATCTCGAGCGCCTTCTCCGACTTGATGCGCGCGCTCTCCGCGTTGCGGACGTTGATCTCCTGGTTGATGCGCTCGTCGACCATGCTGGTCGTGTCGAGTTCGCACAGGAGCGTGCCCTCCTGGACGAGCTCGCCCTCGTCGATGAGGTAGAGGATCGTCGAGCGCCCCTCGATCTCCGAGCGCAGCGAGATCGACTTCGCCGCCTTGAGGTTGCCCGTCTCGAGCACCGAGATCTCGAGCGGTCCGCGTCGAACGGGCACGCCCTTGATCGCGACGCCGTCGTCGGATCCGAACAGCGTGTCGCGCAGCGCGAACGCGCCGACCGCGAGTGCCGCGACCAGGGCGACGAGGATGATGGTCCGTGTCTTCATGGTTCGTCAGTTCCCGGCGCCCTCGGCGCCCTCGCTCGCGTCGTCCCCGTCGTCGACCGGCTCGTCGTCGACCGCACCGTTCTCGACCTCGCCGTCCCCCACCTCACCGTCCCCCGAGGATCTCGCGTCGCCGTCCGCGACACCGTCCGCGTGGACGAGCGCAAGCGCCTGCGCGAGCGCCTCGCCGTCGGGCTCGATACGACCGTTCTCGACGCTGAGCACCTCGAGGTCGCGCCAGAAACCGAGTTGTGCCAGGCGGAAGTCGATGAGCGCGCGCGTCCGCGCGTTGCGCGCGTCGAGCAGCGACTGCTGCGACTCGAGCAGGTCGCGCGTCTGGGCGCGACCCGCCTCGAGGTTGCGCGACGCACTCGCGACGCGCCGTTCGGCGAGCTGCGCCGAACGGTCCTGGATGCTGAACGCCTCGGCACGGCTCGCGAGGTTGCGGAGCGCGTCGCGCACCGCGACGGTCACGGAGTCGGCGAATTCCTCGGCACCGCGGCGTGTCGCGTCGAGCGAGATCAACGCGGAGCGGTAGGAGTTGCGCTCGGGGAGCTGGTCGATCGGCAGGTCGAGGTCGAGGCCGACGCTCCAACCCACGTTCTCGGGGCGGTAGTCGAGCGGCTGGTTCGAGTCGCTCGAGCCGTTCACCTGCGCGACCAGTCCGAGTCCGCCGCGCAGCGCGTCCTCCGCGATCTCCGCGCGGCGGCGCGCGTCGTCCACGCGATCCACCGAGTTGAGGTAGTCGAGTCGACCGGAGAGCGCGATCGCGACCGCCTCGTCCTCGGAGAGTTCGACCTCCTCGAGCTCGGACTCGCCGAGTCGCTCGAGCTCGCCCGAGTCGAACTCGATCGCGGCCGAGATCGGGAGGCCGAGGAACAGCTTGAAGTCGTCGATCTGCGACTCGAGGTCCTGCTGGGCGTCGATGACGCGGTTCAGCGCGGTCAGCTGGTTCTGCTTGGCCTGGTCGAGCTCGATGTCGGAGAGCCGGCCCGCGCGCGAGAGCGCCTCGTTGCGGCGCGCCACGAGCTCGACGCTCTCCTGGTTCGCGATCTCGTTCTTCACGCTGTCGATCGCCTGGAGCAGGCGGAAGTAGCGCGTCGCGACGTCGAACGCGAAGGTGCGGCGGAAGCGCTCGTACGAACGCACCTCGTAGACGAGGTCGCGCTCGGCCTGCGTCAGCGGTTCCGTCGTGATGCGGAAGCCGAAGCCGCGCAGCAGCGGCTGGTTCACCGACAGACTGAAGTCCGAGCCGGAGCCCACGCCGTCCGAACCGAGCAGGTTCTCGAACAGCGAGATGCCGATGCCGCCGACGATGCGCGCTCCCGAACCGAGCAGCTTCGTGAGCCCGAGGTCGGCGCCGCCGCTCCAGCTCTCCGTCTCCTCGAGACTGCCCGAGAGGTTCGCGCTCGCGCCCGCGGTCGGCTGCCAACCGAAGCGCCAGCGCTCGAGCGTCAGATCGAGCGCCGCGCGGTAGAGCTGCTCGCGTCGGTCGGACGCGTCGCGGCTGTTCTCGAACGCGATCTCGAGTGCGTCGCCGAGCTCGAGCGGCTCGATCTCGAGCGCCTCGCCGCCCGCGTCCGCCGCGAGGATGCGCTGGCGCAGGCTGTTCGCCGGAGGCTCGATCGAGAAGGCGTCGGGGTCCGCCACGAGCGCGGCGCGACGGGCCGCCACCAGGGCGTACACGTCGGAGTCGGCGGCGGCCGCGTACTCCTCGGCGCTCTTGCACGCCCCGAGGAGCGCCGCCGCGGCGAGCGCTCCGGACAGGACGACCGCGTGCAGGGCGCCCGGGTTCGTGAACGGGGCGCGGGCGCTCGGAGCGGCGCCGTGAAGTCTCGGCGCGCGGCACCCACCGTGGTGGCGGGTCCGCGCGCGCGGTTCCTTGGGGATGGGCACGATCGGGGTCGCGGAGGAGAACGCTCTCGCCGGGTCTCGCGGGGTCCGCGGCCGCTCGGACGGGGTTGCAGGCGGTGCGGGCGGGGTCGTCGGACCGATCCCGCACCGCTCGGACGGGGGGATGCTACTGCGCGAGGCGCGCCGAACCATTGTGGCGTCGCGACCGTCGCACGGGCGGACCACCTTCGAGTTCGCCCGTCGAGCCCCGTCGGTGACACCGTTCGCTCCAGGAACGGTGTCGTTCGCGTCATTCGTCGCCGTCGCTCGACGCGTCGTGCGCTCGCGGCGCCGCTGCCTCGGTCGCGTCCGCGGCTTCCGCGGCGCTCCGGAGCACCTCGAAGCGTTCGGGATCGACGGCGCCCGCGATGCCTCGACCGGGCGAGGGGCACCACGCGACGAGCTCGCCGCGGCGGAAGAGCGCGGCCGATCGGAGCGCTCCCGTCGAGTCACCGTGGGTCCAGAGCACCCCACCGAGGGGCAGCTCGAAGCGCCGCGCGACGAGGTGTTCGAACCGGCCGGAGAGCGGGTCGAGGACGAGGAACGGTCCGGGCTCGACACTCCCCTCCCGCTCGCTCTCGAGTCGCTCCAGCGGTCCCGTCGCGCCGTCCGGTACCGCGACCTCGCGCCGCAGCGTCTCGCCCTCGCCGTAGGTCACGAAGTCCGCCGGGCCTTCGAGCGGCACCGTCACGCGCAGCGTGCGTCCTCGGCCGCGCGTGACCTCGCGGTGGACGATGCGGAGCTCCTCCGAGCGGCGCTCCTCGACGAGGTGGACGGCCCCGTCGACACCCGGCAACGACAGCTCGAGGTGGAGCAGCCGTCCGTCGCCGCCGTCGAGCGCGACGTAGCGAACGAGCAGGCCGGTGCGTCCTCGCGTCTCGCCCTGCGCGCAGCGTCTCGACCCGGAGCGGTCGGTCCGGCACCCGAGCACGACGGCGTCGCGCCGCCGCGCCGCGATCTCGGCGTCGCCGTCGTCGGCGGACCGCGGGGGCTCCTGCATCGCGAACGCGCCGGCGACGAGCGCGACGAGCGCGGCACCGAGTCTCGGGTGCGTCAGGGCCGGGAGCGGAGGAGCCACGTCCCACCTATCGGGCCCCTGCGGGCGGCGCCTGAGCCCGCCGTCCCGGCGCCGCTCGCCGGTGGTCCCGCACCGACCCCGCCCCGGCGGGTTTCCCGGGGGCACGGGCGGCGGAACCGTCACCCGCCGACGGGGACGGGACCGGTCAGGGGCAGGCCGGATCGAGCCCGCTCGCGGCCTGGACCCCTCCGAGCCCCACCACCACGAGCACGAGCAGCAGCACCGGCCAGACCGCTCCCGAGAGGCGCTCCTCGAGGTCGACCCAGGCGAGGTGCCGGAATTCGACGTCGCGCGTGCCCCGCGTCCGGTAGACGTGGGGACCCTCCACGAGCACGACCTGCGCGCTCGGGAAGACTTCCGAGGCGAAGCCGCCCTGCGCCGCGGCGGTGCGGTGGCGGACCATGCGCCAGCCGACCCACGGCGCCGCCGTGCGCCAGTCCCAGGCGACGCGGTGGGCGAAGGCGCGCGAACCCGGCGCGGGCTCTTCGTCCGTCGGCGCGAGATCGACCTGCGCCTGGGTGACGACGTCGAGCCAGGCCGAGCGGCTGACGAGGACGCCGCCGACGTTCGTGACCGTGCCGAGACAGCCCAGCGCGACGGCCGCGCTGCGCCAGACGACGTTCGAGCGCAGGGCGTCGACGCCGCTCGCGACGGCCGGCCACACGAGCACGAGTGCGGGCAGCGTCCCGAGCGGCTCGAAGATGCCCACGTCGACCCACTCGCCGAAGGCCGCCGACGCGGAGAGCGCGAGCAAGGGGGCGAGCAACGTGAACGCGAGGAGGCGGAGCTCCTTCCGGAAGCGGTACCAACCGAACGGTGCGAGCACGACGAGCGGCGCGAGCCAGAAGATGCCCTTGCCCGGTGACGCGAGGACGCCGGCGACCTCGGCGGGCCACTGCGACGGCGCGAGCAACTTCGTGCGCCAGGTCTCGACCCACGGCGCGATGCCCGCTCCTCCCGTCCGCGCGTCCTGCCCCCACCACCACAGGGCGCCGGCGACCGCCACCGGGATCGCGAACCAGACGAGGTCGACGACGGTCCGCTTCGCGCCGGCCTCGCCCTTGAGCAGCGGCATCGACCACAGTCGCTTGCGACCGCGCACGGTCATGCGCACCGCGCTCGTCGCGAGCGCGATCGACGCGGGCAGGAAGAGCGGCTGCGTCGCGACCGCGGCGCCGAGCGCCGCACCGAGGAACAGCCAGTGCCACGGGCCGGGCGCGCGCAGTTGGTAGAAGCGGTCGCGGACGAGCAGGAGCGCGTAGAGCGACGCCGCGGCGAAGAGTGCGGCCTGCGCTCCGCTGCCCCAGGACGTCGACGCCGGCCACATGTAGGTGGACAGTCCGAGCGCGAGCGAGCACAGGAAACCGGCGGCGCGTCCGACACCGAGGCGCAGGCTCGCGAGACAGACGATCCACGCGGCGAGCGCGACGAACAGCGGACCGCGCCAACCGACGAACAGGTGCGCGAAGTACTCGCTGCGTCCGCCGGCGAATCCCGGCGACGACTCGGCGTTGCGCTGCTCGATGCCCGGGAAGAGCAACGAGACGGCGCTCCCCGCCCAGTAGAACGGGACGCCCGTGAGGGCAGCCATCGGCTCGACCTGCGCGACGCCTCCGTGCGGCGTCGGGACGACGCGGAAGCCCTCGGAGAGCAGCGTGCGTCCCTCGGGCGTCTCGTCGCCGACGACGAGCCCCTGTCCGAGCGCGATCGAGCGCGTCGTCTGGTAGTGCAGCTCACCGACCCGGTCCTGGTCGCCGGGCGCACCGGTGAACGTCACCGTCAGGACGCCGAGCAGGATCCAGAACACGGCGCGCGCGACGAGTCGGTCGCCGTGTTCGAGAGACCTGGGTCGGAGCGACATGCGAGCAGCGTAGCGAGCGACGGCGGTGCGGCGCAGCGGCGGGCGGAACGAGCGAACTCAGGGGGCGTCCTGCGAGAGTTCGGCGGCGAACTCCGCGGGCCAGGCGTAGAGCACGGTGTCGCCGAAGCTCCGCGCGCGGACGAAGCCCAATTCCTCGGGGGCGCGGTCGACGCGGACGCGGTGGGAGAGTCGGCGCTCGCGCGCGCCGACGACGAGCACGACGGGCCGGCCGAGGCTCGTGAAGCCGCGGCGCATGACGGGCGTGAGGAACTGGTCGTCGCGCAGCAGCGCGGAGACCGCGGCGGTCCGCTCCGCGTGCTCGGGCGTCGGCGGTGCGCTGCCCGCGCGAATGCGATCGACGTAGACGTCGAGCTGGGCGATCGCGGAGACCTCGTGCGGGAGCCGAGCGTCACGCAGCTCGACGCCGCGGCCGTAGCGCGGCGTCGTCGCGGTCGGGTCGACGACGACGACCGGGTCGGCGCGACGCACGCGTCCGTCCTCGGCGAGGAAGCGGAGCACGTCCGCACGCTCCGGACCGTCGGGACTCTCGACGTCGCGCGGTTCCTTCCAGCGCGGGTCGTAGACGGTCTCGGGCGGAGCGCCCGCGAAGGCCTGCGCGATGCGTTCCGCGGAGTCCTCGATCGGAGCGACGCGTCCCGGTCCGACGTCGACGAGTGCGGACGGTCGGCGCGCGCGCTCGATCGCCGCGTCGAGTCGAGGATGGGCGGCGACGACGCACGCTCCGACGAGAGCGACGAGTGCGAGTGCGGAGGCGACGCGCCGCACGTCGAGCGTCGCGGCGCGCTTCTCCGTCCCCGCGCCGAGCGCGGCGGCGAGGAGGACCGCTCCGAACGTCGCGTCGAGGGCGAACACCGCGTGCCCGTGCGACTCGGGCAGCGTCGCGGCGAGCGCGGCGCCCGAGATCGCGGCGGCGACAACGAAGACGAGGACGAGCGCGCGCGCGCGCCGTTCCCTCGGGACGAGGAGTGCGCACGCCGCCGCGACGAGCACGAAGGCGGCGGCCAGGCGGACGCCGAAGACGGGCGCGGGCGGCCCCGTCGCCTCCGTCTCCGCGAGTTCCTCCGCGAGGTTCCAGGCTCCAGGGACCGCGGCGACGAGCAACGGCAGGATCCGATCGACGGCGGCCGGTCCCGCGATCGCCGCGAGCACGGCGACGACGAGGCCCGCACTGCCCGCGGCCGGCGCGAGGAGGAGCGCGCAGCCGAGCGAGAAGGCGGCGACGAGCCGCCACCCGAGAGGTCCGCGACCCTCGCCCTCCGCGCCCGTTCCGGCGCCGTGCCAGGACGCGACGAGTCCGACGAACGCGGCGGACGTCCCGGCGAGGACGCCCGGATCGACGCCGAGGACGAACGGAGCGAGGCCCGCGACGAGTGCGCCCGCGAGGCTGCCCGCCCCTCTCCGACCGACCGCGGCCGCGAGGTACGCGCCGGCGAGGGCGAGGACGAACAGGAAGACGGAGGCCTCCGCCGCCGCCTCGGCGCGCGGACCGAGCCCTCCGAGTTCGCACCAGGCGGCGCGCGCGACGTGGACGGCCTCGAGCCCCGGCAACCCGGCCCCCGCCTCGAACGGCGAGGTCGGCGGAAGACCGCGCCGTGCGGCACCGAGCAGGGCCACGCGCTCGAGGTCGGGCAGCCGCGGTCCCGCGGGGTCGGCGGCGCGCGCCTCGGCGCCGTCGAGTTCGAGCGGCGCGGCGTCCGCCCCCGCGATCGCACCGAGCACGGCGGCGAAGACGAAGCCGAGCACGACCGCGCGCCCCGGCCCGTCCGTGGTGACGCGCGCGCGGAGTCCCGCGAGCGCAACGGCGCCGAGCACCGCGAGTGCCACCGCGTTCGCGAGCGGGAGGTCGACCTCGCTCGTCCCGACCGCCAGTCGCGAGGCGACGTGCACGGCGGCCGCGAGCAGCGGCGAAAGCGCGAGCGCGAGCCACAGGCTCTTCCACAGGTTCGCCGTGCCGCCGCCCAACGCCGCGATCGGACCGAGGCACCCGAGAGCGAGCACCGGCCACGCGAACGCGCCGGAGCCGCGCCCGCTCGCCGCGAGAGCCGCTGCGACGAAGGCGAGCAGCGCGATCGCGGCGACGGGGAGGATGAGGCGGCGGGCCACGCGGGGAAGGTAGCGCCTCGCACCCCCGAGGTCCTGGGCCCACTCGCTGGTGACGGCGGACCGGCGCGAAGTGCCGGATCCGCCGCGCCCCTCCGCGCCGGTGCTCGGTCCCGCCGCTCCGACCGTCGCCCGCTCCGCAGATCGCGGCGCGCGACCCGAGCTCGGTACGGCCGTTCGAGCCACCCCTCGCGTCGCGCGCGCTCGCGCCGAACCGCGTCCGTCGCCGGCCCGCGGTCGGAGAACGCAGGTCGCGGCTCCCGAGCCTCACCAGCGAACGGGGACAGCACCGGGAGTACGCTGCCGCGGTGAGCGCCGCCCCGGAGCCCCACGCGCCCCGCGCCCCCTGGCCGCGGTTCGCCCTCGCGGCGGCGGTGCTCCTGCGCCTCGTGGTCGGGATCCACCTGTGGGTCGCGGATCCCCTGACGCGAGCTCCGGTGTCGGACGCCGCCTACTACGACGCCTGGGCGCGCGCCCTCGCGGCGGGCGAGGCGTTCGGAGGCGGGCTCCCCCACTGGATGCCGCCGCTCTACCCGTGGCTGCTCGGCGCGCTGTACCGCGTCGTCGGGCCCTCGGTCGGGGCCGCGGTCGCGCTGCAGCTCGTCGTCGGCGTCGCGAACACGTTCCTCCTCGTCGCGCTCGCGCGCCGCGTGTTGACGCCGCGCGCGGTGCACGTCGCGGCCTGGCTGTGGGTGCTCTACGCGCCGCTCGTCCTGTTCGAGGCGCGGCTGCTGGCGGTGAACGCAGCGCTCCCCGCGTGCCTCGGTGCGCTGCTCCTCGGGGTGGTCGCGATCGAACGGGTGGGACGCGGCGACCGAGCGACCGCGGCGGCGTTCGGCGCGGGGTTGTGCGCGGGGCTCGCGGCACTCGCGCGTCCGAATCTGCTCCTCGGCCCGGTCGGTTTCGTCGTCGGTGCGTGGTTCGACCTGCGACGGGCGCGACGCGACGGTGCGCGACCGCGCGGCGCACTCCTCGCGACGTGCGTCGCGGTGCTCGGCGCCGCCTTGCCGCTCGGCGCGGGGCTCGCTTCGAACGTCGCGCGCAGCGGCGAACCCGTGCTCGTCAGCGCGAACGGCGGGGTCAACTTCTGGTTCGGTTGGAACGACCGCGCGCGTGGAACGTTCGCCGCACCGAGCGTGGAGTGGGGCGACATCGGAGCCCAGCGCGACGTCGCGCGGGCGGCGACGGCGCGCGCGCTCGGTGTTCCCGTCGAGCAGGTCGACGACGGCGCCGCGTCGCGGCACTTCTACTCCGAAGGGTTCGCGTGGATCGCTTCGCACCCCGGGAACGCAGCGACGCTCGCGCTGCGCAAGCTCGCCGCGAACCTCTCGTCGACGGAGTACGGCATCCAGGTCGTCCCCGCCGCCGTGCGCGAGAGCGCGCCGTCGCTGTGGCTCGCTCCCCTTCCGTTCGGACTCGTGCTCGCGCTCGCGGTCCTCTCGCGGGGCCGCGGTGTCGCCGCGTCAGGAGCGTTGCTCGGCTGGATCGGTGCGGCGCAGGTCGCCGCGGTGCTGTTCTTCACCTACTCGCGGTTCCGTCTGCCGTGGTACCCCGCGCTCGTGCTCTTCGCCGCGGCAGGTCTCGTCGAGTTGGCGCGCCGCGAGCACGTCACACGCGCGCGCGTCGCGGCGTGGATCGTCGCGGCGTCGCTCCTCGCGCTGTCGTTCGTCGACACGGAGCGCGGGTACGCGCGCGCGTTGCGTGCGAACGCGCTGGTCGACACGTCGCTCGCGTGGGAGCGACTCGGCGAGGACGAGCGACGACTCGCGCCGCTCGAGCGCGCGCTCGAACTCGTCCCCGGCGACGCCAAGGCGCTCGACGAGCTGGGGCGACTCGAGTGGCAGCGCGGCGACGAGCGCGCCGCCAAGGGTACGCTCGAGCGCGCACTCGCGACGGGTGTCGACTACCCGCAGGCGCGGCGCCGACTCGCGCTGCTGCTCACGCAGTCGCGCGATCCCGAGGTGGCCGATCGCGATCGCGGCGAGGCGCTCCTTCGCGACTGGCTCGCGACGCGTTCGGCGTCGGACTTCGGCGCGCTCGAACTCGGACTCGCGCTCGCGGAGAGTCTCGATCGCCGCGCGACCTTCGACGACGAAGCCCGCGCGGAGCTCGTCCGGCTCGTGCGTTGGCTCGCCGACGCGAACGCCGGCGACCCGCGCCTCGAGTCGCTGACGGCTCGCTACGGCGCGTGACGTCGGCGATCAGCCGCGCGCGACGCTGCGCCGGAGCCACGCGAGGTAGGCCGCCTCGACCGAAGCGACCTCGAGCGCGACGCACTCCGGCACGTCGTAGGGGTGCTCGCGCGCGAGGAACGACTCGATCTCGGGGACGCGCTCGGCGACGGTCTTCGCCACCATCAGGACCTCGGAGTCGGCCTGGACCACTCCGTCCCAGCGGTAGACGCTCGTCACACCGGGGACGAGGTTGACGCAGGCGCACAGCCCGCCCGAGACGAGTCCGTCCGCGAGTCGACGCGCGACGACTTCGTCCGGCGCGGTGACGAGGACGACCCGGGGATCGTCGGGCTGTCGGTCGGAGGTCATGCGGAGAGCGAGGGTAGCACCGGGAGCGCGATCGTCGGCTCCCGCAGCGATCGCTCGCTTTGCCGGAACGGCGCGCACGAGGGACCGCTACCATTCGGCCCCACATCGCCATGGGACTGCTCGATCGCATCGCACTCTCCACGCTCCCGCTGGTTCCGACGCCGCTCATGCGCAAGTTGGCCTCGCGCTACATCGCGGGCGAGCGGCTCGACCAGGCGATCGAGCGCCTCGCCGCGCTGGGCTGCGAGGACCATCCCGGGATCCTCGACATCCTCGGCGAGGGCATCACCTCCGAGGCCGAGGCGCGCGAAGTGGCGCGCGACTACCGCGCCGCCGCGGCGAAGCTCCGCGGGACGAAGATCGACGCGTACGTGTCGGTGAAGCCGACGCACGTCGGCCTCTCGATCTCCGAGGACCTCGCGTACGAGCTGTACGCCGAGATCGCCTCCGAGATCGAGCCGCACGGCCAGTTCGTGCGCGTCGAGATGGAGGACCACCCCACGACCGACGGCACGCTGCGCGTCTTCAAAAAGTTGCGCGAGCGCTTCGACAACGTGGGGATCGTGCTCCAGTCGCGGCTGTTCCGGACGCTCGACGACATCCGCGCGATGCCCGACGTCCCGCTGAACGTGCGACTCGTGAAGGGCATCTACCTCGAGCCCGCGGAGATCGCGCACACCGAGGCGGAACCGATCCGTCGGGCGTACGTGGAGTGCGCGAAGCTGCTCCTCGACCGACCGGGCTTCACGGCGTTCGCGACGCACGACGACGGGCTCGCGGAGCGCTGCCTCGCGGAGGTGCGCGAGCGCGGACTCTCGAAGGAGCGCTACGAGTTCCAGGTCCTGCTCGGCGTCCGCGAAGCCCTGTGGGAGCACTGGAAGAGCGCGGGTCACACCGTGCGCGTCTACGTGCCCTACGGCCCGCAGTGGCGCGCCTACAGCCAGCGCCGCCTGCGCAAGAACCCGAACATCTTCCGCCACGTCCTGAAGGACACGCTGCTCCCGCGGAAGAAGACCGAGTTCAAGCCCTGCTGAGCGCGGGGCGGCGCCTGCGGCGCCGAACCCACGCAGGAAACACGAAGGGAACGGCAGAAGGACCACGAAGAACACGAAGGCGCCGCCGTGCGGCGCTGAACGGGACCCGCGGGGCGCATCGCGCCCCGCGGGTCCCTGCGTTCCTTCCGGTGTTCCGCCGCCGGAGGCGGCGCTTCGTGTGCTTCGTGTTTCGATTCGCGGTCGCGCGGCCGGTAGGCCGCGCAGCCCTCGAGAACAGCACGAGGTGCTGCGCTCGGCGCCTTCGGCACCGAGGAACACAAGATTCACAGGGAGGCACGGAGAACACAGAGCCACGCAGCCGCCGGAGGCGGCGCGGAGAGCTCGGACGGGACGCAGGCGCCGCGGTTCTCCGACCGAGCGCCGACGATCATGGTCTCTGTGTCCTCTGTGGCTCCCTGTGAATCCCCTGCGCGGCGCGAAGCGGCGCGCTGCGTTCCCCGCGCGGCGCGAAGCGGCGCGCTGCGTCCCCGCGCGGCGCGAAGCGGCGCGCTGCGTTCCCCCGCGCGGCCGGTAGGCCGCGCCGCGCCTCGAAAAGTGCGCGAGTCCCTGCGTTCCTTCCGGGTGTTCCGCCGCCGGAGGCGGCGCTTCGTGTTCTTCGCGTTTTCGTGTTTCGATTCGCGTGGGTCGCGCGGCCGGTAGGCCGCGCAGCCCTCGAGAACAGCTCGAGGTGCAGATGCCGCGCCTTCGGCGCCGAGGAACACAAAGTTCACAGGGAGACACAGAGAACACAGAGGCCACGCGGCCGCCCGAGGCGGCGCGGAGAGCTGGGACGGGACGCATGTGCCGCGGTTCTCCGACCGAGCGCCGACCATCGTGGTCTCTGTGTCCTCTGTGGCTCCCTGTGAATCATCCGCGCGGCGCGAAGCGGCGCGCTGCGTTCCCCCGCGCGGCCGGTGGTGGCCGCGCCGCGCCTCGAGAAGTGCGCGGGTCCCTGCGTTCCTTCCGGGTGTTCCGCCGCCGGAGGCGGCGCTTCGTGCGCTTCGTGTGCTCTGTGGTTCCATCCGCGCGGCCGCCAGGCCGCGCCCCGCCCTACTTCCCCACCGCGAGGCGCCTCGCCAGGAAGTCGTCGAGCTTCGGCGTCCGCAGGATCTTCGCCTGCGTCAACCGGAAGTCGTACTCGACGCGATGCCAGGTGACGCGGTCCGGCTCGAGGATGCAGTAGCACGCGCGCGGATCGCCGTCGCGCGGCTGGCCGACCGAGCCTGCGTTCACGAAGGCCTTCGCACCGGGGGGAAGCTCGACCGAGAACTCCGCTCGACCACCGAGTCCGGTCCAGCGCAACGTCTCGTCGTGGAGTCCAGGTTGGTGCGTGTGGCCGGCGACGGCGACGTCGTCGAAGAGCTCGAAGATGGCGGCGAGCTTGTCCCGGTTGAGCAAGCCGTCGGTCGAGATCACGTACTCGCGGACGGGATCCCGCGGCGAACCGTGACAGAAGAGGTAGCGGTCCTCGCTCTTCGTGAGCGGGAGGTCGTGCAACCACTCCCACCTCTGCTTGCGCGCCGGTCCGGTCCACCAGCGCGGCTCGAGCATGGCGCGGTGCACCTCGACGGCGGCTCGGGCGTAGGGATTGAAGTCCGCGGCCCCGGAGAAGAGCGCATCGTCGTGGTTGCCCATGAGGCACCACGCGCACCGCTCGCGGACCGAGTCGACGCAGAACTCGGGGTCCGGTCCGTAGCCGACCACGTCACCGAGACAGACGATCTGGTCGTAGCCCCGCTTCGAGAGGTCCTGCCACACGGCCTCGAGCGCCTCGCGGTTCGCGTGGATGTCCGAGACGACGGCGATCCTCATCGCGCAGCGCGGGCCGCGAGGCTCGCTTCGAGTGCGTCGAGGACGCGCGCCACGGCGGCGTCGAGCGGTCCGTCGACCGTCGCACCCGCAGCGCGCACGTGGCCGCCACCGCCGAGGCGGATCGCGAGGTCGTGCACGTCCGCCGGGGCCTTCGCTCGCGCGGAGAGTTTGCAGCTCCCGTCCTCGAGTTCGCGCACGTGGAGGGCGATCTCGACCTCCTCGACCGATCGCAGCACGTCGAGCACGACGTCGGAGAGGCCGGGGAGTCCGCCCGTACCGAGCGAACGCGGTTCGTCCACGATCGCGACGCGACCGTCCTCGAGGTAGCGCGCCCGCGCGAGGTGCGCGGCGAGCGCCGCGGGGAAGCGCGGGTCGCGCCGCTGCGCCATCGCGGCGTGGATCTGCGACGTGCTGGCACCACCGCGCGCGCACTCCGCGGCGATCGAGAGCGCCTCCTCGTTCGTGTTGTCGAACCGGAACGAACCGGTGTCACCGACGAGCGCGACGAGGACGCCGCGCGCCACGTTGCCCTCGATCGGCACGCCGAGCCTGTGCAGGACCCGCGCGACGAGCACGCCCGTCGCCGCCGCGCCGACGTCGACGATCGCTTCGTCCCACCACGCGACATCGGGCAGCACGTGGTGGTCGACGACGAGCTTGGGCGCCGTCGACGCGGCGAGGCGCTCCGCCATCGCTCCGGTACGCGAGAGCTCGTTGAGATCGAGGAACACGACGAGGTCGTGGCGCGGGAGACGGCCGCCCCGGTCGAAGCCGAAGCCGCACGCCGGCTCGACGAACTCGAAGCCTCGCGCCGGAGCGTCGGGGTTCACGATCGTGGGCAGCGCGCCGAGCATCGCGAGTCCGTCCGCGAGCGCCGCCTCCGACCCGAGCACGTCGGAGTCCGGGCGTTCGTGTCCGACGAGCAGCGGCCGTTCGGCGGCTCGCAGGACTCGGAGCGCGGCCTCGGCCCGCTCGTCGAGTTCGGAAGGACGATCCATCTCGTCGCACTCTATACGTCTTCCTCGCGAGAACGCGAGGGGCCGCGGACCTCCCTTCCCTCGACCCAGGTTCCGAGGACCTGCGGCCGCGCTCGGACCAACTCCTCGAGCACGTCGTCCGCGTTCGCGCTCGTCGTTCGAAAGGCAGCAGCCGTGAACGGGCGATCGACGTCGATCCGACCGACCCGACGCTCGAGCCCGAGTGCCCGCGCACCGGCCTCGGTCGCCCAGGCGAGGAGTTCGCGCGGCTCGATCCAGGGGAAGGCGTCGGCGGCGAGGGCGAGCTCGCGCCGTGGATCGAGGTCGTCGTTGCTCGCGAGCGAGTCGGTGCCGAGCGCAGGTCGCACGCCGACGGCGAGCCAGGCCTGCGCGTCGAACGGAGCGCGACCGAAGAACGCGTGCGTCCCCGGGCAGTGGACGACGCTCGCTCCGGAGGCGGCGATTCGCGCGCGATCGGCAGCGACGACGTCGTTGGCGTGGACGAGAGCGGTCGCGGGTCCGAGGAGTCCCGCTCGATCCAGGCGTCCGAGCGAGTCCCCTCGATCGGTCGAGGGGCCGAGGAGTCGTTCGAACGGACCTCCTTCGCCGCGCAGCCAGCGCGTCTCATCCGGCGTCTCGGCGAAGTGCACCTGGGCGCGGAGACCGTGCTCGCGGACGAGTTCGCCCGCGCGGGCGAGCGTCGCGTCCGACACGGTGTACGGAGCGTGGGGCGTGACGCCGAACATCGCACGGTCGTGGGTATGAGCGTGCGCCCGCCGCGCCTCCTCGACCGCCGCCCGTCCGCGCTCGTCGTTCCCGGCGTCGAGGATCTCGTGGAAGCGCACCACGAGCGGACAGCTCGACGCGTCATGGGCGGCGGCGACATCTGCGTGCCCGACGACGTCGCCCACCGCCACGCATCCCGCGGCCGCGAGCCGGCGCAGACCGCGGAGCGACGAGGCCGGTGCGTCGAGCCCTTCGCGCGCCGCCAGCAGCGCGAGGATCCAGGCCGGGAAGTCGTCGCCCGCGGGGACGCGGCCGCCGAGGTCGGTCAACTCGGTGTGCGCGTGCGCGACGACGAGGCCGGGAGTGAGCGCCGCGTCACCGAGCTCGACGACGCGGTCGACGGGAGGACCGCTCCCGCGCACGACCTCCCGCACGACTCCGTTCTCGACGAGGACCGCCGCGCCTTCGACGACGCGGCGGGGATCCAGGACGAGCCACCGCGCACGGACGAGTGTGCGAGCTCCGCCCGATACGTCGTTCGCAGGCAGCTTCAGCGATCGAGCCTCGCGGCCGAGGGACGGGCGCCGACCGACGAAGAGGTCGGGCCCACGGGTCCCTGCGGCCTCACCGCGGCTGGACGGTCACGGTGTACTCGACCACGCTGTCGATGCGATCGGCGTTGGGCGCCTCGGGATCGAAGATGATCTGGACGCGGAACGCGTTGGGACGACGTGCGTCGGCGATCTCCGGCGAGACGAACTGACCCCAGTAGGTGTCGAGCTCGTCGGGCGACGCGAGCCACGCCGTGAGCGAGTCGTCCTCGACGGTGCCTCCGCCGAGCAACGTCTCGTCGACGTTGCACGGGTCCTGTGCGGACAGCAGGAAGCGCAGACCCTGGAAGCGCACGACCAGCGGCGAACTCCCGACGGAGTTCCCGGAGAGCGTCGCGAGGTCCATCCCGAACTCGTCGTTGATCGGACCCGAGTCGCCGCGCCAGTCGACGACCTCACCGGTGTCGAGCTCGACGCGCAGGTTCCACGCGTAGTTCCAGTTCGCGGGGTCCGCGTCGGAGAAGTCGTCCGGCGCGAAGTCGAACCCGAACAGTCCGCTGTCGGGCCTCTGCCAGCAGCTCGTGAACCCGGAGAATCGGCCGGGCCCCTGCGTCGGCGGGGCGAACTCGCCGATCGAGACGACGTCGTCCGTCGCGGGCTGTCCGACGCCGCCCGTCTTGGGCTGGATCGCCGCGGAGAGCGCGGAGAACTGGAGCTGCGGCAGGGTCTCGATGCGCATGATGCCCGCTCCTCCGTCGCCGCCGCGCGAGAGGGTGTTGCCGTTGACGCCGCCCGCTCCGCCGCGCACGTCGAGCACGTTCGTCGCGGAACCGAAGTCGACGGTCCGCGTCTGCAGGAGGAGCGCGCCGCCGGAACCGCCGCCGCCGGGCGCCATCCAGCAGCCGTCGTTGACGGGGATGCAGAGCGGGATGCCCGATCCCGTGCCGCCGCGCACGTCGACGAGGCCGCCGAGCGTCATCGACCGGCCCGCCTGGAACTGGAAGGCACCGCCGCCTGCGCCGCCGCCGCCGCCGCTGCCGTCGAGATAGCCGTTGATCACGAGGAACAACGCGGGCGGGTTCGGGAGGCACATGTTCGCGGGGTTGCCGTTCGTCGTCGTGCCCTGGATCCCGGCGCCGCCGCCGCCGCCGCCGGCTCCACCGAGCAACGTCCCGCCGCGGTCGGGATCGAGGTCGATCTCGTCGGCGCGGAGGAGGTCGGTCGAAGCGATCGCGGCAGGAGGCGCGGGCGGCACGCCGAACGCCGGAGCCGGCGTCTGGTACGTGCCGGCGGAGCCGCTCGTCGAGTAGCTCCCGCCGGCACCCGTGGCTCCGACCTCGACGGCGGAGCAGATGAGGTTCAGGAAACCGGAGGTACTGAGCGACCCGAGGTCGAGGGTCGAGGGTCCGGGGAACACGGGCGGCCAGCTGATGCCTCCGCCCGAGCCGCCGTCGGTCCCGACGGCCGCACCACCACGCCCATCTACGGCCGCTCCCGTGACGTCGACGGTCGCGCCGCTCGGATGGTTGAAGCCGCGGAACGCGCCGCCGGCCGCGAGCAGACCGCCGGCCTGGTCGGGGCGGTCACCGCCGTCGCCGCCGGCTCCGGCCCCGAGACCGGCGCGCGCACCGGACCCACCTTGCCCTGCCGTCGACAGGTGTTGCGCGCCGTTCTCTCCGCGTGCGGAGATCGTGCCGTCGACGCGAGCGATCCCTCGGACGAAGACGCGCGCGGGGACCTCGCCGACGAAGCGGAGCGTCGCCCCGGACTCGATCACGAGCGAGGCGAACTCGAACACGCCGTCGTCGACCTCGAGCGGGATCTCACCGGGGAGCGCCATCGACAGGAAGTAGTCGTCGATGGTGTCCGTGCGCGCCTGGTACGCGACGATCTCCTCCTCCTCCGTCGTGATGAGGCCGAACGAGTCGATCGGGCCGACGGCGAGCCTGGGTCCGAAGCGCGACGGGATCGTCGGGCCCGTCGAGAGCACGACGGTTTCGCCCGAGCGCACGACGAGGTTGCCCAATTCACCGCTGCCGCCGCCGTACACCGGGAGGACGCGACCTTGGTACGCGCCGCCGACGATGACGAAGCCCTCGCCGACGGACGAACTCCCGCGCAGGTCGATCGGGGTCTGACCACTGAAGCGGTCGACGACCTCGACCGGCGGCACGTCGGCGGCGACCGGTGCGAAGACCGCGGTCTGCGGATTCGTGAGGGGTAGACCGGTGATGTCGCGCGCACCCGCGGACACGGAGACGATCACCTTGTGCGGTTCGAGCAGGTCCGAGCCGGCCGAGGGGAACTCGGGGTTCGGGAGGAAGACGAAGTTGGTCTTGCCGGCGGCCTCGTCGAAGGCGAGGCCGTACACGCCGGGGAGCTCCACCTGGTCGAAGATCGTGCCCGGGTCGCCGTCCTCGTCGAACCGGACCTTCACGGTCGGGGACGTGCCCGTGACGGTGTCGATCAGGGTGCCGGCGTCCATGATCTGGTCGAACTCGAGCCGGATGCGGGCGACCTGCGGCACGTCGACGGCGCCGTCGGCCGGCTCGCTCGAGATGACCGCCTTCGAGACGGGGTCGAGCGCCTCGACGAACGGCTGCACCGAGGGGGGTCCGGGCTGCGTGTCGAGCACGCCCTTCGTCGCCGAGACGAAGCACTCGAGCCGCGTCGAGTTTCCGCCGCCGTCCGTCGCGCGCACCGTCGTCCCGAGCGACGTGTCACGGATGAAGACACGGTAGGTCTTGAACGCCTCGAAACCGGGCGCGTACTCGCCGTCGGAACCGATCGCGATCTTCGCGCGGAAGTTCACCTTGCGCGGGTTCACCGGGTCGACCTCGATCAGCGACGGGACGACCTGCCCCGAGTCGAGTCGACTGACGCGGACGGTGGTCGTCGAGAGCGACGTCGGGTCGACGGGCTTGTTGAACTCGAAGGAGAGCGTCTGGTTCTGGAAGACCTCGGACAGCGAGCAACTGATCGATCCTCCGGCCGGGCTGGTGCAGCCCAGCGAGCAACTGAGGATCCGGAAGCTGCCCGAGGCTCCGGGCACCGTTCCCTCGACGGTGCTCGTCGAAGGGGCGCACGCGGCGAGGGTCGCCGCGATCACGCCGAGCGTGGTCTTGTGAAATCGTCCCATGTCGATCGAGAGCCCTTCCTCGTGTGCTGCGCGTGGTTTCGCGGTGCGATTCGCGGCCGGATACTCTATGGCCCGCCGAGCCTAGTCGCCCGGGCAAACATCCACTACGCAAGAACCCGATGCATCACCCCCGCTCGAGACCGTGCAGCGCGCGTGAGCGTGACGTCGACACGCTCGGCGCCTCCCGGACCGATCGTGCGACTCCGTTCCCACCCGAGGTCCGGGTGCCCGTCCTCGAACCTCGGGGTCGCCGCCGTCGCGCAGCGATCGCGATTCTCCTCGCAGCAGCGACCCTGGTCGCGGGATGCGGCGAGCCGACGAACGGCTCCGGCGGACGCGACTCGGGTGCCGCCGCACGGCAGTCCGCGGAGGTCGACGCGGCGACGCTCGAGCGACAGGTCCTCGACGTCGTGTCGGCGCTGCGCGACGACCGCGGCGGCGGCTACGTCGACGGGAACGCGTGGGCGGATCGCGTCCGGGCGACGCTCGCCCGGATGGACGACGCGTCGCCCCAGCTGGGGCGCGCGCGCCTCGCGAGGCTCGAGGAGCAGGACGACTCTCTCGAGGACGACCTGCGTGCCCGACTGCTCGACGCGGCGACGCGCGCCATGTCCAACGGCGCGCAGGAGGAGATCGCGCGCTTCCTGGCACTGCGGGTCGAACGCTTCGGCGCTCCGATGATGGAGCGCAACCAGGCGTGCAAGCTGCTGGGCGAGCACTGCCCCGAGCAGGCGGTCACGACGCTCCGTCCCCTCCTCTCGCCCGAGGAGCGCGGGACGACGCTGCCCGACGACGAGTACCTGGTCGCGGGATACGTCGCTGCGGCGAAGGCCGTGGACGAGGATCCGACGGCGGTCCTGTGTTCGGTCGCCGACGACCCGAGGCGCGACAGCTACGCGCGCGTCCTGGCGCTGCGCGAGCTCGAGGGCAGCACGTCGCCGACGGCGATCGCGACGTTCGAGTCCGTGATGGTGGAGTCGTCGGGGGACGCCGCGATCCGCCGTGCTGCGGTCGTGTCCTACGTCGCGTCGGTGCCGGCCGCGAAGGCGATCGAACGCCTCGAGAAGGTCCAGGAGCGCGAGGCGGACTACAACATGCAGCGCTTCCTGCAGGACGCCGTCGACAAGCTCCGAGGCGGAGGTTGACCCCGAGGAAGTGAGCCGGGGCGCGCGTGCACGACGACCGTGCGCGAGCGCCCCTGGAACGCGAACGGGAGGGCGCGAGCGCCCTCCCGTTCGTCGTGTCGGACTCAGGCGGTCCGACGGTCGAGCATCACTGGACGACGGTCCAGGTGTTCTCGTCCACGGCGTCGAGACCGGCGGCCGCGTTCGCGATCGGCGCGCTCATGTCTTCCGCACTGTAGGCAGCACTGTAGTCCGGACCGCCGTCGACACCGTCGTAGACGTTCGTGTCGCCACGGTTGTTGTACTGCATGATGTCGCCGTCCTGGTTGATGAAGAAGACGCGGTTGCCCGTGCCTCCGACGTCCAGCGGCCACGCGTAGCAGCACCAGAAGTTCTCGCACTCGTTCGGACCGGTGGCACCGTCCATGCCGCCGTCGTCCGCCTCGGCGACACCGACCGGCGGGTCGGAGTCGTCCGGGAGGAAGATGGCGAAGACGTAGCCCGAACGCGTCACGACACCGCCCGCCTGGACGTTGCCGAGAGCGGCCGAGAGCATGGCCGGCGACAGGAGGTCGTCTCCGACCTCGGCCGCACCTGCCCCGTCGTCCTGGCGCAGTTCACCGGTACCGGCGAGTTCGGCGAAGAAGCCGTACTCACCACCACCGTCCGAGTCCGTGTCGACGACGGCGGAGCTCTGGAACTGAGCCTGCGCCGAGCTGATCGAGCGCAGGGTCGAGATGGCAGCGGACTCGTTGGCGCTCAGGCGGGCGCTGAGCAGTTTCGGAATCGCCACCGAAGCGATGATCGCGATGATTGCCACCACGATCATGAGCTCGATGAGCGTGAAACCCGCGTTCTTGCGTTGTTGAAGCTTCACTTGGGAGGTTGCCTCTTGTTGGCCTTCTAGCTAGTTGGTCGACCGCCCCGGAGGTCCGCCGGCGCGAGCCGGGCTTCCTCTGGTGCGGGGATCCGTTCCTCGTCGAAGCTCCCTCCGCTCCCTGCGGCGGGCCTCCTCGACACAGCCCCCCATCGACCCCCCGGAGGAGCGATCTGAAGGCACCCGGGAAAAACGCCGTGAACGGGGTTCCGGAGACGCGACGAGGCCGGTCCCGGGGCTCCGGGACCGGCCTCGTTCGAGCCGGCGGCGACGGCGACGGTCAGCCGCGCGAGCCCAGGTTGCCGACGATGTCGAGGATCGGCAGGAAGACCGACAGCACGACGCCGCCGACGATCACGCCCATGAACGTGATCAGCATGGGCTCGATCAAGCTCGTGAGCGACTTGATCTGCGCCTTGACCTGGGCGTCGTAGAAGTCCGCGATCTTCTCGAGCAGGACCTCGAGCGCACCGGACCGTTCACCGATCGCGATCATCCGCGTCACCATCGGCGGGAACACCGGACTCTCCGACAAGGGCTCGGAGAGCATGTTGCCGTTGCGGACGGCCTCGCGCGAGTCGTACACGGCGTTCGTCACGACGCGGTTGCCCGCGGTCTCGGCGACGATCTCGAGCGTGCCCATGATCGGCACGCCCGAGCGGGTGAGCGTCGAGAAGGTGCGCGAGAAGCGCGCGAGCGCGATCTTGCGCGCCATCTGTCCGAAGACCGGCAAGCTCAGGCTGAGTCGGTCGAACGTGTAGGCGCCCTTCTCGGTGCGCTTGAACATGTAGATCGAGACGCAGCTCGCGATCGCGATCCCGATGGCGATGGACCAGTTGGCCTTCAGCCAGTCCGACGTGTCGAGCACGAACTGCGTCAGTGCCGGCAGCTTGGTGTCGAGCGAGTCGAAGACCTGACGGAACGTCGGCACGACGCCGAGCATCAGGAACGCCGTGATGCCGAGGACGAGGACGAGCGAGATGACGGGGTACGTCATCGCGGACTTGACCTCGCGACGCAGTTCGTCGGCGGACTCCACGTACTCCGCGAGGCGCTCGAGGATGACGTCCATCTGGCCCGACGCCTCGCCCGCGCGGACCATCGAGACGTAGAGTTTGCTGAACGCCTTCGGGCAGGTCTCCATGGCCGCGGAGAGGTCCGAACCGCCGCGCAGCTCTCCCGTCAGCGTCTGGCAGGTCATCTTCATGCCCGGCGTCTCGGCCTGTTCGCCGAGGACGTCGAGCGATTCGAGCAGCGAGAGACCGGCACCGATCATCGTCGCCAGCTGGCGCGTGAAGATCACGAGCTCCTGCTTCGTCACCTGAGCCTTCGGCTTGGTGAGCTGGAGGCTCGAGAGCGACGCGAGGAGTCCCTTCTTCTCGCCGCTCACCGGCGCCGACTGGGTGGGCCCGGGCGCGGGCTTGGCCTTGGCCTTCCGACCGAAGAGCTTGCCTCCGCTCGCGACCTTGATGCTCACGGGCGTGAGGTTCTTGCGGCGAAGCTCGGCGATGGCCTGCGCCTGCGTCTCCGCCTGGACCGTGCCCTGCACGGAGTTGCCGCTGGCGTCGCGAGCGTCGTAGTTGAATTCCGACATGGTTCGGGGCTCTCGATCAGTCTCCCATGGTCACGCGCAGCACTTCCTCGAGCGAGGTGCGTCCGCGCATGGCGTTCAGCAGTCCGACCCGACGCAGCGTGAGCATTCCCTCCGCCACGGCGAGTTCCTTGATGCGCGCGGACGACGCGCCTTCGATGATGGCGCGCTTGACGTCCCCGCTGAGGTACAGCGTCTCGAGGATCGCGAAACGTCCCTTGTAGCCGCCCGTGCAGCGCGGGCAGCCCGACTGGTTCGCACCGTGGAGCTGGAAGCCCTGCTCGAAGTCCTCGTCGGTGAAGCCGGCGCGCAGGAGTTCCTCACGCGGGAGTTCGACCGGTTGACGGCAGTGCTGACACAGCACGCGCGCGAGTCGCTGCGCGGCGACGCACAGGAGCGAACTCGACACCATGAAGGGGTCGATGCCCATGTCGACGAGTCGCGTGACCGCACCGGGCGCGTCGTTCGTGTGCAGCGTGGACAACACGAGGTGGCCGGTGAGAGCCGCCTTGATCGCGATCTCCGCCGTCTCCGTGTCGCGGATCTCGCCGACGAGCACGACGTCCGGGTCCTGTCGCAGGATCGAACGGAGCGCTCCGGCGAACGTCAGCCCGCGCTTGGGATTGACCGGGACCTGGTTGATCCCGTCCATGCGGTACTCGACGGGGTCCTCGACCGTCACCACGTTGATCTCGGGCGACGCCACCTCCTTCACGGAGGCGTACAGCGTCGTCGACTTGCCGGATCCCGTGGGGCCCGTCACGAGGAGCATGCCGTAGGACGAGTCGACCGCCTTCTTCATGTCGGCGAGGCAGCGCTCCTCGTAGCCGAGCTTGTCGAGGCTCTTCGCGACGCCCGTCGAGTCGAGGATCCGCAGCACCGCCTTCTCGCCGCCGACGACGGGCAGCGTGGAGAGACGGAAGTCGATGGACCTGCCCTCGTAGCGGATCTGGAACTTGCCGTCCTGCGGTCCCATCCGCTCCGCGATGTCGAGGTTCGCGAGGATCTTGAGGCGCGAGATCACCGACGGCAGCAGCTGCTTCGGCGCCGTCATGATCTCGACGAGGCGCCCGTCGATGCGGAAGCGGATCCGGACGTGCTGGTCGCCCGGCTCGACGTGGATGTCGCTCGCCTTGTCGCGCAGGGCGCGCAGGAGGACGAGATTGACGAGCTTGACCGACGGGACCTCGTTGGGGTCGTCGGACGTACCGGCGAGGTCGAGGTTGTCGACCTCGTCGGCGTCGGGAGCCATCTCGAGCGCGTCCGCGCTCACCCCGCTCAGCAACTCGTCGACCTGCGCCGCCCCGGTGTCGTAGGCCGCCGCGATCGCGCGGCGGATGGCGGCGGGGTGCGAGAGCAGCGGCTTGACCTTGCAGCCCGCGAGGATGTGCAGGTCGTCGAGCAGGAGCACGTCGAAGGGATCCGCGACGACGATCGTGAGGACGTCGCCGGTCCGCGCGATCGGGAGGGCGCAGTGCTCCTCGCACGCGTCCTTCGGGAGCGCTTCGAGCGCGCGATGGTCGGGATGGACCTTCGAGACGTCGATCGGCGCGACGTTCCCCGCGAGCCCGAGGACCTCGAGCAACGCGGACTCCGCGACGACCTCGCGCTCCACGAGGTCCTCGAGGACGGGACGCGAGCCGGATGCGGCCCGCGTCCACTCCTCGTTGGAGACCAGCCCGCCGTCGATGAGGAGACGGCGGATCTTGCCGGACGCTCGGACCATCAGGCGGCGCGCACGAGGCGCAGGAATTCGCTGGGATCGGAGAGGACGGACTCGGCGTCCTGGATGCGGACCTGGCCCTTGCGGACCGCTTCGGCGAGCGACGCCGTCATGGTCTTCATGCCGATGCGACCGCCGGTCTGCATCTGCGAGTAGATCTGGTGCGACTTGCCCTCGCGGACGAGCGCGCGCACCGCGGGCGTGGCGAGCAGGACCTCCGCGGCCATCACCCGTCCGCGGCCCTCGGCCTTCGGCAGAAGCTGTTGGCAGAACACCGCTTCGAGCGAGAAGCTGAGCTGCGTCAGCACCTGCGCCTGCTGGTGCGATGGGAACACGTCGACGATACGGTTCACGGTCTGGACCGCGTCGTTCGTGTGGAGCGTGCCGAACGTCAGGTGGCCCGTCTCGGCGAGGGTGAGCGCCGCCTCGATCGTCTCGAGGTCGCGGAGCTCGCCGACCAGGACGACGTCGGGGTCCTGACGCAGCACGCTGCGCAGCGCGTTGTGGAACGCCTTGGAGTCGCCGCCGACCTCACGCTGGGTGACGAGGCACGACTGGCTGTTGTGCGAGAACTCGATCGGGTCCTCGATCGTGACGATGTGACCCTGACGGTTCCGGTTGATGTGGTCGATCATCGACGCGAGCGACGTCGACTTGCCCGAACCGGTCGCGCCGCACACGAGCACGAGACCCGAGCGCAGTCCGCAGAGTCGTTCGCACACCTCGAGCGGGAGGCCGAGTTCGTCGAACGTCATGATGCGGCTCGGGACGAGACGCAGCACGCAGGCGACCGAGCCGCGCTGGTAGAAGACGTTCGCGCGGAAGCGGCCCTGTCCCGCCAGTTCGAAGGAGCAGTCGAGCTCGAGCTCGCGGTCGAGCTTCGCGATCTGCTCCTGCGTCAGCACGCTCGTCGCGAGCCGCCGCGTGTCCTCGGGGACGAGCGGCGGCGTGTCGACGGGCACGAGGCAACCGTCGACTCGGATCCGCGGCGGGCTGCCGGCGGAGATGTGGAGGTCGGAACCACCCTTGCGCACCATGAGCGCAAGCAGGTCTTCCATCGTGATCATGGGGATTCGGCGAGGGCTGGCCCTTCGGGCGACGTCGACACGGCCGCTCCCCCACCGGACGGACCGGGGGCGCTGACCGAGTCCCCGATGCATCGGGCCGCGCGGATGGGCGTCTGAAGGGCTGCTGCGAATCGCTCGCGGCGCCCGCCGTGCACGGGTGTCCGCGAAGCACCGCGGGTGGCGCCGTGGAAGAACTTTCCGGTGCGACCGACCTGCGCGTTGCCGGCTCCGGTGCCCGCGGCGCCGAGCCCACGCAGGAAACGCGAAGGGGACGCTCGAAGGACGCGAAGCACACGAAGCGGGTGAATCGGAGTGCGAACGCTCGGGCTGGAGCTCCGGCCGACCGAGGGCGCTCCACGCAGCCGCGGTGCCGGCGAGTCAGCCCCTTCGGCGACCGGTCCTCCGGCGGTGGTCGTGCATGCGGAGTCGGAAGGGCTCGGCCCGGGCCGAGCGAGCGACTCCGGCGCAGCTACGAATCGCCCGTCGCGCATCGTCGTGCGCGCGGCCTTCCGGGCGCCAGGAGTTCGCCACGGACGAACAGGAGGAACGGAGGACGACGTGCGAGGAGAGCGCCCTCGTCCCTTGCGAGCGAGTCTCGGGGCGCCGCGGGTGCCGTTCGATCTCTCCTGAGCCCGCGCCGCACGCCGAGAGCACCACGCCCACTCCACGGGCCTTCTTCGTGTGCTCCGTATGCTCCGTGTGCTCCGTCGTTCCCCCGCGCGGCGCGAAGCGACGCTCTGCGTTCCTCGCGCGGCCGGCAGGCCGCGCCACCCCTCGAGAGGTGCGCGAGGTCCCCGGGGACGTCGGCCCTCCGGGCCGCGGAGACACGAAGAGCACGAAGGAACACGAAGGGCTCGACTTCCCGGGTGTTCTCGGTGTGCTTCGTGTGCTCCGTGGTTCCCCCGTGCGGACCTGCGCCGAAAGCGCCGGTCCGCAGCTCAGTCGTCCTCGTGCTTCTTCGCGGACTCCGACAGGACTTTCTGCTGCTCGTTCGCCGGCATCGCGGCGTAGCCGTGGAACTTCATCGACCAGGTCGCGGCCCCGGCGGTCTGAGAACGGAGGTCGCGGTTGTAGGTCTGCAGCAGCGCGAGCGGCGCGTGCGCTCGGACGATCGTCACGGCACCGTCGCCCTCGGACTCCTGGTCGATCACGTGGCCGCGGCGCTGGCTCGTGATGTCGGAGAAGACCGCGCCGGCGTGGTCGGAGGGGACGTGGATCTCGAGCTCCATGATCGGCTCGAGCAACGTGGGCTTGGCCTTCTCGAACGCGGCGCGGAACGCCCGCGCTCCGGCGGTCTTGAAGCTCGCCTCGTCGGAGTCGACGGCGTGGAACTTGCCGTCGTAGAGCTCGATCTCGACGTCGACCACGCGGCTGTGCGTCATGATCCCGCCGTTGCAGATCTCGCGGATGCCCTTCTCCACCGCGGGGATGAGGTTCCGCGGGATCGCGCCGCCGACGATCTTGTCGACGAACACGACGCCGGAACCCTCGGCACCGGGTTTCACGCGCAGGTGGCACTCGCCGAACTGGCCGCGGCCGCCGCTCTGCTTCTTGTGCCTGTGGGACGCGTCCGCGTTCGCGCGGATCGTCTCGCGGTAGGCGATGCGCGGCGGATGCATCTCGATCCCGATGCCGAAGCGGCGTTGGAGGCGGCTCTCGACGACCTGGAGGTGCAGTTCGCTCATGCCGCTGATCACGAGCTGGTGCGTCAGGTCGTCGTGGCGGAAGCGGAACGTGGGGTCCTCGGCCGCGAGCTTCGTCAGGGCGGGACCGATCTTCTGTTCGTCGTTGCGACTCTTGAGGTCGATGGCGAACGAGACGAGCGGTTCCGGCATCGCAGGGAAGTCGATGGCGTCCGCCTTCTTGCCGACGCGCTTGAACGTGTCGCCGACCTTCAGTCCCTCGACCTTGGTGAAGGCGACGATGCTGCCCGCCTCGGCGTCACCGACCGCTTCGCGCGACTTGCCGCCGACGAGGACGAAGAGTCCGCCGAGCTTCTCGCCGTGCGCGCCGTCGCCGACGCGCTCGACCTGGTCGTGCGCACCGAGCACGCCGTGGAGCATGCGCGCGTAGCAGACCTTGCCGACGTGCGGGTCCGTGCGGACGCCGAACACGACGCCGACCGGATCACCGTCCGGTGCGAGGTCGACGATCTCGCCGTTCGAGCGGTAGCCCTGGACCTTCAGCGGTCCGGGAGCCGCGCGCTCGAGGAACGCGAGGAGTTCGTCGACACCGACGCCCGTCTCGGGGTTCGCACACAGGATCGGCACGAGGCAGTGGTTGACGATGGCGCTCGGGTAGTGCTTGCGCAGCCCGTCCTCGTCGAGCTCCTGGGTCTCGAGGTAGCGCTCGATCGCCTCCTCGTCGTCCGCGCCGTCCATGACGCGGTCCATCAGGCGGCGTCGCCACGGGCTGGCCTCGTCCCGCATGACGCGGTGCACGCCCGTCAGTCGGCGTCCGTCGAGCTCGGGCAGCAAGCCTGGCACGCACACCTCGCCGAACGCGGCGCGCAGGTCCTCGACGACGGACTCGAACGTGCGGTTCTCGTCCTCGCAGTGCGTGACGACGATCGCCATCGGCCGACCCGAGCGCTGGATCTGCGCGACCTTGCGCCGGAGGTTCGTGGTGACGCCGCTCGTGCAGCTCACGACCACGATCGCCATGTCGGCGGCGAACAGGCCGGCGATCATCTCTCCCTCGAAGTCGGGGTACCCCGGCGTGTCGACGAAGTTCCAGTCGAACTCGCCGTGGCGCGCGTGCACGACGGAGAGCTGGAGCGTGTGCTCCTTCTCCTGCTCCTCGGGTTCCGTGTCGCACAGACTCGTCTTGTCGCCCACCGAGCCCTTCCGGTCGGTGCCGCCGGCGGCGAAGGCGAGGGCGTCCACGAGCGTCGTCTTGCCGACGCTCGGGTGACCCACGAAGACGACGTTCCTGTGGCGCGAACTCGATGTGCTCATGGTGCGATCGGGGGGCCTGGAGAAGTCCCGACGCGCCGCCCGCACGGGGCCGGCGCTCGGGTCGAGGCGCGCGCAGATCGACAGGCGCACGCGCCCGGAGGGGCCGATCCTACACCTCCGGAGGGCCGCTCGCTCGCCCGTCGACACCCTCGTTCGAAGCCCGCGGAGCGAGCGGTCGCGCTCGACGCTCGGGGTGCGGCGGCGCGCGAGGAGACGCCCGACGTGCGGCGACCCGCGTCCCCCGCCGGAGCGGAGGACGCGGGTCGTGTTCGCGGACGCGACCGGGAGGTCCCGGTGCGCCGTCGGACCGCGGCGCGGGTCGCCGCCTCGGTGTTCGCGCCGGGCTGCGAGCGAGCGGTCGTGCCCCCCGCTCGAGCCCTCGACGATCAGGCGCCGCGGTGGACGATGATCTCGACGCGGCGGTTGCGGGCCTTGCCGGCGGCCGACGTGTTGTCGGCGACCGGTTGGTACTCGCCGTGTCCCGCGACGACGCACTTGGCGTCGGGGATGCCGCACTGCTCGACCAGGAAGCCGTGGACGCTGCGCGCGCGCTCGATCGAGAGTTCGCGGTTCGTCTTGAACTTGCTCTTGGTCGGGACGTCGGTGTCCGTGTGGCCCTCGATCCAGTAGGTCGCGCTCGAGAACTCGCTCTTGAGGCGGTTGGCGACGGAGCGGACCGCGTCCTGACCGCCGGACGAGAGCGTGGCCGATCCGGAGGCGAAGGTGATGCCCGCCGGGATCGAGATGACGATGTCCTGGCCGCGCATCGACACGTCGATGCCCTGGCCGGTGAGCTCGGGGAAGTTCGGCGCGGCCTGGGGCGACGACGCCTCCTGGAGCTGACGGTCGAGCTGGGACATCTGCGCCTGGTAGGCGCCGACCTGCCGCTCGAGCTCGAGCTTCTGGCTCTTGAGGGTCGAGTTCTCGTCGCGCAGCGTGATGATCTCGTCCTGGTAGTCCTGGAGCGCCTGCTGCGTCGCGCAGCCCGGCGAGAAGACGGCGGCCAGGGCCAGGGCCGCGAACGTGGCGAAGCGGCCGCGCAGACGACGGCGCAGCGCGCCCTCGGGCCTCTCGATCGTGTGGATGGAGTTCATGCTCGACGCCAGGGCCGGTCGCTGGGGCCGGCCGCGGGGGTTTCGGTTCGTCGGGTCGGGTTGACGGGCGGGATGTGGGCCCCTTCGTGGAGTTCCGCCTCGGAACTCCGGTCGGGCGATCCGGGGAGTGCACGCTCGCGGCGTCCTCCGCTCGGGGCCCGGCGGGCCTCGACGCAGGTTCCGCGCGGGAACGGTGCGCCTACGGGCTCCCGGGCAGGAGCCGAAGGAGATCATTCCAGGCGAGCAGCACGAAACCAATGCCCAAGGCGAGGTACGGGCCAAACGGGAGATAGCGGCCGAGTCGACGCGCTCCGGCGAGGGTCCAGAAAAAGGACTTCCTAAGTCCCAGACGGCGTTGGCGCCGCCTCAGGAGCACGTGGATCCGGATCACGGCGAGGACGCCCGCGACCGATCCGAACGCCGCGCCGAGCAGGAACGCGGCGAGTGCACCGCCCGGTCCGACGAGTCCTCCGGCGGCGGCCATGAGCTTGACGTCGCCGAGCCCCATGGCCTCCTGGCCGTGCAGGCGAGCTCCGATCCAGCCCACGCCGTAGGTCAGACCGCCGCCCGCGAGGATGCCGGCGAACGAACCGACGAGCGCCTCGAAGCGCCCCACCGGCCCGCCGTCGGCCATGTACTGCGCGACGAGCGTGTCCGCCTGGAGCTCGGGCACGAGCAGGCAGAACACCGGTGCGAGGACCGTCCCGCCGATCGAGATCTCGTCGGGGATCTCGAAGAACTCGAAGTCGACGGCGCTCGCGATCACGAGCGCCGTCAGGGCGACCCACCAGACGAGCAGCAGGCCGACGTTCGGCTCCGGCAGGCGCAGGAGTGCCAGCACGAACAACCCGCCGCACACGAGCTCGACGACGGGGTAGCGCCAGCCGATCGACGCGCGGCACGAGCGGCACTTCCCCCCCAGCGACACCCAGGAGACGAGCGGCAGATTGTCGTACCAGCGCAGCTGGTAGCCGCACTTCGGGCAGATCGACCGCTTCGGCCGCAGCATGCCCAGCTCGGGGCGCGGGAGCCGGTGGATCGCGGCGTTCGCGAACGACCCCGCCGTGACACCGAACAACGCGGCGAACACGATCTGCAGGCTGGTGGGGAGCTCGAACACGCCCATCGCCGCACCACGGTAGCGAGCGCGCCCGACGGGACGGTCACTCCCAGACCAGTTCGATCTCGTCGACCCACGGCGGGTCCCAGGGATCCGACGGCGTCGCGCCGAGTTCACCGGCCGACCCGCGCGCCGCGAAGGCGACGAGGTCGATGCGGTAGCGGACGACCGAGCAGTCCTCGAGAAGTCGCACGTCCGCGACCGGACCGATCTCGCGCAGGCGCCCGTCGGGTCCGGGTCGCAGTCCGAGGTAGGTCACCTCGACACGACCGGCGCCGGCGTGACCCTCGACGCGCGCGGCTCGCCAGCGGTGGAAGTCGCCGCCGCACTGGACGGGACCGGACAGGATCGACCACACCTGGTCGCGTCGCAGGACGTTCGCGTCGGGCTCGTCGACCTCGAGCCGGAGCACGTCCATCCACGCGCCGGACACGCCGTTGCTCCACCCGCCGAGAGGTGCGTCGAGGTTGGCGCACACGTCGCTCCCGGTGACGGTTCCGAGGACGCGCACGCGGCCGCCGGCGACGAGCAGCAGCGGTCCGTCGCAGTCGATCGAGCCCGAGACGACGATGTCGCCCCCTGCGACGAGGCAGGTGACCGGTCGTCCTGCGCGTTCGGCGGACGCGAGGTACTCCGAGAGTGTCACGCTCCGACCGAACTCGAGGCGCACACCCTCGACCGCACGCGCGATCCCGACGCGCACCTGCTCGTGCACGCGTGCCCACACGCTCCCCGGCGCGCTCGCGGCGGCCGGACGCTCGCGCAGCGCCTTCGCGGCGGCGTCGAGCCGCCGCAGTCCCTGTTGCCACTCGAGCAGGGCGCGCCCCGGAGCGCGTGCGACGCCGGGCGGTTGCACGCGACGCACGACGTGCCCCTCGACGACGAGGGTTCCCTGCGCAGCGATCGTGACGAGCCCGACGCCGGGGAGCTCGACATCGGCGCCCTCCGGCACGATGAGATCGGTGGCGTCCCAGCGCCGACGCCCCGCCGCGTCGACGAGCGAGACCGCGCCGTCCGCGCCGGACCCTGCGGCCGCCGGGAAGCGCGTCCGCACCTTGCCGTCACCGCGCCAGGACGCCTGACCGACGCAACCGTCGAGCACGCGCGGCGACGCGTCGCCGCGGGCGGCGAACGTCTCGAGGTAGCGCGGCCCCGCGGGCAACGGCTCGCGCTCGGTCACGGAGAGTTCGAGCTGCGGGAGCGGCAATACCGCCGGACGACCCACGAGATCGCGCAGCGACGCGTCGGGACCGCCCGCGACGAGGGTGTAGTCGCCGGGTTCGAGCAGTCGCGGGAGACCGCGGTCGTCGACCGCCGCGAGCTCGACGCGCGCGGCGCCCGCGACGTTCTCGACGAGTCTGGACCGCAGCTCGATCCGTTCGGGCGGTCGCGGCGCGTCGCCCGACGATCCGCGCGACCAGAGGACGAAGCTCTCGCGTGTCGGCGAACGCGGGTCGACGGCCTTGTCGATCACGAGGACCCAGGGCTCCCCCGCCGCGACGCTCGCCGACTCGAGCCCGACCAGCGCGACACGCTCCGGTGCGTCGTCGCGGAACGGGATCCGCGCGTCCGCGGTCACCGTCGTGAAGCGGCTCAGGTAGGTCCGCGCGAGGTAGGCACCGTCGCGCGAACGCACGCCGTCGAGGTGCGGGTAGCCGAGCACCTCGAGCGTGTAGTGCTCGCCGGCGCGCAGACTGCCGTTCGCGAGGCCGGGGTCGGTGGGCAGCTCGGGGACGATGGTGAGCATCCGACCGCGCACCCGGAGCTCGGTGTCGACCGCCGCGCCGTCGCCGTCGAGGACGTGCACGCTGTGCGACGTGATCGATCGCGGGTCGATCGGCGCCGAGAAGTGCACGGCGAACTCCTCGTTGAGGAGGACGCCGTCCGCACCGTCGTGGCGGAACTGGGTCACGGACAACGCGGGAGCGGTGCCGGCTGCCTCGCGGCACCCCGCCGCGGCCAGCGCGAGCGTTCCGAGGAGCGCGACGCTCCAGGCACCTCGCGAGCCGGCGCGGAGCGACACGCCTCCGGCGGATCGACCGCCGTCGTGGCGGGCGCTGTCCGTGCCGCACATGGGGTCGAGGATAGTGTCCGCCGGGCGGTGAGCGGTGGCGCCGCGGCTCGTCGTGCGCCACGTGGAGGACGTCGGCCCGGGGGCAGGGAGGTCGGGGTCGCCTCCGTCGTGACGCGGTCCGACGCGCGCGCACGTCGATGCGGCGCGCGTCACCTGCCGCTGCGCCGTCACGAGCGACCTCCGGAACGGAGCGACCCCCGCTCGGCCGGGCCGAACGGGGGTCGTTCCGTTGGACGCGCGACGACGGACCGAGGTCCGGCGTCGCGCTGGTCTGCGATCAGAACTCGAACATCAACCGGAGGAACTCCAGCGAGGGCAGTGCCTCGGAACCGGTGAGTCCGTCTGCGTCCTTGTCCGTGTTGAACGTCACGCGGTACTTGAAGAACTTGATCGGAGCCAGGAACGGATCGTTGAAGTCGGCGATGTCCGGCGTCCAGTCGACGAGCACGGTCGAAGGCTGTCCGTTCACGTCCGCGTCGAGTCCCTGGAACTCGATCCGAACTTCCGTCTCGGGGTCGAGCTGGTCCAGCGTCCCGCCCGACTCGAGTCGGTAGAAGCGCGGACTGATCCGGACGCTGTCACCCGCGGCGAAGGCCGAGAGGTCCGACGAGGCGAGGAGCTGCAGGGTGAGCGCGTTCGTCATCGGATCGAAGGTCGCGCTCGAGGCCGTGTAGTTCGTCTGCGTCGCCACGTTGACGATCCGCACGCGCGACTGTCGGAGCAGCTGCGGGTTGCGGAGGTAGATGTTGTTCGTCGTGTCGGCGAAGAGCGTCGACGCGTCGACCACCACCGTCTTCGTCACGTTGCTGATGTTCGTCGCGTTCGCCGTGAGGATGATGCTCTCGGCGATCACGCCGTTCGTCCCGTTGACGGGGATGACGCCCATGTTCGGCGGCGGCAGCGTCGAGAACGTGTACTTCACCTTCGGCAGCACCGACGTCGGGTTGAGGTTGGCGCCGCCGAGCGGGATCGCCTTGCTCTGCGCCTGCGACTCGGGACCGAAGGTCGGGAAGCAGACGAACGGGTTCGGTGCACCGAGACCGTTGGTGTTCGAGTACGGCCCGAGCGTGATGTTCTCGTAGTTCGCGATGTCCTTGTCGTCGCGAACGTGGAGCTGGATGATCCCGCCGCCGCCGTTGCCGCCGCCGGCCTCACCACTGTTCTGCGAACCGTAGTCGGCCGCCGTGGTCGGACCGTTCTGGTTCGCACCGGGGCCGCCGTAGCCGCCGCGGGCCCAGAACACGGGGAGCAGCGGGGGCGCCGCACTGATGCCCGAGAAGTCGTACTTCGTCGCCGTCTCGAGGATGAGCATCCCGCCGGAGCCGCCGCCGGAACCGCCGGCGCTACCGAACCAGGCGCTCAAGGTGCGCTCGCCCGTGGCGCCGCGACCGCCGTCCACCTGGATCTCGCCGTCGCCGCGCACGACGAAGTCGCCGAGGCAGCGGATGGTGAGGAGGCCGCCGCCGCCGGCACCCGACGCCCCGCGCATGTTGTTGCCGGGGACGAAGTTGCCGGGGTAGTTCACCTGCTTGATCGAGTCGCCGCCGGCGCCGCCGCCGGAGCCCGCGGTGGGTTCGCTCAACTCACCGACGGTGATCGCCGTGGCACTGCCCTGGGACAGGCGGCGGAAGCCCATGAAGTTGTTGTTGGCGATGCCGTCGACGAACAGGTCGTCGCCGATCGCGCCGCCGCGGGGCGGGGTCGCTCCGGTGAGGGCGCCGAACATACCGGCCGTCGTCGAGGACGTCCCCGTCGCGACCGAGCCGTCGTTGCCCGGCGTCGGGGTCGTGGCCTGACCGATCGAGAGACCGGCGCCGGCGCTCAAGGGGTCGATAGTGACGCCGCCGCCGCCTCCGCCGACGCGACGCTTCCAGACGTTCGGCTGGAAGCTGTCGCTCGCGTGGCCGTAGCCCGACTCACCGCCGCGACCGCCGAAGTTCGGCAGCTGGAACGGACCGAAACCCGGGCCGCCGACGGGGTCGGGCTCGGTGAAGATCGCCGAGGGCTCGCCGTACCGCCGCGGCCGCCGCCGAGGTTGCCCGGGGCGCCGACGATGGGCGCCGACGACGAGAGGGCGCTCTGGTCCGCGGCGTCGAACCCGTTCGCGAGGATCAACCCGCGGACGATGACCGTACCGGTGGCGTAGATCGCGCCGGGGTTCGTCCCCTCGAAGCGGAGCGTCGCGCCGATCTCGACCGTCAGGTCGCGGCAGTAGACGACGCCGTTCGGCACGTCCTGGTTGTAGGAGTTCGCGCCGCCGGGTCCGCCCGCGACCACATCGCCGTTCGTGTTGAGCACCTCCGTGGTGTTCGTCTCGATCACCCAGTCGAAGTCCGCGGGGAGGAGCGGGTCCGGGCTCTTCGGGAACTCGAAGGAGTGCGCGAGTTCACCGTTCCCCTCCCAGCGAGCGAGGGGTACGGGGAGGATCGCCGTGTCGTCGAACCGCTTCGTGTCGTCGAACTGCTCGAGAACCTCGTCGACGAGGGCCTGGCCCGCGAACGCGGGGTCGAGGTCGACGTTCGTCCGGAAGCGGGAGAAGTCGCTCACCGCGAGGGTGTTCTGGTCTCCGACGATGTCCTCGAACGTCGAGGCGATCTGCACGCGGACGCGGACGTCCGGCGGCAGGATGCCGACGGGCGTGATTCGCACGCGCGCGCCGTACTCCGTGCAGTTCTCCTCGAGCGTCGCCTCGGTCGGGAGGTCGGTCCAGACGAGTGCGTTCGGGTCGCTGACGGGGTCGCTGAACTGCAGCCGGAGTCGGCCCGCTCCGATGTTCTCGTCCGCCGGGTTCACCGGCTGGTCGAACGCCAGGATGATGTCGAGCGTCTGGTCGCCGCCCGAGTAGAGGTTCACGGGGACGTTCGGGATCTCGACGGGGAGGCCCGAACCGTCGGCTCGAACGGGATCTCGGTCCCGCCGGGGCCGCCGATGCGCACGCCGCTCGCGACCTCGCCGGGCGTCCCGTCACCGAGGATCACGCTCGGGGGACCCGAAACGGTGTCGAAGAACAGGTCGCCGAGCAGCGTGCTCGAGGGCGTCACGAAGTTGCGGATCTGCGAGAGCGCCAGCGTGGCGCCGGCCGCACTGCGGATCGAGAGTCCCGTTCCGCCGTCCTGTCCGACGAGCAGGACCTGGTAGGAGGCGCCGAGGTCGAGACCCGCGTCGGAGTAGTCGGACTCCGTGGGGCACCTCGGCTGGAACACCACCGTGTTCGGGTCGACGCCGCCTCCGGGCAGCGGCTTCAGCGAGAACTCGCCGAGGGCCTGCTTCCCGTTCGCCTGGCGGATCTGGATCGACGACGAGTTGATCGACGAGAAGTCGACGGGCGCGCTGAACGCGAACTCCATGCGCCGGTTGAGCTTCCAGGTGTTCACCGCCCCCACCGGCATACCGGCGATCGAGAGGAGCTGGAAGGAGCCGCCGGTGACGCCGCTCGACGTGGAGCTACCGCCTCCGCTGCATCCGGGCGTCGCGAGAGCGGCGAGACCGAGGGCCGCCGCCGCCGCGAATCGGGCGACGACGCGGGCGCCGTTCGGAGTGCTGTCGTTGAGGTTCATGTGCTGAGTGACAGACGTGGTGTCGTTGATCTCGTTGGGTCCGGTGCGGACGAGGACGGGGACAGCGCGCGTCGGGCGCTGCGGGCCCGCGGCCCGCGCGAACGACGCGCGACCCCGATCAGTACTGGTAGGCGACGCTGAAGGAGGAGAGTCGCGGCACGAGCTCGGACTCGAGGTTGCTCACGAAGCTGATCCGGTACTGGACGAACCTCAGGAGGTCGACCGAGTTGATGTTGCTCGACCAGGTCGGATTCTCGAAGACGAAGGGGACGAAGCCCGTGGAGCCGCAGGTGATCGGGACCTGACCGGGCTGCGACGTGACCTGCGTGAGGCCGTTCGCGTTGGTCGGGACCTGCTCGCCGTACACGTCGATGTTGCCCGCGTTGAACATCGCCGTGCTCGCGCCCGTGATGTTCGAGTCGTGGCCGCGGAACGCGAAGCTGATCGACGTCCCGAGGGGCTGGAGCGCAGGGCTCGGCTCCTGGAGCAACCGGACGTAGTTGGGATCGGCGTTGCCGTTCGCGTCGACCAGGATCGTGAAGGCCCGGCTGACCCGGACGACGAAGTCGGTCTGTCCGAAGTACACCGAGTTGTCGAGACCGGTCGTCGGAGCGCCGAGCTGCGGGAGACCCGGGCCCGTCACGCCGTTGAATCCGCCCGTCGGGTTCGTCTCGAGGTCGGGGTTCTTGACGACCGCCGCACCCGCCGTGTTGTAGCCGCCGGTCGAGAAGGCCCGGTGCTTCGGCTGGTTCGACGTGCCGGAGGAGATCAGGAAGCCGAAGTTGATGAGCGAGAGGGTCTCGGTCGGGTAGCAGCGGTACTCGAGGAGGAGCGGCAGACCCGCGGTCGGCACACCCTTGTCGTTGCCGCCGCCCCACACCGAGCCGTAGCACTCGGTGATGCCGACCGGCTCGAGCTCGCGACGCAGCGGGACGCCGTAGCCCTTCGTGTTGCCGTTGGCGAGCAGCGCACCGCGCTTCGTCTCCGACGTGTCACGCCAGGTGAAGAGCTTGCGATCCTGGACCGCGAGGCCGTTGTTGAGCGGGAAGCGCAGCAGCGGCAGCCCGGTCTCGGCCGTGAAGATGCCGGCGCTCGACACCTCGAAGCCGAGTTGCGGCGCGTGGACGATCTTCGGGTTCGCGCCGGGGACCTGGAGGTAGGTGTCGTCGTAGGTGGTGTTGGTGGCGAAGCCGGAGTTCGTCTGCACCACGTAACCGCTGCCGTCGTTGGCCCACTCGTCCGGGTTGTGCGCGCTGTGGGCGAGAGCCTGCAGGAACTCGGGGTAGAAGGCCGCGGTGACCTGTCCGCCCACCGGGTTCAGGTAGGTGAACTCGACGTCGATGTCGTAGAACGACCCGTCGGTCCGGGAGACGTTCATCCCCATGTCGGCGTAGCGCCACTGCTTGTGCAGGCGGCTGCCGAGGTTGGAGAGCGGGGTCTGCAGACCGACCGCAGCGGGCGTCGCCATGGCGGCGACGATCGGGATCGTCGTGTCGATCACCTTCGAGAAGTGCGATACGGCGCGAGGAGCGATCGAGCCCGTCGCGACGTCCTGCAGGAACTGGCCGCGCGTGTCGGACGTGCCGTCGCCGTTCTCGTCGAGGTTGAGGGCCTCGAAACCGAACGCGTAGCCGCCGTTGCTGATCACCGTCGAGTTCGAGACGGTGAACGCGGTGTTCGCCGGGAGCGAGGTCGACAGGAAGTTGCCCGCGAGGTCCCTGACGCCGCCGGACGTCTCGTCGGAGACGAGCGTCACGAAGTAGTCGAGCGGGTTCGTGTCCCCCGTGTACGCCTGGTTCGAGAACGGCAGCGCCGGGATGAAGCGGAACTCGCGCAGGCTCGGCGCGAACCCGATCTCACCGATCACGAACTGGTGCATCGTGCTCGCGTTCTGGTTGCGCGTGATGCGGAAGCTCTTGTAGGCGCCGAAGCTCGACGGGTCCATCGCCTCGGAGAAGCGGATCGACACCTGCGCGTCGTTGGGCACGGCGCCGACCGGCGGCGACTGCGCGGACGGCGAGAAGCGCAGGAAGCAGGGTGCCTGGGTGGAACCGAAGGTCGACCGCCAACCGAAGAGGTACACGGCGCTGCCGCCGAGGTCCGCGGGAACGTGCGAGCCCTGTTCGCGGGGAATGCGAACACGGAGCGCGTTGACCGTTCCGCCGGACTGCGGCGTGCTCTGCACGACCTCGCCGAACAGCGTGTTCGAGAACTGGACGACGTCACCGGGCGCGGCGTCCACCGCGCAGCCGATGATCGAGAACGACATGTCGATCAGGAACTCGTAGCCGAACTGCGCGTCCGTCGGCGCGACGGCGTTCAGGACCGTGCCGCCCGGCACGATCACGTTCTGCGAGGCCACCATCGTCGGCGACTCGTTGTCGAGGAGGAAGCCGTTGTTGTCCTCGTCGGGCGTGCCCGTGCGCATCGCGCGGATCACGTCCTTGGTCGGGAGGCTCGAGACGATGGGCTCGTTCCCGACCTCACCGATCGGCTTGCCCGCGAGGTTGCGGAGCCGGTTGAACTGGCCGCCGCCGACCGTGGTCGGGATCTGGATCGCGACATTCGACACGAGCACCGACGACGATCCGGGGAGACCCAGCGTGTTCGTCGAGACGGAGTCCTCGATGGTGATCTGCTCGAACTCCGACACCGTGGTGTCGACGATGATCCGGGTGCTGTGGAACGTGTTGGTGACCGGGTCGACGCCCCCGAAGTTCGGGTCGGCGATGATCCGGGCGTCGAAGGGCATGGTCGGCGGGCTGCCCGTCAGGACCTTGACCGTGTCGTTCAGGATGATCGTCGACTCGTCGACGAGGTCCTGGAAGCGCATGCCGATGGCACCGTTGCGCGCGATGCGCGTGAACTGACCCGTCTCGTCGACGTCGTGCGGTTCGATCGTGGTCGGAGTCGCCGCGAGTTCCTCGACGAGCAGGTCGAAGTTGTCCTTGTCCCGGAAGTCGACGACACCGTCGAGGTTGAGGTCGGTGCCGATCTGGTTCTTGTACTGGACCGTGACGCGCGTCTCGCCGGTCACGGCGTTCGTCTGCACCGTCCACTTGCCGACCTCGGAGGCGATGTTGTCGCCGATGATGAAGTCGCTGTAGACCAGGTTCGAGGTCGCCGTCAGGCTGTCGAAGTCGTAGATGTCGACGAGACGGCCCCAGTACATCTCCATCAGCCGCAGGGTGCCCGCCGTCCCGCCGTCGTGCGGGTCGACCAGGTACTGGTCGCCGTTGTAGGCGGTCTGCGTCCCCTCCGGCTTCGTCGCGCCGGTCCCGACCTGGCCGACGGCCTGGTCGACGAGGGGCAGAGTCCGACCGCCGCGTCCGCCGCAAGCCGCGAGGCCGAGGAACGCGAGTGCGACCACCGCGCCGCGACCGATGGACGTGCCGTAGCGGGCGGCGTGCGTCGCGCGGAGCGACTCCGATCGAAGGCCGTCCGCACGTACCGTCCGCGAACGACGGTTCGGGTTCGTACCGATCGAGTGTGATGCGCTCGGGATCGCGGGGGTCGTGATCGCGGAGTTCGAAGTCATGGCGTGCGGGTGGATGGGTCGGTGCCGCGAGTTCGACGCGTCGCACGAACGTGTGCGCGGTCGGCTCGCACGACACCGGTGGTCGGAAGGACCGATGTGTGGGCGGCTCTCCGAGGAGAGCGGTGGGGTCTGCGGTTCGCAGGGTCCGCGACGGCGACGCAGGCTGCGTCGGACGCGCGGGACGCCTGTGATGGGAAGTGTTCGCCCGCGGCGGCCGACCGGGGTGTCGTGCGCCGGGACGCACGCGTGGTCGACGTCACCGCTCCGAACGGTCGAACGGGACGAGGATCCGTTCGTCTCGGAGGGTTGCGGCCGGGTCCGTTCGACCCGCGGGCGCCGACGAGGCGTGCTCGAGATGAGCACGCCGACGTGGAGCACCGCGTCGCCGATCGGACGGGCTGATGGACGGGTTGTCGTGACGGAAGTTGAGAGAGCGGTCGCCGCGGGCGCCGTTCCCGGGGTCCGCCCGGGTGCGGGGCCGGCGATCGTCCAGCGGACGCCGCGGCCACCGTGGGCGGTGGGATCGAGCTCGGTGCGGGCGCGCCGCGCCGAGGGCGATCATTCTCCGCCCCTGCGGGGAGGGTCAAGAACGGCGATCGCGGGCCCGACGCGGAGGGCCCGACCCCCGAGTCTCAAGAAGCGTACCGACCGGCCCGTCGGGCCTGACGGCGCGGCCCGGCGCCCGGCGCGCCCGAGCGGTGTGCGGAAGCGCTCGAACGGTTCGGCCGGTGCGAGCGGACGGCCCCTTCGGGGGCCCTCCGGAGCGCGTCGCGCGGGCCTCGAGACCGCGCGCGGGAAGCAAGGGTCGACCCCGACCGAACGGCCTGGGGGTCCTGTCGGCGCCGACCGGCGCGGGGACTCAGCCCTTCGCGAACCCGAGTTCGAGCGCCTCGCGCTCGTCCTGGAGGAACACGAGGTCCTCGACGGGCACGGCCTGGGCCTTCGCGTCGGTCCGAGGGAAGAACACGCGGTCGCGCCGGCTCGCGACGAACGGCGCGGAGAGTTCCTGCGAACAGTAGGCGCAGCCCGCGCGGAGCGGGTGGCGCTGGCGCAGGCGGAAGGCGGGCTGCACGTGGCGCGCCTCGGTGTGGCTGATGCAGTTCGGGTTCGGACAGGGACTCTTGCCCGCCGGCAGGTCGAAGTAGGTGGCCGCGACCCGCGGTCGCGCCGCGATGGCCGGGACCTTGCCGAGCAGCATCGCGATGATCGCCATGCGGATCGGCACGCCGCGCGCCGCCTGCTTGAAGTAGACGCCGCGCGGATCGGTGTCCATGGACGCGTCGATCTCGTCGCGCCGCGGGAGCGGATGCATCACGAGCGCGTCGCGCAGCGGCTCGAGCGCCATCGTCTCCGCCCCCACCCGCATGTACTTGTCCGAGTTCTCGCCCTTGTGCCGCTCCGTCTGGGGACGGGTCATGTAGAGCGCGTCGCCCCGGTCGACGCGCAGACTCGAGAGTTCGGTGAACAGGCTGAGCTGGTGCGGCTTGTGCGGCGTGAGGTAGAGCGCGTCGGACTCGCCGGCGAGTCCGCCGAGCTGCGTCGCGTCGGCGCGCACCGGCTCCGCCCCGTACTCCTCGTGCAGTCGCCGCAGCACGTAGTCCGGCAGTTCGAGCCCGGGGTGCGGCACGCACACGATGTTCGCGCGGAAACGCGCGAGCGCGTAGATGAAGCTGTGGATCGTTCGGCTGTAGCGCAGGTCGCCCGCGAGGACGACGTCGAGGCCCTCGAGCCTCCCGCGCTCGATCCACAGCGTGTAGAGGTCGCAGAGCGTCTGGGTCGGGTGCTCGTGGCTGCCGTCGCCCGCGTTGACGACCGGGACGGTCGCGTAGCGCGATGCGAGCCTCGCCGCGCCCTCGCTCGAGTGGCGCAGCACGATGATGTCGGCGTAGCCCGAGACGACGCGCACGGTGTCGGCGAGCGACTCGCCCTTGCTCGAGCTGGACGTCTTCATCTCGGCGGCGGTCAGCACGCCGCCGCCGAGTCGCAGCATCGCCGACTCGAACGAGAGCCGCGTGCGCGTCGAAGCCTCGTAGAACAGGCTCGCCGAGATCGTCCCGGGACACAGGTGCGCGTGCGCGCGGAGGTCCTCCGAGAACGACCTGGCCCGTGCGAACAGTTCGAGGATCTCGTCGGTACCGAGGTCGTCGATCGAGACGAGGTGCCTCGGGGCGGCGTCGACGTCACCGGTGTGCGCGGAAGCTCCTTCCCGCGTCCTCGCCGGTTCCGGAGGCACGGCTGCGCTCATGGACGCAGAGGTTCGCACAGGTCGGCCGCGCGTCAAAGCTCGGAGTCGGGCCGCGCGATCGACGTCGGCGTGAGGCTCCCGTCCGCAGCGGCGTCGCGCAAGGCCTGCGCACCCCGCGGCACGAGACGCTCGAGCGCGCGAACGAGCGCCGCGTCGAACGGGACGGCGGTCCGAGCCGCGAGGTCGAGCCGGTCCCGCTCGAGCGAGAGACGCTCCACGAGGGTCGCCCAGACGACGTCGCGCGATCCCGTCGGATCGGTGTGCGCGCCGACCCGACCGCGCGAGGCGGTGCGCTCCCCCACTTCGTCGATCCGCGTCACGAGCGCGGCGACGCGGGCGTCGAGCTCGGGCGGCGCGACGGGCACGGCGGCCGGGGAGCACCACAGCACGAGGTCGGCGCGCCGCGCGAGTTCGCGCGCCAGGGCGACGCCGGCGTCCTCGATCGCGTCGTCGGTCGAGCGCCGGCCCGCGGTGTCGGCGAAGCGCACCACGAGTTCGCGATGGCGCGCGAACTCGACGACGGCGTCGCGCGTCGTGCCCGGCACGTCGCTGGCCAAGGCGCGCTCCGTCCCGACGAGCACGTTGAAGAGCGTCGACTTGCCCGAGTTGACGGGTCCGGCGAGGACGACGAACGGCGGCTCGAGGTGCGGACGCGAGCGACGAGCGGCCTCGAGCAGTCGCTCCGCGTCGGCGAGCGGGTCGGCCGACGCCGCGAGCGAACGCAGGGCCTCGTCGAGTGCGCCCTCGGACTGGTGTACGAGGATCCGTGCCCCGGCCTCGCTCGCGACGCTCGCGAGTGCGCGCCGCGCGACGTCGGCCCACGAGGCCGGAGGCGCCTCGGCCCCACCGATCGCCGCGAGGACCCGCGCGACGACGGCGCGGCTCCCGTGGAGATGCACCTCGACACGCCCGTCCTCGCGCGACACGACCAGCGCCTCGTCGAGCAACTCGCCGCGGTCGACGAGGCGCGCGAGACGGATCTCGCCGACGGCGAGCGCGGCGCGGCCGGTCAGACGCCGCAGCGCCGCGCTCGCACCCGGCCCCGAGAGTTCGAGCACGGAGACGCCGCCCGACGCGCGCGCCGTCGTCTCGCGCACGAACAGCGCGCCCGTCGGCTCGACGCTCACGCGAGTCCGGCGCCGCGCGCCGCCTCGAGCAGGCCGAGGTGCACGACGTGCGCCGCGACCACGACGTCTCCGCCGAACACGCCGCCGTCCGCGAGCAGCCACGGCGACGCGCCGCCCGCGACGACGACCGGAGCTCCGTCGAGCCCGGCCTCCGACGCGACGCGCCGGACGAGTTCGCGCACCGCGCCGCGGAAGCCGTGCACGACTCCCGAGCGCAGCGCCTCGGCGCTCTCGCGCCCGAGCGCGGGCACGGCGTCGAGGTCGAACGCGCCGATTTCGACCTCGAAGAGCTGCGCCGCCCCTCTCCCGAGCGCCGCGCGCAGGAGGTCCGGTCCGGGAGCGATCGCGCCGCCGAGGAACGCGGCGGCGTGCGAGTCGGAGTGCGCCACCGCGTCGACGGTGACCGCCGTCCCGGCGTCGACGACGAGACAGGCTCGACCGAGGAGTGCGAACGCTCCGCGCGCGGCGAAGAGCCGATCGGCGCCGATCGTGTGCACGTTGCGGACGCTCGCGAGGTCGAGTCCGTGCGGCGGCTCGACGAGCGGCACGTCGACGTCGGCGAGCGCGTCGGCGACGGTCAGGCGCACGTCGCTCGACGCCACGCAGGAGACGAAGGCCGATCGCGCGCCGCGCGCGAAGTCGGAGAGCGCGCGCCGCGCGCTCCCGTCGTGACCGACGCACGCCTCCCCCGACGGCGCGGGAGCGCGCCCCGGCAGGTCCGGGACGCGCTCCCACCGCGCCGCCTTGGTCGCGCGGTTGCCCGCGTCGATCGTGAGCAGGGCCGCGTGCTCGTCCACTACTTCTTGGGCGGAGTCTCGATCGTCACGGTGCGTTCCTTGCCGGCCGACTCGACCAGGACCTCCCACACCGAGTAGTAGTCCGCGTTGTTCTTCGCGAAGGTGATGGCCTCGTTGACCGAGTTCACCTCGTGGCCGTTGATGGCCTTGACGACGTCGCCCTCGTAGACGCCGAACTGTGCGGCGATCGAGCCCGGCGCGATCTCGCGGATCTTGATGCCGTCGCGCTCGCCCGTGCGCGGGTTGATGTGCGTCTCGTGGCGAACCTCGCTCGACAGGATCGCCAGGTAGTCGTCCTCGATGCGCACGGCGTCCTCGGAACCGAGCCGGATCTGGCCGGGCCGCACCTGCTGCGTCGTCGTCGGCCAGGCCTCGATCACACGCGCGCGAGCCGCCTCGTCGGCCTCGGGGAAGGGCTGGCGCACCTCGACGACCGAACCGTCACCGCCCAACACCGGGATGTCGCCCTTGATCGGTTCCGGCGGCGACACGGTGACGTCGTCGGTGCCGCTGTCGAACTTCGAGGGATCGACGATCGCGAACGTCACGCCGGCCGCGTCGATGTGTTCGACGCGCCAGTAGGTCCACTTGTCCGGGAGCGTGTCGCCCTGCTTGAGCGAGTGGCTGTCGACCCCCTGCCGCGACTGGTAGCCCGAGGCGAGCCCGGTGTACTTCACCATCGCGAGACTGCGCTCGGGCCGGGCGGTGTCCTGCTGGATGAAGAGCACCTCGAGCAGCTTGTCGACGGGGTCCGGCTTCTTCTTCGGCGCCTCGACCGTGGTCGGCTTCACGTCCGGCTTCTTCTCCGGCAGCTTGCCCGTCCACACCATCGTGTGGAAGACCTCCTTGACGGGGTCGTAGGGCATCTCCGGCAGCTCCTTCTGGTCGAGCGCCGGCTGGTCGACCGCGTTGAGCACGATCTCCTTCGTCATGTTCCGGTTCATCCGCTCCCGGCCCTTGCCGCCCTTCCAGTAGTCGTAGGACGTGAGGCCGAGGCCGCCGACGAGGATGCCGGTGACGCCGAGCCAGAGCAGGGTCTTGACGAGGCCGAGGTTCATGGAGGAGCAGCGCGGGTGGAGCCGGCGGGAGACGCGCGGGGGCGGAGCGTAACCGCTCCGGCGGGCGCGAGGCGCGCGCGAAGGGGCTCGACGCCGCACCGCGGGCCATCTTCCGGTACTGGACCCGCTCGCTGGTGACGGCGGTTCGACCGGCCTCAGAGACGCACGATCGGGGGTGGGTCGCGGGACCCACCCCCGATCGCGACCCCGTGGACCGGGGTCGGTCGGCCGTCACCAGCGAGCGGGGCCAGTACTCAGCGGCCGCCGAGGCGGAGCTGCGGCGCGCTCTTCCCGCGCGAGTGGAACCCGCGCAGCGCGAGCATCAGCTCGTCCGGCTTGTCGCTCGCCGCCATCGCCGCGCCGATCTCCACGAGCCCGGCCTCGATCAGGCGCAGGAGCGACCCGTTGAAGCTCAGCATCCCGTCCTCGCCGCCCTGCTCGACCGCGGTCGCGAGTTCCGGGATCCGGCCCTCGGCGATCAGTTCGCGCACGTGCGGCGTCGCCTGCATCAGCTCGATCGCGGGCACCATGCCGCTGCCGGACGCACTCGGGATCAGGCGCTGCGAGAGCACGGCGGCGACCGTGTCGGCGAGGCGCGCACGCACCTGGGTGTGCTGGTGCGACTGGAAGAAGCTCACGATGCGCTCGATCGTCTGCGCCGCGTTGACGGTGTGCAGCGTCGACATCACGAAGTGACCGGTCTCGGTCGCGTCGAGCGCGGCGCGCACGGTCTCGGCGTCGCGCATCTCGCCGATCAGGATCACGTCCGGGCTCTGGCGCAGCGCGTCGCGCAGACCGTGCGAGAAGTCCTCGACGTCGGTCCCGACCTCGCGCTGGCTGATGACGCACTTCTGCTCCTTGTAGAGCAGCTCGACGGGATCCTCGAGCGTGATGACGTGCCGCTCGGCGTTCTCGTTGAGGTACTGGATCATGCCGGCGAGCGTCGTCGACTTGCCGGAGCCCGCGACGCCCGTCACGAGCATGATCCCGCGCTTGCGCACCGCGAGCTCCTGCAACTGCGTCGTCGGCAGGCACAGGTCCTCGAGCACCGGCGGATCCTGCGAGATCCGCCGCAGCACGATCGCCGGTTCGCCGAGCTGACGGTAGGCGTTGATGCGGAAGCGACCGACGCCGTCGAGCTGCAGCGCGGAGTCCGCGGCGCCCGTCCTCATGTAGTCGGCGAAGCGCTTCGGACCGAGGATGCCCTCGAGCACCTCGCGCATCGGCCCGGCGTGCGGGACCTGACCGCCGAGCTGCGTGATGCGCCCGTCGATGCGACACGCCGGTCGTCCGCCCGAGCGCAGGATCAGGTCGCTCGCGCCGCGGCGCACCATCAGGTCGAGCCAGAGTTCGAGCTGGTGGCGCGGGCTGAGGCGCGGACCGTCGAAGCCCTCCTCCTCCCCCACCTCGAGCTGCCCGGCGAACGGTGACTCGGGCTCGTCGTCGTCGAGCTGCACCTCCTCCGCCTCGTCGAGCGCGGGCGTCGACTCGAAGCTCGCGTACGGATCGACGCGCTCGACGTCGGGCGCGGCCGGCCCGTCGTCCCGGTCGAGGGGGCTCGCGCCGATCGGCGCGGGTCCCGCGTAGGGGTCGACGGGTTCGCGGGAAGGGAGCGGGCCCCTGGGCTCGGAGGGGGCGCCGGGAACGCCGTTCGGCGCCTGGACCGGCGCGGGGTCGCGATCGAATTCGAGCTCGCGACCCGCGGGTTGCTCGGAGTGCATGGCAGGACGCGGATCGGACCCCCGTCGCGGCGCTCTTGAGCCGAGGTCCGAGGATGCGGTTCGACCCGCCGGAACGCCCTGCCGAGCGGGTGCTACCGCCCCGGCGCGGTGCCCGGGCGGTCCCACGGCGCCGCGACGCCGGCGTCCTGGTCGCGCGTGCCGCGCACCTCGTCGCGGAGCACCGCGAGCAGTTCGCGCACGCCTCGCCCGGTGTGCGACGACAGGCGGTGGACGGGACGGTCGAGGGCGGCCTCGAGCTCGGCCGCGCGCGTCTCGGCGCTCTCGCCCTCCACCTTCGTGGCGCCCACGAGCCACGGCCGCGCGGCGAGTTCGGCGCTGTAGTCCTCGACCTCGCGGCGCAGCGTGCGCACGGCTTCGTCGGGCGGCGTGAGCGCACCGTCCGAGACGTCGGCGAGCACGAGCAGGACGCGACAACGCTCGACGTGACGCAGGAAGCGGTGGCCGAGTCCGTGGCCCTCGGCAGCGCCCTCGATCAGTCCGGGCAGGTCCGCGAGCACGAGCGTGTCGTAGTTCCCGACCTCGGCGATGCCGACCTGCGGGTGCAGCGTGGTGAACGGGTAGTCCGCGATCTTCGGCTCGGCGCGGGAGACGACGGAGAGGAACGTGCTCTTGCCGGCGTTCGGCAGACCGACGAGACCGACCTCGGCGAAGAGCTTGAGCTCGAGCGCGAGCGTCCGCTGCTCGCCCTCCTCGCCCTGCTCGAACTCGCGCGGTGCCTGGCGCACCGAGTTCGCGAAGGCCGCGTTGCCGCGACCGCCCTTCCCGCCGCGCGCCACCTCGAGACGGTCGCCGTCCTTCGCGAGGTCGCCGAGGAGGTTGCCGCGCTCCGCGTCGCGCACCTGCGTCCCCGCGGGCACCTCGATCAGGAGGTCCTCCGCGCTGCGACCCGTCTTGTTGTTCGAACTGCCCGCGCGGCCGCTCTCCGCCCGGTACGTCGGACGCCGCGCGACCTTGATCAGCGAGTTGACGTGCCCGCTCGCGACGAGGACCACGCTGCCGCCGCGACCGCCGTCGCCGCCGTTCGGCCCGCCGCGCGGCACGAACGCCTCGCGCCGGAACGACATGCACCCGTCGCCGCCGCGACCGGCTGCCACACGGATCTCGCACTCGTCGACGAACACGGCTCGGGAGGAAGGGTGGTGGGGTTGGCGGAGGTTCGCCGGGACGAGCGCGTCACATGCACGCGCGCCGCCCCGTGGCGCACGCTCCTCTCGGAGCGGCGGCGGAGCGGCGCGCGGCGGGGACCCGTCGTCGTGCGCGCGACCCGACTCGCGGGTCGCGTCGCGCGATCAGGTCGCGGGGACGATCTCGACGCGGCGGTTCGTGCCGTACTGCACGGTGCCGTCGACGAGCGCGAACAGGGTGTAGTCCTTGCCCTGCCCGACGTTCTTGCCCGCGTGGAACTTGGTGCCGCACTGACGGACGATGATCGTCCCGGCGGTCACGGCCTGGCCGCCGTAGCGCTTGACGCCGCGGAACTGGGGGTTCGAGTCACGACCGTTGCGGCTGGAACCCTGTCCTTTCTTGTGTGCCATGTCTTGTCGGGTCCGTCTGTTCTCGGACGTCTACTTCGATCTTCGCGGAGCGGTCGGATCAGCCCTCGATGGCGGTGACCTTGACGCGCGTGTAGCGCTGACGGTGACCGCGCTTGACGCGCACGTTCTTCCGGCGGCGGAAGCGGAAGGCCACGAGCTTGTCGCCCTTCTGCTCGCCGAGCACCTCGGCGGTGACGGAGGCTCCGGCGACGGTCGGGGCGCCGAGACGCACGCCGCCCTCGCCGCCGAGGAGGAGCACCTTCTCGAACCGGAGCGTCGCGCCCGGCTCGGCGTCGGTGTCGAGGTCGAGGTCGACGACGTCCCCGACGCGCACGGTGGTCTGGCGACCGCGGTCTTGGATGATGGCGTACACGGCTGTTCTCTTCGATTTCTCGTGCTCGACGGACGGGACGGCCCGGTGCGGGCGTCGCGCGGCTCGCCCCGAGGGGGCGCTCCCGGCGAGCGGGCGGAGCAGGATAGCGGCGGCCCGGGGGCGCGCCAAGGGGGAAGCGGGACCGACTCGCGCTCCGGCGCCGCCCCCTCCCCCGCCGCGGCGGGCCGGGGAGCGGGCGGCGGTCGGAGCGCCGCAGGGCGTCCGGCGGGGCCGCCGGACGCGATCGGTCAGCGGCGGCGACGACCGCCCGGGCGCACCTCGCGGCCGTCGGCGCGGAGGTAGTGGAAGACCGAGTCCTCGTGCTGGTCCTCGACGGCGACGAAGACGAGCTCGCGCTTCGACTTCGACTCGAGGTCCACGACCTGGGTCCAGTCGTGGCGCTTCAGCCACTCCAGCGTGTCGGGGTGCACCAGGACCTCGATCTTGGTGAAGCCCTTCTGCGAGAGCGCCGAGGCGAGGCGACGGAGCACGGCTTGCGCCTTGCTCTGCGCCGTGCGCCGGCGGCCGGTGCCGCGGCAGTAGGAGCACGACTCGTAGAGGAGCTTCGACAGGCCCGGGCCGAGGCGCTGGCGCGTCAGCTCGAGAAGGCCGAACTGCGAGATGCGGCCGACCTTGCTGCGGGCGCGGTCGAGGGCGAGCTGGGTGCGGAACGCCTTCTCGACGGAGCGCCGGCTCGCCGGACGCATCATGTCGATGAAGTCGACGACGATGATGCCGCCGAGGTCGCGCAGCTTGATCTGGCGCGCGATCTCGGGCACCGCCTCGAGGTTCGCCTTGAGCGCGATGTCCTCGAAGTCCGAGCCCTCGTTGCGCGTGCGCCCCGAGTTGACGTCGATGGCGACGAGCGCCTCCGTCTGGTCGAACACGATGGACCCGCCCGAGGGCAACTCGACGCGGCGCGCGAACAGTCGCTCGAAGTCCTGCTCGACGCTGTAGCTGTGGAACAGCGGACGGTCGCCGTCGTGCAGTTGGATGCGGTCGAGATGCTCGGGCATGAGCTTCTCGGTGAACTCGCGCATCTCCTCGTAGACCGCTTCGTCGTCGACGATCACCGACTTGGTGCGCGACGAGAAGAGGTCGCGCATCGTCCGGATCGACACCGACGACTCCTGGTAGAGCGGCGCGGGATTGCGACCGAGCACCAGGTTCTTCGAGAAGTTCTCCCAGACCGCGAGCAGGTACTCGAGGTCGCGCGAGATCTCCTCCTTCGTCTTGCCGACGCCCGCCGTGCGGACGATCACGCCCATCCCGGCCGGGATGTCGAGCGACTGGAGGATGCGCTTGAGGCGCCGGCGCTCGCGGTCGTCCTCGATCTTGCGGCTGACGCCCGTCTTCTCGAGGGACGGCATCAGCACGAGGTAGCGACCCGGGATCGAGATGTAGGTGGTGAGCGTGGGGCCCTTGTCGCCGATCGCGTCCTTCGTGATCTGCGCGACGACGAGCTGTCCGCGCTTGAGCAGCTCGGAGATCGACTTGCGCTTGCGGCGCGACGAGCGCGGCTTCTCGGTCTTGGCCTTCTTCTTGGCCTTCGGCGCCTCGCCCTCCTCGATCGAGTCGGTCGGGGCGCGTGCGTCGTCCTGCCACTCCTCCGCGTCGGTGCGCGCCGTGAGCAGCTTGTCGAGGCGCCAGTCCTCGTCACCGTAGATGTGCATGACGTCCGACGCGTGCAGGAAGCCGTTGCGCCCCTGCCCGAAGTCGACGAACGCCGCACCGATGGCCTCCTCGAGGTTGACGACCCGTCCGCGGTAGATGTCGTTGACGTAGTTCTTGTGCTGGTTGACCGACATCACGAGGTCGACGATGCGGTCGCCCTCCTGGACGACGACGCGGGTCTCCTCGGGGTCGGCGGCGTTCACCAGGATGATCTGGTCGCGCGGCACCTCGCGACGCGACTCCGAGGTCCGAGCGGTCTCGCCGGAGCTCGAACCCGAGCCGCGCTTCCGCGAGCCCTTGCTCTTCGACGAGCCGGAGTCGTCGACCTCGACGCGCGTCTTGCCGGAGCGGCCGCGCCGCGTCGGAGCGGGGCTGCGCTTGGCGCGCCCGTCGGAACCGCCACCGAGGTCGTCGTCCTCGCCGGGGATCGAGTCGATGCCGACGGCCTCGTCGTCCGAGTCGTCCGCCGGTCCGTCGTCGTCGGAGTCGTCCTCGCGGTCGCCCGTGCGCTTCTTCTTCCGGCGCCGGCCGCCGCGACTCCCCGCCGGCGACGCTTCTTCGCCGGTCCGTCGTCGGAGGCGCGCTCACCGTCCTCGAACGCACCGTCCTCGAATTCACCGTCCTCGGACGCGCCGTCGTCGTCCTCGACGGAATCGTCGTCGAAGCCGCCCGCCACGACCGGACCCTCGTCGTCCGCCGGCGTCCCGGCCTCGTCCTCGGCGCCTTCCTTCCTCCGGCGTCGTCCGCGTCCGCCGCGCGAGCGGCGACGACGCTTGCGCTCCGTCCCGGTCTCGGCGCCCGCGTCGGCACCGTTCGCCTCCGTCTCGGCCTCGTCCTCGGTCGCGACCGCGGACGACTCCTCGTCGGACTCGTCCTCCGCCACGGCGGACGCGCCGCGGCCCGAGCGTCGTCGACCGCGACGGCGCCGCGATCGTCGGGGCTCGGACTCGCCCTCGGCGCCGTCGCCGATCGGGGCGTACTCCTCGACGGCGGCCTCGTCGGTCCCGGAGGGGAACGGTGCGGGGGTCGCGTCGTCGATGTTCGTGCCGCGGTCGCCGTCGGGGCTCCCGAGGACGACTCCGAAGTCGTCCGCGGTCGCGTCGGTGTCGCCGGGCTGTGCGATGGAATCGGCGAACGGGCGCTCCGAGTCGTCGGAGTTCCGTGCGCCGCTCCCACTCCACGGGCCCTCGGGCCCGGAGTGAGGCTGTTCGGTCATGTCGGTCCTTGCGGTGTCCCGGCGCCGCGGCCGGCCGGTCCGCCTCGGTCGTACGAACTCCTCTCGGAGTCCGACGCGTCCGTGAGGAGCGGGTCGGGCGCGCGTCGCGCGGGTCGATCGACTCGGGGACCCTCGGCTCGCCGTGGCGCGGGCAACTGGGTCGCGCACGCCTGCCGCCTGGTTCGCGCGCCGCGCCCCTGAAGGCGGCAGCGGCGCCGGGGCGGTGCGGTGCACCGGGGCGCGGGTCGTCGTCGGTTGTCGGTCGGAAGCGGGCCGGTCCGGCCCGCTCCACGGGTTCGTTCGGTCGGTTTGCCCGCTACGGCGGCGCGGTCGTCGCGCTCGTACCGGGCGGAACGGCACACCTCGTTCGGGGTGCGCCGGTCGGTCGGTCCTGTGCCCTCGTGGGCTCGGGGAAGGGAGACGTACGGTGTTCGGTAGCGATCGCCGTCGAGGCGCGCATGGTCCGCACGTGTGTGCGAGCGGCGCGACGTCGGGCCGTGAGACCCGACTCCCTACGGCGAACGGGAGAGCGATGCGTGTGCAGTGTCGCGAAGGATCCGTCGCAGCGTTTCCGCCGCGGAGGATCGTCGCGGTCCCGGCTGCATCGCGCACCGGGCCCACGATCGCGTCCCATCGAGGGACGCCGGGCCGGCGATCCGGCCGCAGCGGCGGGTGCGCGGGGCCCCCACCGGCGGGGAGCATAGCCCGCCGCGCCGGGCTCCATGATCCCCCGAAGCGCGGGCCGTGTCGATTCCCGGTGCCAGAACTCCTTCGACCGACCTCGGCCGAGCCCGGGAGCGGAGGGTCCGCGGGGCCCCGCCGCGGCCTTGGAACGGGACGGGCCCGACCTCGCGGCGGCGGGGTCGGGCCCTCTCGGGACGTGGACGGAGTTCGCGGGGCGAGCCCCCGCTCCTCCGCCCCACCGATCAGTCCTGGGCGAAGGTCGACACGTCGACCTCGCTCGAGACGGGGTCCTGGCGATCGGGGCCCGTCATCGCGCCCTCCTCGCCGAACAGGATCTGCTCGAGTTCGTCGGAGTACTCCGCCTTGCGGCGCTCGAGCTCGCGACGCAGCAGGTCGTTCGAGTCGGCGGTGCTGCGCACGATCGTCGGCGTGACGAAGACGATCAGACTCCGGCGCTCCTTGGTGTTCTCCTCGTGCGAGAAGAGTCGACCGAGCAGCGGGATCGAGCCGAGCAGCGGGATCTTCGAACGGGTCTCGCGATCGACGTCCGTCGAGAGACCGCCGATGATCGCGGTCTGTCCCGAGCGGAGCAGCATCGACGTCATGATCGTCGAGGAACGCACGCGCGGCAGCGCGATCGAGCCCTCGGCCCCGGCCGCGCCGACCGTGAACACGTCGAAGCCCTCGGGCGCGAGGCTCGAGTCACCCGTACCGGAGAGGCTGGTCTCCTTCGGGATGACCTCGAGGGTCAGGTCGTTCGTGCCGGGGATGATGTGGCAGCGGACGAGGAGCTGGAAGCCGACGTCGACGGGCGACTCGCTGGCCTCCTGCACCGACAGGTTGAGACCGCCGGCCTGACCCTGCTCGGTACGCGCCTCGGCGTAGCGGATCGTCTCGCCGACGAAGATCGTCGACTCGTGACCGTCCAGCGCGACGATCTTCGGGGCCTGGACGACCTGGCTCTTCACGTCGCGCTCGATCGCGCGGAGCGTGGCCGCGACGGTCGTGAAGTTGAGCGCGCCGAAGATCGTGTCGGGCGAGGTGATGCCGCCCGCGAACGTCGTGAGGTCGTCGGCGAACGGCCCCGTGCCGGTGTCGCTGGCGAGGAGTCCGTCCTCCCAACCGCCCGCTCCCATCGAGAACGGGAAGTCGATCGGCACCTGACCGCCGCTGACGGACACGCGCGGGCCGAAGTCGCCGAAGTCGACGCCGAGGTCCCACAGGTCGGTGTTGGTCGTGGAGACGAACTTGACGTCGAGGAAGACCTGCGCGGGCTCGATGTCGAGGCGCGCGACGACGTCCTTGACGTAGGCCTGCACCTGCTCCGTGTCGCGCACGATGATGACGTTGCGCTCCTCGACGTAGTGCAGCTGTCCGTTCGGGGAGAGCGACTTCTTCAGTGCTTCGAGCACCGGGAAGTCCTCCTCGATGTTGCCCGTGGCCGGGATCGACTGACCCTGCACGAACTCGGACTTGATGACCGGCTTGTACGTCGCGCGCGGGCGCAGGTAGCGCAGCTGGTAGCTCTCGACCGTGAGCTGGTCCTCGAGCGACTTCGGGTCGACGACGCGCAGGATGCCGCGACGGTCGGTGACGACCGTGAAGCCCAGCGTCTTGACGGCGACCTCGAGGGCGTCTCGCCACGGGACCGCGGTGAGGCGCAGCGAGAGCGTGCCCGTCACCTCCGGAGCCACGACGATGTTCGCGCCGCTGACCGTCGCGATCGTGTCGATCACGTCGGCGAGGTTCGCGTCCTTGAACGCGAACGTGACGCGCTCGGGACTCGTGATCGCGAGCACGCCGGCCGTGCGCTCCTCGACGATACAGCCCGCGTGCTCGGCCGCGAGGTCGAGCACGTCGCGCCACGGCACGTCGGTGAGTTTGAGCGTGATGGGCGTGTCACCGCCCTGGAGAACGACGATGTTCGCCCCGGAGCGGTCCCGGAGGAAGTCGACGACCTCCTGGAGCTGACGACCGTCCACGCGGATCGACACCCGAGCGTCCATGTCGGGTGCCTGCGCGCGGGCGGTGCCGCAGAGGGTCACGATCGCGGCGATCGCCGCGATCAGGAAACGGTTCGGATTCATGGGAGATGAGAGCCTCGGGGGACCTTCTGAACCTTCGATGTCACTGACTCACGGGGCGAGTCATTTCGACCTCCTTGTAGACGAACGTGAGCTGGTCGCTCGCGATGTCCAGGAGGAGCAGGTCGGGCGTGACGAGCTCGCCCGGTGCGTACGTCTTGCCGTTGATGAGCGCCACGCGACCCTTGGGACCGAGGTCCACGAGTCCGCGCACGTCGAGCTCGAGCTTCTGGAACTCGAGCACCGTCTCGGCCATGTGTTGGTACTTGCGCAGCTGCTCCACGTAGGGCGCACGCTGCGGATCGCGCTCGGCCGATGCGAGGCGTCCCTCGACGCCGGCGAAGGCCTCGAGCGCGAGGTCGTACTCGCTCGCAGCGAGGTGCGAGTGCATCGTCTCGACGGCCTGACGGAGCACGGCGATCGGGACCTGTTGGTCCTCTGTCTCGGCGAGCGAGCGACGGATGCGCGCGATCTCGTCCATGACCTCGACCCGGAACCGACGCTCGGCCGGGATGAAGCGCAGTTGCTTGTCGGCCTCGATGCGGCGCGCCTCCTCCTCGAGGGCGGAGAGCGACTTCTCGAGGACGCTGCGCGACTCGATGTCCGCGATCAGGTTGTTGGCGCTGCGCCAACGATCGAGCAGCTGCGCCGCCTCCTTCGTGCGAGCGACGAGGTCCTCCACCAGGTCGATCTGGTCCTCGATGGAGAGGACGAGGTCACCCGGCTCGAGGTTCGCCGGCATGCGCGGGTCGACCCAGGGGTCGCGGCGGTTGCGCGCGCCCTCGTAGTCGTAGGCCGGGATCGTCATCTCGCGCTGACGCGCCGAGATCTCGGTCGCGAGCAGGTCGCGCTTGCGGTCGTAGCCGTCGATGTCGACGCGCTTGCTGCCGGAGCGCGGGCGGTACACGTAGCTCTCGACCTCGAGGTCGACCTCGTGGCGCGCCTCGCCGGGGTCGCCGGCGTAGGCGTCGCGCTTGGCGGCCTTGAGCGTGAACGAGGGCACGCGCATGAAGCGCTCGTGGCTCTCGACGAAGTTCAGGAACGAGAGGAGCTGGAAGGCGTCCGCCTCGAAGTTGACCTCGTAGGCGACCTTCTCGAAGTCGTCCTTGTTCTTCGACTTCTTGCTGCTGGACGCCGACTTGTCCTTGATCTGCGAGATCCGGACGCCGGACTCCTTCTCGAACGTCCGCAGGGTCCTGACGAAGTTGAGGATGTCCTCGTCGTTGGGGAGGATCGTGCGCGCGACCTCGTCGGTCTCGCGCTGGAGGATGACCTCGCGCTCGAGGCTCGGCGTCTGCGCGATGCGCGCCCGCGCCTTCGCGATGTCCTGCTCGAGGCCCTTGGCCTTCTCGGTCAGGGAGTCGATCTGGTCGGACTGCGCCCAGACGAGGAACCCGAGCAGTGCGGCGAGTGCCGCACCGCCGCCGCCCATGGCGAGGATGCGCTTCTTGGTGTCGACGAGCATCACTTCTTCCGCACCTCCGGCGGCGCGAGCTGGAGGTCGAGCGTGAAGGAGAAGATCTCGGACGGGATCAGACCCTCGTCCTTCGCCTCACGACGGCCTTGCGGGGGAGCCGGCGGGAGGAAACCGCCGGCGAAGTCGGACTCCGTCAGGTCCTCGAAGAAGTTCGCGACGAGGCCGAAGTTCGGCGAACCGGAGTAGCCCGTGGCGCGGAACGTGCCGCCCGACTGGGGCGTCTTGCTCTTCGAGGAGGACTGGACGGCCTGCACGACCTTGAGGTCGTTCAGCCAGACGAGGTACTTCTCGCCCTCGCCGCCGTGGTTGATGACGTCGACGAGCTGGTCGACCTTCTCGGTCCAGCTCACGCGTCCCAGCGTGATCTCGCGGAGGGTCTCCTCGCGCGACTGGAACTGCTTGTTCTCCTTCTCGAGGTCGTCGTGGTACGCGAGCTGGGGCGTGAGCGACGCCATGTCGCTCTCGAGCACACCGAGCTCGCCCATGATGCGCGACTTCGAACCGAAGAAGAGCGACGCGAGCCAGAGCAGCAGCGCGACGTTGACGGCGGCGACCGTGCCGAGGACCGCGAGGGTCTGGGCCGGCTTCCGACGAGCGCGGAGGTACTCCTCCGGCAGCAGGTTGATGATGATCATGCTGCGAGCACCCGGACCGCGAGGCCCATCGCGACGGCCAACGAGGCGCAGTTCGCCTCCATGTCCTCGACGTCGACCCGTTCGGAGTCGACCACCATCCCCTCGAGCGGGTTCCAGAGCGTCGCGTTGCGCCCGGTCGCCTGCTCGATGTACTCGACCGCGCCCGGCGCCAGGACGCCGCCGCCCGAGAGCTTCACCTCGTCGACGCGAACGCCTTCGCGGTTCTCCACGAAGTCGAGGCTGAGGTTGAGCTCGGCGACGAGGTCCTCGAGGACCGGGGAGATCGTGCGCGCGACCTCGATCTCGCGCTCGCCCGGCTCGCACTTCAGCGCCTCGGCGTCGTCGTCGGCCATGCCGAGACGGCGCGCGATGGCCTTGGTCATGTCGATCCCGCCCATGCCGATCTCGCGGCTGAAGCAGGTCTCGCCGGCGCGCAGCACGTTGATCTGCGTGCGCGAGGCTCCAATGTCGACGAGCGCGGTCGCGACGTCGTCGGACGTCACCACCTCGGCGCCGGTGTTGAGCCGCGACTGCTCCCACGCGTTCGCGAGGGCGAACGCGTCCACGTCGACGGCGATCGGGACGAGTCCCTGCGTCGTGACCTGTTGGAGCCGGCCGTGCACGACGCCCTTCTGGCAGGCGACGAGGACGACGGACATCTTGTCCGCGTCCGCCTCACCTGCAGGCTTGTGCCCGAGTCGGTGGCAGTCGAGCACGACGTCCTCCGCCGCGAAGGGCAGGTACTTGTCGCTCTCGAACTGGATGGCCTGGCGCAGTTCGGAGTCCGACATCTGCACCATGGGGATGTAGCGGACGACGACGGACTGTCCGGCGACGGACGTGACCACCTGCTTGGCTCGGATGCCGCCACCGGCGAGGAGCTCGCCGACGGCCGCCTCACGGCTCGACGCGTCCCGCAGGGCGAGACGCGAATAGCCGCTGATCACGGGGCCCGCGGGCTCCATCGTGATCTCGATGGCCTTCAGGAACTGGCTTCCGAGGTCGAGGCCGACGACGCTCTTGGATCTACGGAACACGGAGGGATTCCCGTCGACGCGGCGGACGGAGTCCGAGCGTGGGAAACGATCAGGGCCCTTCGACGGCCGGGCAGGCACACCATGAGCACAAGCGCAGCCTTCGTCCGTGCGGTCCCGCGCCGGGTCCGGTGCGTCTCGTGCGACCCGCGGAGGTGCCCGGGGGCGAGGGAAAGAAGTTCCGGGTCGGGGTGCTGCGCTCGGCGCCTTCGGCGCCGAAGGCCACACGGGAAACACGAAGGGAACGGCAGAAGGACACGAAGAGCACGAAGGCGCCGCCAAGTGCTGGAACGCAGGACCCGCGGGCGATGCGCCCCGCGGGTCCCTGCGTTCTGCCGTGTGATCCGCCGCCGCAGGCGGCGCTTCGTGCTCTTCGTGTGCTCTGTGGTTGCACCCGTGTGGGTCGCGCAGGGTCCGCGTCAGTCGCGGTCGAGCTCGCCGAAGCCGCTGCCGAAGAGCTGCGACAGCTCGGCCACGAGCGGTTCCGCGTCGTCGCCGTTGGCCTCGACCTCGAGCTCGGCGCCGTGCGCCGCCGAGAGCGTCATCAGCTCGAGGATGCTCTTGCCGTTCACGCGCCGTCCGCCGTACTCGATCGCGAGCTCGGCGCGGTGGCGCAGGGCCAGGGTGACGACGGCGTGACAGGGCCTGGCGTGCAGCCCGGCCGGGTTCACGACGCGCAGTGTGGCGCGGACCGTGCTCTGCATGGGGAGACCTCGCGCCGCGCGGATCGCGGCGACACCGGGACGTCCGATCTCGGACTCAGACGCCCGACATCTCCTTGAGGAGGTCGACGAGCTCCGTACGCGTCCGCGCCGCGACGGCGAAGCGCCGGAAGTCCTCGTGCCGCGCGAGCCGCGAGATCCAACGCATCATCTCGAGATGGCGGTCGGCGTCGTGGTCGGGGGTGTCCGCGGACGGACGCAGCACGGTGAAGACGACGTGGACGGGCTCGCCGTCGATGGCGGCCCAGTCGATCCCGGAGTTCGAGACGGAGACCGACAGCGCCACGGACTCCACACCGTCGACGGCGACGTGCGGGATCGCGACGGTCATGCCGACGCCGGTCGAGGCGAGCTTCTCGCGCTCGACGAGCGTGCGGACCGCCGCGCTCTCGAGTCCGGGCTCGAGCACCTTCGCGCGGATCATGTTCCCGACGATCTCCTCGAAGACGGCGGGGAACTCGTTGGCCTTGAGGTCCACCGCACACGCGGGCGGTTTGAACAGTCGCCAGAAGTCGGTCGTCTGGGTGGTCATGATCGCGTCGCCGTCGTCGAGAGGTCCGGGCCGAGGGTAGCAAACGACCCGGCGCACGAACCTCCCGGCCCCATGGAAGGCTTCGGTTCGCGAGCGACGAGCCCTTCGAAGCCGGGGACGCGCGCGTCGCCCGCCGGACGAGCGTCGCGCTCCCGCCGCCGACCACCGAGGAGGCGACTCGGCCGCTCCGGCCGGGCCGACGCCGTCCTGTCACTCACTCGTGCGGCTTGCGCTGCAGATCGCGGTGCTTGTCGTCGCGCCGGCGCAGCGCGCGCTCGAGCTGTTCGACCGCCTCGGCGACGGCTTTCGCGAGCGAGTCCGCGCTCGCGTCGGAACGGTGCACGGCGCGGCCCCACCCCGTGGCGACGATCTCGACGGTGTGGCGCTCGCGGTCCTTGCCGATCAGCGCCTTGACGTGCGTCGCGCCCTCCGAGACCCCCGCGAGCCCCATGAGTCGCTCGCGCACCATGTCCGTGGCTTCCTTCGGGTAGTCGTCGTGCGGAGTCCTGACTTCCACTTCCATAGGGTCGATCCTGTTTCGGTCGTTGTCGTCTCTCCCGGCCGCGCGCACGGACGGCGCTGCGGCCGGCCGTCCTCGATTCTACTCGTCGCCGCAGATCCCCGCGCTCAACGCGGGAACAGTCCGGCGGCGCCGCGCGGACCCTCCGTGCGACGCACGAGCACGGGTTCGCGGTAGAGCACCTTGAGCAACCACAGACCGCGCGCCGGCGCCGTCGGCCCCGCCTCCGTGCGGTCGAGCGACTCCAGGATCGCTCCGACGCGTTCCGCGGCGATCCTGCCGCGGCCGACGTCGATCAGCGTGCCCGCGATCGCGCGCACCATGTTGTAGAGGAAGCCGTCGCCCTCGACGACCAGGGCGAAGTGCGTACGGCGCGCCACGACGCGCACCGCGCGAACGTTGCGCACGTTGCTGCTGCGCGGCGAACCCGCCGACGCCAGGGCGCTGAAGTCGCGGCGCCCCTCGAGAGCTCGCGCCGCCGTGCGCACGGCGTCGAGGTCGAGCGGCTCGCGGACCCAGTGCGAGAGGTCGTGCGCGAACGGCGGTCGCACCGCGGAGGTGAGGACGTGGTAGAGGTAGCGCTTCCCGCGCGCGTCGAAACGCGCGTGGAAGTCGTCGCGACAGGTCTCGAGCGCCGTCACCGCCACGCCCGGCACGAGGTGCGCGTTGAGCGCGTGCAGCAACCGGTTGTCGTCGAGCCGCGTGTCGGTGTGGAAGTTCGCGACCTGGCCGATCGCGTGCACGCCGGTGTCGGTGCGCCCCGCACCGTGGACGACGACCGCCGTGCCCGTCAGCGACTCGACGGCCTCCTCGAGCGCCTGCTGGACGGAGTCGAAGCCGTCCTGCCGCTGCCAACCGAAGAAGCGCGAACCGTCGTAGGCGATCCTCGCGCGCACGTTCCGCATCGTGGGGACGCGCGGGGCGTACTCAGGGGACGACGATGGAGAGGACCGCGTCGTACATCGCGTCGCGCGCCGCCGCGTCACCGTCCGGGAAGCCGCCGACGGCCTCGGTCGTGACGGCGCCGTTGTCGAGGTAGAGGTGCCAGCGGGTGTCCAGCTTGCCGTCGCGCACGAGCGACTCCTCCACGATGCACGCCTGGTGCCCCGCGACCGTGAGGTCCTCGACGCTCTCGTAGGCGAGGTGCTGGTCCTTGTACGCGGCGAGGATCTCGCCCTCGATCAGCGGGCGGAACTTGTCGAACGAGACCGACTTCGGTGCCGTCGCCGTGTAGAGGTAGCGTCCGTCGTCCCAGGTGAGGACCTCGAACTCGAACGTCTCGTCGCCCCACTTGTCCCAATTCCAGCCCGCGGGGACGTCGACGATGATCCCGTTCGAGGGGAAGACCACCTTGCCGGCGGCGTTCCGGTGCTCGCTCGAGCAGGCGACGAGGAGGGCGAGGAGTGCGATCGGGACGAGTCTCATGGCGAGGATGGTACTGCTTCGTCTCGCGCCGCCGGACCGGGTTCCGCGGGTCGACGACGACGCGCGTGGTTCAGGGACGCTCGGTGCCCGTGGGTCCGTAGACGTCCTCGGCGGCGAGCGGCTCCGGCTCGTCGACGTGTTCGTCCGGCGCGATCGCCGTCGGGAGGACGGTTCCCGGCGCCACCTCGGGAGCCAACCTTGGAAGTTCCGACGTCACGGCGATCTCGACGCACGTCACGGCGCGGAGCATCGAGCGCAGGTCGTCCGCGGCCTCCTCCGTCGACTCGATCGGCAGGCTGACCGTGATCTGGTGCGTGCGCTCCTCGTCGCCGAAGCAGAGGATCAACTTGCTCATCGGGAAGATCGCCGAGCGTTGTTCCGCCGTGAGCAGGAGCCCTTCGAGCCCGTCGATCCGGAGCGTCTCGCGTGCCGTCACCTCGATGCCCTTCGTCGCGAGGGTCTCGTCGGTGAAGGCACCGATCACCGCGTCGGCGGGTGCGGCGAGCGAGGCGACCGAGATCGTGGCGCCGCTCTCGAGGCACATGAGCCCGCGGAAGCGTTCCGTCCGCTCGAAACCGAGCGGACGCTCGAACTCGACGCCTTCCGCGTCGAAGACGACGCGCTCGCCGCTCGGCGCGTACCACGCCTCGCGATCCCTCCCCGAGAGGAACGGGAGCACGAGTCCGAGGGCGACGAGAGGAGCGGCGGCGAGGAGGTGGAATGCGCGGAGTCGCATCACGGGACGGGCGGGCGTGGGTCAGACGTGGCGGCGGCGCCGGTAGCTGGAGGGGATGCCGAGCGCCTCGCGGTGCTTCGCGACCGTGCGGCGCGCGACGGAGATGCCGCGGCGGCCCAGCGCGAGGACGAGTTCCTCGTCGGACAGCGGCGACGCGGGGTCCTCGGCGGCGACGAGTTCGCGCACGAGGTCGCAGGCCTCACCGCGGCTCGCTCGCGCGCCCTCCGACGCGGGCTGCGGGAACAGGTCGCGCAGCGGGACGACGCCGAAGGGCGTCTGCACCGACTTGCCGGCGACGGCGCGGCTCACGGTGCTCACGTGCATCCCGAGTTCGTCGGCGATCTCGGTCATGGTGAGCGGTTCGAGCCCCGCGGGTCCTCGGTCGAAGAAGCGGGGTTGGTGCGCGAGGGCGGCGGAAGCGACGCGGAGCAACGTGGCGTCGCGCCTCTCGATGCTCTCGAGGATCCACTCGACCTCGCGCACGCTCGCGCGCAGGCGCTTGCGCACTTCGGGGGTCTGTGCGGGATCGGCCGCGAGTTCCGCGACGCGCGCGTCGATGCGCACCGTCGGGAGCCCGCCGCGAACCGTGTCGATCGTGGACGTGGCGGCGTGCCAGTCGACGGGGTGGGGGGCCGATCGCGCCGACGGCCCGTCGACCGCGGCGAACGGACGCGCGCGCAGAGCGCCCGATCGCGTGACGCAGTGCGCGAGCCGTTCGAGTCGCCGCGAGCGCCTTCGCGACCTTCGGCATGCGGTTGCGTTCGACGTCCTCGAGGTGGTTCTCGACGAGTCCGCACAGGAGGTCGTAGTCGCCGTCGGACGGGTCGAGCTGGAGCAGCAGGGCCTCGCAGCGATCGCGCCCGCCGACGCCCGCGGGCTCGAGCGCCTGCAGCGCCGCGATCGCCCGCCCGAGTTCGAGCGCACCGCCCTCGACGCCGAGGTGCTTCGCGACGCGGAGCAGCGCCTCGTCCGACTCGGTCAGGAGACCGTCGTCGTCGAGACAGGCGACGAGCAGCTCGAGCCAGGCGCGCTCGATCTCGTCGTGCTCCTCCCCCGCGATCTGCAGCAGGAGGAACGCGCGGGCGCCTGCGCTCTCGGCCGAGGCTCTCGAGCCACTCGAGTGCCGCGCCGTCGCCTCGGCGTCGCCGCGTCTGCGGCGGCGGCAGTTTCCTCGAGACGAGCGCCTCGTTGCGCTCGTAGGCGTCGCGCAACCAGTGCACGAGTTCAGGCCCCGGCAGCGCCAGCACCTCGATCGCCATCATCTGGCGCGGCTCGAGCGCGAGGCTGTTCGGCGCGCTGCGCCGAATCGTGGCGGAAGGCGGAGGCTCACCCCCGGCCTTTCGTCGCCGGCCCCCGCGGTTGAGCGCGGAGGCGCCCGCGGTGCCCGGACCGGCATCGCGAGCCGTGCCCGCGAGGGGAGCGGAGTCAGCGCGCGCCGCGCGGCCGCAGCTCCATGCGGCCCTCGAGCGCGTCTGCGATCACGCCGCGGTGGAGGTAGACGAGCGCGCTGCCTGCCGGGAGTCCGCGCGCGAGCCGCGTCACGCGCACCCCTCGTAGCGCCGCGCGACCTGCTCCGCGAGCCAATACGCCGTCGCCTCCTCCGAGGTCGGGGTCGGTGCCGAGCACGACCTCCTCGACGCCGCCGCGCTCGAGTCGGGCGAAGAGCCGATCGGTGCCGAGGTTCGCGGCCTCGCTGCCCTCGGCGGGCTGGGTCGACCGTGGAGCACGACGTAGCGACCGCGGTAGCGGTTCGCGCGCTCGACCCGCCTCGACGTCGCGCGGACCCTCGACGACGAGGACGGTCGCGTCGCGCTCGGCGTCCGCGCACAGGTCACTAGGGCGTCGCGGCCGAGGTTGCCGCCAGGTCTCGCACAACAGGGTGTGCGCGAGCGCCTACTCGAGCGCGCGCAGGAGCGCGGGTCGGTCTCGCGCCGCACGAGGTCGAGCGCGAGTCGTTCCGCCGTCACGCGTCCGACGCCGGGCAGCGCGGCGAGCGCCGCGACGAGGTTCTCGAAGGGAACGAGGTACGCCACGGAACGAGCGCGACCTCGATCAGATCAGACCCGGGAACTGGATGCCGCCGGTCGCACGACCGAGCGTCTCGGCCGCCAGCTTCTCGGCCTTCGTGATGGCGTCGGTGAGCGCGCCCTGGGTCAGGCCCTCGAGCAGCGATCGGTCGCCGCTCGCGAACGCCTCCTCGGCGACGTGCACGCCGAGCACGCGCTTGGTGTAGCCCGACAGGCGGATGCGCACGGCTCCGCCGCCCGCCGTGCCCTCGACCTCCTTCGCGTCGAGCTCGTCGCGCAGGCGATCGAGCTGTCGCTGCATCTCCTGGGCCTGCTTCAGCAGGTTCCCCATCTCTCCGAATGCGCCGGCCATGCGTTGGATCCGCTCCGTCGTCTGGTGTCGTCCCTCGTCCGTCCTCGCTCCCCCGTCGATCTTCGCCGGGTCGGAGCGCGGACGGTGCGCGTTCAACGGGATTCCTCGACGCGGCCGCCGAAGAGGTCCGCGACGTGGCAGGTGTAGGCGTCCTCCGGGCGGAGGAGGCTGGCGGTGCCGAGGGTCCCCTCGACGCGAACGGGAGGACTCTCGAGGCACGCCGCGGACGGCGGCGTCGAGCATCGCGCGGTTGCGTCGGTCGTCGCACAGCGCGCGGTCCGACTCGCCGTACGACTCGAGCGTGACGACGAGCTCGGCGCCGTCGCGCGACACCCTGCCGCGCCGCAGGAGTTCGGCGAGCGCGGGGCGCTGTCGCGCGAGATCGTCGAGTGCGGCGGCGAAGGCGTCCTTCGCGTCGACGGCGCTCGGTGCGGGGCGGTCGGCCGTCGCCGCGGGCGGCGGGCTTCGTCGCGTCGATCGCGTCGGTTCGACGCGGGCGCAGCCTCGGACGGCAGCTCCGCGTGAGGCGCCACTTGGGGTCGCGCCCGCGCTCGGCGCCTCGACGCGCGCGGACTCCGTAGGGCGACGGTCGCGGAGGCGACGCGGCGCGCGGTGCCGGACGGAGCACGTCCTCGCCGCGCGGCGGCATGGCGTTGCGACCGAGGCGCGACTCAGCCCGAGCGCGGCGAGGCGCTCGAGGAGTTCAGCGAAGTCGGCGGGCTCGTCGACCGCGCAGTTGAGAAGGGTGCTCTCGAGGACGACGCCCTCGAGACCGGGCGCAGGCCGTGCGCTCCCTTCGCGCGCAGCAGTTCGCCGAGCCAGGTACTCGAGACGCGCAGGACCGAGCGTCGCGGCGAACGCGGCGAGCTCGGCGCCGTCGGCCTCGACGAGCGGGCTCGTCGCGCCGCACCAGTGCGCGACGCAGGCCTGGTGCAGCACCGCGAGCAGCGCGTCCACGAGTTCGCCCTCGCGACCGCTCGCGCGGGCGACGGCTTCGAGCGCCGGTGCGCGCTCGCCCGCCACGACGTTCTCGAGCAGCGCGCGCGCGGCGCGCGGTCCGGCTCCGCAGGTCCGTTCGAGGTCGGCCAGCGTCGGCGACGTCCCGCCGAGCGCGATGAGCTGGTCCGCGAGACTGAGCGCGTCGCGCATGCCGCCGTGCGCGCGTTCCGCGATGTCCTCGACGACGCCGGGCTCCGCGATGATGCCCTCCGACTCGAAGACCTGCACGAGGCGCTTCGCGATGTGCTCGCGCTTGATCGGCGAGAGCCGCAGCACCTGGCAGCGCGACAGGATCGTGTCGGGCACCTTGTGGAGCTCCGTCGTCGCGAAGAAGAACTTCACGTGCGCGGGCGGCTCCTCGAGCGTCTTCAGCAGCGCGTTGAACGCCGCCTTCGACATCATGTGGACCTCGTCCACGATGTAGATCTTGTAGCGCGCGTCGGCCGGCGCGTACGCCACCTGGTCGCGCAGGGCGCGCACGTCCTCGACGCCGTTGTTCGACGCCGCGTCGAGCTCGATGACGTCGATCTCGCTGCCGCTGTCGCACGCCTGGCAGCGCGCGCACGTCCCGCACGGCGTCGGCGTCGGCCCCTGCTCGCAATTCAGCGCCTTCGCGAGGATGCGCGCCGTCGTCGTCTTCCCCGTCCCGCGCGGCCCCGTGAACAGGTAGGCGTGCCCCACCCGGTCCTCGCGGATCGCCCCCTGCAGCACGCCCGCGACCGCCTCCTGCCCGATCATGTCGGCGAAGACGCGCGGTCGGTACTTCCTGGCGAGAACGAGGTACGACATCGAAAGCCCCGCGCGTTCGCGGAGCCGCCCAAGGTAGCAGAGCCGGAGCCCCCGCCCCCCCGCGCCCTCCGATCGTCGAAGCCAAAGCGCCCAACGCCTCGCGCCCCCGCGCGCCGCCTCCCTCGCGCCGACCCCGCATCGACGCCTCGCGCCGATTCCCTCGCGCCGATTCCCTCGCGCCGAGTGCCTCGCGCCGATTCCCTCGCGCCGAGTGCCTCGCGCCAAGCCGTTGCGTCCGCCGCGGAACCCCGCCCGACGACGCCATGTCCCCTTCGCGCCAACCGCGCCAGCGGTTGGGCCAACAACACCCCTCTTCCGCCGTTGCTTCGCGGCTCCGCCGCGAAGCCACGGCGGAAGAGGGCCCGGGGCATTCGCGCCTGACGCGCGTGACCTTAGGGCTGCTCCGTTCCCGGCCTGACCCGGTTCGGACCGGCACCATCGCGGTGCACCGGACCCACTTCCGCCGCCGCTCGCGGGCAAGCGCGCCATCGTCGCCCGTGCGGTGGGTGGCGGAGAGGGTGGGATTCGAACCCACGGTACCCGTAAGAGCACACACGCTTTCCAAGCGTGCCCGATCGGCCACTCCGGCACCTCTCCGTGCGTCGCACCGGTGCCGACGCGACGTGGGCGGCGCGACGTGTGCGGTGCGACGTGTCTCGTGGAGCCGCGCGCGTGGCTCCCAGGGTTGTCATGATCGCACGTCCGGCGGTGACCGATGGACGCCGCGTGCGCACTCGAGTGTTGGCGGAGAGGGTGGGATTCGAACCCACGGTACCCTTACGAGTACACTGGTTTTCGAAACCAGCCCGATCGGCCACTCCGGCACCTCTCCGCTCGAGTGGAGCCCCGGAGTCTAGAGCGGCCGGGTGTCCGGGAGAAGAGCGCAGCGCCACATCGCGCGCGTTTTCGAGGGGTTCGCCGGGAGCGCGCGATGCGCGCGGAGGGGCCGGCCCGAGGACTCGGGATCCGGCGGCGACGGACGCACCTATGACGGGTCCCGAGGATCGACGTTCGGGTCCGTCGCGACCGAGCCCTCCGACCTCGCCCGGCGCGCGAGGTCGCGCTTCTCCCGGAAGAACGCGACGATCAGGTCGCGGCAGGCCTCGGCGCGGACGCCCTCGACGACGTCGCTGCGGTGGTTGAGCCCGGGATGGGCGGGGACGTCGCCGAGCGATCCGCACGCGCCGAACTTGGGGTCGCGCACGCCGAAGACGATGCGCGCGACGCGCGCGTGGCTCGCCGCACCGGCGCACATGAAGCACGGCTCGACCGTGCAGTACAGCGTCGCCCCGACGATCCGCTGGGCGCCCACGTGCGCCGCGGCCTCCCGCAGCGCCGCCATCTCGGCGTGCGCCGTCGGGTCCTTCCCCGTGCGCGTGCGGTTGTGACCGCGCCCGATCACGACGCCGTCGAGCACGACGACCGCACCGATCGGGACCTCGTCGATCGCGCGGGCGCGCAGCGCCTCCTCGAGCGCCTCCGACATGAAGCGTTCGTCGGGGCCGAGATCGTCGACGTCGTCGTCGCCCGCCTTCAACGCTCGCCGCCCCGGCGCCTCGCGCCTGCGACCGGAGCGCTCGTCGCCGCCGGCCTCGCCACGTTCATCCCTGCCACGCGGAGGAGCGCCGCGGAGGATTGGTACACCCATGAGGATTCGAACCTCAAACCTTCTGATCCGTAGTCAGATGCTCTATCCAGTTGAGCTATGGGTGCCCGTTGAGAAACGGGAGGCGCGACGGACGACGGATCGTCCGAACGGACCGTAGGACGCTCCGTCCGAGCCTCGCTCCCGACCGACTCGTGCACCCGCCGCGACGGCTCGCGGCGGCGAATCGGGGCGCAGTTTGTACTGCCCCCGGCGAGGCGAGTCAACGCTCCGCCCCGGGGTTGTCCGGGCTCTCCGCGGGCCCGCGCGCGGCCGTGAGTCGCGGCTCGAGTCCGAAGGCCTCCGCGAGTGCGCGGAGGAGTTCGGCCTCCTGCGGTCGCAGCCTGCCGTCGTGCTCGGCCGCGACCTCGCACGCCTCGAGGACGGCGCGCCGGTCGACATCCGCGAGGCCGCGCAGGTGATCGCCGCGTCGGAGCACCGCGGTCGCTGCAGCTCCCGCGCTGAGGGGCGGTTCGCTGCCGAAGGCGGCGGAGCCGTGCTCGCGCAGGACGCGCACACCCGCGCGGTAGGCGCCGAGCCCGCCGTCGTGGTCGCCGCTCGCACGCGCGACCCAGCTCAGGATCGCGCGGACCTCCTGCTTCACGTCGTCGAGCGCGACGACCTGCTTCGGCCTGGTCGCGAGACCGTGGCGCGGGAACACACGTGCGCGTACGACCTCCTGCAGCGCCCACTCGAACGGTTCGAAGCGTCCGTCGGCCACGACGAAGGCCTCGAGGACCTTCCAGTAGCGCTCGAACTGTGCGGTCGACATCGTCGC
>JAWKUH010000020.1:0-93613 GCA_041398665.1 Planctomycetota bacterium | reverse complement strand
CCAATCGCCGAATGCAGCGCACCGGCACGAATCGTGGTGATCGATCCGAGCTAGAGGTCCGGCCGAAAAAGGACCAGTCAGCCACCCGCGAGCCGATGTTCTCCGTAGCCCTGTTCGGAGGACCTGATGCTCGGCAAGCGCTCCCCGCAACGCGAACTCTTCCGGCCGGACAACGCCCTTCTGGCGCACGTCGGCGAAGACTCGTACTTCGCCTTCCTCGCCCGCGAGGGCTCGACCTTGTTCCGGGACGCGGACTTCGCGGACCTGTACGGCGAACGCGGGCGCCCGAGTGTGCCGCCTTCGCAACTGTGCGTGCTCTTGGTGCTGCAGGCACGTGAGGGGCTCTCGGACCAGGAGGCGATCGACCGCACGGCGTACGACCTGCGTTTCAAGGTGGCGCTCGGTGTCGAACTCGAGGAGAAGCTGTGCGCGAAGAGCACGCTGCAGCTCTTCCGTGCGAACTTGCTTCTGAACGAGCGCTTCCTTGCCCTGTTCGAAGCGAGCGTCGCGGCGTGCCGTAGGGCAGGGCTCGGATCGGCGAAGAAGCTCGAGGTGGCGATCGACTCGACGCCGATCTTCGGTCGAGGAGCGGTGAAGGACACCGTGAACCTCGTGTCGGACGCGATCGTGAAGGTGGTGACCGAGGCCTGTCGGCTCAAGGGCTGGGGCCTCGACGAGGTGGTGCGCGAACAGGGCCTCACGCGTCACTTCGGGTCGAGCTTCAAGGGTGAGTCCGAACTCGATTGGAGCGACGAGAGCGAGCGGCGAGCCCTCGTGGGGCAGCTTGTCGCGGACGCCAGGCTGACGCTCGCACTCGGAAGGCGAGCGCTGTGTGGCTACGCGAAGGACGCCACAGCGACGGCGGAGCTGCGTGCATCGCGGGAGCTCTTGGTCCGCATTCTCGCGCAGGACGTGGACGAGGACCCCGAGGAGGGCGGAGGCCCACGCATCAAGCGCGGCACGGCGAAGGACCGCGTGATCTCGACGACGGACCAGGAGATGCGCCACGGCCACAAGAGCCACTCCAAGGGCTTCGACGGCTACAAGGCGTCGCTCGTCGTGGAGACGAAGGATGGCGTGATCCTGGCGACCGGAGTGCGTGCGGCGAACGCGCCGGATCGCGAAGGCGCTGCAGAACTCGTCGAGCGGGCTTCGAAGGTCGCGAAGTCGAAGGTCGAACGGGTGCTTGGCGACACGGCGTACGGCGACCTCGGGACGCGCGCGGAGATGGCGGCACTCGGAGCGGAAGTCGTAGCGAAGGCTCCGCCGATCCCGACGAAGGGCAAGTGCTTCGCGCGCGATCGCTTCGTCGTGAACGAGAAGCGTGGCGAGGCGCACTGCCCAGCGGGGAAGCGCTCGCGGTACCGGCGCCGGGCCGATGATGGATGGACGTATGTCTTCTCGCGCTTGGACTGCAGGGGCTGCGCGCTCCGGTCGCAGTGCACGACGTCGAAGACCGCAGCGCGCAGCGTGACAGTGACGGCTGGGTCGAAAGAGCTCGACCGACACCGCAAGCATCAGAAGACGAAGGCCTTTCGCAAGCGCTACCGAAAGCGTGTCGCGGTCGAGCACGCGATCGGGCGACTGGTGGGGCTGGGAGTCAGGCAGGCGCGCTACTTCGGACGGGCGAAGACGGCACTCCAGATTGCGCTGGCCGCAACAGCCGCGAACCTGCGGCTGGCGGCGGTGTGCTCGGATCTGCGGCACGTCGCGGCGGCGCTACTGCGAAGCTGGTGGGTGGTCGCTCTCACCACCGTGCTGCGCCAACCCTGCGGCCGGCGGGTGCGCGAGATGGCCCTTTGTCGGCCGGACCTCTAGGGTGGCGCTCGGGTGCCACGTGCGCCTCGAGTCATGGACGCCTTCCTCGACGGATGGAGCCGAGCCGCGTCGACGAGCGTCGGTCTGTTCTGGACGGCTCTGTGGGCGTTCGCGTTCGGCTACCTCGTCTCGAGCCTGATCCAGGTCCTCGTCACGCGCGAACGCATGCGACGGGCGATGGGGGAGTCTGGGCCCGCCAGCGTCGCGACGGGCACGGTGTTCGGCTTCCTGTCGAGCTCGTGCAGCTTCGCGGCGCTCTCGACGACGCGCGCGCTGTTCGCGAAGGGCGCGGGGCTCGTGCCGTCGCTGGCCTTCCTGCTCGCCTCGACGAACCTCGTGATCGAACTCGGCATCGTGATCGCGATCTTCCTCGGCTGGCAATTCGTCGTCGCGGAGTACGTCGGCGGCCTGCTGATGATCGCGATCGCGTGGGCGTTCGTGTCGGCGACCCGTCCGAGGAATCTCGTCCGACGGGTCCGTGAGAAGTTGTCGGAGGACGCGAGCGACGGCGTCGGTGACGACGTCTCGTGGCGAGAGCGGATCACGTCGCTCGCGGGGTGGCGGCTCGTCGCGACGCGCTACGTCATGGAGTGGCGGATGGTCTGGAAGGACGTGCTGATCGGCTTCACGGTGGCCGGAGCGATCTCCGCCTTCGTCCCCGCGGCCTTCTTCGAGAGCCTCTTCGTCGGTTCGGGCGCCGCGGACGGCGGCGAGCCGAGTTTCTGGGAGGTCGTCGCGCAGACCCTCGTCGGACCCGTCGCGGCCTTCTTCACGTTCATCGGATCGATGGGCAACATCCCGCTCGCGGCGATCCTCCACGAGAACGGGGTCAGCTTCGCCGGCGTGATGGCGTTCGTCTTCTCGGACCTCGTCGTCCTGCCCGTCACGAGGATCAACGCGCGCTACTACGGCTGGAAGTTCGCTGGCTACGTCGCGCTGACCCTGCTCGTCTGCCTGACCGTCGCGGCGATCGCCGTGCACGAACTGTTCTCCGCGTTCGGTGAGCTCCCCGAGAGCGTCGCGCGCGGGTCGATCGAGTCGCGGGACTTCTTCGCGCTCGACGTCGGCTTCGGACTCGACGTCGTGTCCCTCGCCGCGAGCGCCGCACTCGTCGCACTGTGGTGGACCGGGCGCGAGAGCGACGGCGAAGGCGGCGGCGAGAGCGGGGACCCGTCGCTCCTCGGGAGGATCACGACCTCCGTCTGTGCGCTCGCTGCGCTCTGGTTGGTCGGCGGCCTCGTCGTCCCGCACCTCGCGGCGTCCTGAGCGACGAGGCACGACGTCCCGGAACACGGATTCGGTCGCTCGAGGCCGGCCGTCCGACCGCGTCAGTCGCGGCGCCCTTCGACGCCGAACGTCTCGACGCCTTCGCGCCGCAGGAGCTCCGCCGTCACGCCGGGTCCCTCGACGAGCGCGTCGTTCGCGTGCGTGTTGCGGCAGCCGCACGACGGCGAGCGCTCCTTGAGGTAGGCCTTCGACGCGCCCGCGTCGCGACACGCGTCGAGCGCGCCGCGCGCTCCCGCCACGAACTCCGCCGTCACGTCGCGACCCGCGTCGGTGACGACGCGCTCCTTCCCGTCGAGCACGTCGGACGCGCTCCCCGTGAGCCACGCGGGCGGACGCGGCGTGCCGAGCCCGCCGTGCTCCTCCGGACAGAAGGGGACCGCGCGTTCACCCTTCGCCGCGAGTTCGCGCTCGAGCGCGCCGTCCCTGTTGTGGCGACCGTCGTAGCGACAGGTCCGACCGAGCAGACAGGCGGAGACGAGGACCGGCGTGCGCACTTCGTCGGCGTCCATGCGTCGAGTCTACGCGCGGCGCGCGCTCCCGGGGCGCGCCGTTAGAATGGCGACATGAGCGCCAAGACAGCCGAATTCCGCGTCCTCGTGCCGCTCGCCGAGGGTTTCGAGGAGATCGAGGCCGTGACCGTGATCGACGTGCTCCGGCGCGCCGACATCGCGGTGACGACGGCGACGCTCGCGCCGAGCGACGCGTCGAGGTCGGTGCGCGGAGCTCACGACGTCGTGGTCGAGGCCGACGTCTCGCTCGACGACGTCGACGCCGGCGACGTGCACGCGATCGTCCTGCCCGGCGGGATGCCCGGGACGAAGCACCTGCGCGAGGACGCGCGCGTGCTCGAACTCGTCCGCGCGCTCGCGGACGCCGGACGTCCGACCGCGGCGATCTGCGCCGCGCCGACGGTGCTCGCCCGCGCCGGCGTCCTCGACGGGAGGCAGGCGACGAGCCACCCGAGCGTGCGCTCGGAACTCGGCGGCGCCGCCGTGCTCGGCGAGCCCGCGGTCGTCACGAGCGGCACCGTCGTCACGAGCCAGGGTGCGGGCACCGCCATGGCGTTCGCGCTCGAGCTCGTCCGCCAGTGGAAGGGCCGCGAGCTGTCGGAGAAGCTCGCGGACGCGATGGTGGTCTGACCGCGCGCACGCGGCAGTACCCTGGTGCGCCGCCCGGTCTCCGCTCCTCTCCCGTGCCCGACTCCCTCTACGCCGAAGTCGCCCGCCTCGTCGCCGCGGGTGAGGACTGTGCGCTCTGCACGATCGTCGAGACCAAGGGCTCGACGCCGGGCAAGTCGTCGATGAAGTTGCTCGTGCGACGGGACGGTTCCTTCGCCGGCTCGGTCGGCGGCGGGTGTCTCGAGGCCGAGGTCCTCGAGGCCGCGCTCGAGTCGATGGACGACGAGCGCCCGCGCATGCTCGAGTTCGCGCTCAACGAGCGCGACTACCCCGACTCCGGCCTCATCTGCGGCGGGAAGGTGAAGATCTACGTGGAGCCGATCACCGAAGCGCGTCTCTTCCTGTTCGGCGGCGGCCACGTCTCGGGCGCGATCGCGCGCGTCGCGGCGCCCGCCGGCTTCCGCGTCACCGTCCTCGAGGACCGCGCCGACTTCGCGACGCAGGAGAAGCACCCCGACGCGAGCGCGTTCGCGGTCGGGAGCTACGACGAGCTCGCGCTGCGCGTCGCCGAGGCGCACACGCCCTACGTGTGCGTCGTGACGCGCGGACACGACGGCGACGGCGAGGCGCTGCACGCGCTGTGGAGCGCGGGCGTGCGTCCGAAGTACCTCGGCATGATCGGGAGCCGCGCGAAGAAGGAGCAGGTGTTCGCGAAGCTGCGCGAGCGCGGCGTCGACGACGCGTTCCTCGCCGCGGTCCAGTGCCCGATGGGGATCGACATCGGTGCCCGGACGCACGAGGAGATCGCCGTGAGCACGGTCGCGGAGCTCGTCCGCGTGCGCCGCGGGCCCCGCGAACCGGGGGCGGCCGCGGCCGTTTGACCCCCTCTCGGGGCGCACCTATCCTGGCCCGCCCGGAACCCCGTCCGGGGCCCCCGAGCCGCCCGCTCCGGCGAAACCAGCCGGCCCCCGCGCGGTAGGACCCGCTCCACGAGTACGAGCGCCGCACGGCCGCTCGATCGCGTCTCGAGCCTCCCGACCCCCAGCATGCAACTGCGTCCCACGACCCTCGGTCTCCTCGCCGCCGCCTTCGTCTCGACCGCCTTCGTCACGGCTCCGTCCGCGAAGGCCGACGACATCCGACTCGCTTCCGGCGAGACGATCTCCGGCGTCAACGTCACCGAGGAGACGCTGACGAAGATCTTCTACCGCAAGGGCGGTTCGGCGAAGGACGTCGACGTCGACCAGGTGATCTCGATCACCTACGACGAGTTCCCGCGCCTCGTCAAGAACGCGGAGGACGCCGCCGCCGAGGGCGACATCGCGTCGGCGATCGCCGCCTACGACGTCTACGTCGACGGGCAGCTCGACAACCCGACCGAGAAGACCAAGCTCTGGGCGCCGGCCTACTCGGCGTTCCGCTCCGTCGAGCTCAACCGCAGCCTCGGTGCCTACGACGCGGTGATCTCCGCCGCGGACCGTCTGCTCTCGAACTACGGCAAGACGCGCTACGTGCCGGCGACGTACCTCGCCAAGGCCGAGGCGCTGCGCTACACGGGCAAGGCCGACGCGGCGGTGACGACGCTCCAGTCGCTGGCGAAGCTCGTCGCTGACGAGAAGCTCTCCGAGCGCTACGCGCTCGACGCCGAGCTCGCGCTGCTCGAGATCGACAAGTCGCTGACCCCGGCCAAGCGCCTCGAGCGGCTCGGCACGCTCGTCTCGCGCGCGGGTTCGAAGTTCCCGACGGTGCTCCGGCGCGCCCAGCTCCTGCAGGGGCAGACGCAGCTCGAGCTCGCGACCGCTGCGTCCGAGGCGAAGGACGCCGCCAAGGTCGACGCGGCCCTCGAAGCCGCGCGCTCGGCCTTCGACACGATCCTCGCCGCGCCGGAGTCCGACGACTACGTCCGAGCGGGCGCCCACGTCGGGATCGGCGACTGCATCTTCTTCAAGGCCTCGCCGGGGGACGACGCGGAAGGGCTCGCCGCCGCGGGCCGCGAGTACCTCAAGGTGACGGTGCTCTACCCGGGCGAGCGCGTGCACCTCGTCCACGCGCTGTTCTTCGCGGGTCGCTGCTACCACCAACTCGGCGCGCTGAACGACTCGCAGGTCGACCGCGACCGCGCCCTGCGCATCTTCTCGCGCCTGCGCCGCGAGTTCCCGGCCCACCCGCTCTCGGGCCGCGCTCGCGAGTACATGGGCTGAGTCGCGACCGAGCGACGGCCGGGACCACCGGCGACGACGGAGGGCGGTGCCTCGGCGTCGCCCTCCGTCGTTGCGTCCGGACCCTTCCTCGGCCCGGGCGACCTCGGCGCCCGGACGTGCGCGGCGCGAAGTGCCGACCGCCGACGCGCGGCCGGGCTCCCGACGTCGCGGCATCGATCCGCCTCCGCTCGCCGCCGCCGGCTTCGGCACTCCGGCGACGCTCCCCGCCGTGGAGCCGCGCCGCACCCGTCGCACCAGGGCGACGCGGTCGCGCGATCGCGGTCTCCTCTCGCCGCCGCGGAAGGTCCCGGCGCGAAGGAGGAGTTGAGGAGCATGCACGACGTCCCCCCGGGGCCCGTCTGGGACGGCCTCGTCGAACTACGAACGGATCTCGAGAACTTCCTCGCGGCGAGGTGCCGCGACCCCCACGAGGTCGACGACGCGGTGCAGGAAGCACTCGTGCGCGCCGCCCGCTACCGCACGACGTTGAGCGACCCCGAGCGGCTGCGACCGTGGCTCTTCCGCATCGGCGCGAACGTGCTCGCGGACCGGGTGGTGCGCGGTCGCGGCGCGGCGCTACGTGTCGCTCGAGGCTCGCGATCGACGAGCCGATCTCGTTCGGTCCTTCGCCCGAGGAGCCTCTGCGACGAACCCGAGACGTGGCTCGGGCGCACACCGCTCTCGTTGGCGCGCGTGCGTTCGGCGATCGACGGCGCGATGGCGTCGCTCTCGCGCAACGATCGCGCGGTGATCCGCGGCGCGTACCTGCACGGGCTCGGGCGCAACGAACTCGCGCGCCGGCTCGGTGTGCCCCCCGACCAGGTCAAGGTGCGGTTGTTCCGCGCGCGTCAGAAACTCGAGCGCGCCCTCGTGCACGAGATGGGAGCGGTCGCGTGAGCACGGGGCGAGCGGTGCTCGCGCTCGTCGTCGCACTCGCCGCGGCCAACGTCCCGAGGGGAAGCGTCGTCGTCGACGCGGTCCCGAGGTGCGCGGACGCGGAGAGGCAGGTGCTCCACGCGGCGCGCGCCGAGGAGGCCGTCGAGGTCTCACGTGGTCGCGAGCGACTTCGCGCCCGGCTCGGCGCGGTCGAGGCGTTCCGAGCGGTGCGTTCGGAGCACGCGGGCAGCGGGAACGTCGGCGCCCGCAGCGCGCTCGCGGCGTGCAAGCACCTCACGACGCTCGGACTCGACGGCGAGGCGTGGCTCGAGGCCGACGCGGCGGTGCGGTTGGCGCGCACCGACGCGATCCTCCTCGACGCCCACCTCGAGCGTGCGCACGCGGCGCGGCGCTCCGAGGAGTGGGAGCACGCGCTCGACGACTACCGCTGGTGCGCGGCTCGCACGGCGGGCGAACGGCGTGTCGAAGCGCTGCTCCGTGCGGGCGAGGCGTCCGCGGAACTCGGGTTCGTCGAACAGGCTCGGACGCTCTGGACCGACGCCGTCCTCGACCCGACGCCCTGCACCGAGACCGTCGAGGTGTACGACCGGCTCGCGCGCGACTGTCTCGAGCGCGGTGACCCCGAGGGCGCGGCGGGCTGGCTCGGAGCGTGCGAACGCGCACTCCACGACGAACTCGTGTGCATCACGCCGACGGGGACGAGTCTGCGGCGCGCACTGATCGGCATGCGTGCGCGGTTCGAGTTGCAGTGCCTCGCGAGCGAAGCAGCGGTCCGACACGCTCCGAACGTCGACGACCGCGACGACTGACGTGTCGCGAGTCCGATCGTGCGTCGTCCCTTTTTCGGGTCTGACGTTCGCGCGCGATGTCAGGAGTTGACAGAGAGCGGCCGATGCTCGAAAAGTCAACTCAGGCATGGGGCGCACAGCCGTTCACTTCGGCTGATCGGGACCTCGCTCGTCGAGAACTCGCTCACGGCCGTCGCCCCCTTCCGAGTTTTCCGCGACATCACGGACGGCTCGCTCCACGGTGGGGCGAGCCGTCCAGTCGTTTCGGGGTGCTTGCCGGTGGGGGAGCGCAGCACCACGTGCTCCCCGCGAGGCGCGGCGCGGCCTACCGGCCGCGCGACCCACGCGAATCGAAACACGAAGAACGGCGAAGGACCGGAAGGCGCCGCCTTCGGCGGCAGGACACACTGGAAGGAACGCAGGGACCCGCGGGGCGCGAGCGCCCGCGGCTCTGCGTTCCAGCGCCGCGAAGCGGCGCCTTCGTGTTCTTCGTGGTCCTTCTGCCGTTCCCTTCGTGTTTCCTGCGTGGGTTCGGCGCCGCAGGCGCCGAGCGCAGCACCTCGTGCTCCTCTCGAGGCGCGGCCTGCCGGCCGCGCGGGGGAACGCAGCGCGCCGCTTCGCGCCGCGCGGAAGATCCACAGGGAGCCACAGAGGACACAGAGACCACGATGGTCGGCGCTCGGTCGGAGAACTGCGACGCATCCGTCCCGTCCCAGCTCTCCGCGCCGCCCGGCGGCGCCGCGTGGTCTCTGTGTCCTCTGTGGCTCCCTGTGAACCTTGTGTTCCTCGGCGCCGCAGGCGCCGAGCGCAGCACCTCGTGCCCTCTCGAGGCGCGGCGGCCTGCCGGCCGCGCGGGGGAACGCAGCGCGCCGCTTCGCGCCGCGCGGAAGATCCACAGGGAGCCACAGAGGACACAGAGACCACGATGGTCGGCGCTCGGTCGGAGAACTGCGACGCATCCGTCCCGTCCCAGCTCTCCGGCGCCCCCGGCGGCGCCGCGTGGTCTCTGTGTCCTCTGTGGCTCCTGTGAACCTTGTGTTCCTCGGCGCCGCAGGCGCCGAGCGCAGCGCACCCACCGGAATCGAAACCGGGCCCGCCCAGCTCGTCGCTGTGGCGGGCCCGGCCGACGGACGCGAACGGTGTCGGCTCAGGTCCCGATGCCGAAGTAGGTGAAGCCCGCCTCCTGGAGGCGGCGGCGGCTGTAGATGTTGCGGCCGTCGAAGATCACGGGCGTCCGCAGGGACTCCTTCACCGCGTCGAAGTCGGGGCGGCGGAACTCGTTCCACTCCGTCACGAGGATCAGGGCGTCGGCACCGGGCAGCGCGTCCATCGGGTTCTTCGCGTACACGATGCGGTCCCCGAGGTGGTGCTCCTTCGCCTCGTGCATGGCCTCGGGGTCGTAGGCCGTGACGGTCGCGCCGGCCTTCAGGAGCGCGTCGATCACCACGACCGCCGGCGCCTCGCGCATGTCGTCGGTGTTCGGCTTGAAGGAGAGGCCCCAGATCGCGAAGTGCTTGCCGGAGAGGTCGCTCCCGAAGTGGTCCACGACCATGTCGAAGAGGAGCCGCTTCTGGTTCTCGTTGACCTCCTCGACCGCCTTCAGGATGCGGAACTCGTAGTCGTGCTCCTCGGCGGTCTTGACGACGGCCTTCACGTCCTTCGGGAAGCAGGAGCCGCCGTAGCCGAGACCGGCGAAGAGGAAGCGCGAGCCGATGCGCGCGTCCGAGCCGATGCCCTGGCGGACGCGGTCGACGTTGGCGCCGACCCGGCTGCAGATGTTCGCGATCTCGTTCATGAACGAGATGCGCGTGGCGAGCATCGCGTTGGCGGCGTACTTCGTGAGCTCGGCCGACTCGATGTCCATGTGGATGATCGGATTGCCCGTGCGGACGAACGGCGCGTAGAGCTCGTCCATCACCTCCATCGCCTTCTGCGACTCGGAGCCGATCACGACGCGGTCCGGCTTCAGGAAGTCGTCGATCGCCGCGCCCTCCTTCAGGAACTCGGGGTTCGAGACCACGTCGTAGGGGTGCGTCGTGTGCTGACCGACGCGCTCCTTCACCTTGCGGGCCGTGCCCACCGGCACGGTCGACTTGTCGACGATGACGGTGTAGCCCGTCATGTGCTTCGCGACCGACTCGGCGGCCGCGAGGACGTACTTGAGGTCGGCGCTGCCGTCCTCGCCCGGGGGCGTCCCGACCGCGATGAAGACCGCGTGGGCCTTCGGGATGGCGTCGGCGTAGTTCGTCGTGAAGTGCAGGCGCCCGTCGGCGACGTTGCGCTTCAGGAGCTCCTCGAGCCCGGGCTCGTAGATCGGCACCTCGCCCTCGCGCAGACGCTTGATCTTCTTCTCGTCGATGTCGACGCAGGTGACCGTGTTGCCGCTCTCGGCGAAACAGGTGCCTGCGACGAGGCCCACGTAGCCGGTTCCGATGACCGCGATGCGCATGGATGGGAGGGGGTTCCAGTTCTCGAGACGGGGGGGCTCCGCCGCACCGGGAGGCGCGGACATGAGGGCCGTGAAGGATACCCGCTCGGGGGCCCGGACGCGCGCCGGACGCGGGTCCCACGGCGCCCGTCGAGCGGCTCGTCAGGGGTCCGTCAGGCCCCGCTGAAGTCGACGCCTTCGAAGACCAGTGTCGGGGTCCGGAACGTGCTCCAGGGGTCGGGGTCCGCACCGACCGCGACGAGTCGCGGCAGGACCTCGCGGTAGTTGCCGGTGACGTTCATCTCGGCCACGGGGGCGTCGATCCGACCGCCCGTGATGCGGTGACCGTGGAATCCGAACGAGAAGTCGCCGGTCGTCGCGTTCGCGTTCCCGCCGAGCCAACCGCGGACGAGGAAACCGTCCGCGACCTCGCGCGTGAGCGACTCGAGATCGCCCTCGCCGCCCTGGAAGACCGTGTTGGTGGAGCCCGTGGTCGTGGGCTCGAGACCGAGCTTCGAACCGTAGTAGACGTCGACGTAGAACGAGCGCAGCACACCGTCGTCGACGATCGTCCGTTCGCGCGTCGTCATGCCGTCGCCGTCGTAGAGGCGCGACGCGAGCGAGCGCGGACGATGGGGCTCGTCGACGATCCGCAGCAGCGGGGAGGAGACGGGCTCGCCCATCCGGTCCGCGAGGAACGAGGAGCGCTGTTGGATCGCGCTCGCGTGCAGCGCGCCGAGCGGGCGACGCAGGAAGCCGCCGCCGGCCTCGGGCGCGAGGACCAGCGTCGCGCGCGCGCTCGCGGACTTGCGCGCGCCGAGCTTCGCCAGCGTGCGCGCGAGGGCGACGCGTCCGACCTCGCCGGCGTCCATGAGGTCGGCGAGGTGCGTCGCCGAGCAGAAGCGGTAGCCCTCGGGACGCTTGCCGCCCTCGTCGGCGACGCCGACCTGGGTCCCGAGGCTCGCCGACGTGCACGTGCGCGTGCCGGAGAAGCCGTCGGACGAGACGCGCGCCGTCGTGACGCGGCCGTCGCTCGCCCACGTCGTGACGCCGAGCACGTCGGCACCCGAGCGCGCGCCCTCCTCGATGGAGCGGCACGCCGCGATGCGGTCCTCGTTCGAGATCGCGTCGACGCGCGGGTCGACGAGGTCGAGGTCGATCTCGCGGCGGTCGCGCCAGAGCGCCTCGGGCGTCGGCCTCCTGTGCGGGTCGACCTCGAGCAGTCGCGTGAGCGCGACGGCCTCCCCGACGAACGCGTCGAGCGGTCCGTCGCGCAGGTCGGTGGTGGCGTGCGTGGAGTAGCGGCCGTCGACGAGCAGCTCGAGGCGGACCGACGTGCTGCGGCTCTCCTCCACCGTCTCGACCGCGCCGTCGCGGCAGCGCATCTCGAACGCTCGCGAGCGCGACGCGCCCGCGACGGCGTGGTCCGCCCCGTGCCGGCGCGCCAGTTCGACGGCGCGCGCGGCGAGCCTCAAGCGGCTCAAGCGCCATGGGTGCCTCCGACCGTCAGGCTCGAGACGAGCACGGTGGGCAGGCCCTGCGAGACGGGCACGCTCTGCCCCTCCTTCCCGCACGTCCATCCGCCGGTGTCGAGGCGGAAGTCGTTCGCGACCATCGTGATGCGCGAGAGCGCGTCCGGTCCGTTGCCGATGATGTTCACGTCGCGGATCGGCGCGGTGAGGCGCCCGTCCTCGATCAGCCAACCGTTCTTGACGAAGAACGTGAAGTCTCCGGCGCCGATCGCGACCTGACCGTTCGCGAAGTTCTCGGCCAGGATCCCGCGCTTCACCGAGGCGACGATCTCGTCGCGATCGTTCGGTCCGTTCTCCATGTACGTGCAGCGCATGCGCGGCATCGGCACGTGTCGGAACGACTCGCGGCGGCCCGAGCCCGTGGGCTCGACCCCGTAGTGCCGCGCCGAGATCGTGTCGTGCAGGTAGCCGCGCAGGACGCCGTCCTCGATCAGCACGGTGCGTTCGCTCGGGTAGCCTTCGTCGTCGAACTCGAGCGCGCCGCGCTCGCCCGGGTGCAGGCCGGAGTCGACGACCGTGACGTCGGGCCCGGCGACCTTGGTGCCGACGCGGTCGGAGTAGATCGACTGTCCCTTGCGGTTGTGGTCGGCCTCGAGACCGTGCCCGATCGCTTCGTGGAGCAGGATGCCCGAGGCACCGGCCGCGAGGACGACGGGCATCTCGCCCGCCGGCGGTCGGCGCGCGTCGAACAGGACCTGCGTCCGCCGCACGAGGTCGTCGGCGAAGTCGGCGAGTCGCTCGGCGGAGAACCAGTCGAGGCCGCGGCGCATCGCAAGGCTGCTCGAGTTGCTCTCGGTGCGTCCGTTCGCGTCGACCAGGGTGAGCGTCGCGCTCACGACGGCCATCGGTCGGTGGTCCGAGATCGCGCGACCCGCGGCGTCGACGAGGGCGACCAGCTCGTCCGTGTCCATCCAGGCCACGCGCACCTTGGCGACGCGCGGGTCGGAGGCGCGGAGGCGCTCCTCGACCGCGCGCGCCACCGCGAGCTTGCTGTCGAGCTCCACGTCCGGCCACGGCCGCACGATCGGGTAGAGCCCGCGCCCCGTCGCCGGCGCGCCGACGGGCGCCGCGCGCCGCGCTCCCCCCGAGGCGATCGCCGACGCCGCCCGCGCCGCCGCGAGCATCGGGGCCTCCTCGAGCTCCTCGCAGTACGCGAACCCCGTCTGGTCCCCGTTCACCGCCCGGATCCCGACCCCCCGGTCCACGGCGGTCGCGGCCCGGCTGACGATGCCGTCCTCGAGGACGACCGAGGTCTGTTCGACCCGCTGGAAGTAGAGGTCCCCGTGGCCGGCGCCCCCCGCGAGGGCGGCGTCGAGGACGCGGCGGCAGAGCGCTTCGTCGACCTCGAAGGGGCTGAGGGGGAGCGTGGCGGTGGTGCGCATGGGCGCATCCTAGGCCGCGCGCGGTACTGGGCCCGCTCGCTGGTGACGCTCCGGCGCCCGGGGGGCCGTTCCGGCACGCGGCCGCGGACCCCGCCCGCTCGAGCGGGCGGGCGACGGTGGGTTCGGCGTGCGCCGGTATCGACCACGGCGCGGGTCGCGCCCCGTGCGATCCCTCGTTCCGACCGTGCCTCCGCGATCGGTGGGGCGGGGTCGTCACCAGCGAACGGGGACAGCTCCGGGGTTCAGCCGATGTGAATCGTTTTCGCCAGTTACATCCCGCCCGCGAGGTCGTACATGCACGCGGACAAGGGTGGTTCCCTGCAACGTCCGCCGCTCTCCGGATCCTCCTCCGCGAGAGCACGGTCCTCCGACTGGGCAGGTCGGGTGACCGGGGCCCGACCTCCACGGGCCGCGGTGGGGACCCCGGGGGGGCGTCCCCACCCATTCCAGATCGCCCCGCGGCCGAGAGGCTGCGGGGCGATCCTCTTTTTCGGCCCCCTTTCCGGGCACTGATCACGCGAGTCCGGGCTCTGTTCGCGGGACATCGTCGGCGCCACTTCCGGCCGACCTTCGGCGCGCCCGACGTCGTGCCGTGCGGCGGCGCTCGGTCAGAACCTGAATCCCACCGAGCCGCCCACATAGTGCTCGGAGCCCTGCTCCGCGACGACCACGCCGATGCGCCAGTCGTCCACGAAGTAGTCGAGCATGTGGTGCAGGTTGTGGCCGTCCCACACGTGCGTCGAGACCAGGCGCTTCGACCAGCGCACAACCATCCCGCCGACCAGCTCGAATGCGTCTTCGTACTCGCCGAAGGCCGTGCCCACGTAGGGCGCGATGGGAAGTCCCGTCCACGCCTCGAGGTCCTTCGAGAACGTCGCGTAGTACGCGCGCCCCGAAGGTGTGCCGATGCGATCGGAGCTCGTGCCGACGATCAGCGCGGGTCGCACGTCGGTCTCGTCCCAGACGCGGTAGTTGACGAGCAGGCCGTAGTCCTCGTCCTTCGGATTGGCCTCGAGCCCGACGCGCAGTCGATCCGTCACGTCGTAGGTCAGCGTGATCCGGACGCGCGCGCGGTCGACGGGGATGCCCTCGATCACGCGCAGCGAGAGGTTCCAGCGCTTCGAAAGTTCTCCGCCCACCCCACGGATGGGCTGACCCTCACCGGGTCACAACGGTCAGCTCGGGACCGCCGAGACCTGGTCGTCGGGGCGCTCGTCGACGTCCTGTCGCGACGAGATTGCGGTGGTCGGTGCGAGCGTCGACGCGCCGGTCGCGTCGTGCGCGGCGCGCAGGACCGACGGGGCGAGCACGGAGAGGAGTTCGATCAGCATCGTGGGTCGTGTTCTGGGGTCAGGCAGCGGGTGCCGTCCGCGCGCCGGACGCGTCGCTCTTCGGCTCGAGACCCCTGTCGATCGTACGCCTGATGTCGATCCACTTGGCGACGGGACCGACGATCGCGAGCGCGAGGATCGGTGGCGCGACGAGGAGTTTGGTGTACGCGGGATCGTGCGGGAGCAGTCGGATCGCGCACTCCACCGCGGCGATCAGCACCACGACGAGGATGCGACCCTTGCGCGTCGACACGGTGGTCGGCGGGTCCGTCACCATGAAGAACGCGAAGAACTGGTACATCGCGCCGGTGAGCGGCGACACCTCGGTCCAGAAGCCGACGGGCAGTACGAGCGAGCGCAGGTACGCGAACGCGACGAAGGCGGCGAGATAGGCGAGCGTCACGTGCAGCACGCCGGCCCGCGAGACGATCAGGAGTCCGATCGTCCACACGAGCGCGACGACCCACGGCGTGTTGCCCATCTGGATGCTGAGGATCGGCACCGACGTCGTCAGCACGAGCGCGCTGATCGCGAAGTTCGTCGGGTTCCAGAGGTGCCGGCGGCGGTACGTGAGCGCGTACTTGCTCGCGACGGCGATCGCCGCGCAGAGCGCGTAGGGCCACAGGTCCGGCGCCTTGATCAGGATCACGGTGCTCGTGCCGCTGATGTAGGCGCTCTGCACGCTCCCGATCCGGCCGCGGATCGAGAGCGACAGGAGCGTCTCGGTCGCGAGCGCGGCTCCCACCGCGACCGGGAGGACCCAGATGTTCCGCAGGATGCCGTACTGGATCTGGCCCGTCGCGAGCAGGATCGTGATGAGGACGGTGATCAGCCACTTCGGCTGCAGCCACCAGCGCGGCCGGGTCGCGCTCTTCGTCCCGGTGCTCGTCGGCGCGGTGCTCGTTCGCGCGGTGCTCATCGACTCGCCGCCTCCGCGCGTCGCACGTCCACGATCCGGTCGACGCCGTCGACCGGCACACGTTGCTCGACCCCGTCGGGCCAGACCACCACGACGTCGACGTCGCCGGGGTCGGTTCCGAGCCCGAAGTGCAGCCTCCGATCGGCCTGCGAGGAGAACCCGCTCGACCCCTCGACGACGCGCACCTGCGTGCCGGTCGCCGAGCGCACGCGCGCGATCGCACCGATCGCCGACGTGTTCGGCGCCGCGCCCTCGAGCGCGAGCTCCAGCCAGTGGCCGTGCGCGGGGGTCTCGTTGCGGTAGAGGAGCAGCGGGCCGAGCTGGTTCGCGACGACCACGTCGAGCAGTCCGCGGTTCTCGAGGTCCACCAGGACGACGGCGCGCCCGTCGTAGACGTCGGTGACGCCCGCCGCCTCGGCCATCTCGGTGAAGCGGCGCCCGCGCTCGTTGCGCAGGAGGCGCGAGCGTTCGTAGCCGGACTGGCTCGCGCCGTCGAAGGCGGGCCAGTTCTTCGCGTCCGACAGCAGTCGGCCCGTCGCTCCCGCGAGCTGGGACATCGAGTACCAGTAGTCGCGGTCCTTCGACGCCGACACGAACCCGTTCACCACGTAGAGGTCCTGCCAGCCGTCGTCGTCGAGGTCGCCGAAGGCCGAACCCCACGACCAGCCGGTGTTCGTGAGCGCGCGCCCGCCCTCGCCCTGCAGCATCATCCCGACGTCGTCGAGGTGGTTGAGCCGCAGGTTGTTGCCGTGGAACAGCCAGTTCGAGGCCGAGATGTTCGAGACGAACACCGCGAGTCGCCCGTCGTTCGCGAGGTTGCCGAACGAGACGCACATCCCGCTCTTGCTGTCCTCGCCGAGCCCGACGTCCGCGAGCTCGAAACGCTCGCCGTCCACGTTGCGCCAGAGCTCCTCAGGGCCGTAGTCGTTCGCGACGTAGAGGTCGGTGCGACCGTCGCCGTCGAAGTCGGTCGCGGAACAGGCCATCGTCCACCGGCGCGTGTCCGGCAGGACGCGGTCGGTCACGTCCTCGTAGGTGCCGTCGCCGCGGTTCTCGAAGAAGCGGTTGCGCCCGCCGTTCGACGAGAACTCCGCGCTGTCGTGCATGACGTCGCTCGTCGTCAGGTTCCAGAGGTCGACGTCGGTCCGGAAGTAGCTCGTGAGCAGGAGGTCGAGGTCGCCGTCGCCGTCGTGGTCGATCCAGCAGGCGGCGTTGCTGTTCGCCCAGACGTCGAGTCCGGCGCGCGCCGTGACGTCGGTGAAGCGCCCGTCCGGTCCCTGCTCGTAGAGGGCCGCGCGCCCGTAGCGGTAGACGAACACGTCCTCGTCGCCGTCGCCGTCGTGGTCCGCCCAGATCGAGCCCATGCACACGCCCGAGCCCTCGCGGTTGAGGTCGGCGAGGCCGACCTCGGCCGCCACGTCCTCGAACGTGCCGTCGCCGCGGTTCCTGAAGAGCGCGTTCGGCGCGCCGAACGCCGAGTTCGTGCAGTAGAGGTCCGTCCACCCGTCGCGGTCGACGTCGACGGCGCTGACGCTCGCCCCGACGGACAGGATGCGCTCGCGGATGTGGTCGACCACGGGGTCGAGCGGGGAGACGCGGTGGTCGAAGACGAGTCCGACCTCGCGCGCCACCTCGCGCAGACGGATCGGGGCGTCGCCCGCGCTCGCCGCCGGCGCTCCCGTCGAGCGGTCGATCCAGACCGCCGCCGAGAGCCCCCCGACCAGCACCGCCCAGGCGGCGATCCGCCCCGGCGCGTCGCCGCGCCCCCCGTCGCCGCTCGCTCCTGCCCGACCCATCGGCATCCATCGTAAGACGGGGAAAAGCGTGTCGAGTTCGCTCCGACCCGTAACCGATGCGGGGTCGGAGGAGTCTCCCCGGGCGGGTGGGGGCTGTGGATGGGCGCGCGCCGACCGCACCCCACCTCGCGAGCGGGCTACCCTTCGACACATGGCATCCCTCCGACGCACGGTCCCTCCGACCGCCCTCGTCGCGCGCGCGGTCGCGGCCGCCGTCGCGATCGCGGTCGCCTCGGGCTCGACCGCCGGGATCGCGGGTCCGGCGAGGTGCGCCGTCGCGCAGGAGCGGACCGCCGACGCGGACGAGGCGCCGCTCGACGTCGCCGCGATCGCGGCGTACGCCGCGCCGAGTGCGCGCGACCTCGTCCACCGCAGCGTCGACTGGCTGCCGACCGCGCTCGACGGGATCGTCGCCGCGCAGGCCGCCGACAAGCCGATCGTCCTGTGGCTCTACTTCGGCGGGCCGCTCGGCGACTGCTGAAACAACGGGATCAAGACGCGGCAGTTGGTCGCGAACGATCCACGCTTCGCCGAGCTCGTGAAGCGTGACTTCGTGGCCGTCGCCGCGTCCGACGTCGACTACGCGCACGTCGCCGACCAGGACGCGTGGGAGACGCGCTGGGTGCGCGACCTCCTCGCGAACGCCGAGCACGGTCTGTTCCAGGGCATCTACCTGGCGACGCCGTCCGGGGTGCTCCTCGGTCGAGCCGACGGCGGGTGGCCGACCTACGACCCCGCGATCGCCGTGCGTGCGCTCGCGGACGCCTCCCGCCGGTACGCCTCCATGTCGAAGGAGGAGCGCCTGCTCGAGCACGCGCCCGACCCGGCGACCGACCGCGGGCTCGCGCCGCCGGACGATCGCGTGCCGGCGGGACGACTGCGCCTCGAGGCGACCAAGCGCACGAAACCGTTCCGCGGGATGTCGACGGCCGACGTCCGCCACCCGCAGCACGTGCACTTCGACCGCGTCGACGTCCCGGCCGAGATGCTGCGCGCACTCGTGCCGGAGCGGCTCGTCGCCGGCGCGGAGGTCGAGGCGGACCCGCACCTCCTGTTCCTGCTCGCCGAGGCCAGCCTGTTCCAACCGGAGTGCTCGGTCTGGCGCGAGGAGGAGCTGGTGCGACGCTCGCTGACCGCGCGGATCGTGTCGGTCGACGCGGACCGGGTCGTGCTCGCACTCGACGGCCACCTCGCGATGCGCGCCGAGAACGAGTGGAACCGCGGCGCGTCGTACGACGGACGACTCGGAGGACGCGCGGTGTGGAACCGTCGCTACGAGCGGTTCGACGCCTTCGAGTTCGTCGCGCTCGGCGCCCACACGCTGCGCGAGAGCGAGCGCCGCAACCGACCGGGCGCGCCGACCTGCGACGTCGCGGTGCACGCCGTGCTCGGTGCACAGCCGCCGGGCGAAGGTTCGCAGGGGTCCGCGGCGGACCCGGCCCGGCGACGCTGAACCCGCGTCGGCGCACCTTCGAGCCGGGCTCCGTCCCCGTTCGACCCGCGGCCTCGTCCACGCCCCGGCGCGATCGGCGCGGCACCGCTAGGCTCGGGACGAGCGAACGCGCGCGGACCGCGCCGTTCGCCCGGAGGAACCATGCTCGCCCGCAACCCCCTCGTCGCCGCGCCGCTCGGCCTGCTCGTCGCCGCCCTCGTCGCGTCGTCCGAGGTGCGCGCCCAGTCGTCGACCTACGTCAAGGCGCCGGCCGTCGACTTCCAGGACTTCTTCGGCTCGTCGGTCGCGGTGAGCGGCGACACCCTCGTCGTCGGGGTCCCGCTCGAGGACGGTTCCACGTGGGGGGTCGGCGGCGACATGGACGACGACGACGAACCGGACTCCGGAGCGGCGTTCGTCTACGTGCACGACGGCTCGACCTGGGTCTTCGACGCGTACCTCAAGGCTTCGAACCCCGGGAACTCCGACCACTTCGGCGAGTCGGTCGCGATCTCCGGCGACACGATCGTCGTCGGAGCTCCCTTCGAGGACGGGGCGGGTCCGATCTCGACGGACTTCGGGGCGGTGTACGTGTTCGTGCGCAACGGCGGCGTGTGGAGCCAACAGGCGCTCCTGACCCCGGCCGTCCGAGGGAGCCGCGACGAGTTCGGTCGCGCCGTGGCGATCGACGGCGACACGATCGCGGTCGGCGCCGCGAAGGAGGACGGCTCCGGCGTCGGTCTCTCCGGCGACCCGAACGACGACTCGTCGAACTGGTCGGGCGCGGCGTACGTCTTCGTGCGCTCCGGCTCGACCTGGACCGAGCAGGCCTACGTCAAACAGTCCACCAACGCGCCGAGCGACCGCTTCGGCTTCTGGGTCGACGTCGACGGCGACACGCTGGTCGTCGGCGCGCTCGGGACCGACGCTCCGACCTCGGACGAGGGCGTCGCGGAGGTCTTCGTCCGCAGCGGGTCGAACTGGAGCCTCCAGCAGCGGCTCGTCCCCGCCGAGTCGGATCCCGGCGACGCGTTCGGTCAGCGCGTCGCGGTCGACGGCGACACGATCGTCGTCGGAGCACTCTTCGAGGACGGTTCGGCGACGGGCGTCGACGGCGACGCCACGGACGACGCCGCGGGAGCGTCCGGTGCGGCGTACGTCTTCGAGCGGACCGGCTCGACCTGGTCGCAGACGGCCTACCTGAAGGCGTCGAACACGGGCGCGGGCGACCTGTTCGGGAGCAGCATCGCCGTCCACCGCGACTTCGTCGTCGTGGGCGCGTACCAGGACGCTTCGTCCGCGGCCGGCATCGACGGCGACGGGAGCGACGACTCGGCGAGCCAGGCGGGCTCGGTCCACGTCTTCGTCCGCGACGGGAGCACGTGGGCGCCGCTCCACTACCTCAAGGCGACGAACCCCGACGCGTTCGACGTGTTCGGCTACGCGGTCGCCTTCGAGGGGGATCGCGTGTTCGTCGGGGCGTTCGGCGAGGACAGCAACGCCACCGGCATCGGCGGCGACGAGTCGAACGACTCGCTCCAGGGCACGGGCGCGGTCTACGTCGTCGACCTCGACTGCTGGACCGAGTTGCCGGGCTGCTTCGGGAACCGTGTGACGATCGAGCCGCCGCCCTCGCCCGCGAGGGTCGGCGCGACGACATCGTGCGGGATCCTCGCGGGTCCCGCCGCGAACGGCCTCACCGCGAACTTCTACGGTGTGAGTTCCGTCGACGCGTCGGGCTGCGGGAGCATCCTCGCGCCGGGCGAGGAGGTCCTCGTCGACCTCGCACCGTCGCTCACCTTCCACTCGTACTCGGCCGTCTCCGGCGGACTCGGCACGCTCGCGATCGCCGTGCCGCCGCAGCCGAACCTCGCCGGCGTCCACGTCACGTTCCAGTCGCTGTTCGTCGACACCGCGACGTTCGAGTCCGAGTTCTCGACGGCGCTCGAGGTCCGGATCCTGCCCTGACGCCGCCTCCGCGCGGCACGACGGTCGAGGCGGCGTTCGGTCGGGTGTCGGGCGAGCGATGCGGTGAGCCGGGTCCGCCGTACGCGCGGAGCGGACCTTCGGACACGCTCCTTTGGGTACGGCGCACTCGGGCGGCACGGACTACGCTCGAACCGTCCGTCGCGCCGAGTGAGCGCGCGCACCTCGCCCATGTTCGACGCCCTCCTCGTCTCGCTCGCCGTCTCGATCCTCCCCGCGCAGGACTGGACGTACTTCAAGGCGTCCGCCCCGGACGCGAACGACTTCTTCGGCTACCGGGTCGCAATGTCCGGCGACACGCTCGTCGTCGGTGCGCAGGCGGAGTCGAGTTCGGCCACCGGCGTCGACGGCGACCGCTCGGACGACGGAGCAGCCGGCTCCGGGGCGGCGTACGTGTTCGTCCGTAGCGGCACGACCTGGGCGCAGCAGGCCTACCTCAAGGCTTCGAACACCGACGTGTTCGACCGTTTCGGGTATGCCGTCGCGATCTCGGGCGACACCGTGGTCGTCGGCGCACCGAACGAGGACAGCGCCGCCACGGGCGTGGACGGCGACCAGTCGGACGACTCCGCCGCGTCGGCGGGAGCCGTGTACGTGTTCGTGCGGAGCGGGTCGGTCTGGTCCCAGCAGGCCTACCTCAAGGCGTCCAACACGGACGCGTCCGACCGGTTCGGCCAGGTCGTGGCGATCGACGGCGACACGCTCGTCGTCGGCGCGCCCTTCGAGCGCAGCGCCGCGACGGCGTGAACGGCGACGAGTCGGACGATTCGGCGTCGCCGGAGCGGCGTACGTGTTCGCGCGCAACGGAACGACGTGGAGCCAGCAGGCCTACCTCGCCGGCGCTCAACGGCGGCGACCTCCAGTTCGGTGCGGCCGTCGCCATCCACGGCGACGATCGCGATCGGCGCACCCTTCGAGGACGGCGACTCGTCCGGCGTCGACGGCGGCGACCCGACCTCGGTCTTCACGTCGGACTCGGGCGCGATCTACCTGTTCGAGCGCACCGCCGGGACCTGGTCCCAGACGCACTACGTGAAGGCTTCGAACCCGACGTCGAGGACATCTTCGGACAGAGCGTGGCGTTCGACGGCTCGACGCTCGTCGTCGGCGCGGAGTGGGAGGACAGCGCGGCGACGGGGACACGGCGACCAGGTCGACGACACGGCCGTCGACTCCGGAGCGGCCTACGTGTTCGGAGCGCAGCGGCTCGACCTGGGTGCAGACGGCCTTACCTCAAGGCGTCGAACACCGACGCCGACGACCCTTCGGTTTCAATGTGCGCCGTCGCGGGCGACCTCGTCGCGATCGGTGCACCCGCCGAGGACGGGCCCTCGATGGGTCTCGACGGCTTCCAGGGCAGCAACAGTTCGACGCGCCCGGCGCGTCTACCTGTTCGAACGCCGAGCTTCGGGCTGGGAGCAGCTCCACTACGTCAAGGCGACCAACACGAACATCGAGGACGGTTTTCGGTCGGACGGTCGCGCTCGACCTCGATCGGCTCGCGGGCGCGACGGGCGAGGCGCGGCGAGCGGCGTCGACGGCGACCAGTCGGACAACTCCGCGTGGTTCGCAGGAGCGGCGTACCTGCTCGACCTCGACCGCTGGAACGTCGTGCACGGCTGTGCTCCGCACACGGCGTCGCTCGTCCCGCCCGACGTCGGAGCGCGGATCGGCTCGACGGTCGACGTCGGGATCGACGCGGGTCTGGTGGTGGACGGTGTGGCCGCGACGTACTACGGATCGAAGGAGCCGACGTCTCGGGGTTGCGGTACGCCGCTCACGCCCGTCGACGAGCGCCGCTCGCGTTGCACCTTCCCCGTCCTCCACTCCTTCTCGTCGGTCGTCGGGGGCGCGGGCACCGTGTCGCTCGCGCTCCCCGGTGCACCGGGACTCGCCGGGATCCACGTCACGCTCCAGTCCGCGATCGTCGACACCGCGACGTTCGCGACGGAGCTCACCAGCGGGCTCGAGTTCCGGATCCTGCCCTGAGCGCGGTTGCTCAGAACTGGAAGTAGATGAAGACCACCGCGTCGACGCCGAGCCCGCACAGCACGACGATCGAGACGGCGTAGGCCGCGCCCTGCGCGAGTTCCGGGAGGCGCGCGAAGCGCTCGAGCGCGCGATCGACGAATCCGCGCGGTGTGAAGTGCACGAGGGCGGCGAAGGCGAGCAACCCGATCGCCGCGGGGTGGATCGCGGTGCCGAGGTCGAAGCGCGCGAAGCTCGTGAGGTACTCGCCGAGGTGCGCCATGTCGCGCACCCGGAAGAGCAGCCAGCCCAGGAGCACGAGGTGGAAGGTCACGAAGCGCTCGCGCACGAGCGTCGTGAGGGGAGCCCTCTGGTCGGCGTGTCGGTCCGAGCTGCGCGCGAACACGAGCAGGAGCCCGTGGTAGATCCCCCACAGGACGAAGTTGAGTCCCGCGCCGTGCCACAGGCCGCCGAGACCCATGGTGATCATGAGGTTGCGCGTCGTGCGCCCCCCGCGATTCCCGCCGAGCGGGATGTAGAGGTAGTCCTTGAGCCAGCTCGACAGGCTGATGTGCCAGCGCGTCCAGAACTCGCGCACGTTGCGCGAGACGTAGGGGCGGTCGAAGTTCTCGGGGATGTGGAAGCCGAGCAGCATCGCCGCGCCGATGGCGATGTCGGAGTAGCCCGAGAAGTCGTTGTAGATCTGGAACGCGTAGCCGTAGAGCGCGAGCAGAAGGTCCAGGCTCGAGTGCTGCGAGGGGTGCGCGAAGATCTCGTCGACGAAGAACGTGGCGAGCAGGTCGGCCAGGACGATCTTCTTGAACAGCCCGCGGAAGATGCGCGCCATGCCCGCGCGCACGCGGTCGCGCGAGCCTTCGACGTCGACGTGCAGCTGCGGCAGGAAGTCGCTCGCGCGCACGATCGGTCCGGCCACGAGCTGCGGGAAGAACGACACGAACAGCGCGAACTTGCCGAGGTCCGTCTCGGGGCGCAGTCGACGCCAGTACACGTCGATCGTGTAGGAGAGCGTCTGGAACGTGTAGAACGAGATACCGACGGGCAGCAGGAGCGAGTGCTCGAACGGCTGCACGTCGAACCCGACGAGCTGCAGGAGGCTCGCGCCGGAGTCCGTGAAGAAGTTGAAGTACTTGAAGAGCGCGAGGACGCCGAGGTTGAGCGTCAGGCTCGTGATCAGCAGCAGCTTGCGCTTGCGCTCGTCCTCCTCGTGGCCGAGGCGCCGACCGATCAGGTAGTCGACCAGCGTCGAACCGGCGATCAGCCCGGCGTAGTACCAGTTCCACGCCATGTAGAAGACGTAGCTGGCGACGAGCAGCGCGAAGTGGCGCAGGCTGCGATGCCGCTGGAGCAGCGCGCAGACGATCAGGACGATCGGCAGGAAGAGCAGGAACTCGGACGAGTTGAAGTTCACTCGCCGCCTCCCTGCGATCCGCCGTCGCGCTCGGCGAGCACGGGCTCGAGGAGGTCCGCGAGCTGCTTCGCGACCTCGACGTGGCCCGCCTCCTTCAGGTGGCAGAAGTCGCGGAACAGCGCGGTGCGGCCCGCCACGCGGCTCGAGAGGTCGAGCACCGGGAGCCCCTCGCGCGCGCCGATCTCGAGCAGTCGGTCGTTGAACGTCGCGACGCCGGAGCGCCAGGCCCGCTCCGAGAGGTAGCTGTTGTAGCGATAGAGGTTGTTGCGGTAGTCCGCCGGCATGCGGCCGGGCAGAGCCGCCGGGTAGCTGCACGCGAAGCGGCAGAGGACCGTCCGCGCACCGATCGCGCGCGCCGCGTCCGCGCACGCCATGACGCGTTCGTCCAGTGCGTCGACGAGCTCCGGCGGCAACTCGTCCGCGAGGATGCGCAGACCGACGAGCCGCGCCTTGAACTGGTTCTTCGCCTGTGCGTAGGCCGTCGTCGCCTCGATTAGGCGGCTCGGCCAGGGGCGTTCCCGCTCGGTGCGCGCGACCTCTTCGTCGCCCTCGCCCACCTCGTTCGCCGGCGCTCCCGCCGCGGACGCCTCGCCGTGCTCCGTGCGCGCATTCGGCGCGCCGCCGCCCTGGACGGACAGGAAGCGCGGCGCGAGCTCGTCGAGGTCGTTCGTCAGGTGGTAGAGCAGGACGACGTCCGGCCGCCACTCCGGTCCGAGCTCGCGTAGCATCGGTACGGCGCTCGCGAAGCTGTACCCGTCCTTCGACGCGTTGAGCACCTGCACGTCGTGCCCGCGCGCGCGCAGTTCGTCCTCGAGGAGGACGGGGAAGATCTCGCTCGCGGGGAAGCGCTTGTCCTCGGCGTACGACGCCGAGGCGATCCAGATGCGCGTCGTCCCCGCGGGCTTCGCGACCGGAACGACGCGACTGCGGAACGGGAACTCCTCGGTCGGGCCGTACTCGCCCGCCGTCGCGGCGCCCTCCGTCGTCGGCTGCGAGAACAGGATCGACGAGTAGCCGCGCCGATTCGCACGCCACTCGAGGCCGACCTCGCCGAGCACGAGGAACAGCGCGATCCAAAGGACCAGCGTGTAGTGGCGGAGCTTCATCGCAGGAGCGGAGTCTCCGTCACGCCTCGCCGTTCGCCGCGGTTCCGCCGAGCTTGCGCGCGATCCACTTCCCGAGCTCGGAACGCTCGTCGCGCGTGACGACGCCCAGCCACAGCCACGCGGCGAACACGACGAGCCCGACCGTCTTCACCGCGAGGTTCGCCCAGGGCCCGTCCGGTCCGTCGGACGGTACGTTCGCGTCGGCCCAGAGCGCGAGGGCCGAGGCACCGGCCATCGCCGCGAGCGTGCGCAGCATGCGCCCGTACTCGAAGTGCGTGCCCGTCGCGCGCGCTCCGACGTAGAGGCCGAGCGCGGCCAGGATCGCGAACGTCGCCAGCGTCGCGATGCCCGCGCCGACGAAGCCGTACTCGGGCACGAGCAGCGCGTTGAGCAGGACGTTCGAGCAGAGCGCGAGCAGGTTGATCCAGACGAGCGGCCCGTTCTTCTTCGCGATGTAGAGCGGGATCTGGGAGAGGTGGTAGACGGCCCACAGGACGTACCCCGAAGCGATGTACGGCACGACGCGCCAAGCAAGGACGAAGTCCTTGTTCTTCGGCAGCCAGTCGAGCGCTTCCTTCGCGAAGGTGACGACGAAGAGGCTCGCAAAGGTCATTGCGACGACGCCGTAGGTGCTCGCGCGGGCGAGATTGCGGCGTTGCTCGCCCGGGTCGCTCACGCCGTAGATCCAGGGGTGGAAGATCTGCACGAACGGCCCGAGCATCGCCGCGGTGACGATGAACCCGATCTTGTAGCCGATGCCGTAGATGCCGACCTGGTGGAGCGACTCGTCGGCCGGCGTGAAGAGCGCGAGGAGCTTCTTGTCGCCGTAGTGCAGCCCGAACTGCAGGACGCCGACCGGGATGAGCGGCAGCGTGTAGGCGAGCATCGGTCGCAGCGCCTGCCAACTGAGGCGCAGTCTCGTGCGCCACAGGACCCAGCCCGTGAGGAACAGGGTCGTGAGCGCCTCGCCGAGCAGGACCGGTACGAAGAATCCGACCACGCCCCAGCCGCCGGGCCCGACGAGGTAGATGCGCAGTCCGAGCTCGAACGTGAACTTGACGAGGGAGATCGTCGCGAACAGTCCGAGCGCCGCAGGATCTGCAGGTAGGTGTAGCCGCACTGCGTCGTGAGCTGGAACGGAACCGTCAGGAGCACGAGCAGCATCACCGTCGAGATCTCGTCGTCTCGAGACGTTGCCGCTCGATCGGGCGAGCACGATCGGCGCGAGTTCGTGGCGGAACACGAGCAGCAGCGCGCCGATGACCGTCCACGCAGGACACCGACCGCGATCGTGCTCGACGCGACGACGGCCTCGCGATTCTCGCGGGTCCTCGCTGTCGAAGTAGAAGCGTGTGATCGCGCCGACGATGTTGAAGCCGAGGAGCTGGACGAGCACCCCGAGGAGCACGTCCGCCGAGGTCGGAGAGGCCGTACTCGGACTCGGTGAGCCAGCTTCGCGAAGACGTACACCATCCCCAGCGACACCGCGCGCTGGAGGACCGGCACCAGGCTGTAGTTCAGCGAGTGGCGGAACAGCGCCACGAGCGAAGCGCCGCCGCCCGCGGGACGGGCGGCGCCGGAGTCGGGCGTGGTCTCGTGGCTCGTCACGGCGGGGGAGAGGGCGCGCCATCCTGCGGTGCGCCGCGCGGTGACCGTCCTCGCGAGACGGTCAGATTGCGGTGGGACCCGTCTTCCTCGACCAGCCAGACCCGACGCCCCGAGGCACAGCGCGCGGCGACGAGCGTCCCGCGCTCGCTCCCGGGACCGCGCAGACTCTTCGCGAGCGCCTCGGCGCTCTCCGCGAGTCCGCGCGCGAGGACGCGCACCGGTCCGACGCCGTGCTCGGCGAGCATCCGGCGCACGGCCTTGCGGTCGAGCTTGGCCGTGCCGCGCACCGCGAGGTCGCGGAGTCCGGGAGCGGCGGCGGGGCGGTCGCCGCCGAGGAAGGCGATGCCGGGTCCGACGGGCGCGAGCCGAGGCTCGCGCCGAGCGGGCCGAGCAGGCCCGACGCGACGAGGGCGGGGTCGGGGACCTGGAGGAAGCGCGCCGACTCGGGATCCTCGAGCGGTGCGGCGTCCGGCGGGCGGTCCGTCCGCCGACGTACCGCCGGTCGCCGCTCCCGTCCTTCGCGCGGCCGAGGAAGAGCGCCTCGCGCCCGGGGTCCGGGCCCGCGAGTTCACCGGTCCACAGGCCGAGCTCGGCGACCTCGCCCTGCCGGCTCACCCACCGCCAGTGGCGGGGCAGGTCCGCGGGCAGGTGCGGCTCGAGCTCCTCCGGCCGGGCGCTCGGGGCGAGCTTCACACAGGCCCCACGAAACCCGCCCAGCAGCCCCGCGAGGGCGGCCACGCCGGCGACCAGGCCTCGGGCGCGAGGATCCGCCGGCCGTCGGGGCGGCGGCTCGGGTCGACCACGAGGAGCGCCTCGCCGCGCTCGCGCAGCGGCGGACGGAGGACGTCGGCGCGCACCACCGAGGCCTCGAGGCCCCACACCGCGAGGTTGTGCCGCGCGCAGCGCGCGGCCTCGGGGTCGCGGTCCGCGGCCACCACCGCGAGCCCGGCGCGCGCCAGGGCACCGGCGTCGGCACCCAGACCGCAGGTCGCATCGAGCACCAAGGCGCCCCGCGCGAGTTCCGCGATGCGCCGCGCACGCGCCGCCGCGACCTCGGGCCGCGTCGCCTGCTCGAGGCCGTGCGGCGTCAGCCACAGGCGCTCCGCCCGTTCGAACTTCCCGCGCGCGCGCTCGCGCAGCGCCAGGAGACCGGCGGCCCGCGCCGCCGCCTCGGGCGGGAGGTGGCGCCGCAGCCAGGCGGCGCGCGCGAACTCGCCCTCGGGCGGCGCGCCCTCCGTCTCGAGCAGGCGGTCGAGCGCTGCGGTCTCGCTTTCGGGATTCACGCGCGCTTTTCGGACCGTCGCGGTCCGGATCGGCCTTCCCGTTCTTCGGACGGCCTCCCCGTTCCGGGATACTCCCGGATCCTGGGCCCGACATCGGCCCGGAGCGCCTCCGGCCGATTCGACCGGCCGCGCGCTCCGCGGACCGCGACCGGGACGCGCGTCCCGCGGATCGGACGGCGGCGACCCGGGACGGCGCACGCGCCGCCCCGGACCGTCGGCACCCGCCGGACCGCGCTCCACCCGCCCTGGACGAACTCTTCTCCTTCCATCGAAGCCGCCCCCCTCGGGGCTCGCCGGTCCGCGACCCGTGACGACGCTCGGAACCGACCGAGCGGTCGGCGACCGACCGGCCGAGGCCGCACCCGTTCCTTCGCAGGCGTTCGCCGCGCGTCGGGACCTCGGTCGCCCCGCTACGGCTCACCCACCACAGGCACGACACGCCCGCCCGCTCTCGGAGGCACCGCGTTGGGACGCATCCTAGTCATCGAAGACGAACCCGGGACCCAGCTCCTGCTGCAGTCCCGTCTCCACGACCTCGGCCACGAGGTCGTCACCGCGCCGACCGGCGCGAACGGCCTCATGGAGGCGCGTTCGGAGACGTTCGACCTCTTCATCGTCGACCTCAACCTCGGTTCGGGCATCGACGGCTACGAGGTGTGCCGCCGCCTCAAGGCGATGCCGCACACGCACGGCGTGCCGGTCGTGCTCGTCAGCGCGCAGATGAAGGGGCGCGAGGAGCTGCACCGCGGCTACGAGGCGGGCTGCGAGAGCTACCTCATCAAGGGTGACATGACCCTGCTCGAGGACGTCGTGCGCGCGATGCTCCGCATCAAGTCGCTGCAGGACGACCTGTCGATGCAGAACCGACTGCTCGACGAGCACAACCGTCGCCTCCAGGAGGAGCGCCGCCGCGGCGCCGACCTCGAGAGCGCGCTGCGCGACCAGCCGGCCGGCGTCGGCGCGCTGAAGGACCTCGCGCTCGGTCGCGCGGAGGCGCTGCTGCTCGTCGACGCCGAGGGCGTCGTCACGCTCGTCGACCGCGGCGCGCGCGAACTGTTCGGCAAGGAGGTCGAGGGCAAGTCGCTCGGCAAGCTCGCCGTCGGCACCGGCCTCGAGGCGTTCTGCCGCGACGCGCGCACGGAACCGCGCGAGGGCTTCCGCCTCGACCTGGCGCTGCCCGGCTCGCCGGAGCGCCGGCGCCTCACCGCCAACGTCATCCCGCTCGTCCCGCGCCCCGGCCACGCCGACCGCGGCTTCAAGATCGTGCTGCTCAGCGACGCCACGCGCCGCAAGGTCGCGGCCGAGATGCTGCGCATCGAGGAGAAGGGCACGCCGCGGCGCGAGCTCGGCCCGCTCCTCGAGGCCGCGCGCCACGCCTTCCACCCGAGCTCGCTGCTCGGCATCAGTCCGCAGATGGGCGAGCTGCGCGCGGAACTCATGCGCCTCGCGACGCTCGACACGCCCGTCGTGCTCGTCGGTGAGCCCGGCAGCGGCCGCCAGCGCGCGGCGCGCGCGCTGCACTTCGGCGAGAACCGCTCCGGTCCGTTCGTGCCGGTGTCGTGCGGCGCGCTCGACGCGGACTCGCTCCGCGCCGAACTCATCGGCTACGTGAAGGGCGCCTTCCCCGAGGCGCTCGCCGACAGCCCCGGCCTGATCGAGCAGGCGCACCGCGGCACGCTCTTCCTCGACGACGTCACGGCGATCCCGCTCGAGGTGCAGGCGCTGCTCGTCGACTTCCTCGAGCGCGGCGAGGTCACGCGCCTCGGCGGCAAGCGCGCCGAGAAGCCCAAGGTGCGCGTCGTCGCCGCCGCGGGCTACGAACTCGACCGCGCGCTCGAGGACGGGTCGCTCAACCGCGAGTTCCACCGCCTGTTGTCGGTGCACAGCGTGCACGTCGTGCCGCTGCGCGAGCGTCTGGTCGACGTGCGTCCGCTGGCGCAGTACTACCTGGGACGCTTCGGCTCGCACCTCGGCAACCCCGAGCTGTCGGACGAGGCGCTGTGGGTGCTCGAGAACTACAACTGGCCGGGCAACGTGCGCGAGCTCAAGAGCGCGATGGAACGTGCGTGCTCCAAGGCGACCGACGCCGTCATCGGTCTCGAGGACCTGCCGCAGAGCCTGCGCGACCTGCAGAGCAAGCTCATGGACCAGGCCAAGCTGCCGGTCACGCACCGCCGCATGCCCTCGATGGGCGGCGGGCAGATGCCGCGCAGCTTCTCCTTCGGTCAGACCGCGGCCGGTGTCTTCGGTCGCGACGACGACGAGGAGATCAGCCTCGAGTACTACGAGAAGCTCGCATTGCTGCGCGCGCTCGACGAGACCGGCGGCGACAAGCTCAAGGCCGCGGGTCTGCTGAAGATCGGCAAGAGCACGCTCTACCGCAAGCTCAAGCGCTACGGCATCAAGTAGCGCGAGAGGCGCGGCAGAGCGTCGATCGAGAGGAAGAGAAGAAAGGAAAGGAGGCTGCGGGCGTCGCCGGCTGGTCCCGGCGGCGCCCGCGGTTCGTGGGGGAGGGCGACGTCGCGCGGTTCCACGGCACGGGCCGTGCTGGTCGTACGCTCGTACGCGCGACCCCACGCGCTCCGTCCCCGCCCGCGACCCCCCGCAGCAGCTTCTCGAGTCGTCACGGCGGCGACGACGCGGATCCCCGCATCGACGACGACGAACGTCCATGTCACGTTCGCGCCACGCGGTCGCGTGCGAACCCCGTCCCGCTCGAGGCCATGTCCGACTCACGCACTTCTCGTCGTCCCACGTCCCACTTCTCCTTCCTCCCGCTCGTCGCGCTCCTCGCCGTCCCCTTCACCGCTGCCGGACCGCAGGAGCGTGCGGGGACACCGGACGAACCCGTGAAACTCGTCCCGGCGGAAGCGCGCGCCACCGGTCGGTGGATCGTGCACCTCGCGGGCGACCCGGCCGCGAACCGCGCCGAACTGCGCGCGATCGCCGCGGCGCGCCGCGAGGGTGACGCGGAGCGCGTCGCGAAGCTCGCCGGCGCGCGCGACCTGCGCCTCGCGCCGTCGCGGTCCCCGATCGCCGAGTTCGTCGAGTCCCACGGCGGACGCGTGGTCGCGACGACCTGGCTCGCCGACACCCTCGCGTTCGAGGGCGGCGACGCGGAGCTCCCGGCGCTTCTCGCCTCGCGCGACGACGTGCGGCTCGTCCAGGCCGACACCTACGCGCGCGCGCAGCTCGAGATCGCGACCGACGCGAGCCACCACGCGAGCGACGCCGCCAACCAGCTCACCGGCCCGGGCAATGTGCCGCTCCTCGGCACCGGCGTCACCCTGGCGATCGTCGACTCGGGCATCGACGCGGACCACGCGGGATCGGGACGCGCGCACGCCGCGTTCTTCCCGGGCGGCGACCCGCAGAACCCCGTCGGTCCGGGGATCGGCGGCAGCCGCGTGCTCTCGGCCGGCAACTTCTCGGCCTTCTTCGTCCAACCCGCCGAGGACACGGTCGGGCACGGGACGCGCGTCGCGTCGATCGCCGCCGGCGCGATGTTCAACACGCTCCCCGAGGTCGACGACGGACCGGCGCCGAACGCGGCGATCCGCTCGTACAAGATCAGCGACGACGCGTTCGGGTCGCTCGCCTCGACGATCAGCATGGACCAGGCGTTCCAGCGGATCGTGCTCGACGTCGACGTGCGCGTCGCGAACATGAGCTACGACGGCACCGCGAACCCGCTGGCATCGCCGAACGTGTCGATCGAAGCCGCGACGCTGGCCGACGTCCTCGTGACGTTGTCCGCGGGCAACCTCGGCGCGAACCTCGCGTTCGCGCACGGCTGCTACAACGCGATCACCGTCGGCGCCTCGCGCAACTCGGCGATGGAGCCGCTCGACGTCCCGGGCTTCGTGACGAGCGCGATCGGCCCGCTCCCCGACGGCCGCACGTACCCGCAGGTGCTCGCGGTCGGCGAGGCGCTGACGTGTGCGAAGCTCGACGACGAGTCGAGTTCGATCGACTCGTGGGGGACGTCGGGCGCGTCGGCGCTCGTGGCCGGCAGCGCCGTGCTCGTGCGCCAGGCCGATCCGGGCCTCTCGGCGCTGGGGACGAAGGCCTTGCTCCTCGCCGCGAGCGACGAGGTCGTGCTCGGCCCGGCCGGTGCGCGCGGCCACGGCTACCTGCGCACGGACCGCGCCTGCGAGGCGGCACTCGCAGGTCTCGTCGTCGAGGACGTGGCGAGGACGGGGATCCTGAAGCGGCACCCGCGCTTCCTGCACGCGGGCGACGACGTGCGACTCGCCCTCGTCTGGAACCGCGAGTCGCCCGGCGACACGACGATCGACGACCTCGACCTGCGCGTGAAGAGCCCGCTCGGACAGATCCTCGAGTGGTCGGCGAGCGCGGTCGACAACGTCGAACTCCTGCGCTTCACCGCGCCGGTCGACGGTGTCTACGAGGTCCAGGTCCTCCCGGTCGTGTTCGACGGCGACGGCGAGGCGGTGTACGCGCTCGCCGGGGTCGACACGCCGAGCATCGACCCGAGCGCGTGCGCCCAAGGTCCGCCGCAGGTCCTGTCGCAGAGCCCAGGAGCGATCCCGACGCTCGTGCAGGGCTTCGACCCGGCGCTCTACCCCGCCGCGAACACGGTCGTGCTCCAGGGCTGCAACTTCTCGTCGGTCACGGACGTGCGCGTCGAGAACGTCTCCGTCGCGCACCAGATCGTCGACGACCACACGCTGACCTTCCGGATGCCGATCCCGAACTCGGTGGGGCAGGTGCCGATCACGCTCGTGACGGCGACGGGTCAGGTCGCGACGACGGTGCACGTCGTGCCGGCCGACGACGTCCTCAACGCGCTCCCGAACATCGTCTTCGGGAGCCTCACGCTGTGGCTCGGCGGCACGCCGGGCGACCTGTTCGTTCTCGCCTACTCACCGTCGCTGCAGCCCTCGGTCGTGCCCGGCGTGATCGACGCGGACATCGGTGCGCAGTTCACGGCCTTCGCGATCCTCGCGGTCGGCGTGCTCCCGCCGAACAACGGCGTCGCGACGTTCACCTTCACGAACGTGCCGGGCATCACGGGGCAGTACTTCCACTTCCAGGCCGTCACGCTCGACCCGACGACGTTCCTGCCGCCCTGGCGCAGCAGCAACGTCGCGACCTCGATCTACACGCACTGAGGTCGCTGCGTCCCGAGGCGACGGAACCCCCGGGATCGCACGGTTCGGACACGAAGAACGGAAGGACCGGAGGAGCGCCCGCGTCCGCGGGTGTCCCTCCGGTCCTTCCGTCGTTCGCGCTCGTCGATCGGCGCGGAGCGCGCACCGTTCAGCCGCCCGCGCCCTTCTTCGCCCGCTCCAGCTCCGCGCGCACCTCGGCGCGGATCCGCTGCCAGTTCTTCGTCGCCTTCTCCGCGAGCGCGGCTCCGCCCGATCGCCACGTCGCGCGCGGGTCGTCGGCTCCGTCGGACGGTGCCGCGAAGAGCACGAGTCGGCCGCGACCGTCGATCGCGAAGACCTTCGGGTCGGCGGCGACGCGTTCGCCGCGCGCCATCGCGTTGGCGTCCCAGCCGCCGAAGTCGGGCTCGTACGCCGCCGGTGCCGCGAGGAACGCGTCGCGGTTCGCCGCGTTCGCGAAACGGTAGGTCGCGCCGCGGTGCGTGACCGCGAGCTTCGCGTCACCCTCCTTCGCCGCGCCTCCGTCGCCGAAGTACGCCACCGGGTCGAGGCCTCCGAGCGCCAGGCCGTCGTCACCGAGCGCGAAGGCCGCCACGTCGCGGTTGCGCCCCTCGTCCGCGAAGTCGCTCCAGTTGGAGTCGGCCTTCGGCCTCAGCTCGTCCGGTCCTTCCTTCAACCAGCTCTTGCGCGTGTCGGAGAAGAACCCGTCGTAGAACAACAGCAGCGAACCGTCCTCGATCAGGAAGCTCTTCGGATCGATCTCGACGCGGTCGTCGCTCGCCATCGCGTAGGCGCACCAGCCGCCGTACGCCGGCTCGTACTTCGAGGGCTCGTGCCTGAAGCGCTCGCGGTTCGCCTCGGTCGCGAAGCGGTACGTCGCGCCGCGATAGTTCACGGTCAAGTTCTTTTCGCCCTTCCGCGGCTCGGCGCCGCCCTCGGGGAAGTAGGCGACCGGGTCGTAGCCGTCGATCGCCAGCCGGCTCTTCGGCACGTTCAGCTTGGGCGAGATCGGGTCGGACGGCGGGTCCTGCGGTGCTCCCGTCGCGATCGGGAGGAGCGCGGCGAGCGCGCAGGCTGCGCCGACGAGGACGGCGCTTCGTGTATTCGTTCCACTCATGACTTCCCTTCCTGGTTCGGGTCCGGACCCGTCGGATAGACCGACGACGCTCGATCGTGACCCCTCGGTTCGGATGTTCCACCACGATCCGCGCCTGCACGCCGCGACGGTCGACAGCGTCGCCCCTTCGACGCGCGGCGACACTCCCGCGACCTCGACGAGGTGTTCGCCCCGAACCAGGTCGATGCCGCCGTCGAAGGGCCACCGATCGCAGCGTGCGGCCCACCGACACGAATCCTGGTGGAACACCCCGGCCGACCGCGAAAGAGCGGACGCCACCGGTCACGGATCGCGGGAGATCCCGTTCTCTCCGCCCATGTCCACCCACACCGACTCGCACGCCGTGGGCGTCCTGTCCTGGATCGCTCGCGCCGTCGCCGCGGTCGTCCTCGCGCAGACTCTCTTCTTCAAGTTCACGGGCGCCCCCGAATCCGTGTACATCTTCGAGAAGCTCGGTGCGGAGCCCTGGGGGCGCATCGGTTCGGGGGTCGTCGAACTGGTCGCGGTGGTGCTGCTCCTGATCCCGAGAACGGTCGCGGTCGGTGCGGCGCTCGCGCTCGGAGTGATCGTCGGGGCGATCGGCTCGCACCTCACGTTGCTCGGCATCGTCGTGCAGGACGACGGCGGTCTCCTGTTCTCGTTGGCCTGCCTCGTGTTCGTGTGCAGCGCGTTCCTGCTGGTCGTGCACCGGCGCGAGCTCCCCGTCGTCGGTCCGATGCTCGATCGAGCGCGGACCGAAGGGGCGAGGTAGCCTCGGGAGCGTGTCGAGCGACGCCCACCGCGGACCGAGCACCGAACCGCGCTGGGTCCGCGTCGTCGACCGCACGGTCCGGCCGCTCCGTCGCGCGGCGATCGTCACGCTGGTCGTCGTCGGACTCCTCGCGATCTTCGTCGTCCGCGAGGCGACGTCGTTGCAACGGCCGATCGCGGGGCTCGGAAAGGTCGAGCGTCGCCAGGGCGACGCCGTCGTGAGGCACCTCGAGACCTACCGCGAACGGCACGGCGAGTACCCGCCGTCGCTCCGGGCTGTCGCGAACGAGGACGCTCGCGGGACGACGGAGTCGAGAAGGTCGCAGGTCCGCTGGCAGTACATCCGACTCGCGCCGGACCGCTACGAACTCGGGACGATCATCGGTCGATGGGTCAGCTCCTACGATCTGGTCGTGCGGCGCTCCGACGGTTCGCTGCCGGACGCGTACCGGACCGAGTCGCTGGGGTGCGAGGACGTCGACGGCTGGACGTACGTCCTCGGCGCCGAGAACGTCGCCGACATCCGGTGCCTCGGTCTCGACGCGACGTCCGACGGTTGAGTCCACCCGACCCGCGACGTCGACGCGTCGCGGGCCGCGCGCTCACTCCTCGTCCGGTCGCCAGGAAGCCTCCACGCGCGCGCTCCGTCGCCCCGCGAAGTCGAACGCCCCGGGCGGCGCGAGCGACGCGCGGATCTCGGCGACGCCGTCGAGGTCGATCGGTGCCGAGATCATCCGCACCCAGCGCCAGCCCGACTTGAAGAGCAGGACGTGCGAGCGCGCGTGCACCCGCTCGTCGTCGACGAACGCGCCGTCCGGAGCGAGGCGGGTCACGCTCCCGTCCTTCGCGATGCGCTCCACGACGAGGTCGCCGATCTGCTGGTGACCGTCGTGGCGCGCGAGGACCTCGACGCGTCCGTCCGCGACCTCGACGTCGAGCTCGGTCGGCGAGGCGATGCGCTCGTGCCGCAGGATCCTCAGGGGTTCGAGCGAGTTGACGGTCGGCATCGAGCTGTGCACGGGGATCGGCACGGCGACGAGTTCGTAGCGGTCGAGGATCGCGGCGAGTTGCTCCACGCGGCCCGGCTCGGCGCCGTAGCGGTCGAACTCGACGAGCCACGCGCGCGCGAGGTCCTCGACCGTCTCGGCGCCGTCGTCGATCTCGACGGGCGGCATCAGGTACTGCGGCTCCGACCGGAGCGCGGCGACGAGGTCGATGCGCGTCGGCCCCCAGTCCGAGACGATGCGCCCCTCCGGTCCGACCGTCGCGCGTCCCGACAGGTCGACGACGGTGCGCCCCGACAGGTAGCCGAGCGCCCCCGGCCACAGCGTCGCGACCTCGACGTCCGCCTCCATGCGGTCGCGCACGAAGATCGCGGCGCAGCGCAGGCGCTCGTCCTCCGCGATGCGTTCGACGAGTCCGAGTCGCCCCGACTCGTGACCGAACAGGCGCACCATCGCGGGGTTCGCCATCCACGCGCGTTGGACGCGGTCGAGCGGGATCGGGCCGAGGTCCGAGGGCCGCTTGCTGACGATCACCGACGCCGTGAGTCCCGCGAGGAACGTCGCCCAGGCCGCGCGCTGCATCCACACGCTCGGATGGTCGACGACGCGCGTCAGCGCTTCCTGGATGGCGACCGCGAGGAACGGGATCGCCGGGACGAACGCCTGCCACATCGGGAGGCGGTGTCCGCCCTGCCACGCGACCCAGCCGATCCACGCGAGGCCGACGACGAGTGCGCGTCGACCGCGCGGACTGAGTCGACCGACGAGCACGAACGCGACGGGGACGACGGTGAGCGACATGGCTCCGGACCGGAGCGCGAAGTCGACGACCGTGCGGCTCCCGGCGGCGAAGCGCGCGGCGTCGGGAGTCAGCGCGTCGAGGAGGACCGGCGGGAGGAAGGCTCCCGTCGCGAGCAGACGCAGGAGTCCGAGCGCGACGAAGACGACGACCGGGATCGCGAACGCGCGCACGCCGACGCGCGTCTGACCGGGGCGCGGATCGGTCGCCGGTCGGCGGTGGAGTCGCGACGCGACGGACAGCGCGGCGAGCGCGAGCGTGAGGAGCAGCCCCTCGGGCCGCACCAGCACGGCGAGCGAGCACGTGATCGCGACGGCGCGCGGTCGACCCTCCTCGAGGAACAGCAGACCGAGCGTGCAGAGCAGGGCGAACGTCGCCCACTCGCTGCCGCCGCCGATCGAGCACGCCACGCTCCCCGATGCCACCACGAACATCGGCGCCATGACGCCGGCGAGTCGGTCCGGGCTGAAGCGCGACACCGCCCACACGAGGCCGAGCGCCGACAGCGCGGCGACGGCCTGGGCGAGGACGTTGGGGCCGAGGTAGAGCCGGTCCGCGACGGCTGCGAGCGCGACCCACGCGGGCGACGGGTAGCTCTCGAGCAACGGACCGCTCGCGTTGAACGCCGCGCTGCCCGTCCGGACGAGGTTGCGCGCCATCTGGAACGCGATGTGGACGTCGTCGAACGGGTGCGCGAGGCGTCCCAGCGCGTCCTGGAACAGGACGAGCGCGTGCGCGATCAGGGCGCCGAACGCGAGCAGCAGCGAAGTCGAACGATTCATCCCGCGCGGCGTCCGTCGTCCGAGCCGCGGGCGTCTATTCTGTGCCTCTCGTCCCGCCCGGCCAAACCACCATGACCGACCACGCGAACTCCATCGGTCCCTGGGACGGTCGACTGGAGTGTGCGCTGCGGCTCGCGGCGCCCTCCTTCTCGCACCGGCTCGCCAACGCACTCGCCCCCGTCGTGGGTTTCGCCTCCGTCGCGGTCCGCGAGGGGGTCGGGCTCGCGGCCGAGCGGACCGTGCTCGTCCACGACCAGGCGGAGCGAGCCATCGGACTGATGCGCTCGTGGAGCGAGGTCGCCAAGCCGACGGAGGGCGAGGTCGTGCCGCTCGACCTCGTCGCCTGGCTCGCGGCGCAGAAGGACTTCCTCTCGGGCTGCATCGAGTCGCTCGGTTCGTCGCTCGAGCTCGACCTGCAGGTGGACGCCGCGCCCGTCGACGCCGCGACGCGGCCGTTGTCGCAGGTGCTCTTCGTCGCGCTCGTCGAGGCCGCGGCGAGCGGCGGCGGTCGCATGAGGATCGGCGTCGCGCCCGACGGCGAGGGGTCGATCGCGCTCGAACTCGTCTCGAACCGATCGGTCCTCGCGATCCCCGAGGGGATCGTCGAGCGTTCGGGTGCGAGCGTGTGCAGCCGCGCGCGCGACGACGCGCACGCGACGCTGCGACTCCTGTTCACGCTGCGCGCGGCGGTCGCGTCGACCCGGAGGCCCGACGCTCCGCTCGTCGTGCTGGTCGAACGCGATCCCTTCATGCGCGAACTCGTCGAACAGGTCCTGATCGAACAGGGCTACCGCGTCAGCGCGCACGAGCGCGCCGAACAGTGGGGCGGCGCGGAAGACGCGCGCGCGCTCCTCGTCGACAGCGTCACCGCGAGCACTCCCGCCGTCGCCTCCCTGTTGGAGCGCGCGGGCGGGATGGCGCCCGTCGCGGTGATGGGGCGCGCCACCGCGCCGCTCGACCGCGCCTGGCCGCAGCTCGCGAAGCCGTTCCGCCCCGGCGAGCTGCTCGACTGCGTCGCGTCGCTCGTCCGCGTGTGACGCGCCGCACGCGCCGCACGCGCCGCCGCCGCCCGCCCGCGGTCGCGTCGCGAACACCGAGAGGAGGGAGACTCGCATGCGACGCACCGTCGTCACCGTTCTCGCGATCGCGCTCGCCGCGGTCGCTCTCGTGTTCCTGCTCGAGGGGCGCGCGTCCCGTGACGCCGCCGACCTCGCCGCGTCGGGGTCGTCGAGCGCGCGCGGCGCGTCCGGGGTCGAGCTCGAGGACGTCGGCGACGCCGCTCGGGACGTTCGCGAGGAACCCGTCGCGGTGGGTGCGCTCGTCGAACAGCAGGCGACGGCGGAAGAAGGTGCCGAAACGGCCGGAGCCGAACTGCGCGTCCGCGTGGTCGACGAGAACGGCGCGCCGCTCGCCGGCGTGCGCGTGCGCGCGGCGGTCGCGGACGTCCGCACGAGTCCCGTCGAGACGTCGGACGACGCGGGCGTCGCGTCGTTCCGGATGGACGGCGCGTTCACCGTCTACGCGCTCGACACGCGTCCGACCGAGACGCTCGCCGCGGCGTACGCCCGCCTGCGCCAGACGGTCCGGGCCGGTGCGGTCCTCGAGTTCGAACTCCGCGTCCCGAGCGGACACACCGTCTCGGGTCGTGTCGTCGACGAGGCCGGTGACCCCGTCCCGGGTGCGAGCGTGCGCGGCTGGTGCCGACACGGGCCCTACGGCGAGCCCGCGCGCACCGTGCTCTGCGCGAGCGACGGCACGTTCCGCATCGACCACCTCGGCGACGAGCTGTGGGTCGAGGCGAGTCGGGAGGGGCTGGCGCCGTCCAACGCGTTCAGCGCGACCGAGGAACTCGACAAGGACATCGAAGGCGTCGAGCTCGTCCTCGTCGCCGCCGTCACGCTGCCCGTCGAGGTCGTCGACACGTTCGACCGACCGATCGCGGACGCCTCGGTCCGGATCGGCATCGAGGGACCCGGCGAGCCGACGGCGTGGAGGTACGTCACGGAGATGCGCCCGGGAGAGGTCGGCGGTCGCACCGATGCGAACGGTCGTCTCGAGTTCGAGGGACTCGCGCCGCGCTCCTACCGGGTGGACGTCACGTGCGAGGGCTACACCGACTTCCGCGAGCGACTCGTCGCCGACGGGACGACGCAGCGGGTCGTTCTCGACGCCGGGTTCGTCGTGACGGGTCGCGTCGTCGACCGGGCCGGACTCCCCGTCGAGGGCGCCTCGGTCCGCGGCGGACCGGACGCGTTCGGCCGGGCGCTCCGCGGCGGAGACACGACCGACGCGACCGGTGCGTTCCGCGTGTTCGGCATCCAGGAGTCGCCCCGAATGGGGATCGAGCCCTTCGTCGTCGTGACGCACGAGGACTACGCGTCCGAGGTGGTGCAGCCCGTGCCGTACGCGCGCGACGGGAGCGCGGAGCCGGTGACGGTCGTCCTCTCGCCGGGTCTCGCGATCTCGGGCCGCGTCGTGCTCCCCGACGGGACGCCCGCTGGGACGGCCGGCATCTGGGTCGTCGGCTCGCGCATGGCGAAGGCCACGCTCTTCGACCGTGAGCCGAGCTACGAGGCGATCGCGGCGACGGAGGAATCGACGACCGCGGCCGACGGCAGCTTCCGCATCACGGGGCTCGTGGACGAGACCTACACCGTGAAGGTGCGGAAGAACGAGGACCTGGGAGGCGGGCGTCCCTTCGAGTTCCAGGTCGACGCGGGGAGCGAGGGCGTCGAACTCGTGCTCGACCCGGACGACGTCCCCGGCTTGGTCGTGCGCGGCGTCGTGCGCGACGCGGTGAGCGGTGCGCCGCTCGAGGACTTCCGCGTGTCGTCCGGTTCGACCGAGGCCGAACGGCTCGGCGACGGCCGCTACGTGATCCGAGGTCTGAACACGCGTTGGGTCAACCTGTGGATCACCGCGCCGGGCTACGCCGACCGGACCTTCGACGAACGCGACGTCGAGGGCGACGAACTCGAGCGCGACTTCGCCCTCGTGCCCTCGTGCGACGTCGTCGTGCGCATCGTCGACACCGATGGGCGGCCGTGGGGACCCTCGGCGACACTCACGCTCGAGGCGCCGAAGGGTGCGCTCGTGCCGTACGAGATGCGCTGGTGCCTGCGCGGCGAGGACATGCGACTCGAGGACCTGCCGCGCATCCCGCTCGAGGGCGCCGTGCTCGTCCCGGGTTCGGCGACGCCGGTGACGCTCGACCTCACGCACCCGCCCGACGGAGCGATCGAGTTCGTCGTCCCCGGTCCGACGCAGCACGACGTCCAACTCGTCGTGCTCGAGGTCGACGCGTCGGTCGACGCCGACGAGGTCGCGCGAAGGTCGGCGTCGGAGGAGGACGTCGATCGCGAATGGATCGAGGGGCTCCGGCGCGACGGACTCCTCTCCGACTGCGCGTCGGGGAGCATGTTCACGCTCTACGCCGCGGGCGACCTCCGACCCGTCACGGGCTCGCTCGTCGGGGGCGATGGCGGTTTCCAGCTCTGGCTCTCGACGAACCAGCGGGCACTCGTCGACCGCGCGTGCGTCGAACTCGAGCTGGCGGAAGCCACGTGGGTCGTGGACGTGCGCGCGATGGACGAGCCGGAGCGCCGCGCCGAGTTCCGCGTCGTCCTCGGCCCGGACGGACCCGACACCTGGTACGCGGTGCTTCCGCGTTGAACGGGCGCCGAACCGCGGCGCACGTCGGTCGCGCGACGCGCGTCGCGGCGTTCGCCCATGGTTTCGGCGAGAACGGAAGTCTGCGGCGCGCGATCCGTCGGCCACCATCGCCACAGCGAGGTCCGACGTGAACCGAACCACGAAGTCCACACTGGCCGCGTTCGCGGCGATCCTCCTGCTCCTCGCCCTCCTCCCGCTCGTCCTCGACGGGCCGGTTCGTGACGGCGGGTCCGCCGACGTCGCCTCGCGGAGCGGCGACGAGCTCGCGGACGACCGCGAGCGCGGCGCGATCGACCTCGCCGACGGCGCGACGTCGCCGGACGGGCGCGAGGTCGTCGCGACGTCGGGATCGAGCGTCGCCGAGGAGACGACGCCGGTGGCGACGCCACCTCCGCAGGTCGCCGTCCTCGTGGTGCGCGTCGTGCACGTCGACGACGGCACTCCGGTCGAGGGCGCAGCGGTCCAGGCGCTGGTCCCCGAGAGTTCGACGCTCCACGCGACGACGGGACCCGAGGGTCGAGCGCGTCTCGAGTCCGCGGCTGCGATCGTGCGCGCCCTCGTCCTCGTCGGAGCGACGCCGACGACGACGGGCACGACGTACACCGTCCGCGACGCCGTCCGTGTCGGAGCGGAACTCGAGGTCGTCGTCGAGGTCGGCGACGGTCACACCTACGCGGGACGCGTCGTCGACGAGCACGGCGCACCCGTGGTCGGCGCGCTCGTCGTCGGCTGGTGTTCGCCGGAACCGAACGGCGCGCCGGACCGGACGGATCGGACCGACGAGGACGGAGCGTTCCGTCTCCTCCACCTCGGGCGCAACGTGACGATCGACGCCAGGGCCGCGGATCGCGTGAGCGTCCACACGTACTCGGCGTCGCCCGACCAGACGGAGGACGTGGAGGACCTCGAGCTCGTCGTCGTGCCGCACTCGTCGCTCGTGCTCTCCGTGCGCGACGCCGGGGGCGCTCCGATCGAGGGAGCGCGCGCGACGTCGGGCATGCCGCGCATCGACGCGGTCGCGGGCCGAGCCGGCCTGCTCCGCATCGACAGCGCGGAATTCGCGGCGCGCAGCGATCGGTTCGGAGCGATCCGTGTGGAGCGACTGCCCGACGTCAGCTTCGCCGTCGAGGTCTCGGCGCCCGGGTTCGAGCCCTACCAGGGCAACGTGAGAGCGAACGGCGAGACGCACGAGGTCGTGCTCGCGCGCGCGACCGTCGTGCGCGGTCGCGTCCTCGGCGGCGACGGACTCCCGCTCGCGGGCGCGAGCGTGCGCTACGGCCCGGACTTCTTCGGCGGAGCGGTGCGCACCGGCGTCGTGACCGGCGCCGACGGAAGTTTCGAGCTGACGGTCGCCGCCGCTCCCGACGACCCGGCGCCGGCGTGGCTCGTCGTGGTCGCCGAGCGACACGCGCCGCACTTCGAGGTGCCGTTCGAGTTCGACGGCGCCGATCGGCGCGAGCCCCTCGAGCTGCGGCTCGAGTTCGAGCACGCGATCACGGGACGCGTCGTCGACCAGGACGGCGCACCGGTCGAGGGGGCCGACGTCGTCGCGACGGGCGAGGGCGGCGTCCTCGACGGGGCGGGACGGACGAGGAGCTTCGAACAGGTCGCCGGCGTCGGCCGGTCGACGACCGATCCCGACGGTCGCTTCCGGTCGGCGAACCTGCGAGCGGAGAGGTACGCGCTCGCCGTCCGCACCGACCGTCGTCCCGGACAGGTCTACCGCTTCGAGGTCGACGCCGACGCCGTGGACGTCGAGCTCCGCGTCGACCTCGTCGGGCGGCTCGGGACGACGGTGAAGGGGCGCGCGACCGACGCCGTGACCGGCGCCGCCGTCGAACGCTTCCGGGTCGCGACCTTCGACGGCCTCGTCGCGCGCGGCGTCGACGGCGAGTACGAGATCCGCGACGTCGAGCCGGGTCCGCGCACGTTCGTCGTCCGCGCCGACGGCTTCCCCGACTTCTACCTCGACGTCGAGGTCCCCGACGCCGAGGAGTTCCGCCTCGACGTCGTCGTCGCCAGGTACCGCACCGCGACGTTCCGGGTCGTCGACGAGGAGGGCGTCCCGTGGGGTCCGGCGGCACGACTCACGTTCGAGCCCCGCGCGCCGAGCGACCTCGTGTGGTCGCTGTCGCGCGTCGCGAACGGCGGCGACCTCGTCCTCGACGACCTGGTCGCCGCGCCGCTCACGCTCGAGGTCGCGACGCCCTTCGGCACGAGCCGGTTCGACGTCGACCTCTCGCTCCCTCCCGACGGCCCGATCGAACTCGTCGTCCCCGGTCCGCGTCAGCACGACGTCGAGGTCGTCGTCCTCGCGACGGACGGTTCGCTCGACGCGACCGAGGTCCTGCGACGCGCGTCGTCCGACCTCGACGTCGATCGCGAGTGGATCGAGGAACTGCGGGCGGCCGGTCGACTGCACCCGCCGACGCAGCCGCTCGCCGTCGGGCTCCGGGTCGGCGACGGGTCCGAGTTCGACGCGGGGCACGCCCACATCGAGCCCGTGGGCGACGGGTTCAGGATCTCCGTCTCGGGGCGCGGGACCGTCGACAGCGCGGACGCGTCCTTCGAACTCCGTCTCGCCGAGGGCCGGTGGACGTTCGCGACGACCCGCGCGGGGAGCGAGTCGGTCGCGACGACGGAGCGGAGGGTCGACGCGGACGCACCGCGCCGCATCGTGCTCGTCGTCGAGCCGTGAGCGAGGGCTCGCCGAGGACCTCCGCGACCGAATCCGCCGACCGTCGACGCGTGTTCGGCGCGAACCTGCGACGATCCGACGCCGCGCCGACCGTGTTCGCACGGTCGCCTCCGTCCAACCGCGGGACGAGCGACATGACGACCCAATCCGCAATCCACGAGGGCGCCCTGCGCTCGTTCCCCTCGAGCATCAGGATCGGACCCATCGCACTGCCGCGCCGCATGGCGGTCGTGACGCTCCCGAGCGGCGGTCTGTGGGTGCACACGCCGAACGAGCTCACCGACGCGGTGCGCGCCGAGCTCGACGCGCTCGGTCCGGTGCGTCACGTCGTCGCGCCGACGAAGATGCACACGGCGTACCTCGACGACTGGCGCCGGGCGTTCCCCGCCGCGCAGTTCTGGGGCGCACCCGGCTTCGCGCAGCACCGGCCGAAGCTGCACGTCGACCGCGAACTCGGGGACGTCGCACCGCCCGAGTTCGAGGACGTCTTCGAACAGCGCGTCCTCCCGGGCGCGCCGCGCCTCGACGAGGTGCTGTTCCTCCACCGACCCTCGCGCACGCTCGTCGTCGCCGACCTCGTGTTCCACGTCGGAGCGGAAGCGCCGTTCGCGACGCGCCTCATGATGCGTCTCAACGGTGCGTACGCGCGCTTCACGCCGACGCGCATCTTCCGCTCGGTCTGCGAGGACCGCGCGGCGGTGCGGCGCGCCGTGCTCGACCTGTGCGCTGCGTGGGACTTCGACGCCGTCCACATGAGTCACGGCGAGCCCGTGACGAGCGGCGCGCGCGAGAGGCTGCGCGCGGCCTTCGAGTCGTTCTCCTGAGTCGAGGCGAACCATGAACCGGCGCCGGATCCTGCCCTTCCTCGTCGTCCTCGGCATCGTCGCCGCGGTCCTGTCCTTCTTCGCCCCGGACCGCGGGGCGGACGACGTGCTCGAGGCCGGACGGCCGACCGGACGTACGAACGGCGTCGCGGCGGAGGAGAAGTCGCTCGCGGAGTCCGATCCGATCGACGGTGCGAGCGCGACGGCGGAGGTCGCCCGAGCGAGCGACTCCGGACGCAGCGTCGCCGATTCGAGCGGGCTCGCGCGCTGCAGCGTCCGCGTCACGGACGCGAACGGCGCGCCGCTCGAGCTCGACCTGACCGTCGACATCATCATTCTCGGGGGCGGAGCGGAGACGCTCGCGCTCCGCACCGACGCGTCCGGACTGGCACGCTTCGCGCGCGAGTCCGCGTACCGAGTGGATCGCGTGCGCGTTCCGCGGACGCCGGACACCGCTCCTGCGACCGAATCGGTGTTCCGCACGATCGCGCCGGGCGAGACGCACGAGGTGACCGTCGAGGTCGGACCCGGATACGTTCTCGTGGGGCGCGTCGTCGACACGGTCGGCGCGCCGGTCGCGAACGCTCGTGTGCTCGCGTGGAACTCGAACCAGAGCCTCGGTCCGCACGTCGACGAGGCGCTCGCCGACGAGGAGGGACGCTTCCTGTTCGAGCACCTGCCCGAGGTCTTCCTCCTGCGCGGCGAGGCGGAGGGCATGGCGTGCGTCCAGGGTCTGCGCGGCGAACTCTCGCGCGATGTCGACTCCGACGACCTCGTGGTGCGCATGGCACCCGCGAGCGGCGTGAGCGGCGTCGTCGTCGAGCCGAGCGGCTCACCCGTCGCCGGTGCGAAGGTGAGCGTGGCCGACGGCGAGCAGTCCCACTCCTCGCGCGAGATGACGACGTCACCGGGCGTGCGACGCTTCACGAGCGGCGGCGGGTCGTGCACGACGGACGCGGACGGCGCGTTCGCACTCGAACGATTGCGGCCCGGGCCCCTCACGGTGCGCGTCGAGGCGAACACCTACCCGCTGCTCGACGCGCAGGTCCCCGGCGACGGCGTGCCCCTGCGCCTCGTGCTCGATCCCGGGCTGCTCCTCTCGGGTCGAGTCCTGGGCGCCGACGGCGCGCCGGCGGTCGGCGCGACGGTGCGCATCGGGTCGATGCGGCTGCCGGGGCGTGCGGAGGTCCTGACCGACGAGGACGGCGTGTTCCACGCGCGCGGCTTCGTGCTCCCCGTGAACGAGTTCGAGCCGCAGCCGTGGATCGGTGTGCTGCACACCGGCTGTGCCGTCGAGGTGCTCCAGCCCGTCGCACCCGATCGCGACGGCAACTCCCGCGTCGACGTCAACCTCCTGCCCGAGGGGACGATCGCGGGGCGCGTCGTCGATGCGGACGGCGGACCGATCGAACGCGCCGTCGTCCGCGCCGTCGGCACGACCGAGATGGACCCGGGCTACGTCGACGGCGAGCGCATGACGTGGGAGCACGTGCTCGGGATCGACACCGTTCGCACCGACGCGGAGGGTCGTTTCCGGTTCGAGCGACTCACGCGCGGGCGTTTCACGCTGAGCGTGTCGCCGCCCGGCGACGGGCGCTCGGTCGAGGTCGAGACCGTCACGGGCGCGGTCCTCGAGGACATCGTCGTGGACGAGGAGGCGCTCGCGAAGGTCGTGCTGTTCGGCGTGGTGCGCGACGCGATCACCGGCGAGCCGGTCCCGAGCTTCCGCGTGATCCCGTTCGTCGGGGAGCACGGCAGCCACAACGACTTCGAGGACGAGTCGGGCGCGTTCGAACTCTCCGGCCTCCCGTCCGGCGAGCTGATGATCGACGTGCAGGCCGAGGGCTACGCGACGAGGCGTCTCGAGCGGCGGCCCTTCGCCGTCGGCCGCCACCGGATCGACGTCGAGCTCGCGCCGGAGCGCACGCTGCTCGTGCGCGTCGTCGACTCCGCGGGGAAGCCGGTGGGTCGGGCCGACCTCGTCGCGACCGGAGAGGAAGGCGACCAACTGATGCTCGAGACCGGGGCGGGAAGTCGCAGCTCGCGCGTGTACGCGGAGGGCGGGACGATCGCGCTGCAGGGCCTGCCTGCCGAACGGGTCACGTTCACCGCGACGAACGACCTCGGCGAGGGCACGGCGACCGTGGACCTTCGGTCCGAACGGGAGCACGAGGTCACGATCGAGCTCGGCGGACCGCCCGAGCCGCCGCGCACGGTCGCGCTCGAGATCCTCGCCTTCGTCGTCGACGCGGACGAATCGGTCGCGGACTTCGCGCCCTTCGTCGCGGAGGGCATGACCGAGGTGCCGGAGTCCCTGCGCAACCTCCCCGGCCATGCGACACCGACGACCGACGTCGAGCTGCGCTTCCTCCTGTCCGACGGGACGGTCGCGGGAACGATCGCGTTCGTGCGCCACGACGAGCCCTTCGACGACGAACGCGTCCACTACGCTCCGGGTTGGTTCGAGGTGCGCATCGGTTTCGGGCGCGTCGAGTCGGTCCAGAGGGCCACCGTCGCGGCCGCGATGTCGACCGACGTCCCCGCGGAGGATCTCACCGTCGAGGTCGTCACGGACGGAGCGACGCGCACCTTCGCCCTCGATCTCGCGGACGTTCCCGAAGGGGCGAGCGTCCTCCTGCCGGTCGCGCTCCCTCGCGACTGAGCGCCGCGCGGCCGCGCGCCGCTACTTCCCGTCCAGGAAGCGCAGGATCGGCTCGAGCTCGCCCTCGAGCGCCGTGCGCGCTCCGTCCACGTCGCCGAGACGTCCGAGCTCGCGCCCGACGTCGCTGCGCAGGCGGCGGCCGTGCGCCACCTCGCGCGCGAAGGCGCGCGCGTCGGTCGGCTTCGACCTCGCGGACTCGAGCTCGCTGCGGCGTTCGCGCACGCGCGGGATCTGCTTCGCGATCGCGCGCAGTGCCTCACGCGCGCCCTTCGCCTCACGGTCGTTCCCGACGGAGCGCAGGATCGCGAGCGTCTGCTCGAGGATCGCGTTCTCCGCGACGACGACCGCGTCGAGGTCGGCGAGCGCGTCGGGCACGGGCGCGTGTTCCGCCGCGACCTCCGCGCGCGACGCCATCTCGGCGGTCGCCGCCGCGACGGCCGCGTCGTCCGCGTGGGAGCAACCGATCAGGAGGAGGGCGGCGAGCGGGAGGATCGGGACGGGTCGCATCGAGGGGGATCGGGCTCGGCTCGGAGCGTGCGGGTGCGGTTCGCGGAGGGAGATCCGGTCGGGCGACGCGACGCGCGTCCCGCGCCCGAACGTCCGTCGGTCGCCGGGCGCGGCGCCGCCCGCCGCGACGCACGAGGCTATCATCGTCGCGATGCGAGTTCGAACCGGTCGACGCGTACCGACGCGCCTCCTCCTCGGCGTCGTCGCGGCGTCCCTCGCGGCGGCGTGCTCGGACGGCGGGGAGGCCGACGCGCCGAGCGGTCGCGACCCGTTCGACCTCTCGGGGACTCGACCGCCCGTCGTCCTCGTCATCGTCGACACGCTGCGCGCCGACCGACTGGGGTGCTACGGCTGCGAGCTCGACACGAGTCCGAACATCGACGCCTTCGCGGAGGGCGCGTACCTGTTCGACTCGAACACGACGCAGTGCAACTCGACCTTCCCGTCGATCACGTCGATCATGACGGGGCTCTACGTCCGCACGCACTCGAACTACCTGCCGGTGCCGATCGCCGGCGTGACGCGCTCGAACGGCGGCGACGGTTCGATGGCCGACCGCCTCGGCGACGAGGGCTACTGGAACGTCGGTGTCGTCAGCCACCGGGCCTGGGTCGACGACCCCTCGGACACCGCGATCCGCCGCGGCTGGGACGACTACTCGGCCATCCCGAGCACGCTGGAGGGCGAGGAGCGTTGGGCCGCCGCGAACGCGGGCTACACGAACGAACGCGCGAAGGTGCTGCTCGACCGCTACCGCGACGAGCACGCCGACCGCCCGCTGTTCCTGTGGGTCCACTACTTCGACCCGCACACGCCGTACACGCCGCCCGAGCACCTGCGCGACCGTTGGGTCGAACACCACACGAAGCAGCTCGGCGTCGACGAGTGGCGCGCGGAGCTGCTCACCGTCCCGGCCGAGCAGCGCTACGCCTGGATCGAGTCGCGCACGGACGTCCCGCAGCGCAAGCGCGCCGACCTGCGCCTCGCGCTCGACCGCGCGTACTACGACGCCGAGGTCGCCTACACGGACGAGAAGGTCGGCGAGCTGTTCGAAGAGCTCGGCCGCACCGGCACCTTCGACGACGCGATCGTCGTGTTCATGGCCGACCACGGCGAGAACCTCGAGGATCGCCGGACGGGTCGCCGGCGCATCGCGTTCACGCACGACCGCCTGTTCGAGCCGGTCGTGCACACCCCGCTGATCGTCAAGCTCCCGCACCAGACGGAGGGCGCCGTCTCGCACGCGTTGACGCAGAACATCGACGTGTTGCCGACGATCGTCGACCTGCTGGACCTCCCCGACGGTCCGAAGATCGAGGGGCGCAGTCTCGTGCCCCTGTTCGCCGATCCCGCGGCGACGCTGCACGAGCGCGTGTTCGTCGAGAGCTCCGACAACGTCGAACGCGCGCTGCGGACGACCGATCGCAAGTACATCGAGCCCGGACCCGACGAGCCGCCGCTGCTGTTCGCCTGGCGCGACGACCCGCTCGAGCTCGACGACCTCGCCGCGCGCGCACCGAAGAAGGCGCTCGACGAGTTCGCCCGGACGCTCGCCGACTTCCGTCCGAACCAGGGCCTCGTCGTCGACGTGCAGCCGTGGACGCAGGACTTCGACGCCCACTTCTCCGTGCGCATCGGTTCCGGGAAGTTCATGCACGTCGAGGGCGCGGACTCGAGCGAGTTGAGCGAGGGCGACACCGTCGCGACGTTCTCCGTGCACGTCACCGACGCTCCGCGCGAGGTGATGCTCCTGCCCTCCGAGAAGGCGAAGGGCCTCGCGTGGACCGTCCGCACGACCGGCCCGGCGCCGCTGCAGAGCCACCTCTTCCTCGGGCAGCAGCCGATCGACCGCACCGCGGTCGCACCGCTGTGGGTCGCCGACGCCGATCGACCGGTGCCGGAGGATCCCGTGCTGCGGCTCGCGACGGAGCGTCGCGAGGGTGGCGCAGACGTCGTTCGCGTCGCGATCGGCGCCGGACCGAAGGTCGAGATCGAGGCGCGCCCCGCGCTGTTCGAGTACGACGACGACGAGGCGCAGGTCGTCGAGGCCTCGGGACTCGACGTGATCGAGCACGACGAGGTCGCGATCCGGCGACCCTTCGAGCTGCTCGAGTCCGACGGTTCGACGGCGTCGAGTGCGACGCTGCTCTTCCCCGCGAAGGATCGGGCGGAGCTCGTGCTCGTGCGACTCGACGGCGCCTGGCCGCACCCCGGCGTGGTCACGCTCGACGGCTCCGCGGTGAGGCCCGACGTCCTCGGCTTCGAGTTCCCGATCCCCGGCGACGGTCGCATCGCGGCCGCGTTGCTCGCGGGACCGCCGGAGGGCGGCGGCCCCCCGGGCTCCATCACGATCTGGACGAGCACCTCGAGCGACCGCGTCGTGATCGACACGGGCAACCTCGACCCGTTGCTCGTCGAGGAATTGCGTGCGCTCGGTTACGTGCGTTGACCCCCCGAGTCGCGGTGTCGCGCACCGAGCGCGCGGCGCCCTCGACGTGACGACGACATGACGAGATCCGACGTCTCGCGCCGCGCGCTCCTGCGTGCCGGCGCCCTCGTGCTCCCAGCCGCCGCGATCGATGCGGTGGCTCCCTTCGCCTTCGCGCGCACGCGGCGCGTCTCTGCGCTCGACCGAGTGACGATCGGCGTGATCGGCTGCGGTGGCATGGGGCGGGCGAACATGAACTCCTTCCAGGAGCTCGACGGTGCCCAGGTCGTCGCGGTCTGCGACGTCGACGCGAACCGCGCGATCGCGGCGCGCGACCAGGCCGTCGCGAAGTACCGCTCGCAGGGGCGCGACACGCGGGACGCCGACGTCGCGGTGCACTCGGACTTCCGCGAGCTGCTCGCGCGAACCGACGTCGACGCCGTCGTCGTCGCGACGCCCGACCACTGGCACGCGCTCGTCGTGGTCGCCGCCGCGCAGGCGGGCAAGGACGTCTACGGCGAGAAGCCGCTGTCCTACACGATCACCGAGGGACGCGCGATGAGCGACGCCGTGCGCGACGCGGGACGAGTCTTCCAGACGGGCAGCCAGCAGCGTTCCGACGCGCGCTTCCGTCGCGCGTGCGAACTCGTGCGCAACGGCCGGCTCGGCGCGATCCGTCGCGTCGTCTGCACGCTGCCGCGCGGCCTCGCCACGAACCCGCGTCCGGTCGTGCCGGTGCCGGATGGCTTCGACTACGACTTCTGGCTCGGACCCGCTCCGGTCGTTCCGTACGTCGAGGGACGCACGCACTTCGACTTCCGCTACCAGTACGACTACTCGGGCGGGCACATCACGGACTGGGGCGCGCACCACGTCGACATCGCGCACTGGGCGCTGGGCCTCGCGAACACCGGACCGATCTCGGTCGAGGGCACCGCGACGTTCCCGCAGGACGGTCCGTGGAACACGCCGGTGACGTTCGAGGTGTCGGCGAAGTACCTGTCCGGCGTCGAGATCCACGTCACGAGCGAGGGCGAGAACGGGATCACGTTCGAGGGCGACGAGGGCACGCTGTTCGTCTCGCGCGGCCGCATCGACGCGAACCCCGCGGGGATCCTCGAGAGCCGGCTCGGCTCGAGCGAGATCCACTACCCGGTCTCGCCGGGCCACCACCAGGACTTCCTCGACCGCGTGCACGACCGCGGCGAGACCATCGCGCCGATCGAGCACGCGCACCGCACGATCACGGTCGCGCACCTCGGCAACATGTCGATCCGAACGGGCAGCGTCGTGCCCTGGGACCCGGTCACCGAGACGACGACGAACGAGCGAGCGGCGCGCCTGATGCGCCGCGAGATGCGCGGGGGGTGGTCGCTGTGATGCGCTCCTCCATCCTCCTCGTCCTCACGCTCGCCGCGCCGCGCGCCCTCGCGCAGGACGTGTCGCCGGACGCGCTCGCGAAGCACGTCGAACGCCTCGCGACGTTCGAGGTCGGGTCGAGCCGCACGGACCTCGTCGCCCTCGAGGCGGCGGGCCGCGCGGGCGACGGAACGGAACGCGCGCTGCTCGAGCGGCTGTACCTCGACCTGCTCGCGAAGGGCTGCACCGACGACGCGCGGACGTTCGTGCTCGAGCAGCTCGAGATCGTCGGCGGCGCAGCGAGCGTCGAGCCGCTCGGTGCGTTGCTCACGGAGAAGGCCTGCACCGCGCAGGCGCTCGACGTCGTCGAGTCCGTGGACCGAGGCGCGGCGCTCCAGGCGGTCCGCGCCGCGGTCGACGTGGGCGGCGGCGACCGCGCGGTGCTGCTGCGCGCGCTCGGTCGGATCGGAGAGGTCGCGGACCTCGATCGGCTCTTCGCCGCGGCGCGCGACGCGTCGTCGCCCGACCGGCTGCTCGCGATCGTCGCGTTCGGCGAGAGCGCGCGCGGGTGCGAGTACCTCCCGCGTCTCCTCCGGTCGCTGCCCGCCGAAGCGCCCGTGCGCGACCTGGTCGAGGACGCGCTGCTCTCCGCGTGCCGTCGCGTCGACGTCGGCGGCGCGCGCACGTCCTCGGCCCTCGAGGGACTGCAGTTCGTCGTCGCGACGACGCGGTCGAGCACCACGCGTTCGCGCGCCCTCGCCGAGCTCGCGCGCCTCCGACCCGACGCCGCCACCGCACCGCTCCTGCTCGAACTCGCGTCCGAGGACCTCGCGGCCGCCGGTGCCGCGGCGGGCGTCCTCGCGCGGTCGACCGCGACCGACGTGTCCGCCCTCGTCGAACGCGCGCTCGTCGGTCTCGAGCCGGACGCGCGTCGACTCGCGATCGACGTCCTCGCGCGACGCGGCGACGCCGTGGCGCTCGAGGGTCTGCGCCGCTTCGTCACGTCGAACTACGCCGGCGAAGCTCCGTACGCCGTGCGCGCGATCGGTCGCGTCGGCTCGGACCCGGCGGTCGGGTTGCTCGTGGATCTCGCCGGTGCGCTCGACGAGCGCGGCGCCGCCGCGCGCGAGGCGCTCGCCGCGTCGCGCGTCCCCGGCGTCGACGAGAGGATCGAAGCCGACGTCCGCGACGCTTCCAAGGACGCGGACGACGGAGGCGTGCGGCGCGCCGGGCTCCTGCGCGTCCTCGCGGCGCGCGGCGGTGCGAAGCACACCGAGCTCTACCTCTCGCACGCCGCCGACGCGAGCGACCCCTTGTTCGACGCGGCCTGGGACGCGATCGAGAGTTCGGCGTCAGGCTCGTCGGCGGTCGCGACCGTGGAACGACTCGCGAACGTCGACGACGCGGACGCGCTGCCCCGCTGCGGTCGGGCGACCGCGGCCGTCGTCGCCCGCGGCGGTGCGAGCCAGGAGATCGCGAACGCGGTCCTCGACGCGTTCGACGGCTCCGACACGGCGCACCGTCGTGCACTCGTGCCGTCGCTCGCCGCGATCGGCGGCGAGGGGGCGTTGCAGCGCGTCGGCGCGTCCCTCGCGGACGGCGAACTCTCGGGCGCCGCGATCGACGCCTGTGCGAACTGGCGCGACGCCGCGGCCGCCGACCTGCTCGTCGCGACGTACGCGAGCGCGCAGGGCGAGGATCGCGCGCGCTGCATGGACGCGGTCGTCACGCTGTTGCGCCGGGTCGCGACCAGCGACACCGACGGCGCGTCCCGAGCGATCGAGCGTCTCGCGGCCGCCGGTCCCGTGGGCGACGACGCGCAGCGACTGCTCGAGCTCGCCGCGGACGTGCCGCACCGCGCATCGGCGGCGTACGTGCGCAGCGTGCTCGACCGCGACGACGCGGGGGCGGAGCTCGACGCGTCCGCCGTGCGATCGGCCGTCGCGCTCGCGCCGCGGCTCGGTCCCGCCGATCGCTACGTCGCGGAGGACCTGCTCGCGCGCGCGCTCACGCACTGCCGCGCGAAGAAGGACCTCGACGCGGTGCTCGCGGCGATCGACTCGGTCGAGCGCGACGAGGACTTCCTGATCGCGTGGCGCGTCTCGGGGCCGTACACGCGCGCCGGACTCGGCGGCGGCGCGGTGCTCGGCACCGTGTTCCCGCCGGAGACCGACCCCGACGCCGAGGGCGTGCGGTGGAGCGACCTCCCGCTCTCCGCGATGACGCGCACGGGCGTGTTCGACCTGAACGCGGACGGGGTCGTCTCGAACGCCGCGACCTACGCGCGCACGAAGATCTGGTCGGACGCCGCGCAGCGCGTGCGGCTCGAGATCGGGTCGGACGACGGCGCGGCGGCGTGGTTGAACGGCCGCGAGGTGTGGCGCAACGACGTCATGCGCGGCCTGTCGGTGGGCGAGGACGTGTTCGAGGTCGACCTCGCCGCGGGCTGGAACGAGCTGTTGCTCAAGATCTCGCAGGGCGGCGGCGACTTCGGTTTCTGCTGCCGACTGCGCGGACCGGACCGGCGCGCGGCGCGCGGCTGGCGTCAGGACTCGATCGAACGCGGCACCGCGCCGCCGCCGGGAGCGATCGTGCTCTTCGACGGCGTGTCGAACGCGGCGTTCCAGCGCCAGGGCGGCGGTGACGCGGGTTGGACCGTCGTGGACGGCGCGCTCGAGTGCGTGCCGGGCTCGGGCAACGTCGAGTCGCGCGAGTCGTTCGGCGACCAGACGCTGCACGTCGAGTTCCAGGTCCCCGACGAACCCGAGCTCGAACGCGGGCAGGGCCAGGGCAACAGCGGCGTGTACCTGCAAGGTCGCTACGAGGTGCAGGTCCTCAACTCCTGGGGCATGCCGCCGCACCCCAACGAGTGCGGCTCGATCTACGGCGTGCGCGCGCCCGACGTGAACATGTCGGCGCGGCCCGGCGAGTGGCAGACCTACGACATCGAGTTCACCGCGGCGCGGTGGAAGGGCGGTCGCAAGGTCAGCGACGCGCGGCTCACGGTGTTCCACAACGGCGTGCTCGTGCACGACGACGTCGCCGTCCCGGGCTCGACGGGCGCGGGTTCGCAGGAGCGCGAGGGCGACGGTCCGCTCGTGCTGCAGGACCACGGGCACCGCTTGCGCTACCGCAACGTGTGGGTGCTGCCGCACGACCGGTCGGCGAGCGAGGAGGGCTTCGTTCCGCTGTTCGATCCCGGCGCGGCCGATCCGTTCGCGGGTTGGACGCGGCGCGGCGGAGCGGCGGAGTATCTGGTCGAGGGCGACCAGCTCGTCGGCGAGACGCGCCCGAACCAGCCGAACACGTTCCTCTGCACGGATCGCGACCACGGCGACTTCGTGCTCGAGTACGAGTTCCTGATCGACGAGGAGCTGAACTCGGGCGTGCAGATCCGGAGCCACGCCTACGACGCCTACCTGGCGGGTCGGGTGCACGGGTACCAGATCGAGATCGATCCGGCGGAGCGAGCCTGGAGCTGCGGCGTCTACGACGAGTCGCGGCGCGGTTGGCTGGCGCAGCTCGACGAACTCGAGGAAGCGCGCGACGCCTTCCGTCACGGGGAGTGGAACGCGGTGCGCGTGATGGCGCGCGGCGACGTGATCCGCACGTGGCTCAACGGTGTGCCCTGCGCGGTGCTCGTCGACGGCATGGACCCGACCGGCTTCGTCGGGTTGCAGGTGCACGGTATGGGAGGGCGGGAGGAGCCGCTGCGGGTGAGGTGGAGGAACCTGAGGTTGCGCGAACTGTGAACGGGGCGCGGCGCCTGCGGCGCCGCGGCAGGAATCACAGGGAGACACGGAGAGCACAGAGGCCACGCAGCGCCGCCTTCGGCGGCGCAGGACCACACAGTTTCAACACGAAGAACGGAAGGAGGGGCCACGACGCCGCGGGCCTTCCTTCCGTTCTTCCATTCTTCGTGTTGAAACCACCGGCGCCGAAGGCGCCGTTCGGTCAGCGCATCGACGGAGGTCGCCCGCGCTACTTTCCTTCGCGCTCTTGCTTCGGAACCTCTACGTCGACGCGCATCGTCGCCGACAGCTCGGGGTCGGCTCGACGCCAGAGGGTCTCGAGGAGGACTTCGGCGCTCGGCTCCAGGTCGAAGGTTCGTTCCGTACCGTTGATGCGGACGGTGAGCGGCTTCGTCGGGTCGACGTGGCGCTCGTCGAGCATCAGGGAGATGCTGTCGAGGCCCGAGACGGTGATCTCGATCGTGTTGGGGGAGGTGATGTGGGCGTCGACGGAGGCTCCGGACTTCGGTGCGTCGGTCCGCAACCAGTAGAAGTCGGTGATGCGGTCGTCGGTGAGGCGCCAGGCGATGCGCTTCGGCGCGGCGTCGCGGCGCTTCGCGAGGAGCTTGGGGAGGATGTCGCGGTCGGGGAGGCCGCCGTGGCCGTTGCCCTCGACGAGCGTGAACTCGAAGGGGTAGAGGTCCTCGCCCGCGTACTTCTCCCGGAGCTCGGCGAGCGTCGCCGCCGCCTTCTCGCAGCGCTCGCGCCGACCGTACGCGCGGTCCTCGCCGCCCACCATGAACGAGAAGTTCGCGTTCATGAGGTTCGCGAGCTCGGTCTCGCCGTCCGTCGCCGCCGCCGCCGAGCTGTGGATCGCCGCGAAGCGGTCCGGCGCCTTCGGGCCGATCACGAACGCGCCGTAGCCGCCGTGGCTGTAGCCGAGGATCACGACGCGCGAGGGATCGACGTTCTCGCACACCACCATCTGGCGGACGAGCTTGTCGATCAGCGGAACGATCGCGTCGTCGTACACGCCGTTCCACTCGTTGTTCGGCGCGCGCAGCGCGAGGTACTTGTAGCCGCCCGCCTCCGGGTGGTCCTTGTAGTAGATCTGCATGTGCTGCCACTGGGAGTCGTTGAGCTCCTGGGGCGCACCGCCGCCGCCGTGCATGGCGATGACGAGGGGCCAGCGCGCGCCGTCCGCCACTTCGCCGACGGTCTTCAGCGTGTACGGGGAGACGCGATCGCTCGTCTGCACGCGGCGCGCTTCGTGATCGGCGCGCAGATCGGCGTGTTCGTCGGAGGCGAGGAAACGGGCCCAAGCGGCTGTGCGTGCCGACGCCGGGTCGGAGGCCACGTCCTGTCGTGCTTCGTCGAAGTCGAAGTCGACGGTGGTGTCGGCGCTCAGGTCGTCGAACGACTCGGCTCGGCCGTCCTCGCCGTAGGTCGCCACCAACACGACGCTCGAGCCTCGCGGGATCGCGAACTCGGGCATGTCGTTGAGGTCGGCGTCCTCGCCGTTCGTGACCACGGGCGACCAGGAGTGGTGCCCTCCGGATTCGGGGCTCAGGCACTGCACCTCCGCGCGCACCCGCCGCCCACCCTTCCACGCGCGCAGCCAGACGGAGACCGTCCCGTCGTCCTTCTGCTCGATCGCGTAGCGACTCGTCGCATCGACGCCGTGCACCCACGTCGCCCTCGGATCCCACGGCAGGTGGAAGCTCTTCCCCGTCTCGCGCCACGCGACCGCCATCACGGCGTGCAGCGGATCGCCGGCGACCGCTTCCTTCGCGTCACCCGTGAACCACGCTCGATCGAGGCCCGCCGCGTCGTACTCCGCCGCTCCGGTGAAGCGCCAGCGCTCGCCGTCCCATACCTCGACCCAGGTGTGGTTGCCGTCCTTGTGCGGCCACGCGCCGATGCCGGCGAGGCGCGCGGGCACACCGACGGACCGACACGCGTCGACGAGCAGGATCGAGAGGCCGGTGCAGCTCGCGAGGCCCGTCTCGATCGTCTCGGAGGGAGCCTGGTTCGCACGGTTGCGCTTCGTCGAGTACTTCACGCCGAGCTCGGCGAAGAGCTTCCGGTTGAGAGCCTGCGCGGCCTCGCCCGGCGTCGTGCAGCCCTCGACCATCGGCAGCGCGACGGCGCGCAGGCGCTCGCGCCAGGCCTCGCGCGCCTCGTCGGCGTTCGCGTAGGGCAGCACGGCGTCCTCGAAGACCTCGCGCGGCACGCTCTCGCGCCACGGCGCGGACTCGAAGGCCTCCGTCGCGAGTCGCACGTCCTCGCCGACGAACTTCGGGTCGAGCGAGGCCAGGTCCTGCGTCGGCATGAAGGCGACGACGAACGCGAGCTCGTCGCGCAGCTCCTCCGGTGCGCCGTCCACGAGCGCTTCCCACTCGGCTCTCCGATCCCCGGCCCGCACCAGCGCGGCCTCGAGCTCGGGTGAGCGGTCGACGGACGAGACGGGCGCCGGAGCCGACGGCGCGAGCCCGGTCGCCGCGGCGACCACGAGGGCGGTGAGGGCCTGGATCATCCGGAGAGCGTACCGATGCCGGGATGGGAGGCGGCGCCGCGCCGACTCGACCCTCGACCGAACGCCCCCGTTCGGCCGTTAGAGTCCCGGAGCCCAAGCGTTGAAGATCCCCTTCGTCGAACCCACGGTCGGTGCGGCCGAGGCCCGAGCCCTCGTCCGAGCGCTCCGGACCGGTCGCATCGTCGGCAACGGCGAGCTCTCGAAACGGGTGCAACAGAAGCTCGCCGAGCAGGTCGGCACGAAGCACGCCTTGCTCACGCCGAACGCGACGCAGGCCTTCGAGCTCTTCCTCCACACCACCGACATCGGTCCGGGGGACGAGGTCGTGATGCCGTCCTACTCGTACGTGTCGATGGCGAACGCCGTCGTCACGCGCGGCGCGCGGCCCGTGTTCTGCGAGATCGAGGAGGACACGCTCGGCGCGGATCCCGACTCCGTCGCGGCGTGCATCACGGAGCGCACCAAGCTCGTCTTCGTCGTCCACTACGCCGGCGCGGCGTGCGACCTCGGCCGCATCCTGCCGCTCTGCGCGGAGCGCGGCGTGCCGCTGTTCGAGGACGCGGCGCAGGCCATCGGCTCGACCTGGCGGGGGCGCCACGTCGGCACGAACGGCGTCGGCGCGTGCTTCTCGTTCCACGCGACGAAGAACGTGACCTGCGGCGAGGGCGGCGCGTTCGTGACGGACGACACCGACCGTCTGCACGTCGCCGAGATCGCGCACGAGAAGGGCACGAACCGCAGCGCGTTCCTGCGCGGCGAGGTCGACAAGTACACCTGGGTGGGTCGCGGCGGGAGCTACGTGCTCGCCGACCTGCTCGCGGCGATGCTCGACGTGCAGCTCGACCGGACCGAGGAACTCAACCTGCGCCGTCGCGTCGCCTGGCAGCACTACCACGAGGGCCTCGCGGACCTCGAGAAGAGGGGCGTGCTGCGACGCCCGCGCCCGCGCGACGACGGCCAGCACAACGGCCACATCTACTGGTTCCTCGCGGAGTCGACGACCGCGGCCGACCGCATCATCGGCGGACTGCGCGAGCACGAGATCCACGCGACCTTCCACTACCAGCCGCTGCACGCCGCGCCGTTCGCGCGCGAGTTCCTCGGCGCGGCGGGACGCGAGCTGCCCGTGACGGAGCGCGTCGCCGACACGATCGTGCGCCTGCCGCTCAGCTCGAAGATGGGGCGGAAGAAGGTCGACCGGGTGCTGGCGGAGCTGGCGAAGCTCGTCTGACCGCGGGCCGTACGCCGATCGGCGAATGGCGGCGCGGGGTAGGATCGAGGGTCGGAACGGCCGCGATCGACGATCGACGGATCCACCGAGAAGCCCCCCTCGACGCATGACGCAGGCGCACGGAACGCACCCCGCGACGGATGTCGACGCTCGACGCTCGTACCCGCTCGTCCCGCTCCGCAACCAGGTCGTCCTCCCCGGGGCACGCGCACCGATAGCGGTCGCGCGCACCTCGACGAAGGCGTTGATCGCGAAGCTCGCCGTCGGCGATCACGTCGTCCTCGCGACGCAGGTCGATCCGACGACGGAGGCGCTGCCCGACGCGAGAGGACTCGTCGCGACGGGTGTCCTCGCGCGCGTCCTCGCCGTCGACACGTCGGGCGACGGCGATCACCGCCTCGACGTCGAGGGGCTCGCGCGCGTCGAGCTCGCCGACGTGCACGCGCCCGACGCCGTCGGCGCGGATGCGACGGCCCGCGCGACCGCGATCCACGAGGGCGACGGCTCGGAGGACGCCGTTCCCGAACTCCGTCGCCGCGCGCTCGCGGTGCTGTCGGGACTTGCCGGGGAGGCGCGCGCGGCGCTCGAGACCGCGACGTCGCTCGGTGCGGTCACCGACCTCGTCGCGACGGCCGTCCCGTGCTCCGCGCGCGCGAGGCAGGCGTTGCTCGCCGAGCGCGACCCGCGCGCCCGCGCCGCGACGGTGCACGGACTGCTCGACGCCGAGGAGCGCAAGATGCGCGAGATGTTCGAGGCCGCGACGCGGCTCGGGCCGGCGGACGCCCAGCTCTGGCCGCTCGAACCCGGCGCCGAGGAGCGCATCGCGCGCGACCTCGCGGCGGGTCGCGTCACGGCGGAGGAGGCGGCGGACCTCCGCAGCTTCGCGGAGCTCGGCTACGTCGTCTGGGAGCGCCTCGTCCCCGAGGCCGACGTCGACGCGCTCGTCGCCGACGTGCGCTCGATCGCGGAGCACCCCGGGAGCTTCCTCACGACCGACCACCGCCGCGGGCACGGCTTCCGCTACTCGGGGCCGGACTTCGACGCGTACGAGAGCGTGTTCGACACCTACGTCCACCTCGCGAGCGCGCGGCGCGTGTGCTTCCACCCGAAGGTGGTGCGCTTCCTGCGCCTCGTGTTCGACGACGACCCGCTCGCGTTCCAGCAGCTGCTCTTCCAGCGCAGCAACGGCCACCCGCCGCACCAGGACACGTCGTTCGTGTGCGTCGAGCAGCCGCGACTCCTCGCCGCGACCTGGATCGCGCTCGAGGACGTCGTCGAGGGTCGCGGCGAACTCGTGTACTGGGAACGCAGCCATCGCATCCCGCCGATGGTGTTCGCCGACGGCTCGCGCCGCTTCACGCCGGGCGTCGACGACCCGGAGCGGGCGCAGCAGGAACTCCTCGAGCGTTGCGAGGCCGCGGGCTGCACCCGCCGGACGTTCCTCGCGAAGAAGGGCGACTGCTTCGTGTGGGCCGCCGACCTGGTCCACGCGAGCAACGCGCGCACGCGTCCGGCCGAGGAGACGCGCCTGTCGTGCGTCACGCACTACTGCCCGCGCGGATCGAACCCCGCCTGGTTCTGGCTGTTCCCCGACACCCGCGGCGTCGCGACCTTCGAGGACGGGACGCACGTCGCGAGTTCGCACTACCGCCTGCCGGTCGAGCGTCCGTTCGAGCCGCCCGTCTTCGATCTGCCGCTGCCCTGCTGAGCGCGGCGGCCCGACCTTCGCCCGCGGCACGGTCGCGCGCTACGGTGTCGCGGGGAGAGCTCCCCGCACCGTGACCGACGATCCTCGACCCGAACCCAGCTGGATCGCCCTGGTCGAGGTCCGTCCGCTCGACGATTGCGACATCCTGGGCGACGCGGTCGGTGCCTTCGCGCACTTCGTCGCGCGCTGCCGTTCGCGCGACGCGCTGCTCGAGCGACTGGAGCGACGCTGCGACGAGGAGGGGCTCGAACTCGTCGCCGTCGCCTGGGTGCAGGACGCCGACCGGCTGATCGCCGAGGGGCACCTCGCGGAGAACGTCCGCGACGTCCTGGAGTTCCCGCACCTCGTGGAGCCCGGCGCGTTCGTCGGGTTCCACACGTGGGAGCGCGACGACGACGCCTCGGACGTCGCCTGACGGCCGGGGACCGCGCTGGTCCGAGGGTTCCCACCCAGCCCGCTTCCCCGGCGCGGGAGCGGCGCGACGGACGGTACGCACGAGCGGCTCACGGATCCGATCCAGGACTTCGTGAAGCTCACTCTTGCCGACACCTGTTGCTCCACGGCTCCCGTCCTCGCAGGCGGGAGCGGGACCTTCTTCTCGCAGCTCTTCGACACCACCGACTTCCCCGCGCGCTGGCACTGCGGGAACTGGGACCAGTTCCTCGGCTGGCTGCACATCGGGTCGGACGTCGCGACCTGGCTCGCCTACGTGACGATCCCGGTGTTCCTCCTCGCCCTGCTCCGCAAGCGGCGCGCGGACGTGCGGACACCCGGGCTGATCGTGCTCTTCGGTGCGTTCATCCTCTCGTGCGGCACCGAGCACCTCATGGAGGCCGTCATCTTCTGGTGGCCCGCCTATCGACTCGCGGGGCTCATGAAGTTCGTCACGGCGACGGTGTCGATCGCGACGGTGATCGCGCTCGTGCGTGCGACGCCGCTGCTGCTCGGACTTCGCGGTCCCGCGGCGCTCGAGCGCGAGGTCGAGGCTCGTACGTCCGAGCTGAGGATCAGCGAGGAGCGTCGGCGCGAGGCGCAGGAACGCGCGGAGCGCGCCGACGCGGCGAAGTCGGTGTTCATCGCGCGCATGAGTCACGAACTCCGCACGCCGCTCACCGCGATCCTCGGGAACGTCGAGCTGCTCGAGCTCGGAATGGGCGACGAGGAGGCGCGGCGGCGCAAGCTCGAGACGATCCGGCGCAGCGCGGAGCACCAGCTCGGGCTCGTCGAGGACGTCCTGAACATCTCGCACATCGAATCCGGCGAGCTGCGTCTCGCGAGCGAGCCCGTCGACCCGGCCGAGGCGCTCCGCACCGCCGTCGCGCTCGTCGAGCAGCGTGCGGTGCAGAACTCGATCGAGCTGCACGTCGACACGTCGGGGGCGAACCACATGCTCCTGTCCGACCCGCTGCGCATGCGCCAGGTCCTCGTCAACCTGCTCGGCAACGCCATCAAGTTCGCGGCGGGCGGCGAGGTGCGCGTCGCGGTGCGGACGTCGCTCGTCGGGCAGGAGACGGCCGCCGAGTTCGTCGTGACGGACACGGGCATCGGCATGACGTCCGAGCAGCTCGCGCGCGTCTTCGACGCCTACCGTCAGGCCGACGACGGGACGCAGTCGCGGTTCGGCGGGACCGGGCTCGGGCTCGCGATCAGTCGTGAACTCGCGCGCCGGATGGGCGGCGACGTCACGGCGACGTCGGTGCCCGGCCACGGGAGCGAGTTCCGGTTCGTCGTCTCCGCACCGCAGCACGCGACCGAGCGTCCTGCGGCGGGGGAGGGCGCTGCGAGCACGCGCTTCGACGGAGCTCGCGTGCTCGTCGTGGAGGACCAGCCCGACGTCGCGACGGTCGTCGGTCGGCAGCTCGAGATCGCGGGCTGCGAGGCCGTCCGTGCGGGCACGGGGACGTCGGCGATCGAACTCGCGTCGAAGGGCGGCTTCGACCTCGTCCTGCTCGACCTCAACCTGCCCGACGTCGCCGGGACCGAAGTGTTCCGCGAGATGCGCGCGGCGGGCGTCGACGCGCCGATCGTCGCGCTGACCGCGAGCGGCCACGAACACGCACGGGCGACGTGCGCGTCGCTCGGCTTCGACGACTTCGCGGTGAAGCCGCTCCGGCGCGCCGACCTCCTCGCGCTCGTCGCTCGGCACGTCGGTCCGCGTCCGCGCAGGACGACGTGAGCGAGAACTCGTTCGCCGCGCGTCGTCGGCCGTCACCGTCCCGCGGAGGGCGCGAGTCGTAGTTCGACACGCTCTCTCCGCAGCGGAGCGATCCGGACGATGCGTTCGGCGGAGAGGGACCCCGCGCGCACGCGCACGCGCAACGACGCCTCGGGAACGTCCTCGACGACGAAGGCTCCCTCGGCGTCGGTCTCGGTCGGCGGGAGGATCGACGTCGGGTCGCTCGCACTCGTCACGGTGACGAGCGCACCGGCGACCGGGCGCCCCGACTCGTCGACGGCGACGCCGAGGATCGCGCCCGACGTCGCGTCGACCTCGGCGAGCGCGCCGTCCCCGTCGTGGGCGAAGGTCGCGGTCCCGACGACCGGCCAGTTCGAGCCCGCGGCGTACGGCGGGAGGACGCGCAGTTGGTAGGCGCCGAGCGCGGTGTCCTCGAGCCGGAAGCGTCCGCTCGCGTCGACGCGGACGCGACGTTCGACGCGACCGTCGAGCCCGGGCGCGGCGATCGGCCTGGCTCCGCGCGACGTCAGCTCGAGCGGCAGGAGCGCGATCTCGTACCCCGCCGGCGAGCGATCGAACGGCACCTCGAGCGTGCCCTCGAGCGGCGCGCGACGGATCTCGGGAAGCGTCTCGATCGGCGGGAACGCTCCGGGCAGTTCGAGTTCGAACGGTTCGTCGTGCGGGAGTGCGACGTCGAGGTCGAGCCCGGGCGCGGCGAGCGGCACGATCGCGAGCCACGCGCGTCCGACGGGGACGCCCTCGAGCGCGAACGTCCCGAGCGCGTCGGTGCGCGTCCAGAAGAACTCGTCCGACGCGGTCACCGCCACGAGCACGTCGGCGGCGGTGGACCCGTCGGGGCTGCGCACCGCACCGAACACGCGCGTGCGTTCGCCCGCGTAGCCGCCGTACTGCGCGACGATCTCCGCACGCTCCGCGTCGGCGTCCTGGAACGACTCGATCGCGTCGACCGACACGGGTTCGCCGGGACCGTCGAGCACCTGGTGCAGCCACAGGAACGCGAGCCACACCGCGACGGCGATGGCGACGACGCGCCGCAACGCGCGGCGCCGGACGCGCGGATCGTCCGAGGTCAGCTCGATCCCGGGGTCGACGCTGCGCTCCTCCTTCACTGCAGCGCTCCCGAAGCCTCGACCGCGGCGACGAGTTCGCGCCGCAGTCGCTCCGCCGGCTCGAACTCGCTGCAGTCGAGCGATGCGAGGACGCCCGCGAAGCGTCCGAGTCCGCGCACGCCGCTGCGCCCGTACGCGAGCAGCCTGAGTCCGAGGTGCAGCCGGTCGCAGACCTTCGCGAAGCGCGCCTCCCGCGTCGACTGTTCGGCGAACTCCGCGTGACGAGCCGCCGCCTCCGGCGCGAGGGGGGCGAGGAGTCGTCGCGCGGCCGCGGTCTCGGCGTCGGCCTTCGCACCGGCGGGGAGGAGCTCCGTCGCGCTGCGCGGCAGGTCCGAGAGCAGCGCTTCCGCCGCGTCGTGCACCACGCACAGGGCGACCGCGCGATCCACGTCGAGCGGCGGATCGACGTCGCCGCCGAGCGCGAGCGCCAGGCTCGCGACGCCGTGCGCGTGGGACGCGATCGACTCGACCTGCGTCATCCCGGCCTGGAGCCAACCGGTGCGCGGGAGGCGCTCGGTCGCGAGCAGGTCGAGCAGGGCGGCGAGGCGCGGCGAGTCGCCGTCGTGGGGTCGGTCGGGCACGTGGGAGGAGGCGGGAGCCCGGGCGCGAGCGCGCGGCCGACGGACCTCGCGTCCGTCGCGCCGCGCGAACCGCACTCGCGGGTCGAGACCGCTCCCCGGCAGCTTATAGTGCGCGGCTTCCATGCTGCTCCGCCTGCGCAGAGGTCTCGCCGAACGCGAGCTTTCGACCGTTCTCGACGAGGCCCGCCGCCAGGGGCTCCGGTCCCACTTCCTCGACGAGAGCAAGACCCTGCTCGAGCTCTCCGGCTCGTTCGGGCCCGACGCGCGCAGCCGGTTCGAGGACCTGTGGGCGGTGGCCGCGGTGCTCGACGCGGACGACGCACCGGAGCTGTTCCGCACCGTCGACCCCGGCACGATCGAGGTCGGCTCGGCGCGCTTCGGCGGCGGAGCGTTCTCGATCGTCGCGGGGCCGTGCGCGGTCGCGGGCCGCCCCGCGCGGCGCGAGATCGCGAGGGCCGGGGCCGACGCCGGCGCGCCCCTGCTGCGCGGCGGAGCCTACAAGCCGCGCACGTCGCCGCACGCGTTCCAGGGGCTCGGCGAGCAGGGCCTCGAGCTCCTCGACGAGGCGCGCGCCACGACCGGGCTCGGCATCGTGACCGAGGTGCTCGACCCGCGCGACGTCGCGAAGGTCGGCGAGGTCTGCGACATGTTCCAGATCGGCGCGCGTTCGATGGCGAACGCCGCGCGTGCTCCGCGAGGTCGGTCTGTACGGGAAGCCGGTGCTGCTGGAAGCGCGGCATCGCCGCGACGGTGCGCGAGTTCTGTTCGGCGGCGGAGTACGTGCTCGCGACGGGCAACGAGCGCGTGCTGCTCTGCGAGCGCGGCATCCGCGGCTTCGACACCACGACGCGCAACCTCCTCGACGTCGGCGCGGTCGCGCACCTCGAGCGCGCGACCAACCTCCCCGTCGTCGTCGACCCGAGCCACGCCGCGGGTCGCTCCGACCTCGTGACGCGCCTCGCCCTGGCGGGCGTCGGCGCCGGAGCGCACGGTCTCCTCGTCGAGGTGCACCCGCGCCCCGAGCAGACGCACTCCGACGGCGCGCCAGGCGCTGCGCCCCGACGCCTTCGCCGAGCTGGTGAAGAAGGTCGCCGCGATCGCGCCGGCCTGCGACCGCCGCCTCGTGCGTCTCGCGCAGGCGGGGGTCTGAGGCGGCGGGCGGCCCTGCGGGCACGCGGGACGCGGCGGCCCTTCGGGCCGCGGAACCACGAAGAGCACGAAGGAACACGAAGGGGTCGACATCCCGGGTGTTCTCGGTGTGCTTCCGTGTGCTCCGTGGTTGCCTCCGCGGCCGATGGGCTGCGCCACGCCCTCGCGCCGATCTCGAAGTCGCGCGCTCGACGCCTTCGGCCCGCGCACACACGCGCCCCCGAACGAATGCCGCCCACCCCCTGCGAGCAGGGGCGGGCGGCGAGGAACCGCTTCCGGGTCATGGGTCCAGGGACAAGGACTCCCATCGGGGCGGGCCCCGATCGCGGTGCGGCGGCCCGAGGGCCGTGCACCGCGCCGGTCCCCACACCCGGAGAACGCGAAGGCGCGCGATTCCCCGCCGTTCGCGCGAGAAAGTTCGACGGGTCGTCGGCGCGCCGTTCCGTGCGTCGTCGGCGCGCACGAGATTTCGACGGAACGGGCGGGGAGTCGCTGCGATCCCGCGTTCTTCGAGACAGGAAGCGATGGCCTCCGACCCCGAACGGGGCCGCCCTCGCGATCCACGTCCTCCGAACGATAGGAGCAGGTCATGAAGAAGCTCGTCCACGCTCGTCGCACCCTCGTTCGCGCCGCCGTCGCCTCCGCACTCGCGGCCGTCGCGCTGCCGGCTCTCGCCACGGCCGGCGAAGGGGCTCAGGTCCCGATCGCCCACACCGAGTCGTTCGGTCAGGGCTGCGGCGACCGCGCGCTGCGCACCGCCGCGAACTCGCGTCCGCACGTCGGCAACTCGAACTTCGCCGTCGTCGTGACCGGCGCGGAACCGCGCGACGCCGTCGTCCTCGTGCTGGGCACGTCGAACACGGAGTGGAGGGGTGGGCGGCTCCCGCTCGATCTCGGTGCGCTCGGACACGGCGGTTGCCAGCTGCTCGTCTCCATCGACTCCGTGACGATGACGACGGCCGACGGCGGTCCGTACGTCGGCTTCGCCCTCCCGATCCCCGACGAGAAGGAGTTCCTCGGTCTGCAGCTCTACGCGCAGTCCTTCGCGGTCGGGCCGTACGACGGCGCGTTCGCCGCGAGCAACGGCCTCGACATCCTCGTCGGCGCGTGAGCGCCGCGCGCGCGACGGCGCTGCACGCAGGAGGAGCCGGCCACCGCTCTCGGGTGCCGGCTCCTCGCTCATTCCCGAGTTCCCGGGCGCGCGAGGTCGGCGCGGCGCGGCGCTCCGAACAGCGGGACCGTCACGCTCTCGAGCCGACGCCAGAAGTTCACACGCTCGAGCAGCGGGTTGAGCCAGTCCGTCAGCGTGCAGTAGTGCGTGTTCTTCGCTCCGCGGTGGTGGGCGGCGTGGCCGCGCGGCGACTGGAGGAGTCCCGCGCGCTGCGCCCAGCGCACGGGCCGCGGGACGTCGCGGCGACGCATGTGCGTCCACTTGTGGACCTGGTTCGCGTTCGCGCAGAGCGCCGCGAAGAGCCCGACCTCCCACGTGAGCGCGCCCAGCGCCCAGGCGACGACGACGATCGCGGCCGAGGCGCACCACAGCTCCCACGAGGTCTGCCACCACGACTTCGCGACCATCGCCGCGGGTCGCGCGTGGTGCTCCTCGTTCGGAGCGATGATCAGAGGTCCGACGACCGGTGTGCGCTCCGTGCCGAACGTGTCCTCCGCCCAGTGCACGACGCCGGACACGAGATCGGTGAGGAGCAGGACGGCGAAGGCGTGGATCAGGAACATGCGGCACCTCCGACCGTGATCTCTCGTCGGTCGCTCCCGACGCGACCGAGCAGCGCGGCGGCGATCCCGAGCAGGGCGCCCGCGGCGGTGCGCCGACGCGCGACGACGTGAGGCCCGTGCGCGAAGAGCGCGGAGCCGGACGACGCGACCTCGATCGCGACCTTCGCGGCGAGGAGCACGAGCGCCGAGGTCCCGACGAGAACGACCGTGTCGGTCGCACGTCGGTCGAGGGCGAGGTCGGTCGCGGCCAGGGCGAAGAGCGCCGACCCGAGACCCGAGAGACCGCGGTAGCTCGTGAGGTGCGGCTCGCAGGCGAGCACCGCGAGCGGGACGAGCACCACCGCCGCCGCGAGCACGAGGTGCGTCGCGCCTCGGTACCGGAGCTCGCACCACGCTCCGAGGAGCGCGAGGAGCGTGACGTCGTACGCGGCGTGCCGTGCACCGAAGTGCGCGAGGTGGCAGGTCGCGAGGCGCCACCACTGACCGGAGAGGAGCGCGCCGCGGTCGAGCTCGAGCGACGCCGCGACGTCCGGCGCGAGCGCCGCGGCGACCGCCGCCGACGTCAGGGCGATCGTGGCGATCGGGGCGCGAGGTGCGCGAGCTTCCATCAGCGCGCCTCCCCGTCCGCTCGGGTCGTTCGGCGGCGCGCCGCAAGAAGAAGGAGCGCCGCGGCGCCGAGTCCGAACGCGCCCAGGTCGCCGCCGCCGGATCTCGACGAGTCCAACGCGCGCGGCGCGCGGCCCGGGAACGCGGGCGCGGACGTGTCGATGCGGTCGTCGCGGACCGGAGCGGCGGCGCGCGCGATCGACGCCGCGCGCTCGGCGTCGACGCGATCACGGTTGCGGCGCTCGACGCCGTGTGCAGCGAAGGCGGCGTCGTCCGCGACGACCATCGCCGTTCCTTCGGTCACCAGTTGGTACGCGAGGGCGAGGTCGACGATCGCGTCGTGCGACTCGCGCGAGACGATCTCGTCGCCGAGTGCCTGGGCCGCGCGCAGCCGGTGGATGCGGTCCATGGCCCACATGCGTTCGAGCTCGGGGTGCGAGCGGTCGACGGCCGGGAAGGTGAAGTCGCACGCGTAGACCTCGTCCCGCCCGGTGACGCGCGCGCGCAGTTCGACGTGCGCCGGACCGGCTCCTTCGTAGCGACCGAGGACGACGAGCTGCTCCCCGCGGAAGACCTTCCCGAAATGGCCGAGGCCCGTGTCGAACGTGCGAACGCCCTCGATCACGAGTTCCGCGTCGGTGAGCGCCTGGTGCGTCACCTTCGACGCGGCGAGCACGATCTGGCCGTAGACGTCGTCGGCGTTCGAGACCTGCACGTACGTCCCGCCGGTCGCGTCGGCGATGGCGCGCATCAGCGGCCAGTTCGCCGAGTTGCCCAGCAGGAACCCGAAGAAGCGGAAGTCGTGCGAGCGGACGAGCGCGTCGAGGCGCGCCGGGTCGACGACGCCCTCGTTCGCGACGCCGTCGGTCACGAGCACGAGGCTGGTCGCGCGGTCGGCGTCGAGGCCGTCGAGGGCGAGTTCGAGCCCGGCGTGGAGGTTCGTCGCTCCCGTCGCGACGAGTCCGCCGACGCGCTCGACCGCGCGAGCCACCTCGGCCCGCGTCGCGTGACGCAGTCCGCCGCACACGTCGCGCGCGCGCTCGGAGAACGCCACCACGCGGAAGCGATCGTCCTCGTCGAGGCGTCGGGTCGCCTCGAGAACCCCCGACACGAGCGTGCCGAGCTTGCCCTCCATCGAGCCCGAGGTGTCGAGGACGAAGACGTAGTCGGAACCGCCGTCGAGCGGCGCGAGGTCGACACCCGGCGTGACCGTGAGCACGAACGTCCCGGGCGAGTGCTCGTCGTCGCGGTACGGGACGAGCTCCATGCGGCCCGGCAGGTCGTCGGCGAGCCGCCAGTAGACGACGACGTCGCGGTCGAGCGCGGCGCCCGAGCGCTGGATCGACACGTCGACCGTGCCGTCCTCCTCGCGGTCCACGGCGAGCTCGGACGCGTAGCCCGGTGCGCGGACGTCGACGATCGGCCAGTTCGTGCGCAGGCGCAGGCGGAAGGAGAAGTTCTGCGCCACCGCGGTGCCGCCGCTCCAGAACGAGCGCGCACCCTCGTCGGTCCCGCCGTTCTCGAGCGGGTAGAGGTAGCGGCCGAGCCCCGAGTCGTACTCGAACGGTTCGTAGGTGACGTAGCGCGTCGAGACCTCGCCGTGCGGCGGGACGTTCGCGACCTCGAACTCGAACACGCGCGCCTTCGTCTCGCGGGCGAGGCCCGCGGTGCGGCCGACGGAGCGCTCCTCGTCGTAGATCGCGCGCGCCTCGTCGATCCGGAGCACCTCGCCCTCGAGCACGCGGTCGCCGAGAGCGATCTCCATCTCTCCCAGGCCCGCACCGATCGGAACGGGCACGCGGTAGATCGCGTCGGTCGCGCGGGACTCACGGTTGACGAAGGTCTGCGAGACCTCGGTGCGCGCGACGTTGCCCTCGATCTCGACCACGACGGCGTGGTCGCGGATCGTGAAGGGGGAGCTGTTCGTGCCGGGGAGTACGAGCCCGGCGCCCTCGTCCGGCGGCGCGCCGAGGGCGGCCGGCGCGAGCAGCAGGGCGGCGAGGAGCGGGAGGGAGGCGGCGGTTCGGAGGGAGGTGGGCATCGTGGTCTCGGGGTCGGGCCCGCGGATCGGGGCCGCCGCGCCAGGGCGCATTCCGTGCCCGAGTCGAGGCCGAGTGCTCCAAATGCTTTCAGGAAGGGGGGTTGCTGCTCTTTCGCGGTCCGCCGAGCCGCGGCGCACGGCCGCGCGACTGTGCAGGTGATGATCGGCGGCTGTACAACCGATGCCCAGGGCGGCGCCCGCACCGTCGGCGGGGACGACGCCGAGGCCGAGGGGCGTCATCCTCGTTCCGAGGCCGAGGAGCCCGCCCGCACCGGGCGGCGCGACGGCCCGTGACGAGAGGACACGCCGACCATGCACACCACGACCCTCGCGGCCGCCGCGCTCCTCGCGCTGCCCGCCGCCCAGGAGAAGCCGTCGCCCCGCCCCGTCGACCGACTCGAACCCGCCGTGCTCGTGCGCGCGGGCGGCGCCGACATCGACCTCGGGAAGGAGATCGGCCACAGCACGCCGACGCTCGTCGACCTCGACCGCGACGGGAAGCTCGACCTCGTGACGGGCTCGTTCGGCGGTTACGTCACGCTCCACCGCAACGTCGGGTCGGCAACGGCGCCCGAGTTCGCGAAGGGCGAGCGGCTGAAGGCCGGCGGCGAGGACATCCGCATCCACAACTGGTGATGCATCGGCATCGGTCCGCAGTTCGCGGACCTGGACGCCGACGGTCGCCTCGACCTGCTGACGGGCTGCTTCGAGGGCTACCTCTGGATGGCGCGCGGCACGGAGGACGGCTTCGCGGCGCCGACGAGGATGCGCGACAGCTCCGGCGCCGAGTTCCACACCGGCATGTACTGGAGCGACGCGGAGAGCACGTGGATCGAAGGAGGCGACCACACCATGGCGGTCACGCCCCTCGACTGGGACGGCGACGGCGACCTCGACCTCGTGACGGGCTCGACGAACGGACACTTCCGCGTGCGCGAGAACACGGGCACGAGGACGGAGCCCGCGTTCGCGACGACGACGACGCAGGTCCTCGGCACGGACGGCGAGCCCCTCGAGGTCCCCGGCGGCGACGCCGCGCCGCGCTTCGTCGACTGGGACGGCGACGGCACGCTCGACATCCTGACGGGCAGCGCGTTCGGCGGCGTGCACTGGTTCCGCGGGACGGGCTCCGGTGCGGACCGCCGCTTCGAGGCACCGCGCATGCTCGTGGCGGACCCCGGCAACAAGCTGCCGGCGCGACTCGGTCAGGGGACGCTGATCCGCACCCAGGCCGACGCCGCGGACATCGACGGCGACGGCGACCTCGACCTGTTCGTCGGCGGCGCCGTGCAGATCGAGAAGGAGGGCGGTTCCATCGGCTTCTCCGGCCCGATCCAACTGTTCGCTCGCACCGAGGTCGGTCGGTACGGCGACGCTGCGGCGAAGTAGTCCACCGACCGCTCCCGAACCCGACACCGACGCGCGTGCCGCTCCTCCTCGAACCCGAACGCCGACTGGCCCGCCTCGTCGCCGACATCGTCGCGGCGAACCCGTTCCTGCCCGACCGCGTGCGGCTCGAGCGCGAAGCGTTGGGCGCGGCGTACGAGGACGAGGGAGCGGTGCGCACGCGTCGACCCGGCACGGACACGAGCGCGAACACGCTCGCGCTCGCCGCGCTGGCCGAGAAGCTCTTCGCGGACGTCGAGCGCCGCGCCGCGAGCGGCGGCGGAGCGCCGGACGGTGACGAGCGCGATCTGCTCGGCCTGCTCGGGACGTTCGTGCTCTACCACCGCTTCTACGAGCGCTTCGACGCCCTCGCGCGCAGCTGCGCGAAGGAGCCGGGGAAGGTCGCCGTGCCCTGGTACGGCGAGTTCGCTGCGGAGTGCGAGCGTTTCCTGCACGTCGGCGGCACGCGCCTCATGCCCGACGAGGACGCGCCGCGGTTGGTCGCGCTCTTCTTCCAGATCGCGCGCGCGTTCCACCAGGTGTACGAACGCATCGGCGGTCGCTCCGGCGCCGCGGTGCGACTGCGCGCGGAGATCTGGCAGTCGATCTTCACGCACGACCTGTTGCGCTACCGGCGAGCGCTGCAGGACCGCATGGCGGAGGTCGCCACGCTCATCACCGGGCCCTCGGGGACGGGCAAGGAGCTCGTCGCGGCGGCGATCGGTCGCTCCGGACACGTCCCGTTCGACGTCGCGACGCGCAGCTTCGACCTCGCGTCGAAACCGCTCTTCCTCCCGCTCGCGTTGTCGAGCCTGTCACCGACACTGATCGAGTCCGAGCTCTTCGGTCACCGGCGCGGCGCGTTCACCGGCGCGCTCGACGACCACAGCGGATGGTTCGAGCGCTGCCCGAGCCATGGCACCGTGTTCCTCGACGAGGTCGGGGAGATCGACGGCGCCATCCAGGTGAAGCTCCTACGCGTGCTCCAGACCCGTGAGTTCGAGCGCATCGGCGAGCACGCGCCGCGCCGTTTCGTCGGGAGGTTGGTGTCGGCGACCAACCGCGACCCCGAACGCGAGATCGCGTCGGGTCGCTTCCGCGAGGACCTCTTCTACAGGATCTGTTCGGATCGTATCGAGACGCCGAGCTTGTCGAGCTTGATCGACGGGGACGCGGGGGAGCTCGAGCACCTCCTGACGTTCGTCACGACGTCGATCCTCGGGAGCCGGGCGGGAGCGGTGCTCGACGAGGCGCGCGCGCTGGCCGCCGAGGTCGCGGACTGGATCGAAGCCGAGCTCGGCCTCGACCACACCTGGCCGGGCAACTTCCGCGAGCTCGAGCAGTGCGTGCGCGCGTACCTCGTGCGCGGCGAGTACCGACCCGGCGAGGCGCGCGGCTCGACGGGCGAAAGGGTCGGATCGCTCGCCGACGACTTGCGCGCGGGTCGCGTCGATGCGAACGAGCTGCTCGACCGCTACTGCGCGCAGGTCTACGACGAGGTGGGGACGTTCGAGGGCGCGGCGCGGAGGCTGGGGCTCGACCGGCGCACCGTGCGTTCGAGGGTCGAGTCGGCTCGCGCGAGAGCGCGCGAACGCGCCGCGGATCAGTCGTCCGCGCGCAGCGCGTCGATGTAGTTCGTCCGCGCGAGGCCGTAGCTGCCGGTCACCTCGATGTCGGTGACGAAGCCCCCCATCGCTGCGCGCAGGCGCTCGGCGTGCCAGTCGATGGAACGACGAGCGAGACCGCCGACGTCGTCGGCGAGCGGAGGCCGCCCGGTCGAGGCGGCGAGCTCGCGGAACACCTCGAGCGGGTACGTCCCGTGCGCCGAGAGCGGGGCCGAGAACTCGATCCACGGGTCGTCGTCGGTGTTCGGGCGCGACGCGTGTCGCTCGAACTCCGCGAGCGTCGACGGCCCGGCGAAGCAGCAGGCGAGGAGCTCGTCGACGCTCTCGATCGCGACGTCAGCGAGCATCTCCCGGGCCTCGTCGTTCGCCGCGAGGCGCGCCTCGATGTGCGCGGGTTCGAGCTCGAGCGGCTCGAGCGAACCGATCAACATGATGTCGTAGCCCGTCGCCCAGGCCGTCGCGTCGGGGAAGACGAGCCGGAACGTCCGCACGATCCCCGCGATATCCTCCGTGGAGAGGTTGTAGAGCGGGATCCACTGCGACATGACCCCGCCGGGAGCGAGGTGCTCGCGTCCCAACCGGTAGTACTCCTCGGTGTAGAGGTACGCCGAGCCGGAGACGCACGGGTCGATCGGATCGGCGGAGATCACGTCGAAGAGTCGGTCGCTGCGCGCGAGCCACGCTCGTCCGTCGTCGACGACGACCGTGACGTCGTCGCGCGTCGTGACCGAGGCGTTCCACCTCTCGAAGAAGGCGGCGGCCTCGACGACCGCGGGACTCAGCTCGACGACGGTCAGGTCGCCGCCCGCGACGGCCATCGCCGCCGACGTCATGCCCGTACCGAGGCCGATGCATAGCATCTCGCGCGGATCCTCGTGCACGAGCGTCGACACGAAGCCGAGCAGGTACTGGAGTCGCCGGTCGATCATGATCGACGACGCGACGGTGAGGCCGTTGACGGAGAGGCTGCGGACGGGCTCCGACTCGACGACGTCCTCGAACTCGACCACCGTCGCCGCGGACGGTGCGGACTGGCGGTGGAACACGAGTTCGAGCCCCTCGTCGGCGCCCGGCGGCTCGCCGGGGACGAACGCGAGGAGCGAGACCGCGGCGAGCACGAGAGCGACCGAGACCGGTGCGAACGCGCGCGCGCGACCCGCGCCGCGCGGCTCGTCGCGCGCGAGGCTCGCCGCGAACGCGAGCACGGCGGCGAGCAGGGCGAGCGCGACGGCGACGAGCAGGCCGGCGCGCAGACCGAGGCGGGGGAGGAGCAGGAACGCGGCGCCCGTCGCTCCGGCGATCGACCCCAGCGTGTTCCACAGGTAGACGCGTCCGACGACGGGACCGACCCGCGAACGGGCCGCGCCGGCGACCGCGAGCGCCGCGGTGAAGAACGCTCCGCTCGCGAGCGTCGCGCCGAGCAGGAGGAGCGCCGCGATGCCCGTCGTCCGCGCGAGGTACTGCGCAGGCGTGAAGACCGGAGTCCACTGCTCGTAGAGCTGCACGTTGCGCGCGGCGACGAGGACGTCGCCGTCGTCGACGTCGCGCACGAGCAGCGCCACGCCGAGACCGATCGAGGCGGCGAACAGGAGGGCGAGCGCGGACAGCCGCGCGAACGGGGCGCGCGCGCCGCGCACGAGCTGTCCGCCGACCGCACCGCCGGCCGCGATGCCGACGAGGAACACGGCGACGATGGCTCCGAAGACGTAGACCGTGCCGCCGAGGAGCGAGACGACGAGTCGGTTCGCGAGGACCTGGAGCGCGATCGACGACGCGCCGACGAGGGCGACCGAGGCGAGGAGCGGTGCGGACGTGCACGCGCCCGGCGCGACGTCGAGCTCCGCGCCGGCTTTCTCCGCGCCGACCGCGTCCGCGGGCGCCGCCGGTTCCTCTTCGCCGATCGAGAGCAGCCCCGCGAGCACGGCGAGCGCGACGTTGACGAGCACGGCGGCGTGCGTCGCCCCGCTCATGCCGAACGACGGCAGGAGGACGTACGACGCGGCGAGCGCTCCGGCCGCGGCGCCGAGCGTGTTCGCGCCGTAGAGCCAGGAGAGTCGCGCCGCCGCGACGCGACCGTCCGACCGGCTCGCGATCGCGCGACCGAGCAGGGGGAACGTCGCGCCCATGAGCAGCGTCGGCCAGGCGAGCAGCGCGAACGACGCGAGTGCGACGACGAGCGGCGACGCGAGACCGAGGTCGCCGCGCTCCGTCGCCGCGCGCAACGCGCGGAACAGGTGCGGCGAGGCGACGCCGAAGAGCGCGACGAGGGCCTCGATCGCGGCGTAGGCGCGCAGCGGTCGGAAGCGCGCGAGCCGGTCCCCCGCGAGGCGCGCGCCGACCCCGAGTCCGAGCAGGAACGCGCCGACGACGGCGGCGACCGCGTAGCTCGCGACCCCGAAGACGAGCCCGAGCGAGCGGAAGAAGACGACCTCGTACGCGAGCGCCGCCGCCCCCGAGGCGACCGCGAGCGAGAGGATCGCGGGAACGGACCGACGCGACATCCGGCGAACCGCCGAGCGCGGCGGAGTCGGAGGATAGCAGTCGCCCCCGGCGGACCCGCTCCGACCGAACCTGGTTCGATCGGTCCAATTCCAGCCCGGCCGTGCGCCGAACCGCCGCGATCGCCCGCGTCGGTGCAACCGCGAGCCGCTCCGCCAGGTCCGCGCGCGCGCGACTGCGATCCGCCGACCGCGAGCGCTCCGGCGAGGGACGTCGAACCGGGAACGAGGTTCCCGCCGCTGGTCCTGTACCGATCGAACCAGGTTCGGTCGGGTCGGGCTCGATCGGGCTAGCATCGCCCGCCCCATGCGGAAGATCGTGCTCAAGGCCTTCGGCGGGCCCGAGGTCCTCGCACTCGAGGACGTGCCCGAGCCGACGGCGCCCGCCGGCGGGTGGGTCGTCGACGTGCGCGCGATCGGGCTCAACTTCGCCGAGGTCGTCGAGCGGCGCGGCAAGTACCGCAAGGACCAAGAGCTCCCCTACGAGATCGGCAAGGAGTGCGCGGGCGTCGTCGTCGCGGCGGGGCCCGACGCACCGACTCGCGAGCAGGGCGGTTTCGACGTCGGCGAGCGCGCGATCGTGATCCGCACGCGGGGCGGTTGCTACGCGGAGCGCGTCACCGCCGTCCCCGGTCGGATCCTGCGCCCGCCCGCGCACCTCGACGACCGCGAGGCCGCGGCGTTCGCCATCGCGTTCTGCACCTCGTGGTACGCGCAGGAGGAGCTCGCGCGCGTCCGACCCGGCGAGGCCGTGCTCGTGCAGGCCGCCGCCGGAGCCACGGGTTCGGCGGCGGTGACGCTCGCGCTCGCACGCGGCTGCGGACCCGTCGTCGGCGTCGCCGGAGGTTCGACGAAGCGCGACTTCGTGCTCGCGCTCGGCGCGCACGCCTGTGCCGACCATCGCGCGGACGACTTCCGCGACGTCGTGCGCTCCGCCACCGACGGTCGCGGCGTCGCCTACTGCCTCGAGTCCGTCGGCGGCGACGTCTTCTCGCGCAGCCTCGAGTGTCTCGCGCCGAAGGGACGCCTCGTGCTCATCGGCTTCTCGTCGATCGCCGACGACTACGGCGACGCGGTCCGGCGCGTCCACCCGCTCTCGCTGTTCCACCGTTCGCTCGGGCTCTTCGGCCTCAACATCGAGAACCTCGACTTCCCGAGCGACGGCGCGATGTGGAGCGCGCTCACGGAGTTCGCATCGGAGCACCGCCTGCGCCCCGCGCTCGGCCCGGTCTTCCCGCTCGCCGAGGCGGCCGCGGCGCACACCGCGATCGAGTCCAGGAGCACGCACGGCAAGGTGCTGCTCGTGCCCTGACCTCGTGACACGCGCAACGGAGCGCCGGGCTACCATCTGCGCCGACCCCGCGGTCCTCCCCGTCCCCCCGTGACCGAGATCCTCTCGAAGAGCGACGCCGAGCTCGTCGCGCAGCGACGCAACTTCGTGCTCGCGCGGCTGCTCCCGATCCTCGCCGGCATCGCGATCGGATTCGCGATCGTCGACCGGATCGTCGCCGCGACCGACACCGTCGCGGAGGAGGGCGCCTTCCGGTACGGCGACCCGCTGCTCGGCTGGGACAACCGCCCGGGCTTCGAGAACCCGCAGTTCGAGACGAAGCTCGACCGCTTCGGCTTCCGCAACGAGGAGATCCCGGACGACGCCGATCCGAAGGAGATCCGCATCGCGGGCTTCGGCGCGTCGCGCCTCTACGGGGCGGGCAACGAGATCGTCCAGCCGAAGTGCTGGAACTACGTGCTCGAGGACCTGCTCCGGCGCGACGACGCACCGAGCGTCCGCGTGCTGAACGGCGGCGTCATGGCGTACTCCGCGTCGCAGGCCGCGCTGCGCGCGAAGCTGTACCTCGACGCCGTCGAGCCCGACCTCGTGTTCGTCACGGTCAGCGCGACGATGCAGTTCCTCCTCGACGACAAGGAGGCGCGGCGCTTCGTCGAGATCGACGGCGAGCCCGTGCCGAAGTCGATCGCCGACGCCTGGCCGCGCGCGCTCGTCCCCGCCGTGATGGCGTTCAAGGAGTTCGCCGGGCGCAACTCCGCGATCGTCGCGCGACACAACAACCGCGAGATGATGGAGGGCGACCTCCCGCCGGGCGTCCAGAGCTGGCTCTACTTCGACGAGCCCGAGGACCCCGCCATGCGGCGCGCGCTCCGGACGACGTGGGACAACTTCCTCGAGCTCCGACGCGCCTGCGACGAGCGCGGCGTCGAACTGCGCATCGCCGTCGTCCCCACGACCGAGCTGCTCCGGCCCGTCGCGTGGCAGGCCTGGCTCGAGGAGAACGGTGCGCGCTGGGGCGTCCCGCGCTCGGCGTCGCGCCGCGCGCCGATCGACCACCTGATCCAGCGCCTCCGCGAGCTCGGCTTCGAGGTCTGGGACCTCTCGCCCGAGACGAACCGCATCGGTCGCGAGTTCCGACGCTTCATGTCCGCGGACAACGGGCACTGGAACGTCGCGGGACACGCGCTGATCGCGGAGGGTCTCGCGCGCTGTCTCGCCGAGGAGGACGCGCTCCCGCGTCTCGCGGCGGAGCGCGCCGCGCACCCGCGTCCCCGGCCCTACGGCGAACTCCCTCGCTGACCGCGATCGACTCGGATGTACTTCCAGAGCCCCGAGTTCCTGGTCTTCCTCGCGGTCGTCCTGCCGCTGTTCTGGATGCTCGCGGGCCGTCGGCGCGCGCGAACGATCCTGCTGCTCGTCGCCTCGTACTTCTTCTACGGGCTGTACGAGTGGTGGTACCTCTCGCTGATCGTCTTCTCGACCGCGCTCGACTGGGTCTGCGGCAACAGGATCCACGAAGCGGCGCAGCGCGACGACGCGCGCGCGAAGAAGCGCTGGCTCGTCGCCAGCCTGGTCGGGAACCTCGGCGTCCTGTGCTTCTTCAAGTACACGGACTGGCTGCTCGAGAACGTCGACTGGGTGCTGCACGCGATCGGCTCGCAGGTCGACCTGATCGCCTGGCGCTCGGCGCACTACCCGAGCTTCCTGACGGCCGGCGCCGGTTCGGAACTCATGCCCAGCGCGATCGGGCGCATGGTCGTGCCCGTCGGCATCTCGTTCTTCACGTTCCAGACGCTCTCGTACACGATCGACGTCTACCGCGGCCGCCTCGCGCCCGCGAAGACGTTCACCGACTTCGCGCTCTTCGTCGCGTTGTTCCCGCAGCTCGTCGCCGGGCCGATCGTCCGCGCCGTGCAGTTCGTGCCGCAGCTCGACCTCCTGCCGCGCATGGACACGCAGCGGCTCAAGGACGCGCTCTACCGCTTCGGCAGCGGACTCGTCCGCAAGGTCGCGATCGCGGACACGATCGGCGTGATGGTCGTCGACCCGGTCTTCGGCGACCCCGGCCAGTTCTCGCCGCTCGTCCACCTGATCGCGTGCTTCGCGTTCCTGGCGCAGATCTACAACGACTTCGCGGGCTACAGCGAGATGGCCATCGGCGTGGCCAAGCTCTTCGGCTTCGACCTGCCGGAGAACTTCGACCACCCGTACCGCATCACGTCGGTGAGCGAGTTCTGGTCGCGCTGGCACATCACGCTGTCGTCGTGGCTGCGCGACTACCTCTACATCCCGCTCGGCGGCAATCGCACGGGCCACACCGTCCGCAACCTCTTCGTCACGATGATCCTCGTGGGGTTGTGGCACGGCGCGAGCTGGTTGTGGGTCCTGTACGGCTCGCTCATGGCGACGACGATGGTGATCGAGCTGCGCGTCGCCTCGGCGCGGAAGATGCGCGCCGCGGCGCGCGGCGAGACCATCGTCGACCCGCCGCGCGAGGGCCGTCCGCTCACGCTCGCCAACGGCGTCGCGCACCTCTACGCGATCACGTTCGTCGCGATCACGAGCCTGTGCATCCGCGCCGGCACGTGGGACACGTTCTGGGCGATGCTCACCGACTTCGGCGACTCCGGGCTCACGCGGCTCGCCGCGCTCGGCCTGTGGATCCTGCTCGCGACCCACGTGATCGTGTACCTGCCGCGCCGCGTCCTCGGCGGCACCGAGGCGCTGATCCTCCGCCTGCCGGTCTTCGCGCTGTCGATCCTGCTAGGGGTCGCGATCGCGATCGCCGCCGTCCTGCTCGTCGGCAACCAGCCCTTCATCTACTTCCAGTTCTGATCGTCCAGCGATCGGGACGCACGCACCGACCCCCTCCGAACCACCCATGCGCACCCCCTACGTCGCCGGCAACTGGAAGATGAACCTCGATCGCAACGCAGCGGTCGAACTCGCGCGCGGCGTCGCCGAGGCCTCGACCGGCCGCAGCGGCTGCGACGTCGCCGTCGCGCCGTCGTTCGTCTACAAAGAGGCCGGGGCACGCGCCGTCGAGGGCACGAGCGTCCGCGTCGGCGCGCAGGACTGCTGCGACCGCGACGCCGGCGCGTTCACCGGCGAGGTCTCGGCCTCGATGCTGCGCGACGCCGGCGCGACCTTCGCCATCGTCGGGCACAGCGAACGCCGCCACGTCTACGGCGAGAGCGACGAGCTCACCGCCGCCAAGCTGCGCGCCGTGCTCGCCGGCGGACTCGACGCGATCCTGTGCGTCGGCGAGCTGCTCGAGGAGCGCGAGGCCGGCAGGACCGAGGCCGTCGTGCGCCGACAGACGACGACCGCGCTCGAGGGGCTCGACGCCGCGGCGCTCGCTCGTATCACCTTCGCGTACGAACCGGTCTGGGCGATCGGCACCGGCAAGGTCGCGACGCCCGACCAGGCGGAGGAGGTGCACAGCTACCTGCGCGCGCTCGTCCAGGGTCTCTACGACGACGCCGTCGCGCGCAACCTGCGCATCCAGTACGGCGGCTCGGTCAAGGCGAGCAACGCCGCGGAACTGCTCGCGAAGCCCAACGTCGACGGCGCGCTCGTCGGCGGCGCGTCGCTCGAGGTCCCGGCCTTCGTCGGGATCCTCGAGGCCGCCTGGAAGTAGCGCCGCCGCGCGCGTTCCCGCTCCTCGGACCGCGGCCGCCGCGCGGCGCGCGCCCGATCCGCCGGCCGCGTCCGCGGAGCTACGTTCGCGCCCGTGCTGGTCCAGACCCTCCTGTTCCTGCTGCTCGTGCTCTCGGCGATCGTCGTGATCGTCCTGGTGCTCGTGGACAGCTCCCACGACGAGCCCCGCCCGCGGCTGCGGCGCGCGCTCCTGTGGACGGCGCTCGTGTTCCTCTCGAGCGCGGTGACGATCGTCGTCACCTCGTCCGGGCGGACCGGCTCGCTCCTCGAGGCCCGCGAGAAGTGACGGCGGGGCCGAGCGCCGTGCGCGCGATCGGCCCCGATCCGTTCCAGTGCTACTTCTCGAGGGCCGACTCGAACCACCGGTGCTCGGGTCGCGCGAGGATCTCGTCGATCACGGCGCGCACCTTGTCGGCTCCGGCGGCCTTGCCATCGGCTTCACCGTGGTCGCAGAGTTCGCGTGCCTGCGGGACCAGCTCCATGTAGAAGCGCTCGGCGACCTCGTACATGCCGTGCCAGTGCGTGTAGTCCGGCGCCATCATCGACGCGCCGTGGCGTGCGCGGCGACCCTCGTGGTGCCACAGGTAGAACCACGTCCACTCGATCTCCTCGTCGAAATCGGGTGCGGTGCGCAATCCCTCCGCGAGGAGCGCCGCCATGATGGCCTGACCGGGCTTCGCGAACTTCTCGTTGTAGAGGACGACGAGGTCGTCGTACTGGTCGTAGAAGCCGTCGACGTACGCGCCGGTATGGCAGTGCATGCAGACGTCGCGCATGCGGTTGCGCTTCTGCTGCCACGTGTCGGCGACCAATGCCGCGCGCTTCTCGGGGTCGGCCTCCTTGACCACCTTGCCGTCCGCCGTCGTGTCCATGACGAGGCTGACCGGCGGGCGGTTGGTCCAGGAGATCCGGAGGCCCGGGTCGTGCGTGACCTTGCCGCCGTTGCGCGTGTTGCCCGACATGTGACACGTCGCGCAGGTCGGCGCCGCGGAGTAGTCCTCGCCGAGCACCCAGTCCGCCGCGTCGAGGTTCATGTCCGCCTGGAGGTCGCGATAGGCGACACCGTGTTTGCTCTCCTCGAAGATCTCTTTCTGCGGGTGGTCGGGTCCGAGGTGGCACTTGCCGCAGTTCTCCGGCTGGCGCGCGCGCCGCGGCGAGAAGTCGTGACGGGAGTGGCACGCCGAGCACGAGCCCCGCGAACCGTCGAGGTTGAGGCGACCGATGCCGGTGTTCGGCCACGTGCTCGAGGAGATCACCGGACGCCCGTCGTCGCGGCGCGCGATCCGCGTGAGTACGTCGCGGTTGGTCGGCTTTCCGTCCGCTCCGGGAGCGAGGTCGTCGACCGTGATGCGGTTGCCCGACGCGTCCTCGAGCGCGACCTTGCTCCCGTGGCACTGCTGGCAGCCGGAGAACGCGCTCGCCATCCCGTTCACGTCCGCCACGGCCTCGCGACCCGGCGTCGGGGAGTGCGGTGAGAAGGGGACGCGCGAGCCCTCGATCGTCTCGGCGAGGAGGTTGTCGAGCGAAGCCAGGATGTTCCCACCGGCCGCGTGGTGACTGCGCGAGAACTCCTCGAACACCTCCTGGTGGCAGCGCGAGCAGTCGAGCGGTGTGACGATCGTCGCGATCGTCGCTCCGTAGTGCTCGAACGCGTCGGCGTCCTCCTTGTCGGCCGAGTGGCACTCGAAGCAGCCCACGCCGGTGTCGGCGTGCTTGCTACCCGTCCAGTGGTCGATGATCGCCGGCGTCGACTGGGCGTGGCAGTCGACGCAGGCCTTCGAGCTGTCGGGCACGACGGTGTGCGCCACCGCGAGGCCGGCTTCGGCGCGTCGACGCGTGACCTCCTCGTACTGGACGAACACCAGTGATGCGAGGAAGAGGAACCCGAGCGTTCCGATGACGACCTGCTTTCAATACCGAGATTCATGACGTGGGGCGGGTTTGGGGGGTCAGTGGGCGGGCGGAAGCTGCACACGGTGAGGGCGACGATCGCGAGCACGCCGGCGATACCGATCGGACGCTCACCTCAGAATTCGGACGCCTGCGACGGATCGCGGCGTCGACGAACGGCCGGACGAACATCACGAACACGGCAAAGCCCATCGAGAGGATCGCCGCGGTGCCCGAGAAAATACAGGCCAAGCGGAACGCGACGTAGAGAACCGCTCGGTTTGATGACTTCCGGCGTGGAAGTACGGATCGGCGCGCGGGCCCATCGTCGCGGGCAGGATCGTCGCGAGCGCCGACGGGCCAATCATCAGGACGAGGCCGATTGATTCGGGTGACTGATCGGGGAAAGTTGAACGTCCCGCGGTCCTTCTCGAGGTGTTTGGCGTCCTCGTACTCCGTCACGCCCGCGGTCGGATCAGTGCGACGTGGATCGCGATGAGCGCGACCATCGCTCCAGGCATCGCGGCGGCGTGCAGCAGGAAGAAGCGCGGGAGCGTGTTGTCGTTGTACTCGGGCCCGGCGAGCAGCATCTGCTTCATGAAGTCGCCGACGATCGGGACGCCGGCGGCGATGTTCGCACCGACCGTCGCACCCCAGTAGCTGAGTTGCTCGTAGACCAGGCTGTGACTTTGCCCGTGAAACTGACGAGCGTGCACAGCATACAGGCACATCCCGATCATCCAGTTGATCTCGCGCGGCCTGCGGTACGCGCCCGTGAAGTAGACGCGCATCTGGTGCAGCACGACCGATGCGATCATCGCGGTGGCCGCCCACTTGTGCAGGCTGCGGACGAACCAACCGAAGGGGATCTCCTCGGTGATCGCGCGCACCGACTCGTAGGCCGAGTCCGGCGAGGCCTGGTAGTAGAACGCCAGCAGGATCCCCGTGACGATCTGGACGACGAACAGATAGGCGGGTGTGCCGCCGAGGCAGAACCACCAGCGCTTGAGGTGGTTCGGGACCGGCTCGTTCGTTAGCTCGCGTAGCTGATCGCCGGAGACGGGGATGCGGTCCGCGATCCAACCGGTGAGCGACATGTCAGGACCGCCTCACCGGAACGGGCACCTCGATGAAGAGCAGTCCCGCGCGCACCTCGAGCGGGAAGCGCGGGAGCGACTGACCCGCCTCCTTCGGCGGTCCCGCGGTCGCCGTGCCCTCGCCGTCGAACGCGCCGTTGTGGCACGGGCAGAAGAAGCGCGCGTTCTTCGACTCCCAGTGGACCTGGCATCCGAGGTGGGGGCAGGTGCTCGACAGCGCGACGAACGCGTCGGCGCCCGCGCCCGCGGCTCGGCGTGCGACGGCGATGCGCTGACCGTCGGGCGCGCGGAAGTCGATCGAGGAGCCGGCGGCGACATCGGTCACCCGGGCGACGTACACCCAGGTCCGGTCACGGCCGCCGCGCGGGAAGAGGAAGCGCGCCGCGATGGCCGCGAATCCGCCGTAGCCGCCGACGAGGCCGAGCCCCATCAGCCAGCCCGCGGAGCGCCCGAGGAACGAGCGGCGGGAGTCGGGGTCGCGAGTGGCCGGAGCGTTGTCGTGGGGGGTCGTGCTCATGGCGCTTCTGAGGCCGGATCTCCGTCCCTCCGGCTGGGAGTTCGATGTGCCTGCTCAGTGCACGTGGACCCCCCCCGGAGGTCAACGAGAGGCCTCTCCGCTCAAGTGCGCAGTTCGGGGCCAACTTCGGCCACCGCCCCCCGGGGGAACTCGCGGCCCCTGTCGCGCACGGCAATCCGCCGCATCCGGTTCCCAGCCGCCCCCGCCCCGTGTAGGGTGTTCGCCCCATCGGCCGGGGTGACGGCCGCCGCCATGATCAGCCTCCTCCTCTACCTGCTGTTCGCCGCCTCGGCGCTCCTCCTCATGGTCGTGATCCTCGTCCAGGAGGGTCGCGGCGGGGGTCTCGGCGACGCCTTCGGCGGTGCCGGCCAACAGACCTTCGGCGTCGGAGCCCGCGGCATCACGCGCTTCACCGCCGGCGTCGGCGTGGTCTTCGTGGCGACGGCCCTGCTCATCACGCTGCACGCGAAGACGAGCGGCGGATCGATCGCGGCGGAGCCGACGGTCGAGTCGACGAGCGGTGCGCCGACCGCGCCCGCGGGTCAGGCGCCGCCGCAGGGCAACTGAGCGCGACGAGCGCGCCGCGCCCGACATGAGCTCCACGCTGACCTCGGACCAGGTCCTCGATCTGCTGCGCGAGAAGCGCGCGTTGCTCGAGGGACACTTCCTCCTGTCGAGCGGACTGCACTCCGACCGCTACTTCCAGTGCGCGCTCGCACTGGCGGACCCCGTCGCGGCGGAGAAGCTCGCGAAGAGCCTCGCCGCGAAGCTGCCGGCCGTGCCCGACCTCGTCGTCGGTCCCGCGATGGGCGCCGTCGTCTGGGCGCACGAAGTGGCGCGCGCCGTCGGCACGAGCTCGTTCTTCACCGAGCGCAAGGACGGCACCTTCGAACTGCGCCGCGGCTTCGCGATCCAGCCCGGCACGAAGGTCCTCGTCGTCGAGGACGTCGTGACGACGGGCGGCAGCGCGAAGGAGGTGATCGAACTCCTGCGCACGATCGGCGCCGAGGTGATCGGCGTGGGCTGCGTGGTCAACCGCTCCGGCACCAACCCCTTCGCCGACCTCGGCCTGCCGCTGACGGCGCTCGCGGAGGTGACCGCGCGCACGTGGCAACCGAACGACCCGCCGGAGGGCTTCGAGAACTCGAAGCCGGTGAAGCCGGGCAGTCGGGGGGCGTGAGCGCCTCGTCGCGGTCCGTCGGTGGCTGACATCGACCTCGACCTGATCGCGGAATTCGCCGCGGAGGTCGGCTTCGCTACGGACCGGCGGAGCGTCGACGAACTCATGGTCGATCTCGGAGTCGAGGAGCCGCTGCTCTTCCTCCGTCTCATCGAGCAGGACGACAACCTCGTCGGGTTCGAGGGCGCGACTGGCACTTCCACGACTCGTTCGTCGTGTCGGTCGGCGAATCGAATTACCTCGAATTCGACTCCTCGCCGTCGTCTCGGCGCTCGCCGACGGAACGATCGTGATCGTGACGTCGTTCAGGAGAGGCGTGGTCCACGACCGCTGGCTCGCGCACGCGAGCTACGTCGACGCGTTCGAAGGCATGGATCCGGACGACGAGATTCGTGTGATGCGGGCAGTTCGGGCACGCGCTCCGAGGAGCACGTCGAGGTGAGGGATCGACGCAGTCGAAGGCCCGTGAGCTACGGTGTTCCGACAGGCCACTCGACCAGGTGACGACCATGAGCTCGAAACTCTTCCACTCCCTCCCGAGTCTTCTCGTCGCATTGATCGCAGCTTCCTGCGCCGAGACCGCACCGCCGACGTCGCCGTCCGCCCACCACGAGGTCGCGCCGATCGAGGACGCCACGCTCGGTTCGACGGCGAAGGTGCACCGCGTGGGCGACCTGTGGCTGACGAGCGAGCCGTCGAGCACGGATCTCGCACTCGCCGCGAAGGAGGGCGTGCACACGTTCATCGACCTGCGCCACGACGCGGAGACGCCGGACGTCGACACGGGCGCCGTCGCGACGGCAGCCGGGCTCGTCTACGTCAACGTGCCCTTCGGTGCGCCGGCCGAGCTCACCGACGCGATCTTCGACCGCGTGCGCGCGGAGCTCTCGACGGCGCAGCGCCCCGCCATCCTCAGTTGCAAGTCGTCGAACCGCGTCGGCGCGGTGTGGCTGACCTACCGCGTGCTCGACGAGGGCGTGCCCTTCGAGACGGCGCTCGAGGAAGCGCGTACCGCGGGATTGCGAACGCCGGAGTACGAGGCGCTCGCAAAGGCGTACGTCGACGCGCATCGGTGAGCGGTCGGTGCGCCCCGTGCGCCCCTACTTCGCATCACCCGCCATCACGTCCGCGCCCTCCTCGGGCTGACGCGCGCGGCGCACCTGCTCGTTGAGCGTGTCGACCTCGCTCGCGAGACCGCCCTCGGCGTCGGTCGACTCGGCGTGGCGCTCGTGCAGGTTCGCCTCGGCGACGGGCTTGGCCTCGGTGGAGCGAGCGGGCGCCGAACTCGGCTCCGCGCGACGCGGCTCCGGCGTGAGTTCGTCTCGGGCCTCGCCCTCCTTCTCGGCCTCTCGCACGATCTGCACCGGCACGCCCATCGGGAACACCACCTCGCGCGCGTCGTCGGGCATCGAGATGCCCTCGGCGGCGAGCGCACCGAGGACCTGACGGATCACAGCCGAACGCACCTTGAGCTGACTGTGCTTCGTGCCGTCCACCCAGAAGTAGACGCGGATCACGACGGTCGCAGACCCGAGCTGCTCGACGAGCACCATCGGCCGCGGTTCCCCGAGGACGGCGGAGTGCGCCTGGAGGACGCCCATCACGATCTCCTGGGCGCGCGCGACGCTCGAGTCGTAGCCGATGCCGACGACGAAGTCCTGGCGCACGTTCGGGTTCGCGGTAAAGTTCTTGATCGTCGACTTGTAGACCGTCGCGTTCGCGATCTGGATGAAGTTGCCCTCGAAGTCCATCAGGATCGTGCCGCGAGGCGTGACGCGCTGCACCACACCGATGTGGCCGTCGACCTCGATCGTGTCGCCGTAGCGGAAGGGCTTCTGCAGGCTGATCAGCACGCTCGCGAGGAAGTTCTCGGCGATGTCGCGGAACGCGAAGCCGAGCACGATGCCGAGCACGCCGGTGCCGCCGACCACCGTGACGGCGACCTGCGTCAGGCCCGACACGCGCAGGAAGACGTAGAGCGCGAGCAGCCACACGCCGATCGCCGCGAGCTTGGTGACGACGGCGCGCACGAGTTCGCTGTCGATCCGCCGCGTCAGCGGCCGTGCGATCCAGCGCACGAGCCGACTCACGACGAGTGCGACGAGGAGCAGCGCGATCAGCCCCGCTCCGACGCGCGGCAATGCGGCGACGACACCGTGCCACAGCGAGCGCACCTCCGCGGTGGCGGGGGCCAGGTCGAGGAGCGGGCCCTTCTCGAGTTCGAGGCGGTCGAGCACGGCGACGACGCCTTCCGTCCGCTGGGCGAGCCCCGTCACCCAGTTCTGCGCCTCGACGTCGGCGACCGTGCCGTCGAGGAAGACGACGCCGTTCGCGACGGACACCTCGACGGTCGGGTAGCGCCCGGTCGAAGCGAGGATGCGCTCGAGTCGACGCTCGACGTCGCCGTCGACGATCGCGTCGTCGACGGCGACGCGTTCGTCCGTCGCGCGGAGTTCGGTGGTTCCCGTCGACGCCGGAGCGCCGTCCTGGAGCACGACCGCGAGTGCGGCGACGATCTCGATCAGCATGGCCTCCCTCCCGCGCCGGAGCGCGCGTCGGAGCCTACCGCATCGGCGACGCGAGCGAACGGAGTTCGGCGGCGCTCACGCGATGCAGGCGGATCTCGCGGTAGTTCGCCGCTTCGTAGAGGCACAGCACGTCGCCGTCCGACGTCACCGCGAGGCAGGAGTACGCGGCGGGTCCGGGATCGAGCGTCGCGCTCCACGGCCACGTCGCGCCGTCGTCGAACGAGGCGCGCAGCGTGAGGCGCTCTCGCGCCGTCGTGCTCGCGGGGTTCGAGAGGAGCAGCACGCCGGGGCTCGTCGCGCTCGCGAAGCGCAGGCGCCGCAGGCTCGCCTGGCAGATCGGCTCGGTGAGTTCCGGCACGTGGCGCTGCTCCGTCCACGTCGCGCCGCCGTCGCGACTCACGGCCTGCTGGCGCGTGCGCTGCGAGCGGTCGTAGTTGCGCATGTTCAGCAGCAGCGCGCCGTCCTCGAGCTCCGCGACCTCGCACTCGTTGACGGCGTCGCGCGGCGTGCTGCCGCCGAGCCGCCACGTCGCGCCGCCGTCGTCGCTCACGACGACGTGCGAGAAGTAGCGCTTCGTGCCCGCCTCGATGTGGTCGCACGGCACGACGAGCCGACCGGCGTGCGCGCCGCGCTGCATGCGGATCCCTGCGCCCGGCCCGGTCGCGTACCACGTCCACGACTCGCGCTTCACGTCCGCCGTGATCTCGCGCGGTTCGCTCCACGAGCGTCCGTGGTCGTCGCTCTCGAGGATCCAGACCGTGCGCGTGCCCTCCGACGTGCCGTCGACGATCGCGCTCTCCCGGTCGTGCCCGAGGTTCTTCGTCGCGAGCAGCACGATGCGGCCCTCGTCGCCGACGACGACCGGGCACGGGTTGCCGCAGGTGTTCGGACCGTCGTCGAAGATCGCGGCCGGCTCGCTCCAGCTCGCTCCGCCGTCGACGGAACGCAGCACGACGAGGTCGACGTCGCCCGCGTCGCCGCTGCCCGTGCGCCGCGCCTCGACGAACGCGACGAGGTCGCCGTTCGCCGCGACGACGAGCGAGGGGATGCGGTAGGTGTGCGCGCCGTCGCCGCTCGCGAGCACGAGCGTGCTCCGACCGATCGGAGCGCGCACCGGCTCGCCGCCCGTCACCACGAAGCGCGTCACCGTCATGGTGTCGCGGTGGGGGCGCAGGCGCACCTCGCCGAGCGGACCGCCGGGGTCGTCGACCGGGGGGAGCGCCGCGCCGTCCCACTCGATCGCGAGCTTCCCGCCGCGGCGCACGACGCGCAGGTGGAACGGCTCGCCCGCGCGCGGCGGCCGCGCGTCGAGGCGCAGCGGACCGCCGCCGAACAGCGGCCCCTCGACGAAGGGCTCGCCGTCGCGACCGCAGAAGCCGACGTGGTTGTCGCCGATCACGAGCGACGCCGCCGTCGTCGCGGCGTCCGCGAGTTCGAGCACGACGTCCACCGTCGCGTCGCCGCCTTCGAGCTCGGAACCGCTCGCGAGCGGCGTCGCCATCGGCCCTCCGACCAGCGCGTCGCCGACGCGCGTCCATCCCGGGGGCGGCGGTCCCTCGGGCAGCGGCGCGGCGGCGGGCGGTCGCGCGACGCCGCAGCTCGCGAGCGCGAGCACGGACGCGAGGGCGGCGCGGTGGAACGACGTGCTCGGGGCGCGCATCCCGCTCCTTCTACTCGCTCGGCGCCGCTCCGCGGACCCCGGTGCCGCCGCGAACGCACGGGTTCGCACTCGTGCCCCTTGAACGGCGGCGCTCCGCCGAGGAACCTGCGCTCATGGAACTCACCTGGAACAGCGAGAACCCGGCTCGCTGGGACGCGCCCAAGCAGCGCATCATCGGCTCGGCCCCGGCCGGGATCTTCGACAGCCGCTTCACCGAGCTCACGACGGGCGCACCGCTCTCCGGTGACTGGTGGCGCATCGACGCGGACGGGAAGCCGGTGGGTTACGCCTGGCTCGACGCGGTCTGGGGCGACGCCGAGATCACCGTCGCCGTCGACGAGAGCGCGCGGGAGAAGGGCATCGGCACCTACACCCTCGACAACCTCGAGCGCGTCGCGCGCGAGAAGGGTCTCAACCGCCTCTACAACACGGTCCGTCCGAACCACCCGGACCGCGCGAAGGTGAGTTCGTGGTTCGAGAAGCGCGGCTACAGCGCGTCCGCGGACGGCAGCCTGATGCGCGCCGTCGCGACGCGCGGTTGAGCCGGGGAGCCGGGACGGCGCGCGGCGCGAGCGGCGGGTAGCCTGGTCGCGCACCCCGCACCAGGTCCCGATGCACGCCGCGCTGCTCGCCCTCCTCCTCGTCCCGTCCCAGGACCCCGCTCCGCTCGACCCGGGTTCGGTCGCCGCCGCCGTCGTCGACGAGCGCGCGGCGTGCGAGGCGCTCGGGCGGCGCATCGAGGAGGCGGTCGCGGCGCGCGATCCGGATCGACTCGCCGAGGAAATCGACTTCGACGCGATCGTCGAACGCGCGCTCGAGGGCTTCCCGAGCGACAGTCCCGGCCTCGCGGGATTCAGGGACGGTCTCGGCGGCGGCGCGAAGTTCTGCACCACGCTCATCGAGTCCTTCGAGCGCGACGAGACGCAGTTCGACTTCATGCGGCTGCTCGACGCGCCCCGTCGTCTCCTGTTCCGACACTTCGACGTGGGTGGCGTCGGCTACATCGAGTTCGAGGTCGCGCCGGACGAGGACGGGACGGCGCGCGCCGTCGACATGTACCAGTGGACCACCGGGCAGTCCCTGTCGGAGCAGTTCCGTTGGTTCGCCCTGCCGCTCGTGTGGAAGGAGAGCGTCGGCGACCGCGCGGCGAGTCGACTCGGCGGCAAGGAGAGCGCGATCGCTCGCTCGACGCTCCGGATCAGGCGCATGTTCGAGCGACTCGACAGCGACCCCGCCGGCGCGATGAAGGTCTACGACTCGCTCCCGCAGGAGGTGAAGTTCGAGCCCTTCATCCTCGCGGCCAGGGTCCAGATCGCGTTCCAGCTCGGTGACGACGAGTACATCGAGGCGCTCGACGCCTTCGAGAAGCACCATCCGGAGTCACCGGCACTCGACCTCCTCCTGGTCGACAGGGCCGTCATCGCCGGGGACCACCCTGCGGTCCTGCGGCTGTACGACGCCCTCGACGCGAAGGTCGGCGGTGACCCGTTCCTCGACGTGCTTCGCGCTGCGACCCTGGTCGAGACGGGCGACGTCGATCGCGCACGGACGACGTTCGAGCGCGCGATCCGACGCGACGCGAGACTCGAGTCCGTCGCCCTCTGGTCGCTCGTGGGACTCGAGCTCGACGTCGAGGACTTCGTCGCCGTCTACCAGTTGTTGGTCCGTCTCGACCGGTCGCAGGACCTCGCCTGGAACGACCTCACCGAGGCTCCGCACTTCGCGAAGTTCGTGCAGTCGCCCGCCTACCGGCGTTGGCTGTACTACCTCGAGAACAAGTGAAGCGGCCGTCGAGCGGAGCTCGGGGCGCGGTGATCGAGCTCGAGGCCCGCGTCGCCGCGCCCGTCGAGCGCGTCTTCGACCTCTGTCGCTCCATCGACGTGCACGTCGCCGCGTCGGCCGCGACGCGCGAACGCGCCGTCGCCGGGGTGACGAGCGGTCTCGTCGGGCTCGGCGACACCGTCACCTTCGAGGCGCGCCACATCGGCCTGCGCCGGCGCCTCACGTCGCGCATCACCGCGTTCGATCGTCCCGTGTACTTCCGCGACGAGCAGGTCCGCGGACCCTTCCGTCGCTTCGCCCGCCACCCGCTTCGAGCCCCTCGGCGACGGCACGCGTCGTCGAACGCTTCGAGTTCGAGGCGCCGTTCGGGCCGCTGGGGCGGGTCGCCGAGCGGCTGGTCCTCGCGCGGCACCTCGAGCGCTACCTGCGCGAGAAGCTCGACGCGACGGCGCGCTTCGCGGAGTCCGAGGAGTGGCGGCGGTTCCTCGAGGACGACTGACGAGCGGCCGCCCGGGATCGCCGGTACCCTCTCGCACCCCGCCGCCGACCCCGCTCGTATGACGAAGGACGAAGACGACGCCGCAGCCACGCTCGCACCCGTTCCCGAGGATCTCGACGACTTCGGCGAGCTGCTCGACGTCGCGCGTGCGCGCGTCGACGCGTTCCGCGCGGCGGACGGATCGAAGCCGATCGGCGACACCGAGCCCGTGTTCCGGTTCCGCGGCGCGACCGGGATCCGTCACGAGATGCGCGCACTGAAGCTGGACATCGCCCGACTCGTCGTCGGCGTCGTCGCGATCGGTCTGCTCATGACGCGGCACTGGATCGCCGGCGGCGTCGCCCTCGCGGTCGAGGGCGTCGTCCTCCTGTGGCACCGCTGGTACCGGAAGACGCGGGTCGAACCCTTTCGCGCGTTCCGGCGCCGACTCGTCGTGCGGCCCGTCGAGGTCGTCTCCGGCAGCGAGGCGCTGTTCCAGGGTCCGCTCGAACGGCTCGACGACCCCATGGTGGTGTTCGTCTGGACCGAGGACCCGGTGCTCGAGCGCGATCCCGCCGCGCTCCACCGGCTCGGCGGTCGCGTGTACGGCGCGGCCCACGCGGACGAGGTGCCCGACGACTGGGCGGACGTGCGTCGACACATCCGCCGGCTCTACCTCATGGACACGAGCTACGAGGTCGACCACGCTCGGGCCGTTCCATTGCCGCGCAGCGCGACCGGCAACGACCGGACGTTCTTCTGCCTCGGCCGCTGGCCGCCGGGCGACCTCCCGAACCGCTACATCGACCGACGGGTCTTCCTCGCCCTCGTGCCCGACGACGAGCCGTTCCGCGCGCGCGTCCTCGCCCCGCAGTTCTGGTGGAACCGCCGCGCGCACGAGCTGACGTCGCCCTCGAACTACCTGTCGGCGGAAGAGTACGCGGCGTGGTACGGGGGAGCGTGACGGACGCACCGAGCGAGGCCACGCGCGTCGCGCTGAGGCGGGCGCTGCACGACGCGCGACCGCTGCCGCCCGCGCGGCCGCCGACGGCGCGCGTGCTCGCGCTGCGCGCCGTGCTCGTCGCGGCGAAGCTCGGCGTCGTCGTCGCCGTGCCGACGACGATCGTCGCGATCCTCGGGGCGGGCTTCTATGTCCGAGCGGTGCTCGAGATCCGCGTCCCGGGCCTCGCTCTCGCCTCCTGGTCGGCGGTCGTCGCCGTCCTGTGGGCGTGCTACCACGCGTGGAAGGGCCAACGATCCGCCGCGCACCACGGCGTGCTCGTCGCCCCGCGCGAGGCGCCGCAGCTCTTCGCGCTGCTCTCCGACGTCGCGCGCGTCGCGGAGACCGAGCCGCC
>JAWKUH010000019.1:0-95698 GCA_041398665.1 Planctomycetota bacterium | reverse complement strand
CGCGGCGTCTCCCGTGATCCGTCGCGCGCGCGATCCCGAGTCCGCACAGGTAGTCGACGAGCGTCGAGCCGGCGATCAGGCCGAGGAAGCGCCAGTCCCAGGCGGCGTAGAAGACGTAGCTCGCGACGAGCAGCAGGTCCTTGCGCAGCCGGTCCCCGCGCAGCGACCGGTGCAGCGCGAGGACGACGAGGAAGAACGCGAGGAAGGGCAGCGCGCCGAAGGACATGGTCGGGGGGGCGACGTCCGGATCACTGCGGGTCGACGCCGTCGGGTGGCGCTCCGTTCGCGCGCTCCAGTCGACGGAGGTGCGCGGCGAACTCGTCGACGAAGGCCTTCGACATCGCCTTCGCGCCGGCGGCGTTGAGGTGGTTCACGTCCCACCGGTTGTTCTTCTCGTAGAGCTCCGGATAGCGGTGCGGCTTGGCGAAGTCGAACACCGTCCCGACGTGGTCCGTCCCCACGATCGCCGGGAGTCCGCGGTCCGGCCGCAGGTAGGGCGGGACGACGTAGATCGCCTCGGCGCCGCGCTCCTCGATCTCGCGACGCTGACGGTCGTGCACCCACGCGCCGACGAGTTCGGTCGCGTCGGGCTCGGCCGTCCGTCTCTCGCCGAGGCGCTCGATGAACTTCTCGACGCGGTAGTCGTAGACCTCGTCGGACTTGTCGATGAAGTCGCGACGGCGCCACTCGACGGAGGGGTCGGGGTCGTCGTCGAGCGCGATGGTGCCGCCCCGCTCCGCCGCGGCGACGTACTCCGGCACCGGAGCGTCGATGCCGAGGGCCTCGCGGGCGATGATGCCGCCGGCGCCGTACGCCGTCGCGCGGTGCAGCGCGCTGCGCACGTGCGTCCAGGCCTCCTCGACGCTCTCCACGAACGGACGGTCGAACTCGAAGGCCACGCGGACGGCTTCGATCGTGGCGCTCGGCCGGTGCCAGAAGACGAAGCGGTAGCTGTCCTCGTTGCCCCGCTCGCTCCCGACGCCCCAGTCGTCCGGCTCGATGAAGACCCACTTCAGTCGGTCGCCGGCCGCGTCCATGGCGGCGTGCAGGAGTTCGTCGGTCTCCCACGCGCGACTCGCCGGCACGCCGAGGTTGTAGCTGCGGAATTCGATGCCGCGCTTCGCCATGAGCGCGTCGATGCGCTCGGGGTCGAAGCTGCGGTACATGGCGCTCGACCCGACGAAGACGGCGTCGTACCCCTCGGTCTCTCCCGCGAGGTACTCCAGCCGTTCGCGGACCTGACACACCTCGGGCCACGGCAACGCGGAACTCAGCGCGAACGAGGTCGCGCCGAACATCACGACGAAGGCGGCGAAGGGACGGAGGAAGCGCAGCACGGGGGAGAGGCGCGAGGGTCGGGTTCGAGGACGCGGTCGGTGGCCGTCGGCGGAAGCTCGTCGTCCACCGGTGCACGTCGTGCGGCGGCACGACGGACGGGCGGACTCGAGGAGCGCCGCTCCGGCGCGCGACACGAAGGCGCGCGACGTCGTCGCTCGCCGCGGACGGGCCGACCCGAAATGGCTCTATCGCACGCCGTCCCGCGGTCTACCGATCCGCTCCCGTCCACTCGACGGATTCGGCGGGCGCGCCGAAGATCGATCGCGGTATCCTTCGCCGCGTCGCGCTCTTCCGTCGCCCGGTCGCCTCCTGCTCGGGCGTCGTTCGACCGGTGCGGCACCACGATCGACCGAACACGGACCCAACGAACGATGTCGTCCGCCACGCACAACGAAGTCGTCCCCATCCGCCAGCTCTTCCCGGTGATCCTGATCGGCGCCGTGAAGGGGCTCGTCGGAGCCTGCATCCTCGCCGGCATGGCGGGCCTGTCCTTCACCTACTTCATCCCCGCGGGCATCGTCGCGGGTGCCGCGCTCGGCCTGTCGGTGGGCGTGGTCCTCAGCTCGTCGTCGGGCGACTGCGGTCTCTGAGACCGTCCGGGGAGCGGTCGCGTCCGCTCGCGTCCGGCCGCCGTCCGGTCGACCGCACGACCGGCGCCTCGGACTCGCCGCCATGAACGATCGTTCACAGCAAGGCGGCGCACCGCGTCCGCCGGTCGTCCTCGTCGACGACGAGGGGCGCGCGGTCGGGAGCGCGCCGCTCGTGGACGCGCACGAGGGTCGCGGTCTGAAGCACCGCGCGTTCACGTTGCTCGTGCTCGATGCCGACGGGCATCTCGTGCTGGCGCGGCGCGCCCCGTCGAAGCCGCTCTGGCCGGGAGCGTGGGACGGCACGGTCGCGAGCCATCCCGTCGAGGGCGAGTCGCAGACGGACGCGGCGCGTCGGCGCGCGATCGAGGAGCTCGCGGCGGACGTCGAACCCTTCGAACTCGGTGCCGTCGACTACCGCGTCGACTTCGAGCACGAGAGCGGACGACCCTTCGCCGAGAACGAGCACTGCGCGGTGCTCGTCGCGCGCCTCGCACCGGGGGTCGAGCTCCGTCCCGATCCAGCCGAGGTCGACGCGGTGCGGACGGTGCGACTCGAGTCGTTGCTCGCCGCGAGCCCCGCGGTGTGGCGCACGCATTGCCCGGGGCTCCCGCTGGCGCTCGAGGTCGTGCGCCGTTCTCGAACGTCGCTGCCGACGGAGTTCCGACGCGCGTTCCGCGCACTCGAGCGACCGGGCGCCGTCGGGCAGCTCGCGGCCGCGATCGAGGAGCTCGTCCCGCGCGGCGAGTGGCGCGTGGTCGCGGCGGAGCGCTGAGGCTCGCGACGCGTGCGACCGACGCGTCGCCGTCCGTCGTCGAGCCGGTCAGAACTGGAAGTAGATGAACGCCTCGTACGCGTTCGCGGCGAACGGGAGTGCCAACGCCGCCGCGGCTCCGAGCAGGACGTCCTGGAGGCGCGGGTCGATGCGCTCGACGAACGCGTACCCGATCCTGCGGTACGCGATCACGTGGCCGACGAGGAAGACACCGAGGATCGTGAGGCACGTCCGCAGGTCCTCGAGCGAACCCTCCGGTCCCGACCCGAACAGACCTCCGAGGAACGCTCCCGCCGTCGGCAGGTCCGACGCGCGGAAGACGACGAACGCGAGCATGAACACGAGCTGGGTCGGGATCAGCCCGAGCGGACTCGCCTCGAACCAGCGCCTCGCGGGGGTCGTGCGCTCGATCACGAGGAACAGACCGTGGATCGCTCCCCAGACGATGAACGTCCAGTTCGCTCCGTGCCAGAGCCCGCACAGGAGGAACACGATCCAGAGGTTCACGCTGGTGCGCAGGGCACCTCTCCGGTTGCCGCCGAGCGGGATGTAGAGGTAGTCGCGGAACCACGACGACAGGCTGATGTGCCAGCGTCGCCACGCGCTCGTCACGCTCGTCGCGAGCATCGGGAACGCGAAGTTGAGCGGGAGGCGGTAGCCGAGCATCCCCGCCGTCGCGATCGCCATGTCGCTGTAGCCCGAGAAGTCGCAGTAGATCTGCGTGTAGTACGCGGCCGCCGAGGTCCAGAGCGTCGCGGCTCCGTGCTGCGCGGGATCCGCGAACACCGGGTCGACGAACGGCGCCAGGTTGTCGGCGATGCAGTACTTCTTGACGAAGCCCGCGAGGAAGAGGAACAGCAGCGGGCGGTACTTCGGGTCGAGCACGCCGCGCGTCGACTCGAGTTGCGGCAGGAAGTCGGAGGACCGCACGATCGGTCCCGCGACGAGCTGCGGGAAGAACGCGACGTACAGCGCGAAGTCGCGGAGGTCGCGGCAGACCTCCGACTCGCGTCGGAACACGCTGATCGTGTAGCTCAGCGTCTGGAACGTGTAGAAGCTGATCCCCACCGGGAGGACCAGGCCGAGCGTGTGCATCCCCGCGTCGACGCCGAACCGCTGCAGCAGCGCGTTCAGCGACTCGGCGAAGAAGTCGTAGTACTTGAAGACGGCGAGCGCGCCGAGGTTGACGACCAGGCTGAGCAGGAGGATCAGCCGGCGCAGCCCGCGTCCGTCGGCCCGCCCGAGTGCGAGGCCGCAGAAGTAGTCGACGAGCGTCGAGCCCCCGATCAGGGCGAGGAAGCGCCAGTCCCACGCTCCGTAGAAGACGTAGCTCGTGAACAGGAGCCAGTACTTCCGCCACGAGTTGCGCGGCAGCGCCCAGTGCACGGCGAGGACGCCGAGGAAGAACAGCAGGAAGCGGAGCTCGCCGAAGAGCATCGGTGGACCTACTTCCCCTTCGCGCCGCGCTGCGGGCCGCCGTCGCGCAGGAGTCGGGCGAACTCGCGGGCGAAGTACGCGCTGAACAGGCGCGCGCCCTCGGCGTCGAGGTGGTTCTCGTCCCAGCGCTTCGACAGGGCGTAGAGGTCGGGGAACCGGTCGGGGAGCGCGAACACGAGCAGGTCGTCGATCTCACCGGAGCGCTCGAGCGGCGGGATGGCGCGATCGGCGCGCGAGTAGGGGGCGACGACGAAGACGGGCCGCATGCCCATCCCCTCGATCTCCTCGACCTGGCGACGGTGCACCCAACTGCCCACGACGTCGCTCTCGTTCGGTCGCGCCGGAGCTCGACGGTTGCGGAGACGGCGCAGCTCGGCGACCTCTTCGAGGTAGCCCTCGACCTTGTGCTCGACGAACGCGGTCCGGCGCTGCGTGACCGTCTCGTCGGGGTCGTCGTCGAGCGCGAGGAAGCCTCCGTCCCGCGCCGCCTCGAGCAACGCGGGAGCGATCGGCTCCCGATCGAGGTAGGCGCGCCGGAGTTCGGGGAAGCAGCCGTAGCCGACCGCCCGCCGCGCGCCGAGTCGAAGGTGCATCCACGCCGTCCCGATCTTCTCGACCCACGACTGGTCGACTTCCGCCGTGACGAGCATCGATTCGAGCGTCGCGCGCGGCGTGTGCCAGTACATGTACCGGTACGCGTACTCCCGGTCCCACTCGCGGCCGGGGTGCCACAGCCCGGGTTCGAGGACGACGTACTTCAGGCGGTCGCCCATGGCGTCGACGGCCGCACGGATCAGGACGTCGACCTCCCACGTACGACAACCCGGCGCCGCGAGGTTGTAGGTCCGCAGCGGGAAGCCCTCGCGCGCGAGCACCTCGTCGATCACGCCCGGGTCGAGACCGCGGTACATGACGCTCGATCCGACGATCACCGCGTCGTAGCCCTCCGCGTCGTTCCGCAGGTGCTCGAGGCGCGCGTCGAGGAGGTAGTCCTCGGGGAGCGGGAGGGCTCGCCCGATCGCGAGCGCCACCACCAGGAACGCGGCGACGAAGCGCAGGCAGGCCGTCATGGCTCGGGTCACGATCGGAGGTGTGCGGGGTTCGGGCCACGCGAGACCGGTCCCGAGGATCGGTCTCCCGGGAAGAGTCTATGACCTTCGACGCGTCCTACGAGACGCCGCCGCGCGGTCCTCTCAACCGTCGTACGCCAGGTTCGGGCGCAGCCAGCGCTCGCTCTCCTCGACGCTCCCGCCGATCCGAGCCGCGTAGTCGCGGATCTGGTCGCGGTCGAGCTTGCCGACGTTGAAGTAGCGCGCGGCGGCGTTGCCGAGGTAGATGCCGCTGACGCTCGCCGCCGGCCACATCGCGAGGCTCTCCGTGAGCTTCACGCCGAACGACTCCGCGCCGAGCAGGCGCAGGAGGTCCGTCTTCGGGCGGTGGTCCGGACAGGCGGGGTAGCCGAAGGCCGGTCGGATGCCGCGAAAGCGTTCGCGCAGCAGGTCCTCGTGGTCGAACTCGCCCATGGCCTCGTGCCCCCAGTCGCGGCGGGCGCGCTGGTGCAGGAACTCGGCGAAGGCCTCGGCGAGACGATCGGCGAGCGCCTTCGTCATGATCGAGCCGTAGTCGTCGTGCTCCCTCTCGAACTCCGCGGCGAGCTCGTCCGCGCCGAGTCCCGCCGTGACGCAGAAGCCGCCGACCCAGTCGACCAGGCCCGAGTCGCGCGGCGCGACGAAGTCGGCGAGGCACAGGTTCGGGCGGTCGTCGGCGTGCTCGTTCTGCTGACGGAGCATGGGGAAGCGCGCGAGTTCGCCCTTCGCCGTCTCGTCCTCGAGGAGCACGACGTCGTCGCCCTCCGAGACCGCGGGCCAGAAGGCGTACGCGCCCTCCAGGCGAAGGAGCCGCTCCTTCTCGATGCGCTCGAGCAGTCGCTGCGCGTTGTCGAAGAGCTCGCGCGCGGCCGGGCCGAGCTCGGCGTCGTCGAGGATCTTCGGGTAGCGCATCTTCAACTCCCAGGTGGAGAAGAAGAAGGTCCAGTCGATGAACGGACGCAGGTCGGCGATCGTCACGTCGGTGACGCGGCGGACGCCGGCGAAGCTCGGCCTGGAGACGGAGTCCTGCGTCCACTCGATCTTCGCCGCGTTCGCGCGGGCCTGCGCGATCGGTCGCAGTCGGCGCTCCTTCCGTCCGGCGAACTGTTCGCGGATCTCCTCCTGTTGCGAGCGCACCTCGGCGTCGAAGAGCTTGCGCCGCTCGGGGTCGAGCAACGCCGAGACCACGTTCACGGCGCGCGAGGCGTCGTTCACGTGGACGGCGCCCGAGCCGTAGTTCGGCGCGATCTTGACCGCCGTGTGCTGCTTCGACGTCGTCGCTCCGCCGATCAGGAGCGGCAGCGTCATGCCGCGGTCCTGCATCTCCTTCGCGACCGTGCACATCTCGTCGAGCGAAGGCGTGATGAGCCCGGACAGGCCGATCGCGTCGGCGCCCTCGGCGACGGCCGTGTCGAGGATCTTCTCGCACGGCACCATCACGCCGAGGTCGACGATCTCGTAGTTGTTGCACGCCAGGACGACGCCGACGATGTTCTTGCCGATGTCGTGCACGTCGCCCTTGACGGTGGCGAGCACGATCTTGCCCTGGGTGCGGGAGTCGCCTTCCGCGCGCTCCGCATCCATGAAGGGCTCGAGGTACGCCACGGCCTTCTTCATCGCGCGCGCGCTCTTCACGACCTGGGGCAGGAACATCTTGCCTGCGCCGAACAGGTCGCCGACGACGCGCATGCCGTCCATGAGCGGCCCTTCGATGATGTCGAGCGGTCGCGGGTACTCCTGCCGCGCCTCCTCGGTGTCCTGCTCGACGAAGTCGGCGACGCCGTGGATCAACGCGTGGACGAGTCGCTCCTTCACCGTCCCCGCGCGCCAGGACAGGTCGACCTCGCGCTTCTTGCCCGAGCCCTTGACGCGGTCGGCGTACTCGACGAGCCGTTCCGTCGCGTCGGCGCGTCGGTTGAACAGCACGTCCTCGACGAGCTCGAGCAGCTCCTTCGGGATGTTCTCGTAGACCTCGAGCTGACCCGCATTGACGATCCCCATGTCCATGCCCGCGGCCTGGGCGTGGTAGAGGAACGCGGAGTGCATCGCCTCGCGGACCGCGTCGTTGCCGCGGAAGCTGAAGCTCAGGTTCGAGACGCCGCCGGAGATGTGCACGCCGGGGCACTCCTTGCGGATGATGCGCGCGGCCTCGATGAAGGCCTTGGCGTACTCCGAGTGCTCCTCGATGCCCGTCGCGACCGCCAGGATGTTGGGGTCGAAGATGATGTCGTTCGCGGGGAAGTCGACGACGTCGCGCAGGATGCGGTAGGCGCGCTTGCAGATCTCGACCTTGCGAGCGGTCGTGTCGGCCTGGCCCGTCTCGTCGAAGGCCATGACGACGACGCCGGCGCCGTAGCGCTTGATCGTGCGGGCCTTCGCGACGAAGTCCTCCTCGCCCTCCTTGAGCGAGATCGAGTTGACGATGCCCTTGCCCTGGACGCACTTGAGGCCCGCTTCGATGACCGACCACTTCGAGCTGTCGATCATGATCGGGATGCGCGCGATCTCGGGCTCCGTCGCCACGAGGTTGAGGAAGCGCGTCATGCACGCCTCCGAGTCGAGCATCCCCTCGTCCATGTTGACGTCGAGGATGTTCGCGCCGCCGCGCACCTGGTCGGCGGCGACCTCGAGGGCGGTCTCGAAGTCGCCCTTCTCGATGAGCTTGCGGAAGCGGGCCGAGCCGGTGACGTTCGTCCGCTCGCCGATCATCTGGAAGTTCGAGTCGCTGCGGATCGCGAGCGTCTCGAGCCCGGTGAAGTGGGTGACGCCGGCGTCGGGGACGACGCGCGTGCGGGGCTCCATGCCGCGCACGGACTCGGCGATCGCGCGGATGTGGTCGGGCGTCGTGCCGCAGCAGCCGCCGACGATGTTGATCCAACCCTCGCGCGTGAACGACTGCAGCAGGCCGGCGGTCGTCTCCGGCCGCTCGTCGTACTCGCCGAACGCGTTGGGAAGTCCTGCGTTCGGGTAGCACGAGACCCACGAACTCGCCGCGCGCGACAGCTCGCGCACGTACGGGCGCATCTCCTTCGCCCCGAGCGCGCAGTTGATGCCGACCGAGAACGGCTCGGCGTGCTCGACGGAGCGCAGGAACGCGTCCAGCGTCTGGCCGGACAGCGTGCGTCCCGACGCGTCGGTGATCGTGACCGAGATCATGATCGGAAGGCGCCGCCCGACCTCGTCGAAGACCTTCTCGATCGCGTAGATCGCGGCCTTGCAGTTGAGCGTGTCGAAGATCGTCTCGACGAGCAGCAGGTCGACGCCGCCCTCGATCAGGGCGCGCGTCTGCTCGGCGTAGGCCTCGACGACCTCGTCCCAGGTGACGGAGCGCTTGCCCGGGTCGTTGACGTCGGGGGAGAGGCTGAGCGTCTTGTTCGTCGGCCCCAGGGCGCCGGCGACGAAGCGCGGGCGCTCCGGGTCGCGCGCCGTGAACTCGTCGGCGACGCGCCGCGCGATCTGCGCGGAGGCGACGTTGAGCTCGCGCACGAGGCGCTGCGTCCCGTAGTCGGACTGCGCGATGCGCGTGGCTCCGAACGTGTTCGTCTCGAGGACGTCGGCGCCGGCCTCGAGGAACTCGCGGTGGATGTCCGCGATGACGTCGGGGCGCGTCAGCGAGACGAGCTCGTTGTTGCCGAGGAGCGGCGACGGGTGCTCCTTCAGGAGCTCGCCGCGGAAATCGGCCTCCACGAGGCCGCGCTTCTGGATCATCGTGCCCATCGCGCCGTCCATCACGAGGACGCGTTGGGCGAGGATCCGGTCGAGGGTCGAGGCGACGTCTGCTCTCACGGCGGGGGGGGCGATACTGGTCGTCATCGTCAGCGTGTGCGGGCTCGCGTGGGGACCGTTCCCGACGCGGCGATGGTCATGAAGTGGGGCGGCTGCGGATCGCGCGCGGCACGCACGACGTGGACGTCGTCGAAGCCGGAGGCCTCGACGTGTTCGCGGAGCGCGGATTCCGTGAAGCCGAGGTGGACGTCGCCGAGCCGGTCGCGCATCCACTTCTCCGCGTGGGCGAGCAGGTCGATGACGAGCACCTGTCCTCCGGGGCGGAGCACGCGACGCGCCTCGGCGAGCGCGCGCCGAGGTTCGGCGGCGTGGTGGAGCGCCTGGCTGAAGACCACGAGGTCGAAGTCGCTCGAGGCGAGCGGCAGGTCCTCCATCTCGGCGCAGATCGTCTCGATGTTGTCGAGGCCCTTGCGCCGCGCGCGCGCGCGGAACGCATCGAGCATGGACTGGTCGCGGTCGACCGCGCCCACCTCGGCGCGCTCGGCGAGCAGGAGCGTGAGCAGTCCGTCGCCGATCCCGAGGTCGACGCAGCGCCGGTGCGGCTGCAGCAACAGCGAGGCCCGCGCGAGACCCTCCCAGGTGCGCCCGGGCAGCGCCTCCTCCTCGAAGTCCGCGGCGACGCGGTCGAAGTAGGAGCGCGACTGGACGCGGCGGCGCTCGAGGACGACCTCGAGTCCGGCGCGGTCCGCGGCGAACTCCGGGCACTCCGACTGCGCGTCGAGGACCGGCTCGGCGATGGTCGCGGCGTCGCCCGGGACGATGCCGTAGAAGCTGCGGCGGCCGACGCGACGGTCGCTGACGAGGCCGACCTCCTTGAGCAGCGCGAGGTGCGCCGAGACGCGGCTCTGGCCGATGTTGAGGATCTCGATGAGGTCGGTCCCCGAGAGCTCGTCGACCCGCAGGAGGTTGAGGATCCGGAGGCGGGTCTCGTCGCCGAGCGCCTTCAGGAGGCGTGAGGAGTCGACCAGGGAGGCGCTCGTCATCCCATCAAAGTATCCGCGTTCGACGATTGATCAAGCGCCCCCGGGGAGGATTCGACCCAACCCTCGCTGAATCCGGGCGATGGGCTGTGCCCGCCTCGGGCTCGGGGCCGATAGCCGACCGCCAGGAGCCCAGCCATGGACAGCACGCCGAACCGACCCCACGACCTCTACGCCATGCCGGTCCACGTCCCGACGTACGCGTCGCGGCGCCGGCACGAACGCATCCCCTCGAACCAGGAGATCGAGGTCTATCCGGCCAACGGCGCCGGCGCGGACCTCGCGGTGGGCACCGCCGCCGACGTCTCGATGACGGGGGTGCGGATCTCGCTCGACCGAGCGGTGCTCGTGGGCGACGTGTTCCAGCTCGTGATGTCGTCCCTCGACCACACGGCCAAGTTCGGGCGCTGCCTGCGGTGCGCGCTCGGGGAGGACGGTCGCTACGAGGCGGCCTTCCAGTTCCTCCTCCCGGTGGAGTACGTCGAGAGCGACGACGTCGGCGACGCCTGACCGCTCGACGGAACCGGGTCGCGGCGAGCGGCGTCCTCCCGGGAGCGAAGTCGGACTCCCGGCCGCCCCCACGGGCGTGACGGGTCAGGGGAGGGGCGAGGCCGGTCGCCCCTCCCCGTCTTCTTCTCGGGGGGCTTCCCCCGGACGGGCCGAATCCCCGCACTCCCCTCGTGCCGGGAGCCGCGGCGTGCCGATCGGGCCAGGAACGTGTGTCCAGCGTCCCGCGGCCGTTCCGCGATCCAAGCCCGATGAAGAAGACCACCCTCGTCCTGCCCCTCGTCCTCCTCGCCTCGTGCTCCGGCGCGCGCAACGCGGCCCAGCCGGTCAACGTCCAGGCCGCCCCCGACTTCGCGACGGTCGTCGAAGGTCGCGGCAAGGCGGAGGGCTCGTTCAGCTGGTTCGCCAACGCGCTTACGAACTCGCACGTCGTCGACCGCATGCAGAAGGGTCGCGAGTACACGCTCATCGCGGTCCGCGACCGCGACCTCGGCGGTCTCGGGACGACCTACTTCCAGGACGGCCTGTCGCAGGAGGAACTCGAGACCGTTCTCGCGTTCCACGTGCTGCCCGGCCGCATCACCTCCGCGGACCTCGCGCGCGAGACGTCCTTCGAGACGCTCTCCGGCCAGCAGCTGTTCGTGTCCAACTGGGGCGGCGACGTCGAGGTCTACACGCGCGGCGCCAACGGCACGCGCACGAGCAGCGCGACGATCGTCGAGTCCGATCTCCAGTTCGACTACGGCGTCGTGCACTTCGTGGACCATCCGCTCGTCCCGGCGACCGACGACATGCGGACGATCCTCGAGGAGGCCGGCGACTTCTCCTGGTTCCTCGCGGCGGTCGACGTCGTCGGCGGCCAGGAACTGCTCACCGGCGACGGCCCGTTCACGCTCTTCGCGCCGACGGACGCCGCGTTCCGCAACGAGGTCGGCTCGTGGTTCGACCCGGAGGACTGGGACGGGTCGCCGAGCGTGAAGGCGCGGCTCCTCGACGTGCTCCAGCGCCACCTCTTCCCGGGCCGCGTCTACTCCAACGACTTCGCCACGGGGACGATGACGTCCGTCGGCGGCGGACGCGTCGACGTCGAGTTCCGTTCGCGGACCTTCAACTTCGGCGGTGCGCGCGTCACGCGCTCCGACATCGAGACGCGCAACGGCATCGTCCACGTCGTCGACCGCGTGATCGGCGGCTGAGCCCGGCGCGAGGGCGTCCCGGGCCTGCCGCTCGGGGCGACGACGTTCCGCTGTGGAGGACGCAGGGGGAGCGGGCGGTTCCGGCCGCCGCTCCCCCTGCGTCCTCTCCGTTCCGGGCGTCGCGCAGCGCGCTACTTCCAGTCGAGGTACGCGACCCGCGTGAAGCCCGGGATCAACCGTCCGAGGTCGTTCCCGTCGAGGTCGAGCAGCCGCACCTCGGTGTATCCGAAGGTCTTGAGGTGCGCGACGTACGTCCTCGACGGGTCGAGCACCGGGAGCCAGTTGAGGTAGCCGTCGGCGAGGAGCGTCGTCTCGCCGCCGCCGTCGTCCGCGGCCGCGACGAGGTTCCACGGCACGAAGCCGGACTCGACGTCCGTCGCATAGTTCGTCGACTTCGTGAAGCGTTCGAAGTAGACGTCGCCGCCCGCCGCGACCGGGTCGTGGTCAGAGACGCCCAACGGCGTGGTGAGCTGCACGACGTTCGTGCCGTCGTCGTCCATGACCGCGATCCGCACCTGCGGGATCGTGCTGAACAGGTCGGTCTTGAACACGATCCGACCGTCCTCGGTCCAGTCGGGGTCGTTCATGTCGTCGCCGTCGCTCGTGAGATCCGCGAGCTCGATCCCGGCCGTGTCCATGACGACGACGTGGAACGTGCCGTTGCGTCGGGACGCGTAGGCGATGCGCGTGTCGTCGGGCGACCAGGCGGGGTGGCCGTCGACGTTCGTGTTGTTCGTGAGCCGCGTGAGGTTCGAGCCGTCGACGTCGATCGTCCAGATCTCGTACTCGTTCGTGGCCGCCACCGAGGACGCCGAGTGGAAGGCGATGCGCGTGCGGTCGTGCGACAGCGAGACGTTGTCCTTGTAGGTCGTCGGGTCGTTCGTGACGCGAGTGACGACCTCGGTCGACGGATCGAAGGTGAAGATGTCGCCGTTCTCCGACTCGTGCCGGCTCACGAATGCGATCAGGCCCCCGAGGTCGCTCGGCAGCTGCGGACGAGCGTGCGGCCCGGCCGGCTGGAGCGGCACGCGGGCCCAGCCGCTGCTGTCCGCGCCGAGTGCCGGGAGCACACCGTCGAGGCCTGCCGCGTTGCCCGTCGGCCCGGCGAGCTGGACGTGGTCGAGGACCGCGAACGTGAACCGGCTCGAGGCATTGATCGGACCGTCCTCGTTCGTGACGTCGTCCCCGAGCGGGATCAGGAACTCCGCGCGGTACTTCATGCCGACCGCGTCGTAGGTGAGCTTCGCCCGCCCGTCCCCGACGAGATCCGTCTGGTCGCCCGACTCGAAGTGTTGGTCGACGTACTGCGAGCCGACCGTCGCCGCGAGCACCGTGCGCGCGTCCTCACCGACCTCGACGAGCCCGTCGCCGTCGTCGTCGAAGGCTACCTGGATCCCGTCGAAGTCGGTCGGTCCGAGGACGGCGTCGAAGGCGCTGTCGTGCGTCGTGTCGGTCCACTCGAGGGCCAGGTAGAGGTCGCGGTCGTCGTTGAGCGCGACCCAGCGCACCGTCGTCGAACCGACCGTCGTCCCCGTGCCGAGCATGTCGACGAGGGGCAGGTTCGCCGTCGTGGGCGCGACCGCGAAGTCCGCGAAGTCGAAGTCGCCGTCGATCGGGTACTTCGACGAGAGTGCCTCGGGGAGCTGATCGCTCGGGTTCGTGCAGCCGTGGAGGAGCAGCGCGGCGACCGCGATCCGACGGGAGAATCGGCGAAGGAGGGGGTCGGCTTCCATCCCGTGATCGTATCGGTCCGGTCACCGAGTCGGAGCGACGACCGCTCCGCTCCGATCCGGCTGGTACCGTTCCGTCGATGACCTCCGGCACGCGCAGCTCGATCCCGCTCGTCGTCGTGTCGCTCGCGGCCGTCGCGATCGCGCTCGTGCTCGCGGCGACGGCGCCGGACATCGGGCCGTGGGGCGACGGACTCGGGATCGTGCAGGCGCTGCAGGACCGCAGCGGCGAGAACCCGCGCGCGTACCACCTGGGGTACTTCGTGCTCGCGCGCCTCGCGGCCGAGGTCGGTGGAGCGCTCGGACTGCACGTCGAACCGAGTCTGATCCACCTCTCGCGCGCCGCGATCGCCGTCGGCGCCGCGACCACCGTGTTCGCCGCGGTGCGGTGCGGCGCGCGCCCGTCGAACGCCGTCGGCTGGATCGCGGTCGCGCTGGCATCGCCGTCGCTGCTGTTCTTCTCGGGAACCGTCGAGGTGCACGGCGTGCAGTTCGCAGGCAGTGCCGTCGCCCTCGCCGTCGCGCTCGAGGCGCTGCGCGTCGAACGAGCCGCGCTGCGGCGGATCCTCGTCGGCGTCGCGGCGCTGATCGCGCTCGTCGTGCACCTCTCGCACCTCCTGCTCGTGCCGGCGTTCCTCGCACTCCTGCTGCTCGGACGCGGTCGCGACCTCTCGCGCCGCGACGCGCGCGGCGTCCTCCTGCTCGCGCTGCTCGGCGCCGGCGTCGCGATCGGGAGCTGGTTCGTGTACGACGCGGACCGCGAGTCCTCGTCGACGCTCCTGCTCCGCGCGCCGTGGTACCTCGGGCTCTACGAGGACCTCTTCCTCCGGTTCAGATCGGGCTACGGCTGGTTCGGTCCGGTCGACGTCGTGCGGTACCTGTGGCACGAGGGCGCGCTGCAGGGCGGACTCGTCTGGGTCGCGGCGCTCCTCGCCCTCGCGCCGCGGCGCGCGACCGAGTCGGAGTCGGAGCGCGACGCGACCGGTCGCCCCGTCGTCGCGCGCGCCGCCGTCGTCGTCCTCCTCGTGGTCTACGTCCTCGTCGTGCCGCAGTCCGGTCTGCGCGAGCGAGGCGCGTACTTCGTGAGCCTGTTCCCCTGGTTCGTCGTCGCGGCGTCCTCGGCGAGCGCCGCGCGCGGACGCGCGTGGCGGCTCGCGCCCTGGGTCCTGCTCCCGCTCCAGCTCGTGCTGTCCCACGCCGACCTCGCGGCCTACGCGCGACGTCCCGACGCCCGCTCGTGGGCGCGCGTCGTCGTCGAGGAGGTCGACGCACCGTGCACGGTCTACACCGCCGACATGGTGCGCCTCTCCGCGCTCCCTCTCGACCGCGTGAGCGCGTTCCAGTGGACGCAGCAGTTCGAGTTCACGCCGCGACGTGCGTGGGACGACACGTTGCGCGCGCCGTACGAGGCGGCGCTCGTCGACGCGCTCTCGAAGGGCGCGCTGTACCTCGACTCCGAGATCCTCGGGCCGGACGATGGCGAACGCACGCCGGCGCAGCAGTGGGCGCGCGACCTGCTCGACCGGCCGAAGATCGTCCTGACCGAGGTGCCTTCGCCCTTCGGTCCGGGGCCGTTGCTCCACCGGGTGGAGTGGGACGCGAGCGCGGGCTGAGCGCGCCCCGGCGACGCCGGGTTCAGCCGTGGAGCAGGTGCTCGAGCCGGTCCGCGTTCGCCTCGAGACGCGAGAGCACGGCCCGGTAGCGCTCGACCTGGTGCGCGAGCGCCTCGGCGTCGCCGCGCTCGACCGCCCAGCGCAGCGCCGGCAGCATCCACGCGGCGTACCCGCTGGTCTCGTCGCTCGCGCAGTAGAGGTTCTCGAACCACGGGCGACCGGGCAACCCTTCGTCGTCGAGCCACGCGCGCTCCCAGAGCACGAGCAGTTCGTTGATCTCCGCGCGGCGCTCGTCCGTCAGCGTGTCCTTCGCGTTCGCGAGTCGCGCCTCGAGCCGACGCATGCGCTCGCCGTGCGCGTCGAACCCGCGCGCCAGCGGCGCGAGGTTCTCGTCGACCGTCGTCGCGCCCGCGGCGTCGCCCGACACGAACAGCCCGAGCTCGCGTCCGCGCGCGGTCAGAGCCTCGAGGTGACGACGCACCTCGCGTCCGTAGCGTCCGGGGTCGAGCGGCACGACCGGCGCGTCGGCGAGCAGCGCCGACGACTCGAGCACGACCTCGGTGACGAGCGCCGCCGAGCCGTAGTCGTCGCCGACGACGCGCCGGTACCAGGCGAGGTCGTCGTAGGCGCTGTGGTAGCTGACGCCGCGCGATCCGCCGGCGCCGATCGCCGCCGACGCCATGCCGGCCTGCGCGACGAAGCCCGCGTGGTCCGAACCGCCGCCGAGGTCGCCGAACGCCGGCAGACCGTCGTCGTACGGTCCGGGCGAGCGTTCGAGCCAGGCCTCGAGCGCGCTGCGGCGCGCGGTGCTCCGTCCGTCCCGCGCCGCCGCCTCGTCGGCCTGCGACGCGGCTTCCGCGATCACGCGCTGGAGGCTCGGGACCGAGCTGCCGAACAGGTCCGTCCCCATCGCCGCCATGTCGAGGTTCACGTACGCGACGCCGCTCCGGCGCAACTCCTCGCGCCGCGACTCGACCCACTCGACCGAGCCGACGATGCCGTACTCCTCGGCGCCCCAGCACGCGAAGCTGATGGAGCGCCGCGGCGCGTAGCCGCGGTTCGACGCGACGCTCCACGCGCGCGCGGCCTCGAGCACGCAGATCAGACCGGCGCACGGATCGGCCGCACCGAACGTCCACGCGTCGTGGTGGCAGCCGTAGACGACGCGCTGTTCCGGGGCTTCCGTCCCGCGCAGCGTCGCGACGACGTTCGCCGTGCGCGCGATGCGGCGCGACTGCTTCACGGCGAGACGCGCCCGGAGGTGCGCGCCGCCGGTCAGGCGGTAGCGGAAGGGCAGTCCGCCCTGCCACGCGTCCGGCGCCTCGGGGCCGGCCATGTGCTGCATGATCGCCTTCGCGGTCTCCCAGCCGACGGGCTGCACCGGGATGCGCGGGAGGTCGAGTTCGTCCGCGTCGATGCGCGGCGCGTCCTCGGTCGCCTCGACGCCGGGCGTCTGCGGGTCGCCGTACCACGGCAGCGTGAGGATCGAACCGCGTTGGATCGAGCTGCCGTTGGCGAAGCCGCCCTCGGGCCACGAGAGACCCTTGCCCCAACCCGAGTCCTCGGGGTCGGTGAAGACGATCAGCCCCGCCGCACCCGCTTCCTCCGCGAACTTCGCCTTGTAGCCGCGGAAGTTGCCGCCGTAGCGAGCGAGCACGATCTTGCCCGTGCAGTCGACGCCGAGGCGCTCGAGCTCGGCGAAGTCCTCGAGCGTGCCGTAGTTCGCGTAGACCACCTCGGCCTGCACGTCGGCGCTCGCGGAGTACGCGTTCCAACCGGGGTCGATGCCGGGGAGCCGGCTGTAGGGATCCTCGGCGAGCGCGTCCTCCATCAACGGCAGGCGGATGCGCTCGGGCGAGACGAGTTCGAGCTCCGCGCTCTCCGGGAACGAGAGCAGCGCCCAGAACCAGTGCACCTCGACCTCGAGGCCGAGGTCGGCGAAGTAGTCGGCGAGCCACGCGATCGTGGCCTCGTCACCGGGCGTGCCCGCGGGGTGCGGCTTGCTCGCGACCGCGTCGTGCAGCGCGCGCAGGCTCTCCGGGTCGATCTCGTCCACGAGGACGGCGCGCAGTTCGTCGAGGTCGTGCGCGACCGGGCCCTCGGGCTCGGGCTCGACGACGACTCCGTCCTGGGTGCTCTGACAAGCGACGACGACCGACAGCGCGAGCGGAACGACGATCCCGCGCGCCCGACGAAGGGAGCGGAGCAGCATGAGGTGGGGGGAACGACCCTGGTCCGACGGTGCGACCTCCGCGTCCGGAGGATCCGACCAGCCCGCGGTCGGAACCCCACCTCCGGACGTCGACGCGCGCCGACGGTGAGCCGGGGGGCTCGCGAGGCACTCTAGCTCCGTCCACCCGTGCACGAGCCGCGATGCACGAGTGCGAAGGGAGTGTTCCCAGTCCGTGAACTCCGCGCGTCGATGCCCGTTCGCGACGCACGTCCCGAGCGTGGAACGCGCTCGTGCGACGTGCTTGACGATCGCGCTCGCGTCAACGCACCGCGCGCCCCTTCCACATCGGCGCGTGGATCTTCGGCGCACCGTCCATGAGGAAGCGCTCGACCTCGAGCGACGCGAAGTCGGCGCGTTCGAGGTGCGCGCCGACGTCGGTGAGGAGCGAGCAACCGACGGCCCAGAGGCGCTGGAACCGTTCGAGCCGGTGCTGCCATCTGCGCACCGACGCGTCGTCGCTGATCCCGTGCTCGAAGAAGTGGAACGTGCCGCCCGGTGCGAGCACGCGGCGCACCTCGGCGAGGGCGCGGTCGAGCTCGCGGATGCTGCACAACGTCAGCGTGGAGACGACGTGCGGGAAGCGACCCGAGTCGAAGGGCAACGACTCGCCCGACATGCGGTGCAGCTCGACCTCGCGATGGGGGTGGGCGACGCGGTCCTCGTCGACGCGCCGGCGCAGACGCTTCCCCATGCCCGGGCTCGGCTCGACCCCGACGACGCGCGTGACCTCGTCGGGGTAGCACGCGAGGTTGAGGCCGGTCCCGATGCCGATCTCGAGCACTTCGCCCTCGATCCCGCGGAGCTGCTCGAACCGGTGCTCGCGCATCGCCGGACGGTCCATGCCGAAGTCGTAGAGCCTCGGGAAGACGACCTCGGAGTAGAGTCCCATCTCGCCATCCTACGGACCGCGGGTATCGCGCGTCCGCTCCGGCGGGACCCCCATGACGGCCGACGACGGCAACGAACGAAGTCCGAGAAGGAGCGCCGCGTCGCGCGTGCGAGCGCTCCTCCTGGGCTGCGTGCTCACAGCGGCGAGCGTCGTGATCGTCGAACTCGCCCTCCGCGCGACGGGCAACGGCCCGGAGTCTCCCGTCGCGAGTCGCGGAGCGGACGCGGCACCCGGGCTGCTCCAGTTCGAGGCACGCCAGCGCGACCCTCGCGACGGCATGACGACGGCGCACGCCGGGCGCGGTTACGCGCTCCGCGCGAGTTACCGGTCGAGTCCGGAGCACACGGGAAGCTACGCGCTCGGCGAGTATCCGTGGCGCGGTCGTCCCGCCGAGCCGGCACCCCAGGGGATCGTGCGCGTCGCCGTGTTCGGCGACTCCTGCGCGTTCGGGATCGGCGTCGAGACGGCCGAGACGCTGCCCGCGCGGCTCGCACTCGAGCTCGAGGCGCTCGGTCACGACCGCAGTCGCGTCCAGGTCCTCAACTTCGGCGTGCCGGGCTACTCCACGGTCCAGGTCGCCCGCGTGCTCGACGAGGTCCTCCTCGAGATCCGTCCGGACGTCGCGGTGTTCTACGTCGCCGCGGCGAACGACGGCGCACCGGCGGCCTCGCGGAGCGACGCCGACCTGCTCGAGCGGCCCTCCGTCGGCGATCTCGCGCGGCGCTCCGCGATCGTCGCGACGCTGCGGCGCCTGATGCGGTCCGGTGACGAGGAGCTGGACGACGTCGACCCGGTCGAGCCGCTCGACCAGGTCGAACTCATGCGCGTGTGGAGCGCGAACGAGTACCCGCACGGACCGCGCGTCGCCGCCGACGAGGTCGAGCCGCGTGTGCGCGCGATGATCGGCCGGGCGCGCAGCGCCGGGTGCGCGTCGGTCGTCGTCGTACCCGCGCACCCCGCGGCCACCGAGGCCGAGCACGCTCGCGTCCTGCCCGATCGTGCGAGCGTCCGGCGCGCGGCCGAGGCCGAGCGCGTCCCGCTCGTCGACGCGGACCGCGTGGCGGCGGAGAGCGGCCTCCCGGACACCGCGCTGTTCGTCGACTTCGTCCATCCCTCGCCCGAGCTGTGGACGCGGGTCGCCCACGAGGTCGCGGCCGCCGTCGCACCGCTCCTCGGCGTCGCGTCCCCCGAGGGACGCGAGACGACCTCCTCTCCTCTCCGCGTCGTCGCCGTCGACCCCTTCTCGTGTTCTTCGTTCGGCGATGCGCGCATCGTCGTCGAGGTCGACCCGCCGCTCCGTCGCGACGAACCCGTAGCCGTGGTCGTCGGCGGTGCCTCGTTGCTCGACGTGCGCGTCGAACCGAACGGTCGTGCGAGCGGCATCGTCCCGACGAACGCGAGCGGACCCCAGGACGTCCTCGTGCAGACGGCTCGCGGTGTGGCCGTCGCGCCGGGAGCGCTCCTCCTCCGACCGCCGACCCTCGATCGAGACGGCGAGGGGCTCGTCGTGCACTCACGCGAGGGAGACCTCGCGCGGCTCTACCTCTCGTCGGCGATCGCACGGCGACCCGCGTCCACGCTCCTCGGCGCAGCGTGGATCGACCCTGGTCGCCTCGTCGGGCCGCCCCTCGAACGGGAGCTCGGGGGCGGCGGTACCGCGCGCTTCGATCTACCGGACGTGCGACCTCTGTTCGCACAGGCACTCGTCGTACCGCACGGCGAGGACGCCGACGGTCTCGAGGCGCGCCTCACCGCACCGGTGTCGATCGAGGAGTGAGTCGCCGGATCGCGGCGAGGGTGCGGGCGAGCGCGATGGCTATCCTGACTCCCGCCGCAGCCGCGGCCCCGCGACCATGCGTCCTTCGACGACCGAACTTCCTCGCTCGGCTCGCCGCGGCGGCCGCGGGCGACTCCGTGCGCTCCTGCTCGGTAGCGCGATCACGGCGGTCGGCGTCGGCGTGCTGGAGATCGCGCTGCGCGCGGCGGGCTACGGCGGCAACGCGCCGCTGGTCGTGACGGAGCGCGTGCGCGGCGGCGACGGCGAGCTCGGGATCGCGCTCGAGCTCGGCGCGCTGCTCAGGACCGACGACCTGCTCGGCTACGCGCTCGAGCCGGACCACCGCTCGTGCGCGGAGCACGCCGGCGGCTACGCGATCGGCGCGTGGCCGTGGCGCGGGCGGCCCGCCGAGCCGGTCCCCGACGACGTCGTCCGCGTCGTCGTGCTCGGCGACTCGTGCGTCTACGGCATCGGCGTCGAGACGGCGGACACGCTGCCCGAGCGGCTCGCGCTCGAGCTCGAGGCGCGCGGCTACGACCGCACGCGCGTGCAGGTCCTCAACCTCGGCGTACCGGGTTGGTCGACCGTGCAGATCGGTCGCGAACTCGAGGTCGCGCTGCGCGAGTACCGGCCGAGGGCCGCGGTGCTCTACGTCGCCGCGTGGAACGACGGAGCGCCGAGCACCGGGGCGAGCGACGTCGACGTCCTCGCCAGTCGAGAGCGGCGCGGTCCGATCGGAAGCTCGGCGATCGTGTCCGCGCTGCGCGAGTGGCTGGGCGGCGGTTCCGCGCCGGTCGCCGACGGCGGCGAGGAGGACGGCGCGGCACCGCCGCGCGTCGCCGCCGACGAGGTCGAGCCGCGCGTGCGCGCCCTCGTCGATCGCGCGCGGGACGCGGGCTGCGAGTCGGTCGTCGTGCTCCCCGCGCACCCGCCGCGACAGAGCGGGGAACGACCGGTCGCGTCGTCGAGGACCGCGAGCGTGCGTCGCGCCGCGACCGCGGAACGCGCGCCGATCGTCGACGGTTCGAGCGTCGCGCGGTCGAGCGGACTCGCCGACGAACGCCTCTTCAGCGACTTCGTGCACCCCACGGTCGAACTGTGGGGCGCGTCGTCCCGCTCGTGGCCGACGAGGTCGTTCGAGTCCTCGGCGACCCGCCGTCGAGCGCGGCGGGACGGCTCGCGATCGAGTCGGTGGAGCCGGACGAGGTCTCCGCGCTCGGCGACGTCGCGATCGAGGTGCGCGTCGACGGTCTCCGCGACGGAGGTCCGACGCCGGCGGTCGTCGTGGGCGGCGCGCCGCTGCTCGACGTGGAGCGTCTCGGCGACGGTCGGCTGCGCGGCACGCTCGCGACGAACGCACCGGGCGTGCACGACGTGCTCGTCCAGAGCGAGAGCGGCGTCGCGATCGCGCACGACGCGATCACGCTCGTCGCGCCCTCGATCGAGCTCGACGGTCCCGGGACCCTGGTCGTGCGCGCGCCCCGGCGACCGCGCGATCGTGCACTTCTCGAGCGCGGCGCTCGATCCGCCGCGCGCGATCCCGTTCGGCTCCATCGCGATCGACGTGACCGCGCTCGCCGCGCCGCCCGCCGACGTCGTCGTCGGTGACGGCGGACGCGTCGAGGTGGCGCTGCCGGCGGAGCGCACGGGAACGCTCTTCGTCCAGGCGCTCGTCGTTCCGCGCGGCGAGAAGCACGACGAGTTCCGAGGTACGCACGACGGCGCCGATCGTCGTGCCCGAGTAGGAAGAGGACGGAAGGACGACGGGCCCATGACCGCACGCACGGAACGCTTCGACTTCGAGACCTCGGGAGGCATCGTCCTCACCGGGAGGCTGGAGTGGCCCGCGGACGAGCCGCGCGCCTTCGCACTGTTCGCGCACTGCTTCACGTGCAGCAAGGACAGCGCGGCGGCGACGCGCGTCGCGCGGCGACTCGCCGAGCACGGCATCGCGGTGCTGCGCTTCGACTTCACGGGGCTCGGCGGGAGCGACGGGGACTTCGCGAACACGAGCTTCTCGTCGAACGTCGACGACCTCGTCGCCGCGGCGGAGGCGCTCGGGCGCGAGCACGCCGCGCCGACGCTTCTCGTCGGACACTCGCTCGGCGGTGCCGCCGTCCTCGTCGCGGCGCAGCGCCTCGAGAGCGTGCGCGCGGTGGCGACGATCGGCGCGCCGAGCGACCCCTCGCACGTCGAGCACCTCGTCGCGTGCGCGCTCGACGGCCTGCCGCCGGGCGGCGAGGCGCCGGTCGAGATCGCCGGCCGCAGCTTCACGTTGAAGCGCGAGTTCCTCGACGACCTGCACGAGCACGCCGGGAAGCTGCAACTCGGCGACCTGCGCCGCGCGCTGCTCGTCATGCACTCGCCGGTCGACGAGATCGTGTCGATCGAGCACGCGCGTGCGCTCTACGAGTCCGCGCGCCACCCGAAGAGCTTCGTCTCGCTCGACGGCGCCGACCACCTCCTGTCGAAGAAGGCCGACGCCGCCTGGGCCGCCGACGTGCTCGCGGCCTGGGCGACGCGCTACGTCGGTGCGTCCGAGGAGGCTGCGTCGGGCGAGCCGCTTCCGGAGCACCGTGTCGTCGTCGAGCGTCTCCAGGGTCTGCACCACCGCGTGCGCGTGGGGCGCCACGCGTTCGACGCGGACGAGCCGGAGTCGCTCGGCGGGACCGACCGCGGGCCGAGTCCCTACGACCTGCTCGAGGCCGGGCTCGGGACGTGCACCGCGATGACGATCGAGCTGTACGCGCAGCGGAAGAAGTGGCCGCTCGAGTCCGTGCGCGTCACGGTCGACTGGGAGTCCGTGAAGAACGAGAGCGGCGACGGGCCGCGCACGATCGATCGCTTCGAGCGCGTGATCGAGCTCGGCGGCGACCTCGACGGGGAGCAGCGCGAGCGGCTCCTCGAGATCGCGAACAAGTGTCCGGTCCACCGAACGTTGACCGAGAACGGGCGCGAGGTCACGACGCGCCTCGCGGAGCCCGCGCGATGAACGAGTCCGGCGAACGCACGACGCGGTCGAAGCTCCTCTTCCTCGCGATCCTCCTCGTCCTCGCGGTCGGCATGTTCGCGGCCTCGAAGCTGTTCTTCGTCGGCCTCGACGAGCGCGTGCGCCCCGACGGCCCGACCGGCGTGCGCGACGCCGACGCGCCGAGCGACGCTTCGACGGTGGTCGAAGAGCCGAAGTAGGGGGGCGAGGTTCGGTTGCGGGAGTCCGCAGGAACGCGACCTTCGGTCGCGTGGGGGCTACAGCGTGGCGCTTCGGGCCACGCGAGATCAACACGAAGAAGGCGAAGAACCGGAAGGCGCCGCCTTCGGCGGCGGAACACACGGAAGGACGCAGGGCCGCAGGCGCGAAGCGCCCGCGGGTCCCGTGTCTTGCGCCGCGAAGCGGCGCCTTCGCGTTCTTCGTGTCCTTCCTGTGTTCCCTTCGTGTCGAATTGCGTGGTCTTCGGCGCCGAAGGCGCGGCTGGCCTCGCCCCGGCCATCGCCCCCGTACACTTCCACCCGATGTCGTCCGACGACACCAAGCCCGCCGCCGAACCCGCGTGCGCTCCGACCGAGCACGGCGCGCGCCCCGCTCCGACGTTCCCCGACGTCGCCTTCCGCGGCGCGGTCCAACTGTTCAAGGCACTCGGCGACGAGCAGCGGCTGCGCACCCTCGAGCTGCTCGCGCGCGGCGAGATCTGCGTCAGCGAGATCGCAGCCACCTTCGACGAGCCGCTCTCGACCGTGTCGCACCGCATGCGTCTGCTCGAGCACGCCGGCCTGGTGTCGCGCCGCCGCGACGGGCGCCACGTGCACTACGCGCTCGCGGACGAGCACGTCCTGCACCTCGTGCGCGATGCGCTCGACCACGCCATGGAGTGAGCGAGCCGTGCGACGAGCGGACGCCCGCGTGGTCGGCTCCGCCCATTGCTCCGGTGCTTGTCGAAGCGTCCAGCCGTCGCTCCGTGCAATCCGCCATCGTGCGCCCTCCACGTCCACGGAGGCACACGGATGCTCACGACGCTCCTCCTCGCGCTCGCGCCGCAGGAAGCACCGCACGAACCGCACGGCTCGCTCGACCCGCACGAGATCCACGTCGGCGCGGTCGTCGACGTGCTCGCCACGGCCCGCGACGGGACCGACGACGGTCTCGACGCCGAGCTGCGCGCACTCGAGATCGAGCTCGGCGGCTCGATCGACGACCACTGGTCGGTTCGCGCCGTCGGTGTCGCCGACGCCGACGGGATCGCGATCGAAGAGGCGGCGATCGCATGGAGCGGCGCCGATCCGCGTGTCTCCTTCTCGTTCGGACGCTTCTTCGCGGACTTCGGACCGACGATGCGCGAGCACGTCCACGAGCTGCCCTACGTCGATCGTCCGCTGGTCCTCGAGGCGTTCCTCGGCGACGAACTCGGCGGGAGCGGGATCGAGTACGCCGGCAGGTTCCGACTCGGTGCGAGGTCGACGGTCCGAACGACGCTCGGGATCTTCGCCGGCCTGGGCGAGGAGGTCGGAGGGACGTCGGTCGAGTTCGGCGAGCGCCGCCGCTCCGGCGATCTCGATCTCGTCGCGCGGCTCACGCACGAGCTCGGCCCGCCGTCGGGTGCTCGGTTGCGGTACGGACTCTCGTTGCGCCGACTCGGACGCTTCGCCTTCGCCGACGACGATCTCGGACTCGGTGTCGCGGGCCTCGAGAACACGGTCCTCGGCGTCGAGGCCACGCTCGGCGGACTCGACCGCGGGACCGACCCGCCGTGGACCTTCGGGGGGGAGTTCCTCGTCGCCGACGGCGCCCTCGGTGCGGTGCGCGCCGCCGGCGGGACGTCGCTCGTCGTCGTCGACGACCGCGCGTCCGGCTGGTACCTGTGGGGCGAGCGGCGCCTCGGGGCGCGCGACGCGCTCGGCGTCGTCCTCGGCTCCGTCGAACGCGGAGAACCGGGTCTGCCGCGAGAGTCCCACGCGTCGGTGGCGTGGACGCACCGTCCGGTGGAGCACGTCCGCGTGCGCGTCGAGGTCGGCGGCACGTTCGGCGATGCCTCCACCGACGAGACGAGGGTCGCCGTGCAGATCACGGCGACCCTCGGCAGCCACTCGCACGCGGGGGAGTGACGCTCCGGCGGTGCTATCGAGCGCTCACTCGAACCTCTCCCACTCGATGAACCACAGCACGCAGTAGCGCGCGTCGCCCGGGTGCTTCTCTTGCTCGTAGAAGCCGAAGGGCAGCATCGAGAAGAAGGTGGAGCGCGCCGGCTTGCGCGTGTTCGACGGCAGGTAGCTGCCGCGGTAGTTCGCGCCGAACTGGAAGATGAAGTCGAGGAACGACCAGTCGGTGTGCGACACGCTCGAGTCGCAGTCGAACAGGATCGGGATGTCGATCGAGCCGTACTCGCCGAGGTCCGAACGCACGTCGAGCTTCGCGGTGTGCGATCCGAGCGGACCCGCGACCTGGATCTCGACCGGACCCTCGACGCCGCGCGCCGTCTCGATGACGCGCTCGTCGCCCGCACTGAGCGCGATGCCGCGTTCGCGCGCTCGACCCATGACGGCGCCGCGCAGGTCGTCGAGGTCGGTGACGTCGCGCCCGTCGACCTTGAGCAGCCGGTCGCCCGCGCGCAGTCCCGCCATGTAGGCCGGCGTGCCGACGCCGACGGAGGCGACGTAGACCGTCGGAGACTCGATGCCGGCCACTTCCTTCGAGAGTTCGGGGGTGAGCTCGGCGGCCTGCAGACCGGTGAGCTGACGCACGACCGAGGAACTCTCGAGCTCGATCGACTCCGTCGCGGAGTCCGTGACCTCCCTCGAGTCGGGGACGATGGCGACGGCCATGCTGATGCCCTGACCGTCGGACCCCTGGCGGTGGACGGTGGCAACGGTCTGTCGCCCCGGCGCGAGCTGGCTCTGCACCAGGCCCGTGAACTGCTCCTCGCTGGAGATCGGCTTGTCGTCGAAGCCGTAGATGACGTCGTCGACGCGCAAGCCGGCCTTGTCGGCGGCCGTCCCCTTCGTGACCTGCGTCACGCGCACGCCCGACCAGGCCGTGGCGCCGAGGCGCGCGGCCGACGCGTCGTCGAGCGTCCGGACGCGGACGCCGAGGTACGCGACGTCGCGGTTCCGCTCGTCCGTGCGGTCGAGCGTCGGGCGGTCGGCGCCGCTCGCGTGCAGTCGCCAGCTCGTCGAACCGCCCTCGGTGAGGTTCTTCTGCAGGAGCAGCGTGTCGCTGCTCGAGATGCGGACCGATCGCGACGAGACGCACGAGATCGGCAGGACGCAGAGGAGGAGGAGGGGGAGGATGCGTTTCACGTGGGGTGGGTTCGTGGGTGGGCGCGTCGCGCTCGCGGAGGCGAGCGGTTCGCGCAGGGTACGCGGCGGGAGCGCGCGCGGTTCCGGGAGTCGTGTCGATCGCGCCGATCGAGCTCAGTTCATGGCGACCTGACCGCGCGTCCGCACCCACCAGGCCTTCCACGCCTCCGCGTCGGGGAGCGCCGCGGGTTCGTCGCCGTCCTCCGCCGCGGCGCGCGCGCGCTGCGAGCGCCACCAGGGCGCGTCGTCGTCGGGGTCCGCGGCGCCGGGAGCGGGCGTCCCGAGTTCGCGGGCGACGCCGCGGAGCCTGCGGTCGACCGCGGCGCGCACCGCGGGGTCGGCGTCGTCGAGGTAGGCGAGCAGGGCCGGGACGATCTCCTCCGTCGACCCGCTCGTCGCGACGACCACGCGATCGCCGTCGCGGGTCACCGCGACGGGGCCGCGCGTCGTCGCCGCGCAGAGTCGGTCGATGCGCGGCGGGGTTCGACGAGCGGTTCCGGGAGTTCGCGAGTCGTCCGCCAGGTCCGCGACGCTCCGGCGCGCGCGGCTTCGTCGAGTCGCGACGGCACCTCGACGGCGCTCCTCGGCGCGACTCGCGTTCACGGCGAGCAGGTCGAGCGCGCGGCCGCCCGCGTCGAGCGCGGCGGCGAGGGCGTCGGCGCGCCGCGCGAGGCGCTCGTTCGAGCGGGCGAGGGCGCGGCGCGACTCGATGTCCGCCGCGCGCAGCGGATCGATCGGCGGAGCCGCCGGCGCGCGCTCGCTGCGCGCGACCCGCACGGTGACCGGGAACGGGACGAAGCGCTCGACGACCTCGGGCACGTTGGTGGACGGCGCGCTCGTGGAGGTGACGGCCGGAGCGGACGCGTTCGGATCGGAGGCGTGTTCCGCGTCGGCCATCTCGGCGCCGCGCCCGTCGTCCCCGTTCGTCGGCGGCGCGAGCCGAGCGTCGTGACCGCGAACGAGGAACAGGACGAAGGCACCGACGGCGGCGGCGGCGACGTGGCTCGCGAGCACGAGGATCGGCGGGAACGTGCGGCGCCGGGCGGCTTCGCCGCGGTCCGCGAGCACCGCCGCCATGACGGCGTCGACGTGCTCGCGGGGCGCGGGCGCGATCGGCTCGTCCTGCAGAATGGCGAGCGCCGCGGCGAACGACTCGTACTCGCGGCGGCACGCGTCGCACGCGGCGACGTGCGCGTCGAAGCGCGCGGCGTCGTCGGACGGGAGCTCGCCGTCGAGACGTGCGGACAGGAGGTCGAGGACGTGGTCCTGCTTCATGACTGGCTGCGGAGCGGGCGCGGACGTCGCGCGGTCGCGGGAGGAGGCGGCGGGATCGACGGGTCGAGCGTCGCGCGGCGGGCGGGCGCCGCGGTGCCGTTCTCGTGCGCGAGCCACGCGTCGCGGAAGGCGAGGCGCGCGCGGTGCACGCGCGACTTGACGGTGCCGACGGCGGTGTCGAGGGAGAGCGCGGCTTCCTCGTAGCCGACGCCGAGGACGTCGACGAGCACGAGGGCTTCGCGGAAGGTCGCGTCGATGCGCTGGAGCACCGCTGCGATCGCGCCGCGGTCGAGGACGCGCGCGCCGGGATCGAGCGAGCGCGGCGCGAGCAGGGTGGGGTCGGGACGCGCGTCGTCGAAGGCCTCGCTCCCGGCCGCCGTGTCCGGACGGCGCGCGCGCATGCGGAGCACGTCGCGACCGTGGTTGAGCGCGATCGCGAAGAGCCACGGACGGAAGCGCGCGCCCTTGCGGTAGCGCGGGAGGCTCCGGTGCACCTTGATCCAGACGTCCTGTGCCGCGTCGAGCGCGAGATGGTGGTCGCCGACGAGCTTCTCGAGGGCCGCCACGACCTGACCGCCGAATCGCTCGACGAGTTCCTCGAACGCACGGACCTCCCCGTCGGCCGCGCGGCCGGCGAGTTCCTCGTCCGACGACTCCGCGGGCAGGCCGGAGTCGCTGCTTCGATGGGGAGGCTTCAAGGGGTCCGGGATCGTCGCCGCCGTCCCGTCCGGCGTCGACAGGTGGGGTACGGCTTCCGTACGCGACCGGTTCCCAAGGCCTCGAGGAGATTCGGAGGTACGCCGGCTGCAGGCTTCTGGATCCGCGAGGCGTGCGCGCGGCCTCCCGGCCGCGCGAAACCACGCAGGTCACCACAGAGCCACAGAGGACAGAGGCGCCGCCTTCGGCGGCGGGCCACGACCCACCATGTTCGCGCCGCCGAAGGCGGCGCCTCTGTGTTCTCTGTGGCTCTGTGGTGAATCTCGTTGGACCGGCGCCGCAGGCGCCGGTCGGGCTGCGCGTCAGGGACCGGGGCGGCGGTTCGCGCGCTCGATCGCCCGAGCTCGTCCGGATCGAGGCCGGCGCGTGCGAGGAGGCGGGTGAGGAAGCCCGACTTGCCTTCCACGTACGCGTCGACGTCGCGGGGGAAGCGGCGCGCGAGGCCGCTCTTGAGTTCGCCGTACTCCTTCGCGAGCTCCGCGTCGGCCCGCAGCGCGTCGCGCACCGCGAGGTGGTTCCGCAGCGGCAGGCTGCCCTCCACGCAGACGTAGAGGTTGTGCGGCGGCAGGTCGGGGCGAGCCGCGAAGGCTTGGCGACCCGCGATGCCGAGGTCGCCGCGGTGCTCGTACCCGAACTCGGCGAGGAGCGCGATCGCCTCGCGCACACCGTCCCGGTCGCGCACGACCACGTCCATGTCGACGATCGGCTTCGCCGCGAGCCCGGGGACCGACGTGCTGCCGACGTGCTCGATCGCGATCGCGATCCCCTCGAGCGCCGGAGCGAGGCGCGCCGCGAGTTCGCGGAACGTCCCCGGCCACGCGCGGTCGTACGCCACGACGACCAACGTGTCGTCCTCCTCGAAGTCGTCGAACTCGTTCACGTCGTTCTCTCCACGTCGGTCGTCCTCCTCCGAGGCGTCGTCGCGCACTCCGAACGGCGCCCAAGGCGCCGGAATTTCACAGGGAGCCGGGGAGGACGGGGAGGTCGACCGCTGCCGGCGATCGACGATCAACGGCAGTGCTGAGCAACAACGGAGTGGTTCAGTCGTGAGTTGCAGTGCATCTCCAAGTTGTCCTCCCCGTCCTCCCCGTCTCCCTGTGAACCTGTGTGGTCGCGCGGCCGGAAGGCCGCGCGCACGCCTCCGCGCCGTCCCCGCTCCAGGATCGCGGCGTGTGTTCACCGTCCGTGATCCCCGGTCCGCGTCCACCCATCGCGCGCAGAGCCTACCTGGTACCTTCCTGCGCATGTCCACGCTCCTCGCCCTCACCGCTCTCTCCCTCGTCCTCCCCGCGATCCAGGACGACGCGACGTCCGACGCGCCGAAGGACCTCTTCGAGCCGCTCGACGTCTTCCAACTGGAGGTCGCGGCGGACCCGCAGGTTTCGCCCGACGGCTCGAAGATCGTGTACGTGCGACGCTACATGGACATCATGGAGGACCGGGCGCGCGGCAACCTCTGGATCGTCGACGTCGACGGCGGGAACCACCGACCGCTGACGAGCGGCACGGCGTACCACAGCACGCCGAGCTGGTCGCCGAACGGCGATCGGCTGCTGTGGGTCTCGACGTCGGAGGGCTCCGCACAGATCTGGTGCCGCTGGAACGACACCGGTCAGACCGCGAGCCTCACGCGCCTCGTCGAGTCGCCGGGCAGCCTCGTCTGGTCGCCCGACGGTCGCTGGATCGCGTTCGCGATGAACGTTCCGGCCGACACCGAGCCGCTCGCGTCGATGCCGCCGCGACCGGAGGGGGCGAAGTGGGCCGAGCCCGCGCGCGTGATCGAGACCGTGCACTACCGCCAGGACGGCGGCGGCTTCGACGAGCCGGGGCACCGTCACCTCTTCGTCGTCCCGTCCGACGGCGGGACGCCGCGGCGCCTCACGACGGGCGATTTCGACGTGAACGGGTCGCCGTCGTGGTCGCCGGACGGGAGCAAACTCTACTTCTCGAGTTATCGAGGGGAGGAGCCGGAGTTCCACCCCGAGGAGAGCGAGGTGTTCGAGCTGACGATCGAGACGGGAGCGCTGCGGCAGCTCACCGACCGGGTCGGCCCGGACAACGCCCCGCTCGTCTCGCCCGACGGCACGAAGATCGCCTACACCGGCTTCGACGACACCGGCCTCAGCACGAACACGTCGAACCTCCGGGTCATGGACCTGGACGGGAAGCTGATCCGCGAGATCGCCATCGACCGCGGCATCGGCGACGTCACCTGGGGTCCCGAGAGCGGCGGGCTCTACTTCACCTACGAGGACCGCGGCGACATGAAGCTCGCCTTCCAGCGGCTCGCCGGCGACGCGCGGCCCGAGGTCGTCGCCGAGCACCTCGGCGGCACGGAGATCGGTCGGCCCTACGTCGGCGGCACGTACTCGCTCTCGAGGAACGGCACGATCGCGTACGAGCTCGGGCTCCCGCAGCGACCCGCCGACGTCGCCGTCGTGCGTCGCGGCGGCGAGCCGAAGCAGCTCACCCACCTCAACGAGGATCTCTTCGCGCACAAGACGCTCGGCTCGGTCGAGGAGGTGCAGTGGGCGTCGTCCTACGACGGGCGCCTGATCCAGGGCTGGCTCGTGCGGCCGCCGCACTTCGACCCGGCGAAGAAGTACCCGCTCGTCCTCGAGATCCACGGCGGACCGTTCGCCGCCTACGGACCGTTCTTCGCCGCGGAGCTCCAGCTCTACGCCGCCGCGGGCTACGTCGTCCTCTACTGCAATCCGCGCGGGAGCACGAGCTACGGCCAGGCCTTCGCGATGGAGATCCACCACGACTACCCGAGCCACGACTACGACGACCTGATGGACGGCGTCGACAAGGCGATCGAGATGGGTTTCGTCGACCCCGAGCGCCTCTTCGTCACCGGTGGATCGGGCGGCGGCTGCCTCAGCGCGTGGATCGTCGGCCACACCGACCGCTTCGCCGCGGCCGTCGTCGCGAAGCCCGTCATCGACTGGATCAGCTTCACGCTGACCGCCGACGAGTCGGTCTACTTCACGAACTACTGGCAGCCCGCGCCGCCCTGGGAAGCGCTCGAGCACTACTGGAAGCACTCGCCGCTCGCCTACGTCGGCAACGTCACGACGCCGACCATGCTCCTCACCGGCGAAGAGGACCACCGCACGCCGATCAGCCAGTCCGAGGAGTTCTACCAGGCGCTGAAATTGCGCAAGGTCGACGCCGCGATGGTGCGCATCCCCGGTGCGGGCCACGGCATCACGGCGCGGCCGAGCAACCTGATCCAGAAAGTCGTGCACGTGCTCGCGTGGTTCGAGCGGTACGACGTGGAGATCGGGCGGAAGGGGGAAGCGGAGGGCGACGGCGAGTGAGTCGCCTCTTCCTCGCCGCGTACCCCTACGGTGCCGACGTCCTCGCACTTCCCGTCGTCGACGTCGATGCGTCGGCGGCGTACTACGCGACGACGTTCGGGATGCGCGAGGTCGAGCGCCGCGACGCTCCTCGCGCCGTCGTGATGGAGCGCGACGGCGTCCGCATCGGCTTCGCGGAGAACGGCGGGGACCCGGCGCAGGAGGGAGCGGCCGTTCGCGTCGCCGACATCCACACGGCGCGCGCGGAGATCGAAGCCGCCGGGACGAAGACCGGGAACTGGCGGGTCGACGACATGGACGGCGTGCCGCACCAGGTCTTCTTCGTCGTGGCGCCCGACGGGCTCTGCTACTACTTCCACCAGCCGCTCGCGGAGGCGGGTGGGTCGAAGGGCTAGCGCCGTCTCGAGATCTTCGTCGCGGGCTTCCGCGACGCGGACTTCTTCTTGGGCGCAGGCTTCTTCGCAGCCTTCGTGCTCGCGCTCTTCTTCTTCGCGTCGAGCCGCGGGTCGCCGAGTTCGCGATCGAGCGCCGCAGCCGCTGCCGCGAGCTTCTTCGCAACGCCCGGCGCGAGCGTGTCGCCCTCTTCGAACTCGATGTTCGCGAGCTCGTACCCGCCGCTCGCCTTCAGTCTCGGTTCGATCTCGCGCAACCGCTTGCCGCGCCAGAAGCCGAACAGCACGCGCCGCTCCTCCGCACGGATCAGGATCGCCGGCCCTTCGCCCGAGTAGACGAGGTGCCCCCACTTGACCTCCTCGTCGAGCTTCGCGCCGGCGCGGACGGCCTTGCGCAGGAGTGCGACGAGGTCCTTCTGCCAGCCGCTGAGTGCGGCGACGTAGCAGTCGGGGTCGGCGGCGGGTGTGGACTTCTTCATGCGCAAGAGGTTCCTACGCCTCAACCCGCCTTCTTGGTCTTCCGGATCTTCTTCAGCTCGTCCGCGTCCGCCGCCTCGGCGTGGAACAGGTCCCAGCGGAACTGCAGGTTCATCCAGAAGCCCGGCGTGTTGCCGAAGAACTTGGCGAGACGCAATGCGGTGCTCGGCGTGATGCCGCGTTTGCCGTTCACGAGTTCGTTGACGCGCTGGTAGGGCACACGAATGCCGTCCGCGAGCTCCCGCTGCGAGAGCTCCATCGGCTCGAGGAACTCGAGCAGGAGCATCTCGCCGGGATGGGTCGGCCGGCGATTGGAAGGGACTCGGACCATGGTCGAGGTCGATTCAGTGGTAGTCGACGATCTCCACTTCGGACGGCCCCGCCACGGTCCACCTGAAGCAGATTCAGTACTGGTCGTTGATTCGAATGCTGTGCTGGCCTTGCCGATCGTGTGCGAGGGCATCGAGGCGATTACCGGGTGGGATTCGCAGGACCTCGATGCGTTCGACCGAATCCAGTTGATCGAGCTTGCGACCCGCGACCCTCCAAACGTCTCTCGGGCAGGTCTGGCGCGCCGCGCGCGTGTTCTTGCCGTCGAAGACGTCCGCTGTCCCTCCGTTCGCAAACGATTGGATCACTCAGACACGATAGCACGGACTCCATGCTACCGCTAGCCTCCGACCAACGCATCACCCACCATCCCCAGCAGGAACCCCGCCACCGCTCCGAGCGGCGGCGACCAGCGCTGGGTCAGCCTCGCCTGCGGCGCGACGTCCTGCATGACGGCGTAGAGGATGCCGCCCGCGGCGAAGAGCATGACGCCGCCGACCACGTGCGGCACGTCGGCGAGCCACGCGTAGCCCGCGAGTCCGGCCGCCGGCCCGAGGAGCGCGGCACCGGCGAAGACGGCGATGGTGCGACCGCTGCGGATGGAGGTGGAGCGTGTGATCTCGCGGTACGCGTTGAACCCTTCCGGCAGGTTCTGCAGCGCCATGAGCAGCGCGAGCAGGAGTCCCGACGACTCGCCGTGCGCGAAGGCTGCGCCCATCGCCATCGACTCCGGGACGAAGTCGGCGAGCATCGCGGCGAGCTGGCTCGCGGGGCGCTGCGACCGCGCGAGCCACATGTCGAGCGCCATGAAGGCGACGCCGCCCGCTGCGAAACAGAGCGCCGACCAGGGGAGCGCGAGGACCTTCGTGCCGTCCGGAACGAGCACGAGCGCGACGGCGGAGAGCAGGGCGCCGCCGCCGAACGCCATGACGGTGTGGCGGAACTCGAGCTCGAGCCAGCGCGACTGGAAGTGCTCGATGCGCGCGATCAACGCGCCGACCGGCATGGCCGCACCGGCCATGAGCGTGAGCAGGGCGACGACGAGCCACTGGTTCATCGCCGGAGACTCAGGGGCCGCCGCGGGCGCGGTGGGGTGGCGGGGACGCGCAGCACGGTGGACGAGGGTAGGCGCGCGGACACGGGTCCGGAGCGACCGGCGGTCCCCGGGGACCCGCAGTTCTTCGCCCGAGCACGCCCTCGGGCCCTCCCTGGGCGCCTTCCGAGCGACTGCGGGTCCCTGGCGACCTCCGGTCGTCCGCGCCGGGCCCGAACTCGCGATCGACGACGCTCAACCAGACGGTATAGTAAACCGCATGGTTTCAGCTTCCGACCGCCTCGACCTCGTCTTCCAGGCGCTCAGCAACCCCGCCCGCCGCTCGATCGTCGAGCGGCTCCGGGCGGGGGAGTGCAACCTCACCGAGCTCGCCGCGCCGCTGCGCATGACGTTCCCCGCCGCCTCGAAGCACGTCCGCGTGCTCGAGCGGGCGCGCCTCGTCAAGCGGCGCGTCTCGGGACGCGAGCACCTGTGCCGCCTCGAGGCCAAGCCGCTCGAGGAGGCCAACGCCTTCCTCGAAGCGTTCCGCGAGCGCTGGGAAGGGACCTTCCAGGCCCTCGAAGGCGTGCTCGAACAGATGAAGGCCGACCCGAAGCGGCGGAAGCGCTGAGACCCTCCTTCCCCCAACGACTCCACTCCGACCCACACCTCTCCGAGGACCCCACGACGTGATGCAACGAGGACTCGAGGTCGCGACGCCGACCGACACCACCATCGTCATGAAGCGCACCTTCGACGCGCCGCGCGAGCTCGTCTTCGAAGCGATGACCGATCCCGCGCTGATCCCGAAGTGGATCTTCTCGCCGCCCGGCTGGACGATGACGACCTGCGAGGGCGAACTCCGCGTCGGCGGGAAGTACCGCTGGGAGTGGAGCGACGAGAACGGCGTCCCCGCGCTCACCATCCACGGCCAGAACCTCGAGGTCGACGCGCCGCGCCGCATCGTGCACACCGAGACGATGGAGATGGGCTCGTGCGGACCGATCGGGACGCTCGTCTCGGCCGTCGACCTCGAGGAGGAGGGCGGTCGCACGCACATGACGATGACGCTGACCTTCGACTCGAAGGAAGCGCGCGACGGCGCCATCCAGAGCGGCATGGCGCAGGGCATGGAGGCCGGCTACCAGCAGATGGACGCGCTGCTCGCGGAGAGCGCCTGAGTCGGTCAGAAGAGTGGTTCGCCGGGCAGCGCCGCCGCTCGGCGGATCCACTCGCGCCACAAGTCCTCGTCGATCTCGTCGCCCTCGCCGACGTGCGCGTAGCGCACACCCCTCTGCTTCGACGCGACGGGCGGCTGCGGATCGAGTTCGTCGCCGCGGAAGAACGTCACCTTCACGTACGTCTCGAAACAGTGGAACGCGAGGAACCAACCATGAATTGGTGCTGACGAGCCTCCGCAATGTCCAATGGACAGCGCGATCCTGTGAGAAGCTAGTTCTGACCATTCATTGCTCATCGTTGCCGACTGCGGAACCTGCAGTGACTACCCTTACCTTTCATGCTCGAAGCTCTGTCTCTTGTAAATGCTGCGTGGTAAGCGTTGCTCGGATTGAATGCACCTTTCTCAAAGTCGATGTACTTGACTCCTTCCGATGAGGAACGTTCGATCGTCCGTCACTGTTTCTCGCTTCAAGCGTCCGGACGTTCGAGCGGACTCCAAAGGCCAGACGCACCTGAATAGATGCTCCAGAGCGCTGCGGATTCATGAGGGCTCTCATGCCAGCAGTTGGCAAACATCGTGCTCCGAAGCTCACCGGTCAGCTTCCCAGGAACTCCGGTCCGAATGGGGCCCCTGTAAGCGAGCCTTCTTCATTGCGCTGGCGATCGGTCTGAAGAGTCCCTCCCACGGATCTCCCCGAGGAGGTCGAGCTCGACAGCCATAGTGACTGTCGATGCAGTAGCGAGTAGTCGCTGTAGATCAACGTGTACCTCCAAATCTGAGCATCGTCGTGAGGCGTCGTGGCCGCGGGTGAGACCTGCTGCTACGAGGGGCGTGTTATCGACTGAACAGAGCTTGCATCTACGATGTGGATGCACGGGTTGGCAATGTGACGCCGAAATCCGGAGACCGCGGGGCGTCTTGAGGCGCGCAGTGCTCAAAGATCTGGAGTACGATTGCGGCTGAGGATATGTTCGTGAGGTCGCATGGCCAGCGTGCTCGGGGAAGCTGGAACGCACTGAAAGCCTTGGCCCTCGCTGTGCTCAGAAGGGCCGATCGCCGGGCAGCGCTTGCTGCGCGGCAGATCCACCGCGCCACAAGCCTTCGTCGATCTCGCCCTCGCCGACGTGCGCGTACCACCTCGCACACCCCTCTGCTTCGACGCGACGGGCGGCACTGGATCTAACTGGTCGCCGCGGAAGAACGTCACCTTCACGTACGTCTCGGAAGCAGTGGAACGCGAGGAACCAACCGCGTCCCTCGACGCCAGAACGGCGTGTTCCAGCGCACCGCACGGCGCACGTCGGGAACGACCTCATGACGAGCGCGTCGAGTCGCTTCCCGATTCTCCTTCCACCCCGGCATCGCCGCGAGGTGTCGCGCACCGGGGCGTCGCTGTCGCCCTTGCTGATCTGCGGATTGCCGCCGGCGAGGAGGACGCGCTTCGTGCTGCGAGCCATCGGCGTCAGTCTGCCACGAGTCACCGCACGCGGACCGACGCGGCTCGCCCTCGAACGCCACCGCCCAGTCCATCGTCAGCCTCGCGTTGATTCGCCCAGCGGGTTGAGCACGACGCTCGCTCCGGCTCGGTGCGACAGCGGAACGCGTCGATGCCGTACGGCCCGGGCGATGCCGGCAGCGGCGAGCGCGGCCCGTTCGTTTGCAGGCCTCGAGCAGACGCGTGTCGTCGTCGCGCGCGACCGCCGGCTTCTCTGCGCGCTCCGTGCCGAGCCAGGCGCCCTCGCGCGTCGTCGCCTGGGAAGCATGGCGCCGTGACGACGACGCGCGTCGTCGGCGACGAATCCGCCTCACCGTCACTTCCTGCACCACGACCCAGGGTTCGATCACGAGCGGCCTCCTTGCGCACGCTCGCGACGACGAACCTCCGCGCGTGCTCGCTCGACTCCCGGCCTCGACGCGCATGCGACCGCGGCCCGCCGCACCGGAACGTGGCGCACGAGCTAGCCGAGCGGCGCGGGGCGCGACAGCACGGCGAACGCGCCTCCTCATCGTGGACCACGTGCTTCTCGCGAACGGCGGTCCCTCGAGCCTCCGCGCGCACCGCCGCGGCGAACGGGCGCGCGTTGACCTCGCGCAGCACCACCCGGCAGCGCGCCCGACGACGCGCGCCCGCCCGCTCGAGCGCCTGATCGCGCGGCGCCTGGCCCACGCGCGACCCTCGGCTTCCCGCGCGCAGCAGCCTGGCCTGACGCCTCGGTGATGACGACGCCGGGTCGTACGAAGCCGCGGCCTGCGCCACCTGCCGCGACCATGTGCGCTCGCTCTGGCGCGACGATCGCTTCATCGCGTCGGTGCGCTGGTAGCGCGTGCCGCCTGCGAATCTCCTCCTCCGCGTCGACGCCGGTGTACCAGGCGATCGGTGCGCGCTCGGACAGCAGGAAGTCGAGCGTCGCTCACGACCGCCTGCTCAGGTGCGCCGGCGGCGTCCGCGAGCCTCGCGAGGAACGCCTGTCCCACCCCGCGCGCCTGCGCGCCTCGACGTTGAGCGGCAGACCTCGCAGCAGCGCCGGCGTCAGCGGCTCGGCAACCGCGCCCACGCCTCGTAGTCGAGCGGCGCGCCGGCGAAGTGCTCGCTCCAGCGCATCGCGAACGCGGCGTGCGCGACCTCCTCGCGCTCCACGCGGTCGAGGATCGCGGCGCCCTGCGCGTCACCGGCTTCGCGGAACCAGCTCGCGAACCGCGCGGTGTGCTTTCGAGGTTCGCGCCCTCGAGCCCGAGCCCGACGAGCGCGCAGAAGTGCAGTGGCGACGGCGAACTCGGCACGCGCTGCCGGTGAACCAGTCGCACCTCGAACGCGCCGTAGTGCGAACCGAGTCGCTCGAGGTGCGCGGCGTACGCGCGCAGGTGTTCGAGCTCCTCCAGCGCGAGCCGCACGAGTCCGCGCCGGAACGCGCGCGGCGCTCCCGGGAACGCGAGCAATTTCCCCAGGCGAACAGTGCTCCGCTGCCTGCAGTTCGTGGTGCGCGAGCGCAGGCACGAGCTGCTGCGCGCGCACTTCGTCAGCCGCAGCGCACCCTTGCTCGGCGTCTTCGGACTGCGCGCGACGACGCGCAGCTCCGCGGGCCGACCGGGCGCCGCGATCCGCTCGGCCGCGGGGGCGCTCTCCCAGCTCGCGTCGTCGTCGAGGTCGGGCGGCGGGGGAGGGGCGAGCTTGCTCGCGAGATCGCGACCCAGCACGAACGCGCGGCACCACGACTCGACGGTCGCGGACCCATGGGCCCCGGGGGAGCGTGCGACATCGGTCGCGTGGCCTCGATGCGCCTCCACCCCCCGAGTCTGACCGCGCGACCCGCTCCGAGCGAGATTCGGCACGGGTTCCGGCCGCAGCCCTGCGATCCGGGCGAACCCGGTACTTTGGTGCCAGTCCCTTCCGGGGAGGAACCACCATGCGCTCGCTGCTGCGACTTGCCCTCACCTCGCTCCCGTCGATCGTCCTGCTCGGACACCCGACGTACGCCCAGGACACGGTCGTCGCCGACGGCCTCGCGACCATCGAGGTCGCGCCGCCCGACTTCGAGGGTCGCGGCTTGGGCAACTTCACCGCCTTCGACGGAGATCGCGCCGCGGTCGCGTGCTCGCTCGGCGATCGCGTCTTCCTGTACGACGTGTCGAGCACGGGCGACATGACGCTCGACGCGGAGATCGTCGGGAGCGCGGCGGGATTCGCGGCGGGAGTCCAGCCGCTCGACCTCGACGGCGATCGCCTCGCCGTGCGCTCGGACCAGGGCGTGCACGTCCTCGAACGACAGGTCGGCGGAGCGTGGTCGGAGGTCGCCGTCGTCCACCCCTCGCCGATCGGACCCGGCCCGCTCGACTGTCGCGGCATCTCGCTGGACGGCGACACGCTGCTCGTCGGCGTGCGTTTCTCGAACAACACCGCCGCGGTCCACGTGTTCGAGCGCGATGCGTTCGGGACCTGGAACGAGGTCGACATCTGGTTCCAGACCTTCGGCGCGGTGTCGCCGATCGCCTCTTTCGGCGAGCGGACGGACCTCGACGGCGACGTCGCGGTGGTCGCGGATCGTTGGAATGCCTCGACCCTCGGCGTCGGTCTCGCGTTCGTCCACGAGCGCGACTCGAACGGTCAGTGGAACGAGGTCGCGGTCCTCGGTTCCTCGTTCGCCGGTCCCGGCGGGACGACGACGCAGAACTTCGCGGAGTCGGTCTCCGTCCACGGAGATCGCCTCGCGGTCGGCGGAACGTTGAGGAGCGGGCCGCTCGGACTCGCGAACTCGCTCGTCATGGGCGGCGCGGTTCGCCTCTACGAACGGCAGTCGGGCGGCGGATGGGCGGCGGACGGCGTCGTCGTCCGCACCTGGGCGCCGGGGACGGCGGTGTTCGGGACGAGCGTCGACCTCGACGGGGACGACCTGATCGTGTCCGGCAGCGGGTCGAACGCGACCTCCTTCGGGCCCATCACGAGCTCGGACGCGGACGGAGCGTTCACGTACACGCGCACGGGCCCCGCGACCTGGGACCCGGTCGATCAGCTCGCCGGTCATGACTTCGAGGGACCCTCCGTCGCACTCCGTGGCGACATCGCACTCTGTTCGCGGGCCGCGTCGGCCTTCGGTGTCGCGAACGCCGGCGTCGTCGCGAGCTACTCGCTCTCGACCGGGAACTGGAACCGCGTCGACGTGGAGACCGACCCCGTCGCGAGCGGCGGGATCAGCCTCCTCGATCTTCGGGACGGCGACAGCGAGTCGACTCGTCGCGCCCGGAACCACCTTCGACGCGTTCGGGCACCCGAGCCTCGTCGTCGTCCTGGAAGGAGCGCCAGCATGAACCGTGGATATGGCTCCGCGACGGTGATCCCGATCGCCGAGAGCGATCCCTTCGTCTCTCAGCCCACCTCGATCTCGATCGACGGCGACCGGATCGTCCTCGGTGCAGCGACCCAGGACGACAAGGTCCGTCCCGACCACACGCGCGGACGAGCGTACGTGCTCGAACGCGATGCGTTCGGTCAGTGGGCCCAGGTCGCCGCGCTCGAGGACGCCGTGCCGGACTTCACGAACCCGATCACCGGCGACACACCGTCTTCGCCTCGCGCGTGCTCGTCTACGGCGATCGTCTCGCGGTCGGCGGCACGTCGAAGGCCCAGAAGGCCGGGCGCGTCCACGTTTTTGAAAGGGACCCGTTCGGAGCGTGGCTCCTCGTCGACGTCGTCCTGGAACCCGTCGGCACCGCCGTCTCCGGTTTCGCGCACGACCTCGCCGTCTCGGGCGACACGCTCTTCGTCGCTGCACCGAACTACACGACGACGGGGGGCGCGCTCGTCCGGCGCCGTCCACGTCGTCGAGCGCCAGACGAACAGGACGTGGATCCCGGTCCGAACGATCGAGGACGGCACTGACCTGCACGACGCCGAGGCTCGTTCCGGTCAGTCGCCCAGTGGTGCGTGCGTCGGGGGACGAACTGTTCATCGGAGGCTCCCGGCACCAAGAGCATCTTCCCTCCGACCGCCATCCCAGGCGGCGTCCACGTCCTTCGCCCGGATCCGCTCGGAGTCTGGCAGTTCGTCGACTGCTGGGCGTCGCCGAGCGGGAGTGGCGAAAGGGAGTTCGGCCTCGCGATGGACGTCGACGGGGACCAGATGCTCGTGACGCGCTTCTCCAAGGCGTCCAATCCCCAGATCGTCCTCCAACTCAGCCCGATCGAGCAGACCGTCAGTACCGGCGCCGCATGTCGGACGGCTCGTGGCAGACGATCGTGGAGGCGAAGCGCTGGGCCGATGGGCAACTCCTCTCCTACGGTCGGCGTCGCGCCGACGTCCTCGGCAACTGGCTTCGTCGTGTACGCCGGAGACGACTTCGAGCCGACCGACCCGGTCAGCCCGGGCGAACGTCGCTACGACGACGGACTCCTGTGGCGCAGCCGTGCGTCGCTCGACGTGCCCCAGGGGGACAGCGCGAGCCTCCGCCTGCGCGCCGGCGAGCAGTACGGCGGCGACCTCTACATCATCCTCGGAAGTCGACCGGTGCGCGCCGTGCCGCGCATCCCGGTCGGGTCGACGGGGCTCGTGTTCCCGCTCGTGCGCGACATCTACACGCGCTACATCCTCGACCATGCGGGCGGCTCGATCCTCAACCGTACCTCGGCTTCCTCGACGCGTACGGTCGTGCGGAACACCGACCTCACCCTCGAACCGAACCTCTGGCCCAACTTCGTCGGCGGGAGCGTATTGCCACGCGTACCTCGTCTACGACGTGATGCAGGGGACCTTCGTCGAGGTGAGCGAGCTTGAGCGATCGAACTGCACTGACCCGGCGCGACCGCGCGTCAGGCGACGAGGCCGTGCACCACAGGTGGTGCACGGCCTCATCCGTCGGTGAGGGCGCTTCCCCCGGCGGCGTCAGCCGTCGATCGGCGTCAGCTCGATCCGCCGGAACTCGCACCGCGCGCCCTCCGCCTGCAGCGCGATTGCACCGCTCGTCGCGGTGCAGCCCGTCCCCTGGTTCACGAGGTCGCCGTTGACCCACACCGTGATCGTGTCGCCCACGCACTCGATCACCATCGTGTTCCACTCGCCCGGCGGCTTCTCGGAGTCGTCCGTCAGGTTGACGATGCGGCGCAGCTTGTCGCCGTCGACGCCCCAGCGCGCGGGGTCGCCGCGCCGCGTCTCCATGTCGGGCACCGTGATGTCCTCGCCGATGCACCAGAAGTCACCCGCTTGCCGCTGCAGCGCTCGATGGACTGCGGGAACATCTGGTAGAGCCGGCGCGGCGTCGAGGCGTGCACGAGCACGCCGCAATTGCCGGGATCGCCGGGCCAGCGCCACTCGACCTCGAGGTGGTAGTTCGAGTAGCTCGCGTCGGTGACAGGGTGCCCCGCGGGCATCCCGCGGCTCACGAAGTGATCCCGTCCTCGACCGTGAACGACGGCGGCGCATTCGGATTCGTGTCCGCCTCAGGGACGTCGGCTGTGCCAGCCGGTGACGCTCGCGCCGTCGAAGGCGACGGTGTGCGCCCCATGAGTCGTCGGTGGACGCGGGTGGCAATGACCAGGAGGCGAGGAACGCAGTGGTGAGGATGCGGTGGGACATGGCGGCGCGACGGTGGAACCGAAGCGCGGTCCGCAAACAGCGCCGACCGGGTCACCAGGCGTAGGAACGTGCGGCCCTGACGCGCTCCCAGACCTCCGGTGACATCGATCCTGCCAGACGCCACCGAGCGTTCGCGCGAACTCTGCGTTCCGCCGCGCCTGCAATACCGATCCTGTCGATCATGCGATCGCCGAAGTAGCTCAAAAGACCCTCGATCGGACCGGCGGCGAGCGTGCCGAGCATGCCGTCGTCGCCGCGGTAGAATCTCGTGCGCCGCGAGGACGATCCTCCACGTCGACCTCGGGATCGCTCATGTAGAGATCCGAAGAGTGCCGACGGAGCCAGTGGTTGAGGTCGTCCTCGTCCCCCATCTTCGGACCTTCGGGGAGCTGCGAAGGTAGGCCGCCCGCCGAAGCAGCGCACGCTGCCCTCGTCCATGTGGAGTTGAGACGGGTTCGGCGACGAGGCTCGTCCGCCTCGTCGCGCGGTCCCGGTTCGGGGGAAGTGCACGTGTTCCGACCACGACGTCGGCGGCGCGACGCGGCGAGGAAGACGGCGTGCGATGCGAGCATCGCGGCCAGCCTGTGTCGCGGCACGCACCCGACCCCACCGCGCGCACCGAGGACCTGTCCGGCCATCGACGCGATCGTGTCGGTGTCGCCGCCGTGCGCTACGATCGTCTCCAGCATCGCGTCGAAGCTCTCCGGCGTCGTGTCGGCGCGCGACGCCGCGAACAGCGCGAGCGGCACGGAGTCCGCGACCCAGCCCGAGGTGCCGGCGATCGCGACGGCCTCCGTGTACCCGCTCCAGATCGGAAGTCGCGCGAGCTCGAGCAACCGGTCGCGCACGAGCGAGTCGGGCAGCGGCTCCGCGACGCGTTGGAGGTCACCGGCTCCACCGCGCGCCTCGCCGGCGTGGGCCAGTCGGATCGCGCGCACCATCGCGAGCGCTCCGACGTAGGCCTCGTCGTTGTGGTGCGTGATGCGGCAGCAGTCGCGCAGGAGCGCGCGGTCCGCGTCGACGTCGGGATCGAGCACGAACGCGAGCGGCGCCGCGCGCATCGCTGCACCGTTGCCCGCAGCGCGCTCGCCCTTCGCGCCGACGAACGACCAGTGGACGCCGGCCTCGAGTTCGGTGAGCGCCTTCAGCGTGCTCGAGCCGACGCCGCGGAAGCGCCGCGCGCGGTGCCACGTCGCGAAGGTCGCGGCGAGTCGCTCGGGATCGACCGTGACGCGCACGCCGTCGTCGCCGGCGAGAAGCGCCTCGATCGTCGCGAGCGTGAACTGCGTGTCGTCCGAGATCTCGAGCTCGCCGAGCTGCAGCGGATTCGCGGAGTGCCCGCCGAGCGAGCCTTCCGCGCGACCGCCCACGGCATCGCCGACGGCGCCGCCCACGATGCACCCGACGACACGTCGGACGCGCTCGGCGACGGCCGCGTCCATCAATTGTGCGAGACGTCGAAGTCGATCGACGCGACGACCGCGTCGAACAGCGCCTTCTGCTCGGCCGAGTCCATGCGGTCGAACTGGAGGACGTAGAGCGCGCCGCCGGTGTCGATGGAGAGCACGCGCGCGGTGCGGCGCTTGTCGGCGACGTCGACGTAGGTCCCGGGTCGACCGTCGACCTCGACGGCCGTCCTCGTCCCGGCACCCTGGTCGAGCAGGCGCTCGCCGACGGAGTCCGCGTAGGCGTCGTCGAGCAGCGTCAGCTCGATGCGCACGCGCTTGCCGTCCGCCGCCTTCCCCTGCAGGCGCATCTCCTCGAAGCCGATCGCTGCGCGGCGCTTCTCGAGCTCGCACTCGAAGCCTTCGGGGATCGCGACGGAGAAGCCCCACATCGCGTTCGTGTAGCGGCCGTCCTCGACGCGGACCATCGACGGGTCGCACGGGACCGTGCGCTCGCCGAAGCCGAGCTCCTCGACGTCGATGTCGATCTCGCCGAGGACCTGGACGAGCTTCGCGAACTCCTGCGCCGGGCTGTCGTCGGCGAGCATCATCGTCGACAGCGTGAGGTGCAGCGCGTCGACCGAGCCGCGACCGATCGTGCCGTCGAGCGCGTACCAGTGCCCGTCGATCCACACCTCGGTCCAGGCGTGCCCGCCCCAGATGCCGCCGAGGTACAGCAGTCCCATCGCGACGCGCGACGGGATGCCGGCCGCGCGCGCCAGGCCGCACAGGAGCACGGCGTGCTCCGAGCAGTCGCCGGAGCGGTTCGTGCAGACCTCGAGCGCGGAGGCGAAGCCCACGCCCATGTTCTTGTCCGTGACGTTCTCGTAGACCCAGCGCTCGATCTTCTGTGCCGCCTTCCAGGCGTCGCGCTCGTCGCCGACGGCCTCCTTCGCCGCCGCGATCAGGTCGGGGTGGTCGCTCTGCACCATCGAACTCGCGGACAGCGCGGGCCGGAGTTCCTCCGGAGCGTCGACGAGCGGGCGCACGCCGGTGGTGCCCGGCTCGGGCACGACGCGGCGCGTCTCGATCACGACGGTGCGGGCGTCCGGCGCTTCGAGCAGCTGTTGGCGCGCGTCGGCGAGGTCCGGGAAGGAGTAGCCGTCGCGCTTGGCGGTGAGGCGCAGCAGCGCGCGGTCGGCGTGGCGCGACCTCGGGAGCAGCACGTCGGAGACGACCATGCTCCGCGCGAAGACGTCGGGGCTGATCTCGCTGGGGTGCAGCCAGGCGTCGACCGCGGCGGCCTCGTCCGAGCGCTTCGTCAGGATCGTCATGCCGGCGATCGTGATCGAGGTCTGGACGGTGTCGCCCTCGGCGTCGATCCACGACGTCGTCGTGATGTCGCCCATCATGTGCACGGTCGCCTCGACCTTCGTGACGTCGAGCTTCTCGCCGCCGACGAACAGCGGCTCCTTCCCGATCACGTGCACCGTGGTCTCGATGGCGTCGTTCGCCTCCGGTGTCCAGGTCTTGAACGTCGCGGTGGCGCCGGGCGTGTCGAGCATCTCCTTCGTCCGCTCGCCGATCCAGTAGGCGCCGCGAGCGTCGTCGGGCACGGGCTTCTCGACGGTGCGCGCCTCGCCCATCGTCGTCGTCGTCGTGCGCGCGACGCCGCCTTCGAACTCCGTCCGGACGCGCGTCTCCTGCGTCGACATCTTCTGGAGCGAGTCGATGGAGACCATGCGACCCTGCGCGTCCTCGACGGTCGTCATCTCGACCTCGATCGCGATGCTCGTCCCCATGCGGTTCATGCGCATCTTCTGCGTCGCCGTCGTGGTGAAGAGCGCGTCGTCGCCGTCGCCGCTGCGCGAGACGACGGTGTGCCCGTAGCCGGAGGGGGCGTCGGAGATCTCGACGAGGTCCCACTGGTCGAGCAGGACGGTCTCGTCGACGGCGGTGGTCGGAGCCGTCCGGAGGGGTGCGAGCGAGAGGGCGAGCGGGAGGACGGCGAGGAGCGAGAGCGTGCGCATCGAGATCGTGGGTCGGGTCGCGGCGTGAGCGTCGAGCTACGCGCGGACAACGGTAGCACTCGTGCGAAGTCGCCGAAACCGTGCGCGGGGGGCGGGCGAACTCCGCTCGCCCGTGCTCGCCCTCCGTCCCGCCCTTCGCGTCGCCGCCGTCGCCACGACGTTCCTCGCGCTCCCCTGGTGCCTGTGGGCGCGCGTTCCGGCACCGACGCTCGAGCTGTGGTACATCGCCGCGCTCGTGAACGAACGGCGCGTCCTCGTGGTGCTCGTCCTGCTCGTCGCGTTCGGCGTCGACGCCGCGACCGCGCGCCGGCGTCGGACCTGGGGGCTCCTCGCGCGCGGCGCGCTGGTGCTTCTCGCCGTCGCGAGTTCGGCCGAACTCGAGGTGCGCGCGTGGCGCGGCGCGCGCGAGGCCGGGGTCGAGCTCGACGCCGCGGCCTACCTCACCGCGCCGTTCGACGACGTCGGCGAGCCCGCCGCGACCCTCGAGTTCGCGCGCGCGGAGGGGCGACCGCTGCTCGCCGACCTGTGGCTCCCGGCGACGACCGCGGGTCCCCGGCGACCCGCAGTCGTCCGCGTGCACGGCGGTTCGTGGGCGTTCGGCGAGCGCAGCGAGTCGCCGCACCTCGATCGCTTCCTCACCGACCTCGGTTTCGTCGTGTTCGACGTCGACTACCGCCTCGTGCCTCCGCCGCGCTGGCGCGACGCCGTCGTCGACGTGCGCACGGCCGTCGCCTGGGTGCGCGCGAACGCGGCGCGCTTCGACGTCGATCCCGAGCGCGTCGTGCTGATGGGGAGCAGCGCGGGCGCGCACCTCGCGCTCGTCGCGGCCTTCGCGTCGAACGACGGTCCCTTCGCCGTCGAGGGTGATGCGAGCGTCGCCGCCGTCGTCGCGATCTCGCCGCCCGTCGACCTCACGATCGGTTTCACGGCGGACTACCCGTGGTGGACGCCGTCCGACCTGCGCAGCACGCGGCGCGTCGAGGACTTCGTCGGAGGAACGCCCGACGAGCTGCCGGAGCGCTACCGCGTCGCCTCGCCGCTCGGCCACGTGACCGCAGGGTCGCCGCGGACCTTCCTCGCGCACGGCGCGCGCGACCTGTTGGTCTGGCCGGAGAACAGCCGCCGGCTCGCCGCCGCGCTCGAGGCGCACGGCGTCGAGCACGAGCTGCTGCTCCTGCCGGCCTGCGACCACCTGTTCGAACGGGCGGCGGGCGGGTGGGGGACGCAGGTCCTCGAGGGGAGGCTCGAGGCGTTCCTCGTGGACGGCGACCCCCTGCAGGGTCCGTCATCGAGCACTTCGACCGATCCGCGGCGCTCGGGACGCACGGACGTACGATGAGGTCGGCCGCGGAGCTCGCCGCGGCGAACCCGAAGGAGGGCCTCCCGTGGAACGGCTCCTGCGCGCCGTCGCGATCGCGACGGCCGTTGTTGCACGTTGCCCCGCCCAGGTCGTCGCGTCCGACGCGAACCTCGGCGTCCTCGAGAAGGCGCCCTCTCCCTCGCGCGGCTACGGCACGGACGTCGCGCGCGACGGATCACTGGTGGCCGTCGGCGCACGGACCGCGGGTGCGGTGTTCGCGTACGAACTCGACGCCGACGGCTCGTTCAGCCTCGATGCCGAGCTCCCCGTGTTCGGAACGGGGGCGGGGCGCATCGTCGCCGTGGACGGTGACGTCGTCGCGACGAACTCGCCGACGGGTGTGACTCTGTTCGAGCGCGGACCGGGAGGCGCATGGTCCGTCGGGACCGTCGTCGACGTCACGCTCCCCGGCGCCGCACTCCAGACGGTGCTCGACGTCTCGATGGACGGCGGCACGCTGCTGGTCGGGGTGCGGCACGTCGGCGGTCTCTACCGCGTCCACGTCTTCGAGGTCGGCGCCGGTCTCGGCGTGACCGAGGTCGACGTCTGGTCGCCGCCCGTCGTCACGAACCCGGCCTTCGCACCGTTCGGCGGCACGGTGGCGATCGAAGGGTCGCGCGCCGTCGTCGGTGACGACGGACCGACGTCGTCCGACTACGGACATGCCTACGTGTACGAGTGCGACGGGAACGGAGTGTGGTCGAACACCGCGACGCTGTCGTCGAACCACGTCCTTCCCGTGCCGAGCATGGGTGAGTACTTCGCGAGGAAGGTCGTGCTCGACGGAGACGTCATCGTCGCTGCATCGAACATCGTCGCCTCGACGGGGGAGCGCGCGGCGTCGTGCTCCACTTCTTCGAGAAGCAGTCCGGCGGCGGATGGCTCGAGACCACCACCTACGACTCCAACCCGACCGGCGCTCCTTCGGGCTCGCTCTCGATCGGAGAGAGCCTCGCGCTCGACGCGGGCGTGCTCACCGCGTGCTTCTTCGCCGGCGCGGGCGACGAGATCCCCGGCATCCACACCTTCGAGCGTCAGCTCTCGGGCGTATGGGACGAGTCCGCGACGTTCGCCACGTTCTATGCGAAGGGCCTGGGTGCGACGTCGTACGACGCGCCCGCCATGGCGCTCGAGGACGGGATCCTCGTGTGTGCGTCTGGTCGCACGGACGGCGACGACCACGGACTCGCCGCGAGCTTCGAGCGTATCGACGCCGTGACGTGGTCGCCGCGGGGCCAGGCCCACGACCCGGATGCCGAGTTCGGCTTCGAGGACGTTCGCGCCGTCGCGGTCTCGAACGGCCACCTCGTCGCTGCGGGGACCGCGACCGGCGTGCACGGCCTCGGATGGGTCGGGCTCGCCGTCCTCGACGCGCAACCCGACGGGACGTGGTCGACGCCGCGTCGGCTCGTCCTCGAGGAGCAGCTCGGGACACCGCAGTGGTCGACGAAGACCGGCGACCTTCCGATCGTCGACGTCGACGGCGATCGGATCGTCGCAAGTCGCTACGAGTCGTCGCTCGTGAACGGCAGCACGAAGGGCGTCGTCCACGTCTTCGATCGGCAGCCCACCGGTGACTGGCTCGAGACGGCGCGTATCGAGGACCCGCTGCCCTACGACGGAGTCGCTGCGAACGGCCACGCGTTCGGCGCCGTGCTCGCGCTGGACGGCGATCGACTCGCGATCGGCGACTGGCGGGCCGGCCGCGTGTTCGTCCACGAGCGTGATCCGTCCGGCGACTGGCCGCGCACGGCCACGATCGATGCACCCCCGTCCGGGAGCGGACTCGCGAGCTCGTTCGGCAAGGCGCTCGACCTGGACGGAAGTCGACTCGTCGTCGGTACCGCGGCATGGTCGATCGTTCCGCAGCCGGGGGAGGGGGCCGTCGTCGCGTACGAGTTCTCGACCGGCTCAGGGTGGGTCCGGACGCACACCATCCTTCCCGGCGACGTCGTCTGGCCGTCGCCGTACGGCGGCGCGCTCGAGGTCGGCGCACTGGGCGCGTCGGTCGCACTCGAGGGGACGCGGGTGCTCGTCGGCGCGACCGACACCATGTCGTCGATCGACAAGGTGCCGATCGGCGCGGCTTTCGTGCTCGAACTCGGTCCTTCGGGCGGCGTCGACACGATCGGAGCGGCGTTCGGTCACCAGGGGTACCAGGAGCACCTCGGCGGCGTCGTCGCGCTGGCCGGCGGTCGAGCGATCGTCGCCGCGGAGTCGCTCACCGACGACCTGGCCCTCACGAACACGTCGACCTACGTCTACGACGTGGAGAGCGACGGCTCGTTGACCCCGATCGCCCGCGTTCCGCGCATCGGGCTCGACCCGTACGTGAGCGGAGCGCCCGTACCGGCGCGGGTCGCGGCCGACGCGGACCACCTCGTCGTCTTCGACGAGGCGTACGACTGGTTCACGTTGCAGGACCCCGGCGTGCGCGCCTATGGACTCGGGACCCTCTTCCAGGGCCAGCGACGCCTCTTCGTGGACGTCGGCGGTATCGACGATCTCTACCTGCGCGCGGGCAGCGGCCACGGGGGCGACATCTACTTCGTGCTCGGCAGCATCACCGGGACCTCGCCGGGGATCCCGGTGCCCGGGACTTCGCTCGTGCTCCCGCTCGCCTACGACATCTACACGAATTATCTCCAGTTGACGAACGGCGGTGTCTTGGTCCAGCCCTACGCGGGCGTCCTCGACGTGCACGGCCGGGCCGACGCGAAGTTCTTCCTCTACAAGGACTGGTTCCTGCCCTTCGCCGGGTTCCAGGTCCACCACGCCTTCCTCGTCTGGGACCCCGAGACGGCCACCGTGACGCACGTCAGCAACCCGCTCTCGGTGGGGCTCGAGTTGTTCGACTGACGCCCGGCCCTTGCGGTGTCTTGTGGGGGGGGCGGCCCCGTCCTGAGGTCCGACCCGTCGCCCACCACCCGAAGGAACCGAGGGCACGCTACGCTCACTTCGCCCCCACCCCGGGGGACGTGGCCCTGCCCTCTCGTCTGCTCGTTCGATCAGCCATGGTCACCAGGAACCTTTCGACGCTCGGTCTCGTGTTCGCCCTGTTCTCGACCGCGACCGCACCCGCACAGGAGATGCCCACGTCGATCCAGCTCGACGTCGTCTCGCTCGGCCGCGAGTACGGACGATCGAGCGACCTCGACGGCGATCGCTTCGTCGTCGGAGCCGACGGCGTCGCCTTCGTCTACGAGTTCGATGCGGCGGGCGAACTCGTGCTCGACGCGGAGCTGTCGGAGCCGCTCGCGGGATTCGGTCGCGTCGTCGCGATCGGCGGCGACCGCGTCGCCGCGGCGAGCGAGGACCGGGTCGTGATGTTCGAGCGGCAGGGACCCGGATCGTGGGTCGCGGTCGACACGCTCGTCCCCACGGATCTCAACCCGGTGCTCGGCATCGGGATCGGATGGCTCGAGCTCGACGGCGACGTGCTGCTCGTCGGCGACGAGTACTCGAACTTCACCGGTGCGATCCACGTCTTCGAGGAGACGGCGCCCGGGGACTGGAGCGAGGTCGACGTCTGGTACCAGCCGACCCACACCGTATCGCCCTGGTACTCGCCCTGCGGACGCCAGATGGCGCTCGACGGCGACGTCGCCGTCGTCTGCGACCGCGACCTGAAGACGGCTGCGGACGGAACGTTCGGCGGCCGCGCCTACGTCTACGAGCGCCAGTCCGGCGGAGGTTGGCTCCAGGTGGCGGCGCTCGCGTCGCCGATCGCGAGCAGCGGGTCGACCGCCGACCAGTTCGCCTACGACGCGGACGTCGACGGCGATCGAATCGTGGTGGTCGGGCGCGGATCGAACCAACAGAGCTACGACGGCTTCGTCTTCGAGCGTCAGGTCGGAGGTGCGTGGGCGCACGTCGACACACTCGCGAGCGTGACCGACTACCGCTTCGCGCAGACCGAAGCGGCGCATGGTGTCGAACTCGAAGGCGACACGCTCGTCGTGCCGTTCAGCTCTGGCTCACCCTTCGAGTTCGTCCTGCGCGTCCTCGACCGCGACGCACTGGGCACCTGGAACGAGAGCGCGACGCTCGGACCGGCGATGTCCTCGCTCGACTACGGCGCCATCGCCTACTCGAGCGATCGCGCGGCCGGTACCTGGTGGACCGCCCCCCTCGGCTCGAAGTCGAGTCGCATCGTCCTCCCGTACTCGCGCGACGTGCTCGGCCTCTGGTCGAGCGGCGGTGCCGTGACCGACCCCGACGTCGAGCGCGCCTGGACGATGGCCGGCCCGGTCGACCTCGAGGACGGTCTCCTCGTCGCGGCGATGCGCACCGAGGACCTGTTCGGCGTCGAGCTGGGCGGCTTCGCCACGGTCGAGCGCGCGCCCGACGGGACCTGGTCGCAGCCGGAGTACGCCGTCGTCGACGGGCTGCTGGAGGAAGACTTCTTGCTCCGCGCCGTCCGTACCGCGTCCGATCGGGTCTTCGTGGCGGCCTCGCCCGAGAGCTACAGCGACGTTCCCGACGACACGTGCCGGGGCCGCGTCGCGGTCGTCGAGCGCGGGACCGCCGGCACGTGGACCGAGATCTCGTTCATCGAGGCGCCCCTGGTTCCCGGCGTCTGGCCGGCGGGATCGAGAGGGTCCTTCGCGAACGGCTTCGACGTCGACGGCGACGTCCTCGCCGTCGGCCGGGGCGTGTCCGCCTCGCCGGGGATCATCGGCGCGGAGGTCCACGTCTTCGTCCCCGTCGCCGGGGTCTGGACGCAGGACGCTGTGCTGACCGCGCCCGAGGTCGCGGACGTCAACGGCAAGAAGGGGGGCTTCGGTGCGGCGATCGCCGTCTCGGGCGACGAGATCTGGGTCGGTGCGCCGAGTTGGGACGCCGCCGCAGGAGCATCTCCGCTCGGACGCATCTACGTCTTCCGCCCCGACGGCACGGGTGACTGGGAGGTGCAGCAGACGATCGAGGCGGCCACCGTCACGTGTTCGGGCACGACGGCGACCGATACCAACGAGAGGTTCGGCATGGCGATCGACCTGGACGGCGGTCGCGCGATCGTCGGTTCGAGCGCGGCTGCCGACGAAGCGGCTCCGAGCGGCGTCATCGCACTCGGCGCGGTCCACCTGCTCGAGCGCAATTCCAACGGGGTCTGGCAGGTCACGGACTGCGAGGTCGGGAAGCCGGTCCAGGTCGAGGCCGATCTGGGACTCGACACGCTCGCGGGCGAGGGACTCGGAGAGTCCGTCCGGATCGCCGGGGCGCGGGTCGCCGTCGGATCGAGCTGGTACGAGGACTTCTACGAGTTCGGCAACTACACGCACACCGAGCTCTTCCACCGACAGCTCGTCCACTCCGTCCGTCCGGGCGCCGCGTTGTTCACGCCGACGGAACATCTGCAGAGCTACCTCAGCCTCGGAGGATCGCTCTCGAAGCTGCCCGGACTGAACTTCGACCTCGACGAGATCAGCTTCGTGGTCGCTCGCGGCGGTTCGGTCCAGGCCTTCGAACTCCCGACCTTCGAAGCCGAGAAGCCGCTCCTCGACCCCGTCGCCGGCGACTCGCTCACGCTCCTCATGAACGCCGGCCGCGAGCACGCGGGCGACGTCACCTACCTCGTCGGCAGCGCGACCGGCACGTCGCCCGGCGTTCCGGTGCCCGGGACCGAGCTCGTCGCTCCGATCGTGTGGGACGTGTACACGGAGTACGTGTTCCTGACCTCGGGCGGCGGCTTCCTGTCGTCGGTCGTCGGCATCCTCGACGGCGAGGGCCGCGGCGAGGCCGAGTTCTCGATCCCGCCCGCGACCTACGCGGGCTTCTCCGGCCTGCACCTCTACCACGCGTACGTGGTGATCGACCTCGACACCTTCGTCGCGACGCACGCGAGCAACGCGGCGACGTTCCAGATCGAGTAGGTGCGGTCGGAGCCGCCCCGCGAGCGTCTCCGCGTCGATCCGGCCGAAGCGCTCGCTCGCCACCGGGTCCTCGAGCCGCGCGCCCGACGCGACCGTCCGCCGACGCGACCGACGTTCGGGTCCATCGCGAGCACGTCGCGCGGCCCTCTCCGGATCCCGCACGGCCGGTCCAGGATCTGGAGGCCGCCCGGTGCTCGGTCGCGCGCAGCGCCTCCGACGGGGCTCCACGGCGGCACGACGTCGAGGAACGGCTCTTGCGCTCGGGTCCGGTCTCCACCCACGGACCGGACCACGACCGACATGGATCTCCGAACGCTGCGCGCCCTCGCGCCCCTCGCGATCAGCCCGATCGCCCTCGCCGTCCTGCACCCGAACGACGCCGTCGCCGACCAACTCCTCTGGTCCCAGTGGCCCGACGGCGCCACGAAGCTCGAGAGCTCCCTGCAGACCGCGCCGCCGAGGGACACCGAGGCGGCGGACGACTTCGACGTCACGGGCTGGGTGCGACGCGTCCGCATCCACGGTTCGCTCTGCTTCGACTGCACCTCGCCGGACGTCGTCGCGGTCACCATCCGCTTCCACGAGTGGAACGCCGGCGAGGTGGGGACGCTCCTCGTCGAGCACCGCGTCGTCGTCGACGACCCGTCGCTCTCCGTCGACGAACTCCGCGTCGAGACCTTGGACGTCGCGCTGCCCGAGCCCTTCCACGCGACCGGTCGACACTTCGTCTCGGTGCAGTTGGAGGTCGCGAGCTCCTCGACCTGGTACTGGAACAGCTCGGGTGACGGTCAGCACGCGCTCTCGACGTTGCGTTGGCGCGACGGCGGAGCGGGAGGCGCGTTCTCGCCGTACTCCGACCCGACCGGCACCGTCGACCGCGACCTCGCGTTCGAGCTGTGGGGCGAGGGCGTCGCCGGTCCGACCGGGACGAATCAGATGGTCTGGGCGCAGTACCCGGGCTTCCTCACTCCCGTGATCCCGGCGTCGACGTGGCCGGGTGCCGCGAAGGCGCCCGAGGTCGCCGACGACTTCGACTTCGTCGGCTCGGTCGAACGCCTCCAGCTCGGGACGCAGGTCTGCTTCGGCTGCCAGCAACCGTCGACCACCGGAGCACGCGTGCGCTTCTACGACTGGACGTCGCAGGGCCCCGGCGCCCTGTTGCACGACGTCGTCGTGCCCGTCGGTCCGAGCGGGACGGACTTCCAGGGATTGCTGACGATCGTCGAACTGCCCGTCCCCTTCGTCGCGACCGGCAAGCACTTCGTCTCGGTCCAGTTGCAGGCCGTCCAGGCCAACGGCTTCGAGTGGCGCTCCACCGGCACCGTGCCCGCCGCGCTCTCACCCGTCTTCGTGCGCGACGACCTCGGTTCGCAGATCTGGCGACCGGCCCTCGTGAACGGACAGTCGTTCGGCGGAGACATGGCGCTCCAGATCTTCGGCGTCCCTGCACCGGCGCCGCCGCCCACGGTCGTCGGCGATCCCTGCGGTCCCTGGAAGTCGGTCCCGGTCCCCTTCGACCCACTGACCAGCCACTCGGTCCTGCGCGACGTCAAGGTGTTCGCCGAGGACGACGTGTTCGCCGTCGGAACGCGCTCGATCCAGTTCGGACCGTCGCCCAACCAGGTCGTCGGCGGAACGGTCTCGTACCACTTCGACGGTGAACGATGGACCGAGCTCGCGACGCCGAGTCCCGAACCCTACCCCGGCGCCGGCGGTGCGTCGCTCCAAGCGATCGACGGCACGGGCCCGACCGACGTCTGGGCAGCGGGTGTGCAGAACCTCCAGGGCTCCGGCGGATTCGTTGGCGCTCAGATCCTCGCGATGCACTGGGACGGATCGAGCTGGTCGGTCGTCCCGACGCCGGTGACCGCTGGCGGCGGCGGACTCCAGGGAACGTCGGGTGCGGTCGTGCGCGACATCGAGGTCCTCGGGAGCAACGCCGTCTGGTTCGTGGGCGACTGGGTCGAGCCCTTCGCGTGTCGGCAGTCCCTCGCGATGTACTTCGACGGCAGCTCGTTCACGGTCGTCGACACGCCGTGCGCGAACCTACCGGGGAGCAACGACGGGTTCGGACTCGAGGCGATCTCCGCCGTGTCGCACACGGACATCTGGGCGGTCGGCGGCGGCGGGGACGGTGACTACAACATCCACGGGTACGTGATCCACTGGGACGGATCGAGCTGGACGCACGTGCCGACTCCGGCGCCGGGCATCACCCACCGGCTCTTCGCCGTCGAGGCGCTCGCGGCCGACGACGTCTGGGCGACGGGTCAGTACCTCGACGGTCTCGGTCACCACGCGTACGCCATCCATTGGGACGGTTCGGGCTGGACGCTGCACGAGCTCGTCTCCGGTTCGCTCGGTCTCTGGGCGGCTTCGTCGACCGAGGTCTACGCGGTCGGCGGCGCGGTGTCGAAGTGGGACGGCACGGCGTGGACCCTCGCCGACGACCTCGGCGCGTGGAGCGGCGAGAACATCGGTGTGTCGCTCACCGCCGTCGACGGCCTCCCGAACTGCGTCGTCGCCGCCGTCGGTCGCCACGCGCCGCTCGGTCGGATGCTCCCCTTCGCCGCTCGACCGCACGCGGCGAGCTGGTGGGACGCCGAGGTTCGCAACGGTTGCCACGGGGCGACGCTGCACGGCGGACTCACGCTCGTCGAGCCTCCGAAGCTCGGATCGACGTGCCGCGTCGCGATCGACGACCCGAGCGGCGCGGCGGGCCTGACGCCGGGGGCGACGTTCGCGGCCTGGTTCGTGTCGGCGACCCCCGGTGCGGCGTACCCCTGCGGAACGGTCCTCCCGGGTTTCGGTTCGGCGGGCCTCTCCGCCGGCGAGGCGCTCGTCGAGTTCGGTCCGTTCTGGTTCTACGTCCCGGCCGGGGTCTGGAACGGGCCCGGCCAACCGCTCGACGTCGACCTCGCGATCCCGGGCACCCCGTGGATCACGGGACGCAAACTCTTCACGCAGGCCTTGTTGTTCGACCCGGTCGGAGCCGCAGGTCCCGTGGTGACGAACTCGCTCGACCTGCGACTCGGGTCCTGAACGCGAGCGACCGGGACGACGCTCGGCGGGATCAGAGCAACCCCGCCAGCGTCTCCCGGTCGATCCGGCCGAGGCGCTCGCTCGCGAACAGGTCCTCGAGCAACGCGCCCTTCGACGACGCGAGTTCGGCCACGCGCTCCTCGACGGTGCCCTTCGCGACGAAGCGGTAGGCGAAGACCGGCTTCTTCTGCCCGATGCGGTGTGCTCGGTCGACGGCCTGGCGTTCGGCGGCGGGGTTCCACCAGGGATCGAGCAGGAAGACGGTGTCGGCCGCGGTGAGGTCGAGGCCGGTGCCGCCGGCCTTCAGGCTGACGAGGAAGACCGTGACGGTGGGATCGGACTCGAAGCGTGCGACGCGCGCCTCGCGGTTGCGCGTCTCGCCGTCGAGCAGTTCCCAGCCGAGCCCGCGCGCCTCGAGCTCGCGGGGGAGGAGGCGCAGGAGGCTCGCGAACTGGCTGAAGACGAGGGCTTTGCGGCCCTCGTCGGCGAGCTCCTCGAGTCGCGGCAGGAGCGCGTCGAACTTGGCGCTCGCGACCTCGGCGAGCGACGGGTCGACGAGTGCGACGTGGCACGCGGCCTGGCGCAGCCGCGTGAGGTGCGCGAGGACGTTCATCGTCGCGCCCCGCTCCGCGCCGTCGCGCTCGCCGAGCAGCTCTTCGCGCGCGCGCAGCCGCAGCGCCTCGTAGCGTTCGCGCTGCTCGCCCTCGAGATCGACGACGATGGTCGTCTCGGTCCGCGGCGGGAGGTCCTCCAGCACCTCGCTCTTCGTCCGCCGCAGGAACACCGGCGCGAGCGCGCCGAGCAGTTCCTTCGCCGTGCGTTCGTCGCGCAGCTTCTCGAGCGCGGTGCCGCTCGCACCGAGCAGCCCGGGGTTCAGGAACGCCATCAACGACGCGAGTTCGCCCAGGTGGTTCTCGACCGGTGTGCCGGAGAGCGCGAGTCGCGCGCGCGCGAGGAGCCCGCGCGCCGCCTCCGCGGTCCGACTCGAAGCGTTCTTGATCGCCTGGCTCTCGTCGAGCACGACGAGGTCCCACGGCTCGCGCGCGAACGCGCCCGCGTCCTGTCGCAGCGTCCCGTACGTCACGAGCACGAGGTCGGCCTCGCGCGCCGCCGCGAGGTCGCGCGTCGGTCCGGAGTGCGTCGCCACGGAGAGCGTCGGCGCGAAGCGCGCGGCCTGCTGCTCCCAGTGGTGCAGCACCGAGCGCGGCGCGACCACGAGGCTCGGTCCCTGCGCCGTGCCCGAACCCGCGCGCGCGACGAGTCGCGCCAGTACCTGCACGGTCTTGCCGAGCCCCATGTCGTCCGCGAGGCAGCCGCCGAGCCCGAGCCGCTCGAGGCGCTCGAACCACGAGAGGCTCGCGCGTTGGTAGGGGCGGAGCTCGCCGACGAAGGAGCGCGGCGGCTCGACGTCGTCCGCGCTCTCGGGATCGAACGCGGCGCGCGCGCGGACCGCGCTCTCGGGCAGCGCGACGCCGAGCCCGGCGAGCAGCGGCGCCGCGAGCCATCCGCGCCTCGCGTCGAGGTGCACCGAGCCGCCGCGTCGATCGCCGAGCCGCTCGGCCCAGGCGAGTGCGCGGCGCAGCGACCCGGGCACGAGCGCGACCGTGCCGTCGGCGAGTTCGATGCGGCCGCTCTCGCGGCCGGCGAGGAGCTGCTCGAGCGACAGCTTGCGCGCGCCGTAGCGCGCGTACCCGTCGAGCACGATCGCGTCGGCCGTCTCGCGCGCGTCGACGCGCACCTCGTCCGGCACGAGCGCGTGCAGGCCGGTGAGTTCGAGCGTCCAGTCGTGCTCGAGCGCCTCGCCGAGCACCGCGTCGAGCACGTCGACGGCGACGAGCCCGTCGCGCTCGCCGAGGTTCGCGCGCCGGAGCAGCTCGACCGCCCGCCGCGAGGAACACGCGCAGCGCGCGCGACTCCGCCGCGCTCGACCGGCGCCGCGCGGCGCCTTCGCTCGTCACCGTCGCCGTCGGGTCGCTCGCGCGGATCCAGCGCTCGCCGTATCGGAACGAGAGGCGCGCGTCGACGTCGGATCCGCTCGCGCGCGTGCGTTCGAGTTCGAGCCGCACGCCGCGCGGCACCGCTTCGTCCGGATCCGTGCCGAGGCCGGGCAGCCCCGCGTCCAGCGCGAACGCGCGCAACGCCTCGGCCTCCTTCGCCGGAGCCGTGATGCCGCCGCGGCGCGCGACGTCGAGCACGGCGGCGTCGCTCGTCCGCGTCTGCAGTCGCACGAGCACGTCCTCGGCGACGGCCCACCCCACGCTCGGCCACGCCGTCGGTTCGTCGAGTGCGAGCCACTTCCCGTCGCGCACGAGCCCGGCCGCGAGGCGCACGTTGGCTCCCGCGGGTTCGAGGCGCAGCGCGAGTCGCGCCGCGCCGTCGCCGCCGTGGTGCACCGCGTCGCCTCGGAGCGACAGCCGACCGGCGCGCGCGAGGAGCGGCAGCACCGCCTCCGCGCGCGCGGCGTCCAGCGGGACCGCCTCGCGTCCGACCGGACTGCGGTCCGGAGCGAGTCGCGCGAGCACCGCGCGATCGAGTTCGTCGCCGAGTCGCTGCCAGTCCGCGTCGTCGGGAGCGGCGGCTCCGGCGACGCGCACCTCGAGACACGGTCGCGCGCCGTGCTCGACGAGCGCCCAGTCGAGCACGGCCGACGAGAGCACGCCGGGCCACGGATCGCGGCGCGTGCGGTGGAAGCGCTCCGCGACCTCCTCGAGCGCGCGCCGCCACGCCGGTCCAGCCTCGTCGTGCACGCCCGGCGCCGCGCCCACGGGCGCCTCGCCGACCACGCCACGCGAGTTGGCCTCGAGCGCCGCCGCCCACAGGTGTTTGCACGGTCCGAAGCGCTCGAACGCCGGGCACGTGCAGCGGCCGTACCAGCGCGCGTCGTTCGTCGCGCCGACGCGCTCGAGGACGACCGCGTAGCGTTCGCCGCCGCGCACCGTCGCACGCACGCGCGCCGGACCCGTCTCGACGAGTTCGACGAGGCCCTGTTCGACTTAGTCGTGCGCCTTCGCGCGCGTGCGGCGCGGCACGACCTGCCCGAGGTGGCGGGCGAGTTCGGCGTCGATCGCGTCGCGGTCCGGCATGGGGCGACGATGGTAGCGCGGTGGGCCGCACGGAACGGGCGGGGAGCCCGCCGCGCTACGATTCCGCGCCCATGCGCCTCGTCGACATCGCCGCCAACCTCACGAGTTCGCAGTTCGACGCGGACCGCGCCGACGTGATCGCGCGCGCGGTCGCGGCCGGAGTCGACCGCATGGTCGTCCTCGGACTGAACGTGCCCGACGTGCGGCGCGCGGTGGAGCTCGCGGGCTCGCACCGCGGGACGCTCTTCGCCACGGCCGGCGTGCACCCGCACTCCGCGGGCGAGTTCGGGCCCGACGACGTCGCGGCGCTGCGCGAGCTCGCGGCGCTGCCCGGGATCGTCGCGGTGGGGGAGTGCGGATTCGACTTCGCGCGCATGTGGTCGGACGAGGCGAGCCAGCGGCGCTGCGTCGACGCGCACCTCGAGCTCGCGATCGAGACCGGGCTGCCGCTCTACCTCCACGAACGCGAGGCGCGCGAGGCGATGCTCGACGCCGTGGGGCCCGTGCGCGACCGTCTGTCGCGCGTCGTCGTCCACTGCTTCACCGGGTCGCGAGAGGACCTCGAGGCGTACCTCGAGCACGACTTCCACGTCGGCATCACCGGTTGGATCTGCGACGAGCGCCGCGGCGCGCACCTGCTCGACGTCGTCGGCCTGATCCCCGAGGACCGCCTGATGGTCGAGACCGACGCGCCCTATCTCTTGCCCAGGACCTTGCGTCCGAAGCCCCGGTCGCGCCGCAACGAGCCGGCGTACCTCTCCGAGGTCGTGCGGACGATCGCGAGCGCGACGGGGCGCACGCCGGAACGCGTCGCCGAGGCGAGCACGCGCACGGCCGAGGCCTTCTTCGACTTCGACCGCGCGGGCTTCGCGCCGTGACCGACGGCGGCCAGGCCACCGGCGGCGGGTTCGGCGCGGACACGCTCGCGGTCATGCCGGAGCACGAGGTCGCGCGCCTCGTGCTGCTCCGGCACGGCGAGGTCGCCGCGTTCGAGCAGCGGCTCGTGCGCGGGCAGATCGACCTCCCGCTCAGCGCGCGCGGCTCGCGCCAGCACGACGCCGTCGCGCAGTGGCTCGCGGCTCATGCGCAGGTGCCCGACGTCGTCGTCGCGAGCGACCTCGTGCGCTGCCGCGACCTCGGCGAACGCGTCGCGGCGCGCACCGGAGCCGGGTTCGAGGCGCTGCCCGTCCTGCGCGAGCAGTCGATGGGCGCCTGGGAAGGACGCGCGTGGGACGAGGTCTCGAAGCACGAGGGCGCCGCGATCAACGCCTACTGGGCGGACTACTTCCACGTCGCGCCGCCCGGCGGCGAGTCGATGGAGGCGATGTTCGCGCGCGTCGCTGCGTTCCTGCGCGAGCGCCTCCCGTCGTGGAGCGGACGCACCGTCGCGATCGCGACGCACGTCGGTCCGATCCGCGCGATCCTGTGCGAGCTGCTCGGCGTGCCGGGCGACCAGGCGCTGCGCTTCGCGCCCGCGGTCGGCTCGTGCACCGAGCTGCTCGTGAGTCGTCCCGGCGCCGTGCTGCAGACGTTCGGCGAGCGTCCGTGGCTGTTCGACGCGGCGGTGCACGACGCGGCGAGGGCGAGCGGCGCACCGATCCGACGCATCGCGCTCTCGGGATCGGCCGGAACCGGCAAGACCACGCTCGCCCGGGCGCTCGCGCAGCGCCTCGAACTGCCCTACGTCGAGGAGGGCATGCGCCGCCGCCTCGAGTCGGGATTCGACCTGCACCGGCTCGACCAGCACGGCCTTCGCGCGCTCGTGCACGAGCTGTGGGTCGAGCAGCGCGACGCCGAACGACGGGCGACCGAGTCGCACGGCGGCTACGTCGCCGACCGTTCGCACGTCGACTTCGCCGCCTTCTGGCTGCACTACGGTCTCGTCGACGACCGCACCGCGACCGACGCGTTCCTGGCCGAGGTGCGCGGGGCCGCGGAGGAGGGCGAACTCGTCGTGCTGCTCCCGCACGGCGCGTTGCCGCTCGAGGACGACGGCGTGCGTTCGACCGACCCGTGGATCCAGCTGCGGTTCCAACTCGTGGTCGAGGGGCTGCTCGCGCGGTGGTTGGAGGAGTCCCGCGTGCTCCGCGTGCCGCGCGGGGACGACCTCGCGTCGCGCGTGGAACTCGTGCTGCAGCGCGTCGGCGATTGAGCGCGGGCCGCTCGCAGCGGACCGGTCCCGACCGACCCGTCAGCGTTCGATCGATAGCGGGAACGCGCGCAGCGTCTCGAGCCGCGGGTCGTCGAGCGGGATCGCCGGCGCGGACTCCGGACTCCGCGCCAGGTCGACCGCGCGCTCCTGCGCGCCCTCCGTGACGAGCACCACGCCGTCCTGCGACACGGCGGCGGAGCGCCCGGAGTCGTTCGGTCCGGGCCCGTTGGGTTCGAAGGCGCGGCACAGCACGGGACCGTGCTCGACGGTGCCGCCGCCGAGCGCCGCCGACAGGTCGACGCCGTCCTCGAACTGTCCCGCCGGCACCTCGCACCCCGCGAGTGCGAGGATCGTGCGCGGCACGTCGACGGGGTGGCAGAGCGTCGGGCTCGTCCCCGCCGTCACACCGCGACCCGCGACCAGCATCGCGCCGTCGATCGCCGCCAGCGTGTCGCTCTCCGTCGCGCGCGGCTCGAGCAGAACGAAGAGCGTCGTACGCGCGGGGTCGATCGCCGCCTTCACGCGACCGACGATCGCGTCGGCGGCGAGCGTCTGCGCGTCCCACCGCGATCGATCGTCGTCGCCGACGACCAGGTCCGCGGGCAGCAACGCGCTCGGCGGCGGAGCGACGGCGCTCGTGTCCGGGACGATCACGAGGGCGAAGCGCGGCCGCGACGACGGCTCCGACCAGTACGCGCCGAAGGCGTCGGTGACCGCGAGACCCTCGTGTTCGCCGAAGGGGCTCGTCTGCCCGTCGTCGACGCGGTCGCGACCGCGTGGGATCCGACGGTCGACGACGCTCGCGTCGTAGGCACGACCGGCGCGCCACGTCTGGAACCCGAACCTCCGCGCCGACTCCGGCGGAAATCCGTCGGCCTGCGAACTGAGACCCCAGCGTCCGACCAACGCCGTCCGGTAGCCGCGCGTCGCCAGCACCTGCGGGAGCGCGATGCGTCGCACGGGCACGCCACGCGGGGCCTTGTTCGGCCAGATCGCGCCGCCGATCGACTCGCGCGAACCGTAGGCACCGAAGGTGAGTGCGAAGCGCGTGGGCGGCGCCGAGGGATCGACCTGCAGACCGTCGAAGCGCATGGAGCGCGGAGCGAGCGCGTCGAGGTTGGGCGTGTCGACCCGCGCGACGTCGGCGCTCGAGACGCCCTCGAGGACGAGGACGACGAACTCGGTGGGACCGCTCGGCGCACCCGCTTCCTGACCGCCGTCGCTCGCGGCGGCGCCGCTCGGTGCGGTGAGGAACAGGAGGAGCAGCGCCGACAGCGCGAGCCCGAGGAACGGTGCGCTCCGCCTCACTCGAGGAACTCCTTGGCGACGCTCTCGAGCGCGGTGATGCGCTCCCGGTCGAGGACGGGCGTCCGCTCGCGCGGATCCGTCGGCAGGTGGAAGAGCTGGAGCGTGTTCCCGGACTCGATCAACTTGTAGCCGTCGGAGTCCACCACCGCCCAGCACGACGGGTGCATCACGGGGACCCGGAGCTCGTTCTCGTACTGGAGGAAGATCGGTTCCCTCGGCTCCTGCGCGCCGGACAGGCTCGCCCTGAAGCTCCGCGAGTCCGTGTACCCGAAGCTCGGCGGTGCGCCGCACTCCTCGAGGATCGTGCGCGGCAGGTCGATGATGTGCGTCAGGTGGTCGCTCGTCCCGCGCGCCACGCCCGGACCGAGGACGAACATGGGCATGTGCACGCCGCCCTGCCAACACGTGAGCTTGTAGCCCTTGTACCACTTGGACGGCGGCTTGGCGGAGAAGGGCGTGCCGTTGTCCGGCAGCACGAAGAGCAGCGTGTTCGAGAGGTCGACGGTCTCGGCGACGCGACCGACGATCGTGTCGAGGGCCATCACGGCGGACTCGAAGCGGACGCGTTCCGGCTGGTCGGCCGTCGGCACCGACTCACCCTCGGGGAGGAGCTCGGCGGGCGGCGGCGAGAAGGGCTCGTGCGGCGTGAACAGGCTCACCACGGCGAAGCGCGGCCGCTCGTCGGGCGAGTGCCACCAGTCGGCGAAGGCCGCGGCGACCGACTCGCTCGCGTACCTCGGATCGGTGGTGAGGATGCTGTCGTCGAGCCGCGGCCAACCGTACTGCGAGCCGCGACCGTCGGTGCCCAGCGTCGAGCGGTGCCCGGCGTGCCAGGCCTCGAACCCGAAGACGCGCGCGAGTTCGCGCATGCCCGCTTCGTCCGACGAGACGTGCCACTTGCCGAACAGAGCCGTCGCGTAGCCCGCGACGTGCAGCGACGTCCCGATCGAGACCTCGTCGACCGGCACGCCGATGTCCGACCGGCTCGCGAGGTCGATGGCGCTCGTGATCCCGAGCCGTGAGCCCTGGAGGCCGAACAACAGCCCGACGCGCGACGGCGAGCACACGGGGTGCCCGTAGAAGTTCGTGTAGAGCCGACCGCGCTGGATCAGGCGCGACATGTTCGGCGTCGGGACGAAGTAGAGGTCCTCCCACGCCATGTCGTCGATCACGACCACGACGACGTTGGGCCGCTCGACCGCCGGGAACTCGACGATCGGCGGAGCGACGGCGCCGCCATCGCTCCGCTCCTGTTCGCCGAACCCGGAGGGTGCCGCGGCACACGCGAGCGAGAGCGCGACGACGACCAACGCGCGCAGGAGTCGGATGGGATCCATGGGGCTCGGACGGGCAGCGCGGATCGGGGGGGCCGCGTGAGCCGTGACGTTGATGCTCAGCGAGGGAACGCCTCGGGGATCCCGCCGTCGACGGGCACGGTGGCACCCGTCGTCGGCGTGAGCCCGGAGGCGAGGAAGACGACCGCTTCTCCCACGTGGCGCGGGAGCACGGTCGACTTGAGAAGGTTGCGCTGCCGGTAGTGTTCCCGCAAGCCCGCGGGATCGAGACCGCGCGAGCGCATGCGCTCGGGTCCCACCATCTCCCACAGGCCGCTCGGCACCTCGTCGTCGCCGAACACGGCGTCGGCGTTGACCATGTTGACGGACACGCCGAGTTCGGCCAGTTCGAGCGCCGCGACGCGACCCAACTGGTGCGCGCCGGCCTTCGAGGCGGAGTAGGCGCCGAACGACGCGCCGGGGGCGAAGACGTTCTTGCTGGCCTGGACGACGACGGCGCCGCCCGTGCCCTGGGCGCGCAGCACGCGGGCCGCGTGCTCGATCACGAACATCGTCCCCGTCAGGTTGACGTCGACGACCTTGCGGAAGCGGTCGGCGTCCATCTGCTCGATCGTGCTGACGTGCGCGATGCCGGCGTTCGGGACGACGACGTCGACGCCGCCGAAGGCGCGCGCGCAGGCGTCGAAGAGCGCCTCGACCGCGCTCCCGTCCGTCACGTCCGCGGTCGCCGCTGCGACGTTGGCCGAGCCGTACTTCTAGGCGACGCGCGCGCGCACGGTCTCGAGCCGCGCGGGGTCGACGTCCGTGAGGAACGCCGCCGCGCCGTTCGCGAGCAGCGCCTCGGCGATGCCGAGCCCGATCGCACCGCCCGCTCCGGTCACGAGCGCGACGCGACCCGCGAGGAGCGGATGGACGGCCTTGCCGAGCTTGGCCTGCTCGAGCGACCAGTACTCCATCTCGAACAGCTCCTCGTCGCCGAGACCGCGGTAGGAGCCGATGGCGTGACCCAGCGCCTTGCCGCGCAGCGTGTGCTCCGCGATGTCGCCGGCGATCCGCGCGGCCTTCGCGTTCGCGCCGTGCGCCAGGACGCCGACGCCCTCGACGACGGCGACGACGGGTTTCGGCGAGAGCATCCTCGCCTCGAACGCGACCCGGTGCTTGCAGGCCTCGAAGTAGGCGGCGTAGCGCGCCTCGTACCTCGCGACCGCGGCGCGCGCCTTCGCGCCGTCGAGCGCCTCCTCCTTCGTCAGCGCGAGGTAGCGCGCCTTCGTCCGGATCACGTGGTCGGGCGTCAGCGGTCCGAAGCTGCACAGCTCGGGCGCCGCCGGCGAGTTCGCGAAGGCCACGAGGTCGTCGTCGCCGCGCCACGACGTGACGACGCGCCGCTGCTGCGGGCCCCACTCCGACTCGGCGACGTCCGCGAGCGCGCCGCGCACCACGGGGGCGACCTTCGCGGCGAGCTTCGCCACGGCGCCGCGGTCGATCGGCTCTGCGGGGATCGTGACGCGGTGCACGGACCGCGCGAGCCGCTCGGCGACGTGCTCCGCGCGCGCCACCTGATCGATCATGCGCTCGTAGCTCGTCTGCGCGTCGTCGCCGAAGGTGAAGTGCCCGTGGCCGAGCAACGCGATGCCCTCGCAGTCCGGTTGCGACTCGTACGCGTCGACGACGGCCTTCGCGAGCGGGAAGCCCGGCATGATCCAGGGCAGGACGAGCACCTTCGGGCCGAGCGCCTCGCGCACCAGCTCCTCGCCGTTCGGCTGGTTCGAGAGGATGCAGACGGCGTCGGCGTGCGTGTGGTCGACGAACTTGTGCGGCAGGAACGCGTGCAGGAGCGCCTCGACCGACGGCGTCGGAGCCTTGCTGTCGAGCAGGCGGCTCCGCACCTGGTTCACCATCTCCTCGTCGGAGAGCGCGTCGAGCGCGCGCAGTCGGCGCAGCGGCTCGAGTTCGCACGCCGGCAACCCCGCGGGCTCGATCGACGCGAGGTCCCACCCCGAGCCCTTCACGCACACCACGTCGATCTCGTTGCCGAAGACGTCCTTCGTGCGCGTCTTCACCGACGTGTTGCCGCCGCCGTGCAGCACGAGCGCGCCGTCGGCGCCCAGCAGTCGCGAGGTGTAGGTGCGCAGGGCGAGGTCCTCGCCGGCGTCGGCGAACCTCGTGACGTACTCCTGTGCCTCGGCGTGGTTCCAGCGGCTCTTCACGTGACGTCCTGGTGGGATCGGTGGGGGGAGGGTGCGGGTCGCGGGGGTGGAGCGGAGAGGGTACCCGGTGGCGCTGCCGGGAAGACCCGCGGCGTACCCTCGTCGGGTGCCGCGGTCCGAAGTGCTGCGCTCCGGGCCCGAACGAAACGATGCGTCGTGATCTCCAGCCCCGAACGGTGCGGCCCGCCGCGCGGCGACGCGGCGCTGCGTCGAACCGCGTGGTCGTCGGTCTCGTGCTCGTCGCACTCGCGGTGGTCGGAGCGTGGCTCGCGCTGTCGGTCGCGACGGACGGCGGCCTCGAGGTCGAGCCGCGCGGAGGCGCCACGAGCGCGCGCGCGCCGCTCGGCGAGGTCGAGCTCGCGCGCGTCGTCGAGCCTGCGGCACAGGCGGAGCCGGCGAGCGAGCGCGAGGACGCGACCTCGGGCGTCGAGGACGGTTCGACGCGGCGCGCGGCGCCCGCGCCGTCCGCGGACGAGGACGAGCGAGCGGCGGAGTTGCTCGCCCCGCGCTCGAGGAGGAGGACTCGACGTCGACGGAGCCCGCGTCGCTGCGACTCGTCGTCGTCGCGCCCGACTTCATCGCGGGCCCGCGCCTGCCCGCGTGGTGCGAGCCTCGACGCGCGCTGGGCCGACGGCGGTGAGCGCGAGACGCGCCGCGTGCTGGCACGATCCTCGGCAAGGAGTGGACGTTCGACGTGGGTGGTTGCTCGAGGGGCGCGAACTGGACGATCGCGCTCGGCGTCGCGGGGCCGATCCGCGGTGGACGGACGTTGCCGCCGGGGCCGACGGAATTGACGCTGCGGCTCGTGGACCAGTCGGTCGTCGCGTTGAAAGTGCTGAAACAGCACTTATGGCCCGAGAGATCGGGGGTGGCGAGATGGACGACTCGTCGAGTGACAGTGCCGAGGAAAGCGCGGTCGGAAGCGAGTCCGTAGGATCTTCGTTGTTCGGGCCGGTGTTCCCGTGGTTCGAGGTCGCGGATACGGGCGGCGAGCACGTTGCACTCGTTCCCTTGCCGATGTGGCCGACCGCGAGGGCCGAGGAGAGTGGCTTCGTCTGGAGCACGACGGTCGACGTGTTCGCCACCGAGGAGCCTGTCTTCCTGCGCCCGCTGTCCGGGCTGAGACTCGACGAGTACGCGGCTTGGGTCGAGGAGGGGACACCGGGTGGAGTACCTCAGCTCGAGATCGGACCTTCCGTGCTGGAAGGCGAAGTCGCCGACTACGAGTTCGTCTTCGAGCTCGCAGGTGACGTCGATGTCGATGCCGCCGACCTCGTGCTCTATGGCAACGGCGCGACGGTCCTCGGCGCACGTGGCTCGGCGTTTCACGTCGTCCCGTTGATCTTCGAGGAGTCATCAGGTGACGACGCGCGAATCGCGCGCACCCACTTCGTGCTCGGCGAGCTTCCACATCCGATCCGCGCGATGATTCGAGCCGACGGCTTCCGCCCGGTCTTCCTGGACCTGTTCGAGAACATGCCCGGACTCGGAGCAGCGATGTCAGTGCCGACCTTCTCGGGTGCGAGCCCGCACTCGAGGTCGGTGCGCCTCGCCTTCGAACCTGGGCACGGCGGCGTCGTCGTCGGCAGCTACCAGAACCACCGCGCGGACGACGAGCACCTGGGCCCCGCCTCGTCCTTCGACGTCCGGCTCGCGTCCGAGGATCACGGGCGCGAGAACCCGTGGACGCGGCTCGCGCCGATGGGCTACGCGGAGTTCGCCTGGGGCCCGGACGGGCCGACGCTCGCGGCCGACGCGTGTTCGGTTCCTCCGCCCGCCTGAACCGAACCGCGACCGCGCGGGCCGTGCGCTGCACGGCGAGCCTTCGACGTGGAGTCTTCGACCGCGCGCGCCCCGGGCGTCGTGGAACTGCTCGTCCGGGACTGATCCCCGCGCCGCACCCCACGCCGCGGTCGGATCGGGGAAGAACTGGAGGCAACGGCGCCGGCGCCGGGCGGACGCGGTCCGCTCCCGCCGCGCTCCGCTTCCTCCGTCCCGCGTGCCCGAGACCCACGACGACATCGCGCCCGTCGGCTTCGCGCCGGCGGACGAATCGCCGCGAAGTCGCCGCGACAGCACGACGCACCTCGTGCTCGTGTCGCTGCTCGCCTCGATCGCACTCGTGCTCGCGTGGTGGGTCGCCGGGGCATTCCTCGCGCCGACTCCGCCCTCGAACGCGGTGGAGTGGATCGAGCGCGAGACGCCGGCGATGGCGGAAGCGCCGAAGCGCGAAGTACCTGCGTCGCGCGCCGTGATCCCGACGGTCGTACCGGACGAGGTCGAGACCATCGAGATCGAGGTCGCGGACACGAGCTACGTCGTCACGATCGCGCCCGCGAAGAGCGCCGGGTTCGACGAGGTCCCACCGCGGGCCCGCGTGGATGGTGTTCGCGGGGATCGACGGCGTCGTCGCGACCACGCTACCTCGGCAGGTGGAAGGGCGGTCGCTGGCGCTCGAGATCGCGCGACTCGACGAAGCGGTCGCGGTCTGTTGCCGATGCCGAGCACGTCGCCTCGATCTACGGCGTCTGGTTCGAACTGCCCGCCGTTCCGCGGATCGCGTGGATGGTCCCGGCCGATCCGGAGGCGGTCCCGGAACAACCGGTGACGCCGATAGCGATCGAGCCTCGCGGACATCGGCTCGTCCGTCGCGCTCGACTTCGTGTTCGAGGAGGAACTGGCGAAGAGGTTGAAGCGCGAGTTCGACGCGTCGTCGCTCGGCGACGTCGTCGCGACCGACGACGACCCACGACGCCGTCGCGGGTCGATCTTCTGAAGGGCGGTCCGAGTGGCGAGCGCGTCGCCACCGCGCCGGTCGAGGCGGCGAAGGGCTCGAAGAAGTTCAAGGGCGGCGAGGCCGCGGCGACCGCGCGCTTCGACGGGGTAGCGCCCGGCGTCTACGGCGTCCGCGTGCACGGGCTCGCGACACCGTCTCGTCGAGCGCGACTTCAGCTCGAGGTCGTCGTCGACCATGCCGCCGCCGACGCCGCTGCACTTCGAGGAGAAGCTCGTCGAGGTCGAGAACACCGACTCGTCTTCGACGTGAGCAACGCGCTTGTCCGACGGCACGGTCGTCACGTGCGTCACCTGGGGCGGCACTGAACGGGTCGAAGGAGGGACGCTCTACCGGCCGTTCGAGGCGCGGGTCGAAGGCGGCGTCCTCGCGTTCGAGTTCCCGGTCGAGGAGTACCGCTACCCCGGAGTCGGCAGTGACGCTGCCGCTCCTTGGTTCAAGCCGTACACCGTCTCGCTCGCCGAGCCTCGAACGGCGGTCGAGCAGGCGCGACGGACCGTTCGACGCCGTCTTCGAACCGGGCGACGGAGGCGTCGTGATCGCGGTGGACGTTTCGGCGGTTCGAAGTGGACCGCACCGCGCCGGGCGTCGTCGTGCGCAACGACTTCCTCGAGTACACCGTCGGTCCGCACGGGCGTCGTCGTCGCGACCGACCGCGGCACGTTCGACCCGTTCTCGCTCGAGGTGCTGCTGATCCGCCCAGCGGTGGCGGACCGCGCCGACGATCCCGTGCGGGTCGAGGTCGAGTTCCAGGGCCGCGTGGCGATCGTCGAGGTGTTCGAATGACGCGCGACGCGAACTCCGACGGTTCCTGAAGGACGGTGTGCGCGGGAAGCGCGAGAGCCAGCACAAGGACGTCGATCCGCGCGAACAGAGGAAGCCGCTCGATCGTGGCGGTCTCCGGTATCGCGGCGCTCGTCCTCGCGAGCCTCGGCGCGGCTGATCTGGATCGGCGTCGAGGCGTTCGGCCCCGCGACGGTGTGGACTGACGCGCCGGCGCCGGTTCGCGGTCGGGGTGGATGCGACGGGCGACGGCGAGCCGACGCCCGTCCTCGACTCCACGGAAGGCGGAAGCTCGAGGGTGCGGCAGTTCGACGGTCCGCCGCCGCTACTGCTCGGGTCGAAGTACGGCGCGAGTCCGCGTCCTGCCGGCGACGACGGCGAGGCAGCGGAGGTCGCGGGACCGCGCGGGTCGGGCTACGTCCTCGACGTGATACCTCCGGTCGAGATGGGCGACGTCGCCGTTCTCGGCCCTGCGCTTCTGCGGAACGCGTGGGCCGCCACGAGCGATCCTCGACTCGGCCGGTGGACCGGGGACCGGTGGACTTTCCGGATCGAGTCGGGTGAGGTCCCCGATGACAGACCGGAACAGCGCCGCATCGAGTTGGAACTGCCCGGCGTCGACCCGACTCTTGTACATCGACGTCGAGCGTAGGGAAGTCCGGGCACCTACGAGATCGAACTCGCACGGTTCGGACAGTTCGCGCAGGTCGAGATCGCAGGGGAGTCCGCTCGTCGGTACCCTTGCGCGAACGGACGACGAGAACCGACCTCGTGCGCTCTGGGTCGAAGTCAATCGCGGGCTCGCCACAAGCACGTGACGCGCCGATGCGGTTGTCCTTCGACGAGAACGGTCTCCCGAGGTTCCGGGGCGTCGTCATCGGGGTGGAACCGGTTCCCGTCCAGCCTTGCTCGGCCTCCTGCTCACCGCCATCGGAGGACAGCCGCAGCGCACCCACGCGCACAGCAGGGAAGTGTTCCTAGAGGACGAGTTCGGCGGCGACGACTACGACGCCGCTCGACTCGAGGCGCTCGGGTATCCGTCGAAGGCGTTCGGCTTCCAACGAATCGGTTTCGTCGATGCGGCGGCGGACGGAGCGGAACTTCGCGCGGTGCGGTTCGACTTCTCCCGCTCGGAAGCCGTCCCCGCCTTCGTCGAGGTCGCCCGGTACGGCGGACTGCCCTGGGCGACGCTCCGTTCGGTCGCGTTCAGCTCGACGATCGACGGGATCGCCACTGGATCGTCGACCCGCGGACCTTCATGCTGCCGGAGCGCGTCGCATTGGCTTCACCGGGATACGCGCCGCGCTTCGACGCGCGTACCGTTCTCGAGTCGGGATCCGTCGTCGACGCGGCACTGGAACTTCGGCGCCGGCGCCATCGTCCTCGCCTCGGGCCGCTTCGGCGACGGCGCCCTCGAGATGCCCTTCGAGGGCCTCGACGTGAACTACGGGCTCGACCGACGCGCACCGGTCATGCGGATTCGCCGAGTTCGCCGACGTCGCCGCGAACTTCGACCCGAACACGTTCGAGATCGGCACCGTTGCGCGCCGACCTGGACGTGACGACGACGGTCCGATCGCGTTCGACGTCGAGTTCAACGGGCCGTTCGTCACGGCGCGGATGCGGAGCTGGAGCGCGCGATGCGTCGGGTGGGTCAGCCCGTCGGCGTCGGCCCGCCGCACCCAGAACAGCCCTCGTCGACGAGCGCGAGCCGGCTCGAACACTCTCGCGCGGGCGTCGCGCGAGAAGCGGTAGCCTCGGTCCCGCGGAGGCCGGCGGCCTCGACGGCTTTCGCGAAGTCCTCGGCCAGTCGCGGCCAGTGCAGGTTGAGGCTCGGCGCGGCGGCCTCGCCGAACTCGACCGTCTCGGCGCGTCCGAACGTCGTCGGCACGCACAGGAGCGCGGCCGCGCGGCGAGAGCACGCGCGCGAGCCTCGCGCAGCGCCTGCCCGTCGTCGTGCACGTGCTCGAGCACGTGGAAGAGGACCGCGAGATCGACGCTGCCGTCCTCGAACGAGAGGTGCTGGACGTCCTCGACCAGAGGTCGACGCCCTCGCGACCCGCGTCGACGTCCGCGCCCTCGATCGGACCGAGGAAGCGCTCGAGCAGCCCGCGCATGCCCGCTCGGGCGCGAACAGCACGCGCCGGCCCGACCCCGCGACGAGGCGCGCGAGCTCGTTCCCGGTCTCCCGTTCGAACCACGCGAAGCCGCGGTGGCGCGCGTAGCCCGGACAGCGCGGGCAGAACGCGTTGCGGTCGACGTACCGCCGCGGCGCAGTGGGTGAGGAAGCGCGAACCGGCCCACCCGCAGACGTTGCACTCGACGCGCGCGCGCTCGGCCGGCAACCCGTCGCCCTCGCGCAGGCGCAGCGCCGTGTTGCCGACGACCTCCTCGCGCAGGAACACGATCCCGGCGCGCACGCCGCCCGCGCGCACCATGTCGGCGCCGCGGCGGAGTTCGCGCAGGATCTTCGAGGCGCGCGGCCAGACGTCGCGGGCGGACATGGGGGCGGGATGGTAGCGGATCCCGCCGCCGTCGACGCGTCAGGGTTCGGTGCGGACCGTCGGCGCCGCGACCGCGTCCTTGCGACGCGGGAGGGCGCGACGGAACGTCTCGGACAGCGCTCGCGACAGGTCGTCGATGACGGTGTACGCCAGCGGCACGACCCACAGCGTGAAGAACGTGCTCGCGACGAGGCCGCCCGCGACGATCGTGCCGAGCGCTCGGTAGTCGATCGCGTTCTTCGGCGGCTCCTCGATCATCATCGGCACGAGGCCGAAGACCGTCGTCGCCGCCGTCATGAGGATCGGTCGCACGCGCTGCGCCGAGCCCTCGATCACCGCCAGCGTGCGGTCGCCGATCTCGCCGCGCCGGCGGTGGATGCAGTCGATCAGCACGATGCCGTTGTTGACGACGACGCCGGCCAGGATGATCAGGCCGACCCAGCCCATGACGTCCATCTTCGTTCCGAGGATCTTCACCATCCACAGCGCGCCGAGGAACGAGAAGGGGATCGTGACGAGCACGCTGAAGGGCAGCGACACCGACTCGAACAGGATGCCCATGAGGAGGAAGACGAGCACGATCGAGAGCAGCAGCGCACGCTGCATCTCCGCTGCCTCGTCCTCCGCTCGCGCGAGGTTCGACGAGTCCTGGCCGAGCGAGAAGCCGCGCGGCATCTCCATCGTCGCCAGCGCCTCGTAGCCGCGCTTCGTCAGTTCGCCGATCCGCGTGGGGTCCGACACTTCGGCCGAGATCTCGAACGTCGTCCGACCGTCGTCGCGGTAGATCGAGCGCGAGGTGCGTTCGAAGCTGACGTCCGACACCGACGCGAGCGGCACGCGACCGGTGTCGGTGAACAGCGTGAGGTCGCGCAACGTCGAGAGCCCGGCCACCTCCTCGGTGTCGAACTCCATGATGAACGGGACCTCGCGGCCCTCGTCGTAGAAGCGCGGCAGCGAGAATCCGCGCAGCGCCCAGCTGATGCTCTCCAGCGCCGAGCGCGACGTGACGCCCATCGAGAGCGCCTTGTCGCGGTCGATGTCGACCTGGATCGCGCGCTCGTTCGAGAGCGACTCCGACTTGATCGCGCCCAGGCCCTCGACGTTCGCGAGCAGGTCCATCGCGCGGCGGCCCCAGCCCTCGAGCGCCTCGCTGTCCGGACCGCGCAGCACGAAGAACGCGACGTCGCGCGAGAACTCGTTGGCGGCCTCGGTGTCGGCGAAGCTGACCTCGTGCCCCGGCGGCGACGGCGCGTTCTCGCGGAAGCGCGTCTGGATGCGCTTCAGCTCGGACGGCTTGAGCGCCTTCTGCCAGTAGGCGGTGACCGACCCGCCGTTCGTCCCGAAGCGCGACGAGATGTGGTCGATGCCGAGCTCGTCCTTCATCGAGGCGACGAAGTCCTCGTGCAGCGCCATCTCGCGCGACGCCTCGGCCAGCGTGTAGTCCGCCGTGAAGTCGACCCAGTAGCGGACGGAGTCCGTCTCGTTGTCCTGGGTGAAGGCCTGCATGTCGAGCGAGCCCGCCGGCACGACGATCGTCGCGAAGCACGCGATCGCGGCGAGGCTCGCGGCGAAGCGGTGCGTGACCGCCCAGCGCACGAGCCAGGTGTTCGCCGCGGAGACCATGTCCATCACGGAGTCGCCGAGAGGCACGAACCGCTCGGGTCGGTGCGGGCGCGAACGGCGCCGCAGCGCGGCGAGTTCCGGGACGACCACGAGTGCGAGCGCCGCGGCGGCGCCCCACACGACGCCTTGGAGGACGAGCGGTCGTTGGTCGCCGATCAGCTCGAGGCGTTCGACCAACCGCGCGTCGTGGCGGAGCCCGTAGCGGAACAGGGCGACGCCCGCCGCGAGCCGCGCGCCGAAGGCCGGCCAGTGCGCGCGACCGGGCGGCGCGAGCACCCGCAGCAGTCCACGCGCGACGGCCCACATCGCCGTGCTCGCCGCGAACAGCACGACGCGGAGTGCGCCGACGGCGAACGCGACGGCGCGCGCGGGCAGGAGCCACAGCCAGCTCAGCGCGTTCCCGCTGCGCTCCAACCACTTCGGACGGTCGCCGAGGATGCGTGCGGCGAGCGTCGGCAGGAACACGACCGCGACCAGCAGGCTGAACAGCAGCGAGACCGAGAGCGGGATGCCCATCCCCTGGAGCATCACGCGCGCCATGGGGTTCTCGGTCATGAAGATCAGCGGCAGGAACACCACGACCGTCGTCATGGTGGCGAGCGTGACCGCGAGCGCGATCTCTCCGGCGCCGCGGCGCGCTGCCTCGAGCGGTTCCGCGCCGAGCGACCGGTGGCGCGAGATGTTCTCGACGACGACGACGGCGTTGTCGACGAGCATGCCCATGGCCAGCGTGATGCCGACCATGGTGAGGATGTTGAAGCTGCCGCCGCCGAAGTACTCCCACGCGACCGCGAGCAGCGCGGAGACGGGGATGCACAGCGCGACCGCGAACGTGAGCCGCACGCGGCGCAGGAAGACGAGCAGCACGAGGACCGCGAGCGCGCCGCCCCACATCGCGGTCGAGCGGAGCTGCGAGAGCGAGTCCTTCACGAGCTGCCCCTGCACGAAGAACGGCAGGAAGCGGAAGTTGCCCTCGAGGCGCGGGTCCTTCTCGAGCTCCTCCATCGCGGCGACGAGCGACTCGCTGGCCTGCACGACGTTCGCGCCCGCCTCCTTGCTCGCGACGCCGTAGTAGGCCCAGCGACCGTCGATGCGCGTCAGCCGGTCGCGCACGCTCTTCGCGCGGATCACGCGTCCGATGTCGCCGATCGTGAGGCCGTCACCGATCGGGTAGGACTCGATCTCCTCCGTCGTCCCGAAGCGCATGTCGGAGCGCAGGAGGAACTCCTGACCGCCGTCGACGACGTTGCCGAGCGGCGTCGCGAAGTTGTCCGACGACAGGCGGCGGATGAGTGCGCCGATGTCGGTGCCCGTCGCCGCGATGCGGTCCTCGTCGAGGAGGATGCGCACGGTGTCGTCGAGGACGCCCCAGACCTCGATGCGGCTGATGCCGTCGATGGCCTCGAGCCGCGGGACGACGACCTCGTCGAGGAGGAAGTCGGTGCGCGCGTCCTCGTGGTCGTAGGTGATGCCGAAGAAGGAGATCGGCATCTGGTCGGAGTCCTCGGACCAGAAGCCGATGTCGACGACGGAGGAGGGGAGCTTGGCGCGAGCGCGTTCGATGCGGTCGCGGATCTCCGCCTTCATCAGGTCGGGGTCGAGGAGCGGGTCGAACTGGATGCGGAAGCGGACGGATCCCTCGCGCGACCACGACCGCACGCGGCGCAGACCGGCGAGCGTGCGCAGCTCGTCCTCGATGGGGCGCGTCACCTGCTCCTCGTTCTCCCGCGCGCCGGAGCCGGGGTGCTGGACCCAGACGTTGAGGGTCGGTTCGGAGAAGCCCGACGGCAGCAGTTGGAGCGGGATGCGCGCGTACGCGAGCAGGCCGACGACGATCAACGTGAGGAAGATCACGCCGAGCCCGACGGGGCGCGAGACCGTCAGGCGGAAGAGGTCGAAGGGCCTACGCGGCACGGTGGGCCTCCGTGGTCATGGGCCGGCTCGAGGCGCTGCGCTCGCCGCCTGCGGCGGCGAACCGAGGGAGAACGGGAGGACGCCCAGCGCCGCCATCGGCGGCGCGGGACGATCGAATGCAAGGCGCGAGTGCGAAGGATCCGTGTCGCTGCGGCATCACGGCTTGGCGACTCAACGGCGTCCCGCCGCCGGAGGCGTCTCTCGCATCGTCCGCCGGCTCTGGGATTCCCCGCCGTTGCTCCCGGCCGACAGTTGCTCCTCCGTCTCCCCGGTTCCCTGTGACTGTATCTGCGCGGCCGGCCTCGAGTCTCGGAGAGCACGCACGCGGCCATCAAACCTTCCCCTCCACCGCCCGATCGCGCGTCACCAGCGAGTACACGCACGGGATCACGAGCAGCGTCAGGAACGTCGACGAGAGCAGCCCGCTGATGACGGCGATCGCCATCGGGCGGCGCAGCTCGGCGCCCTCGCCGGAGACGAACATGTCGACGACCGGCACGCCCTCGAGCCAACCCGTGAGCGGGAGGAGCCCGAGGACCGTCGTCGCGGTCGTCATCAGGATCGGCCGCAGGCGCACGCGACCCGCCTCGACGACGGCCTCGCGGAGTTTGCCCGGACCGAGCCGCACGCGGTTCTGGTTGATGCGGTCGACGAGGACGATCGCGTTGTTCACGACGATGCCCGCGAGCAGGATCAGCCCGATGAACACGACCACCGACAGCGGGATGTTCTCGAGGTCGAGCGTGTAGACCACGCCGACTGCGGCGAGCGGGACGGTGAGGAGCACGATCAGCGGCTGGAGCAGCGACTCGAACTGCGTCGCCATCACGACGTAGACCAGGAAGATCGCGAGGACGAGCGCGAACAGCATCGAGTTCGTCGCCTCGCTCATCTCGCGCTTCTGGCCGCCGAGCTCGACCACCACGTCGTCCGGCACCTCGAGCGTGGCGATGTCGCGCTCCACCGCGTTCGCCGTGCCCCCGAGGTCGAAGCCCGCGCGGCTCGCCGTCACGAGCACCGCGCGACTGTTCCCGATGCGGCGGATCTCCGCCGGCCCCTCGACCGTTCGCACGTCCGCGACCGCGCGCAGCGGAACGCCGATCGGCGCCTCGGGGTTGACGACCAGGTCGAGCACGTCGTCGAGCCGCGCGAGCCGCTCCTCGTCGGCGAGCACGCGCAGGTCGATGCGTTCGTCGCCGCGCGTGAAGCGCGTCGCGACCTCGCCGAGCACGGAGTCGCGCACGAGCTTGGCGACGTTCGCCAGGTCGAGCCCGTACTCCAGCGTCTTGTCCCGGTCGAAGGTGACGCGCACCTCGGGGAAGCCTGGCCGCAGACTCGACTGCACGTCGCGTAGGTCGGCGCGCGCGTCCAGTCGGTCGAGCACGCGACCCGCCACCTCGTGCAGCGCCTCGAGCCGGTGCCCGCGCACCTCCACCGCGATCGGCGACTCGAGTGCGACGAGCGTCGGGCGACGGATGTCGACGGAGCGCACCGCGGGGTGCGAGTGCAGCACGTCGCGCACGCGCGCGACGATCGCGTTCTCGTACTCCACGCCGCGGTGGTCCTCGTCGAGCCGCACGGACAGCCGCGCGGTGTGCGGGCCCTCGATGTCCTGGCTCAGCGTCTCCTGCTCGATGCCGACGGTGAGCGCGGTCTCGTCGACGCCGGTGATCGCGCGCACCTCCTCGCCGAGCTCGACCATCACGGTATCGGTGTCCTCGAGCGGCGTGCCGACGTCGAGCTGCACGAACGCCGTGAACTCGCCCTGGTGGATCTCGGGCAGGAGCTCGACGCCGAGGTGCGGCAGGCGACGCCAGGCGTCCCAGCCGAGGAGTCCCGCTCCGACCACGACGAGCAGACTCGCGCGCAACGCGAGGGAGAGGACCTTCGGGTACGCGCCCTCGACCGCGTTCCAACACACCTCGAAGGCCTTCGAGATCGGCCACGTCAGGACGCGGCCCACGAGGAACACGATCCCGAGCAGCCACGCTCCGCCGCGCACGAGGAACCCGAACGCGAGCAGGAGCACGCGCGCGACCACGACGAGCGCGTCGGACACGACGCCGAGCCCCTCGAAGCGCAGGTCCTCGGTCAGACCCTTGCGCGGCGCCGGCGGCCCTTCGTCCTTCACGCCAGCGAGCCAGCGCCGCGACGCGAGCATCGGGATGAACAGCACGGCGACGACGAGCGAGACGGTGAGCGCGCTCACCACGGTCAGCGCCTGGTCGCCGAAGATCTGACCCGCGATGCCCGAGACGAACACGATCGGCGCGAACACGCAGATCGTCGTCAGCGTCGACGCGACGACGGCGCCCGTGACCTCGCGCACGCCGCGGACGGCGGCCGTGCGGTAGTCGTCGCCCTCGTCGCGACAACGCGTGATCGACTCGAGCACGACGATGGCGTTGTCGACGAGCATGCCGACGCCGAGCGCGAGCCCGCCGAGCGACATGATGTTCAGGCTGACGCCCGCGAGGTACATCGGCGCGAACGTCACCACGACCGAGATCGGGATCGCGACCGCGATGATGCCGGTGGCCGACAACCGCCGCAGGAAGACCCAGATCACGATCACCGCGAGCACCGCTCCGATCAGGGCGGAGTCGCGCACGTCGGCGACGGCCTGGCGGATGAAGACGGACTGGTCCGACAGCAGCGCGGCGTCGAGGTCCTTGCGCAGGTTGTAGGCGATGTAGTCCGTCTTGTTGCGCTGCTCGAGCGTCTTGGCGCCGTCGCCCGACTCGAGCGCCTTCGCGGCCGCGGCCTGCTGCTCGGGCGTGCCGAACACGCGCGTGCGCACGGACTCCGCCAGCGCGACGAGGTCGGCGCCGGCCTCGCGGAAGATCGCGAGCTCGACCGACTCCTTGCCGTCGATGCGGCTCGTGACCTCGCGCTTCTTGTACGTCGACGTGACGCGCGCGACGTCGGCGAGGCGGATCGTCGCGCTGCCGCGCCGCACGAGCGCGAGGTCGCGGATCTCGTCGAGGTCGGCGAACTCGTTGACGGTGCGGACGATGTAGTCCGTCGAGCCCTCGCGCAGCGAACCGCCGGCGGCGTTGATGTTCTCCTGCGCGAGGCGCGCGGAGACCTGCGCCAGCGACAGCTGTCGCGACGCGAGCTCCGACGGGTCGACCTCGACGTGGATCTCCTCCTCGAGTCCGCCGCGCACCTGCACGGCCGCGACGCCCGGGATCGACTCGAGTTCGCGCTCGATGCGGTTCTCCGCGATCCAGCGCAGCGCGATCAGCTCCTCCTCGGGGTCCTCGAACGTGCGGTTCGACGTCAGCCCGATGCGCAGCACCGGGTCGAGGTTCGGGTCGTAGCGCAGGATGATCGGTCGCTCGACGCCGTCCGGCAGGAACACGCCGTCGAGCTTCTCGCGCACGTCCTGCACGGCGAAGCTCATCTGCGTGCCCCAGTCGAACTCGAGCAGCACGTCGCTCACGCCGGCGCGCGAGACCGAGCTGCTGCGCACGAGTCCCTTGAGGGTCCCGAGCGCCTCGCTGATGCGCACCGACACGCGGCTCTCGACGTCCTCGGGCGCCGAGCCCGACCACGTGGTGCGCACGGTCAGCGTGGGGTAGCTGATCTCCGGCAGCAGGTTCTGGCGCAGCTTGAAGAAGCTGACCACGCCGAACACCGCCATGCTCAGCATGAGCATGGTGATGGCGACGGGGCGCGCGACGACGAAGCTCCTCGCCGCCTCCTCGCGCCGCTGTTCGCTCTCGCGCGCGTCGGTCATGGGCGGATCAGCGCTCCTCGACCTGGAGCGGGTCGCCGTCCGCGAGGTCGCGTGCGCCGATCACGACGACGAGGTCGTCGGTCGTGAGTTCGTCGCCCTCGAGCGCCGTCACCTCGACGTGCGTGGCGTCGCCGAAGCCCTCGCGCACGAGTCGCCGGCGCGCGACGGCCTGTTCGCCGCTCCGGTCGACCGTGAACAGGAAGGCCTGGTCGCCCTCGCGCACGACCGCGCGCTTCGGGACCGTGATCGCGCCCTCGTGGCGGTCCGTCACGATCGCGAGGCGCAGCAGCATGCCGGGGAGCAGCCGCTCGGGTCCGTCGTCGCGCGGGACGCGCTCGATGCGCGCCGTGATGCGGAACGAGCCGGAGGTCGCGTCGATCGTCGGAGCGATCCGCTCGACGTGGCCCGAGAACTCGGTCCTGTCGAGCGCCTCCGTCGTCGCGGTGATCGCGAGGTTGTCGTCGGCCTGCGACGAGAACAGGCCGAACTCGCGCTGCGGCCGGTAGAAGACGACGCGGAGCCGCGTCGGGTCGGTGACGACGAAGGCCTGTTCGCCGCCCGCGAGGTTCTGACCGGGTTTGATCGAGCGCAGCGACACGACGCCGTCGAACGGGGCGACGAGCGTCATCAGCTCGAGCGTGCGCTTCGCGCGGTCGCGCGTCACCTCGGCGCGCGACACCGTCGTCCTCGCCTTGTCGCGGTCGAGCTCGACGCGCTCCTGCGCGAGCTTCTTCTGGGCGAGGTCCTGGATCGCCTGGTCGCGCGCGAGGCGCGACTTCTCGAGCGTCGTCTCCGCGACGAGCGTCACGCCGCCCTCGGTGTTCGTGAAGAGCTGTTCGTCGCGCGCGAGGTCGCGCTCGGCCTGTGCGAGCGCACTCTTCGAGTTCTCGACGGCGGACTTCGCCTCCTCGATCTGGATCTCCGCGGTGGCGAGCGCCTGGTTCGCCTCCTCGAGCGCGATCTCGGCGTCGCGCAGCGCGAGCTCCTCGGCCCGGCTGTCGAGGTGCGCCAACTCGTCGCCGGTCCCGACCGCGTCGCCCTCCTCCGCGAGGATCTCGACGACCTGTCCGGCGGAGCGCGCGACGACCGGGACCTCGCGGTCCGCCTCGAGCACGGCCGTCGTCTCGAGGATCTGCTCCATGTCGCGGCGCTCGAGGTGCTGCGCGACGACCTTCGTCGCCTCGCGCACGCGGACGCCGCCGGAGCCGGTCCCCTCCGAGCCGGTCGCGTCGGCCGTGTTCGGAGCACCGCTGCACGCGGCGAGGAGGAGGAGGCAGGGGAGGAGGAGCGCGCCTCGTCGGGAACGGATCGGCATGGGGAGGACGTGGGTCCCGTCGCGCGGTGGCGCGCGGCGCCTCGTCGAGGTGCCGCCGGGACGGTGGGTGGGAGCGCGGACCTCGGGGGGAGAGGGCGTCGCCGGTCGGGGTGGGCCGAGGCCGTGGGAGGAGCTCGGCGGGCGCGGCGTCGAGGGTCGCCGCGGGACGGGGAGGATACGTCGCGCGGGACGCGATCGATCCGCTACGCAGCCCGGAGGCCGATCTTGCTCGCGGATCGCGGTGCGGCGCGGCCTGCGCGCGGCGCGCGGGCCGGTGCGCGGCGGTGCGGGAGGGGAGCGCACGGCCCGCTGGCTACACTCCGCCGCGATGCTGACTCCCACCGAAGCCCTCGCGCGCGTGCTGGAGGCGCTGCGGCCGATCGGCGAGCGCGAGACCTGCCAACTCGCGTTCGCGGCGGGCCGCGTGCTCGCGGAGCGCCCGGTCTCCGACGTCGACCTCCCGCCCTTCCGCAAGTCGATGATGGACGGGTACGCCGTGCGGTCGGAGGACCTCGCGGGGCCGCGTCGGGCCGACGGCGCCTGCGTCCTCGTGTGCGGCGGCGAGAGCCGCGCGGGCGCCCCGTTCGCGGGCGACGTCCTGCCGGGCCGGTGCGTCGAGATCTTCACCGGCGCCGAGGTCCCCGTCGACTGCGACCAGGTCGTGATGGTCGAGCGGACGGAGCGCGAGGGCAACCGCGTGCTGGTCCGGGCGGAGTCGTCGCGCGACGAGCACGTTCAGGAGCGCGGCGCGATCCTCCGCGCCGGCGAGGGTCCGTTCGAGGTGGGGCGGCGGCTGACGCCGGTCGACCTCTCGGTGCTCGCGTCGATGGGCGTCGCGGAGGTGCCGGTCTTCCGCCAGGTGCGCGTCGCGGTGCTGACGACGGGCGACGAACTCGTCCCGCCCTGGGTCGTGCCGGGTCCCGGCCAGATCCGCGAGGGCAACACGTTCTTCCTCGCGTCGCGCCTGCTGCACCTCGACCACGAGGTGACCGAGGTCGGCGCGATCCCCGACGACGAGGAGCTGTTGCGCGAGCACTTCGGTCGCGTGCTCGACGACGCCGACGCCGTCGTCACGACGGGCGGCGTGTCGATGGGCAAGTACGACCTCGTCGGCAAGGTCTTCGAGGAGCTCGGCGTCGAGCCGCGTCTGCACAAGGTCGCGGTCAAACCGGGCAAGCCGATCTGGTTCGGGATGCGCGGTCCGAAGCCGGTGCTCGGGCTGCCCGGCAACCCCGTGTCGGCGGTGCTCGGACTCGAGCTGTTCGTGCGTCCCGCGCTGGCGAAGCTGTCGGGCGTGAGCGACGCGCGCGAACTCGGCGAGAGGCTCCGCAAGGGCCGCTGGAACGGTCCGCGCCGCACCGCGCCGGAGCGCCAGGACAACCTGCCGTGCACCGTCGCGCCGGGCGACGACGGCGTCGACGTGCTCGAACCCGTCGCGTACCAGGGCAGTGCCGACGTCGTGGGAGCCGCGCGTGCGACCGCCTTCGCGATCGTGCCGCAGGGCGGTGCGATCGAGAGGGGCGAGCTCGTCGAGTTTCGGCCGCTCGCGTGAGCGTGGCACCATGGAGCGCGGGACGTCGCCCCTGGGCGGTCGGACCGAAGAACGGATGGAAGACCGAGACACTTGCCCCGAAGCGCGACGACGGATCGTCGAGCAACTCCGTGCATGGACGCCCGAGGAACGCTTCGAGCGGACGATCGGTCTGTACCAGCTCGGTGTCGAACTCCAGATCGCCGGCGAGCGGGCACGCCGGCCCGACGCGAGCGAGGAGGAGCTGCGTTTCCGCGCCGGTGTTCGCCGCATCGGTCGCGACCTCGCGCGCCGCGCCTACGGGGCCGATCACCCCTGGATCGACGGATGACGTCGCCCGACTACGTGCGCGCGCTCGAAGACTTCGTCGGAGTCCTCGACGGACTCGGTCTGCGCTACGTCGTCGGAGGGTCGGTTGCTGCGACGATCTGGGGTGAGCCGCGATTCACGGCCGACGTCGACGTCGCCGTGGAGATCGGGGTCGACGACGTCACGGGGTTCGTCGCTGCGCTCGGCGGAGGCTGGTACGTCGACCGGGAACTGGTCGCGGACGCGGTGCGTCGTCGCGCGAGCTGCAACGTGATCCACCTCGGGACGATGGTGAAGGTCGACGTGTTCGTCCCACCCGAAACGGGCATCCACCCGAACAAGTGGGAGCGTGCGCGCACGGTCCGGATCGGACCCGAGAGCGTCGCCGTTCGTGTGACCGACCCCGAGGATCTCGTCCTGCAGAAGCTCGAGTGGTTCCGATCGGGTGGCGAGGTCGCGGATGCGCAGTGGCGCGACGTGCTCGGCGTGCTCCGGGCGAGCGGCGACGATCTGGACCGGACGTACCTCGAGGAGTGGGCGGCAGAGATCGGTGTGGCGGACCTTCTGCGTCGAGCCCTCGAGGAGTCGCGATGACGGCCGACCCGAAGTGTTCACGCCGCCGCTCCGTGTGGATCTTCGCGGCGATCCTCGTGCTCTTCGTCGCGATGCGCGAGGTCGGCGTGTTCACCGTCGAGTACGCGACGATGTCGTCGACCGTGTCGCGCCGGACCTCGGTCGAGCGAACGGGTGAGAGCGACACCGACCTCTCCTCCTGGTCGTGGGGCGTCACGGGCGGGACGAGGAGCGCCGAGGACGTCTTCGACGAGGTGAGCGACTCGATCGCGTCGTACGCGGTGGATCCGCCGACGATCGAGTGGTCGGGCAACGGCTGGATGCCGTTCGCCAAGCACGCGAAGGGCACCTTCGCGACGCGCGTCGTGGGGCGCGACGGCTACCGGGCGACGATCGACGGCGAGTTCGAGCTCGAGTGCTCCGGCCCGCGCACCGCGCGCTCGTTCCGCCGAGCGATCCGCGACCTCGTCGACGAGCAGGTCCGGGAGGGGGTCGACGCGCTCCACGAGTCGCGGCGGGAGTCGGCGGACGGCGGGGGGAACTGGAGGAGGATCGCCTGCGTCGGCGTCGCGAGCACGCGGCTCCGCCTCGTCGTGGGGGCGGCGGGGACCGCCCGCGGATCCGCGACCGCCCGACGCGCGAAGGGCATCACGTCGTGACGAGGTCAGTGCGGGCGAGCGGCGCGAGCCGCGCGCTCTTGGCCCTCGCCCCGTCGAGCTGAACATCGGAGGTCCTGCGTTGAAGTCCTCGTCCCTCGCCCTGGCGCTCGCTCCCTTCCTCCCGTCCGACGCCTTCGGTCAGGACCGGAGCGAGAATGACACCGCTGCACCGGAATGATCGACGCGGTTGGCGCCGAGCTGCGGACCGGCTCGTCGCGATGGAGCGCGCCTTCGCCGCCGCCGGCGAAGACACGCGCGCCGCCGTGGTCGAGCGCGTCGACGGCGCGGTGTCGAAGTGGTTCCGCGGCGACCCGCCGGCGTCGCGGCGGACGTCGAGCTGCCGCGCGGCGGGGCTCGAGGAGCCGAAGGGCGACGGAGTTCGCAGCGTGGTGCGACACGTTCGCGGTCGTGCCCGAACGCCGCGTCGTCGAGGCCGGTGAGAAGGTCTCCGTCCGGTTGGCGAAGCCTCGAGGCGGGCGAGCGGTTCGCGAAGATCGTCCTCCGCGACCGGATCGTCGGCGGCGACGTCGCGATGTCGGGCTGGTCGGCTCGGCGACATCCACCTGGTACGACCCAGCTGGTACGACGTCGGGAAGCCGGGCGAGTTCGACGTGACGTTGAGTTCGTCCTCGACGACGAGGTGGTGCGGACGACGAGCCCGACGCACGTCTCGGTCGTCGCCGACCTGCGCGCGCGACTCGCGGCGCTCGACGAGAGACTCGGGCGTCGTGCACAGCGTCCGCACGAGGTGGCCGAGACCGCGCACCTGCTCGCCGAGACCGTGGAGGATGCGGCGGACGGGCGCACGCCCGAGATCGAACTGCGCTACGGCGACCTCGCCTGCGCGCGCGCCGAGGCGCTCGTCGCGGGGACGACGCGGCGCGACCGCGTTGCTCTCGCGGCCTGGCGACCACTGGCTCGCCCTTCCCGTCGAGCAGCACCCGTGCCTGTGCGCGTTCGTGCCGAAGGATCGATGCCGCTGCGGTGCGTCCCCTCGTCGTCGCGCTCCACGTGGCGCCGGCGGCAGCGTGAGAACATGTTCTTCGAGAGCTACGGCGCGGACTCGCCGTCGAACTCGTAGCGAGGCGGCTGGATCAGTCGTCGCGCCGCGCGTCGGGATGTTCGCTCGCCGGTGGCGGAGATCGTCGACTCGCTCGCGACGTTCCTTCCGGTCGACACGTCGAACGTGTTCGTCGTCGGTCACTCGATGGGAGCGGGAGCGGCGGTCGGCGCGGCGTCGAAGACTCCGGAGCGGCTGCGCGCGGTGGCGGCGCTCGGAGGCGGCGGCGCGCCGAGCGAGAGCTGCTCCGTCCTGCCGTTCTTCGTCGCGGCCGGTGCGAGCGACTTCGGGCTCGGCATGTCGAAGGGTCTCGCCGGGAGGCTGCGCGAGCTCGGCTGCGAACACGTCGACGAGAAGGTCTACCCGGCGACCGAACACCTCCTCGTGGTGCAGCGCGCGCTGCCCGACGTGTTCGCGTTCTTCGACGCCGAGCTCGCGCACTGAACACGCGCGCTCGGTCGGGGATCAGCTCCCCGGACCCCAGTTCCGCACGTTCGGCAGCATGCGGTAGAGCACCGCGTGGTAGAGCCGGCGGGGGAGGAGGCGCCGCATCAGCGCGAAGAGGTGCGCGTCGGCCGTCGCCGGCGCGCGCAGCGGCGGGCGCTCCATCTCGAGGATCCGACGGACGCGGCGCGCGATGCGCTCGGGCGTCGCGCGCGCGAGGTTCATGGTGCGCTCGATGAACGGCGCCATGTTGACGTAGTGCGCGTGGTAGGGGTCGCGCTCGTGCTCGATCGACTCCTGGCTGTCGTGCGTGGTGCGCGTGTTCTCGAACGAGCGCGAGTGGATGAAGCCTGGCTCGACGAGCGTCACGCGCACGTTCCACGGGCGCACTTCGTACCACAGCGCCTCCGACATGCCCTCGAGCGCCCACTTCGACGCGCTGTAGATCGACATCGTCGGCATCGCCATCATCCCGCCGACCGACGAGATGTTGACGATGCGTCCCCGGCGCTTCGCGCGCATCGACGGGAGCACGAGGCGCACGAGGTGCATGGGCGCGAGGAAGTTCACGTCCATCTGCGCGAGCCGCTCCTCCTGGCTGACGTGTTCGACGACCGAGCGGTACGTCAGGCCGGCGTTGTTGACGAGCACGTCGACGCCGCCGAAGCGCTCGTCGATCTCCGAGACGACGGCGATGCGCTGGTCCCGGTCGGTGACGTCGAGCGCGCGGACGAGCACCTCGTCCGACTCGCGGATCCCGGCCGCCTCGAAGCGCCAGAGCGACGACCCGCGCGCCGTCAGGACGAGCCGCCGACCGGTCCCGAGGAGCTCCCTCGCGATCGCGAGCCCGAGCCCCGAACTCGCACCCGTCACGAGCACCGGGTCGGTCATGGCCCCGCGATCCTAGGCGCCGCCCCGGCCCGGGCGGAGCGCCGGCCCGCCCGGCCGAGCTCGGACCGATCGAACCGGGTTCGATCGGCCGGAACCACCTCGACCGAACCTGGTCCGAATGACCGGGACCGAGCGGCGGGTCCGCCGCGGAGCCGCCCTGCCGTGGCGCGGAGGGCCGTCGACGAGGGCTTGCCCTAGGTGGTCCTGGTCAATCGAACCAGGTTCGGTCGAGGGTTCGGTCGAGCGCGTCAGTACACGATCTCGCCCTCGACCTCTTTCGGGCCCTCGTCCTCCTCGGGCTCGCCCTCGTACTCCTCGACGTCCTCGAGGTACTCCTCCTCGACGACGGTGACGCCGTCGGGGCGCTCGGGGTCGACGCGGATCTCGAGGGGTTGGGTGCGCGACTCGCCGTCGACCTCGAGCACGGCGCGGTAGGTGCCCGTCGGCACCGGCGCGCCGAAGCGCATGAAGCCGCGGCTCGTCGCGCGACCGGGTCCGCGCAGGTTCCACTCCACGCGGTGCACGCCGGCCTCCTTCGGTGCTTCGAGCGTCACGATCGCCTCGCCGTCGAGGCCTTCGATGCGCAGCGCGATCTCGTTCGCGTCGCGCGCGAGCGAGTAGACGAGGTCGATCCCGTTCGACGGGTTCTCACCGACGAAGCGGCGCGTGCCGCTCGCTCCGTGCCCGACCTCGGAACGCCACGCGACCGCCGCGCGCGGGCGGTAGAGGTGCACGGGGTCGGCGAGCGTCTCCGGCGTGATCTGCCGCAGCACCGTCGTGTCGAGGACCCACAGACTGCGACCGTGCGTCGCGGCGACGATCTCGCCCGAGCTCTCGTGCTGTGCGAAGTCGTGCACCGCGACGGTCGGGAGGTCCTTGCCGAAGTCGAGCCACGTGCGCCCGCGATCGAGGCTGAACCACGCGCCGAACTCGGTGCCGAGGTAGAGCATGTTCGGGTTCTCGAGGTCCTCGGCGACGACGCGCGTCGAGCCGCGCGGGAGCTCGCCGCGCAGCGAACTCCAGGTCGCGCCGCGATCGTCGCTGACGAAGATCCAGGGGGAGTCGTCGTCCGAACGGTGCCCGTCGAGCGTGAGGTAGACGCGTCCGTCGACGTGCTTCGACGCGACGATCGAGCTGACCCACATCGGACCCGGGACGAGTTCGAGCAGCGGGCGACCGCCGCTCCCGTCGCCCTCGTCGTCGGCGGCGGGCGCCGCGCGCTCCGCCGCGAACGCGACCTCGAGCAACCCCGCGACCGAGAACGTGCCGACGAGCTCGTCGCGGCCGACCGTCGCGACGACGGTCGACGACTCGCCCTGGGACTCGAGCACGAAGGACAGCACCTTCGTCGCGCCGTCGTAGGCGACCTGACGGACGCGCCCTTCGCCGCCCTTCGCGCGGAACTCGCCCGTGAGTCGGTCGCCGCGCTCGCCGAACGTGAGTCCGAAGCCCTCGCCGGAACCGGCGGCCGACGCGGCGATCGGGACGAGCTTCCAGCGCCCGGCCGGACCCGTCGCCGACCCGTCGCGCGTCCCGCGCACGACGACCGACGCGAGCGCGTCGTGCACGTCGAGCGAACCGACGAGCTCGTCGCCGTCGATCGTGAAGATGCGCAGGCCGACCGACGCGCCGCGCTCGTTGACGAGCGATGCGCGACCCGAGCGGCCGTCCCAGCTCCCGTCGCGGACCTCGGCGACGCCGCCGCAGCTCCCCGTGAGCACGCCGTCGGCGAGCGCGAGGTCGAGATCGAGGCTGCCGTCGTCCGTGAGCGCGTGGATCGCGTCGACGCGCGCCGTCCACTCGCCCGTCGGGCCGCGCTCCGGCGCGGGCTCGGCCTTCGACCGCGTCGCCGCCTCGATCTCCTCCGCGTCGAGCTCGCCGTCGCCGTCCGTGTCGAGCGTCGCGACGAAGCCCGCGAACAGCTCGGGCACCTCGGAGCTCGCGACCCTCCCGTCGCCGTCCGCGTCGAGCGCCGTCACGACCTGACGCGTCGCCGCCGACAGCGGATCGGTCGCGACCTCGCCGCCGCCCTCGCTCTCGGCGTGCAGCAGGTCGATCCATGTCGTCCCGCCGTCGTGCGTCGCCCACAGCGCGCCGTCGTCCGTGCCGACGTAGAGCGTGTCGTGGTCGCGCGGGTCCTCGGCGAGCGCCGTCGCGCTGCCGCGATCGGTGAGCGTGATCTCGGGCGAGATCGCCTCCATGCCCGCGCCGCGGTCGAGCGAACGGAAGACCTTGTTGCCCGCCGTGTACACGATGCGCGAGTTGAACGAGGACAACAGGAACGGCGTGTTCCAGTTGAAGCGGTAGCGCTCGCCCTGCGGCGGACGCGGTCGCAGCGACCCGCGCTCGCCCGTGCGGAGGTTGCGCCAGCCCATGCCGCCGTTCTGGCTCTCCGTGTAGATCTGGTCGGGATCGTTCGGGTCGACGCGGCACACGAAGCCGTCGCCGCCGCCCACCTCGATCCAGTCGCCGTTGACGACTCCCGTCCGCGTGCGCGTCCGGTTCGGAGCGCCCCACGAACCGTTGTCCTGCAGACCGCCGTAGACGCTGTACAGCTCCTTCGTGTCGGTCGTCACGTGGTAGAACTGCCCGATCGCGACGTGGTTGTGGTGGTCCCACGTCTCCATGCGGTCGTGCGACACGTAGATGCCGCCGTCGTTGCCGAGCATGATGTGCCGGCCGTCGCGCGGGTCGATCCACAGCGCGTGGTGGTCGACGTGCACCTCGCCCTCGGCTCCGTCCGACGTGAACGTCTTCCCGCCGTCGTGCGACTGGTAGAGCTCGGTGCCGCAGACGTAGACGTGGTTCGAGTCGGAGGGGTCGACGCGGATCTGGCTGTAGTACATCGGCCTCGGGTTGAGGCTGTTGATGCGCGTCCACGTCACGCCGTGGTCGTCCGAGCGGAAGACGCCGCCCGTCTCGTTCGCGTCGTAGCCCTGGCGGTCCTGCACGTTCTCGCGCTGACCGCCGAGACCGGAGCTGAGCTCGGGGACGTGCAGCGCGTCCTCGTCGTAGGGGTCCTCGCCCTCGTCCTCCTCCGGTTCGGGCATCGGCCCGAACGTCACCTCGGTGTGGAAGAGCTCGCGCTCGCGCACGTACTCCACCTGCATCGTCTCGCCGGCCTTGTGCCTGCGGATCGCACGCACGAGGTCGACGTAGGTCAGGACGCGCTCGCCGTCGGCTCCGGTCACCACGTCGCCGACGCGAAGTTCCGCGGCTTCCGCCGGTCCGCCCTCGGTGATCGACGTGAGCTTCGCGCCGACCTCGGCGTTCTCGCCGGACATGCCCATGAAGGCGGTGTCGTCGGGCAGGCGCGAGATGCGCTCGGTCTCCACGACGGCGTAGACGACCTTCGGATCAGCGCGGTACCAGTCGACGCCGATGCGGCCGAGCTGCACCGTCGGCAGCCCCTTCGAGAGTCGCGTCCACGTCGCGCCCGCGTCCTCGGAGCGCCACAGGCCGCCGCCCGGTCCCCATTTCTGCGCGGGCTGGTTCGTGTCGAAGCCGTCGCGCCGACGCTCGTACGTCGCGGCGATCACCACGTCGGGGTTCGACGGGTCGAGCTCCACGTCGATCACACCGGTGTTCTCGTCGACGTAGAGGATCCGCTCCCAGGTCTCGCCGCCGTCCTTCGTCCGGTAGAGCCCGCGTTCGTCGTTCGGACCGTAGAGGCGGCCGAGCGCGCCGACGTACACCACGTCCGGGTTCGAGGGGTGGATCGCGATGCGTCCCGTCTGGAACGACTCGGCGAGCCCCATGTGCTTCCACGTCGCGCCGCCGTCCACCGACTTGTGGACGCCGTCGCCGTAGCTCACCGAGTTGCGCGGGTTGGCCTCGCCGGTGCCGACCCACACGACGTCGGGGTTCGACGGAGCGACCGCGACGTGTCCGATCGAGACCGAGCTCTCGTGGTCGAACTGGTGCTCGTACGTCATCCCCGCGTTGACCGTCTTGAGCAGTCCGCCCGACGCCGTCGCGACCCAGTACGTCGACGCGTCGTCGGGGTGCACCGCGAACGCGACGATGCGGCCGCCCATCGTGGCCGGTCCGATCGAGCGCCAACCGAGGTCCTCGAGCCACGCGTCGGACAGCTCGACCGGTTGGACCTGCTGGGGACCTTCGGCGCGGCGACCGCGGCGGCCCTGGGCGAACGCGTCGCCGGTGACGACGACGAGGAGACAGACGAGGAGCAGGGCGCGGAACGGCGACGTCATGGTGGGGTTCTCCGTCGGGACGAGGACGGTCTCCATGGTCCTCCTTCGGTCGATCCGTGGGGAGGCGCACATCGCGCCCCGTCCGTAAGCGGTGCACTTCCCGGAGCGGGGCGCGTCGATCGGGAGGCGCCCGCGACCCGACGAGCTCGCGGAGGCACGCGCCTACCATCCCTCGATGTCGACCGTCCTACCGTTCGCCGTGCGACCGAGCGCTCGATGAGCTTCCCCGGCGCCAAGCTGAACCGCGAGCTGCACCGCATCGGCGCGCTCGTCACGGCGTTGCCCGTGCTCGTCGTCGTCGCGAGCGGACTCCTCCTCCAGCTCAAGAAGGAGTCCGACTGGATCCAGCCGCCGACGAAGCGCGGAGCGGGCGGCGCGCCCGCGGTCTCCTTCGAGCGCATCCTCGACGCGGCGCGTTCCGTGCCCGTGGCCGAGGTCGCGAGCTGGGACGACGTCGCCCGGCTCGACGTCCGACCGGACCGCGGCATCGTCAAGGTCCAGGCCAAGAACTCGCACGAGGTGCAGGTCGACACCGCGACCGGCGAGGTGCTCCAGGTCGCGTACCGTCGCTCCGACCTGATCGAGTCGATCCACGACGGCTCGTGGTTCCACGAGAAGGCGAAGCTGTGGGTCTTCCTGCCGTCAGGAGCGATCCTGCTCCTCCTGTGGGGGACCGGCGTGTACCTGTGGCTCCTGCCGCACCTCGCGAAGCGACGCGCGCGGCAGCGGCGAGCGGCGGCCTCCGCCGGGTCGGGGTAGTCTCGGACGATGGTCCGAACGCTCGACCTCGTGCTCGTGCTGTCGGCGTCCGTCGTCGTCGCGCGTCCGACCTCGTCCGTCGACGTCGACACCGACCTCTGGCGCCACGAGATCGCGCGCCGGACGCGCGCGATGGAGACGGCCTACGCCGCCGCGGACGAAGCGTCGCGCGTCCGCGTCGTCCCGGTCGTCGACGCCTCGGTGCGCGCGTTCGGTCGCGGGAAGTACGCCGAGACGGCCCGCGCCCTCGACGACGCGTGCTCGGTGCTCGAGCGGCGCGCGGGTGACGACGTCCTGTGGTTCCGTTCGCTCGTGCTCGTGCCCGAGCGGCGGGCGGTGGAGCACGGTGACGACGACCTCGCGATCGTCGTGCAGCAGCTGTACGAGGCCGGCGAGGCGCCGAACGTCGTCGGTGTCCGCGTCGAGGCGCCCGCCGTCGGCATCGGACCGAGCGCGGTGCTCGTCGCGTCGCCGAGCGAACTGCCGCAGACCCTGCACTTCCCCGTGGGGCGGCTCGACGCCGGCGAGTACGACCTCGAGGTCTCGGGGTTCCGCGGCAGCGAGGAGCTGGGCCGCACCACCTTGCACCTCTCCGTCGTGCCCGGACTCGCGGGTCGGCTCGAACGACTGCGCGCGGCCGAGGTCGACGACGGCGTCGCGCGCGACACCGTCCAGGAGTGCGTGCGACGCGTGGAGCGACTCGCGCACGGCGGCGTGCTCGAGGCGGCGGGGCGCGCGAACGACCTCCTGCGCGACGCGGAAGCCGTCGCGAGCGGGGCCGGAGCGGCCGCGCTCGGACGTCCCGGCGAGCGCCTCGTCGTGCTGCGCGGCGCGCCGACGCGGCTCGTCGTCCCCGACGGCGCGAGCGCGGACGCACCCGTCCCCGTCGTCGTCGCGTTGCACAACGCGGTCGGCAACGAGGACTCCTTCACCGACGGCTACGCGGCCGGACTCACCGTCGACCTGTGTCGTCGGCGCGGTTGGTGTCTCGTCGCGCCGCGACACGACGGCCGCGCCTTCGACCTCGCGGCGACGCTCGACGAACTCGCGACGTTCGCACCGATCGACCGCGAGCGCGTGTTCGTGGTCGGGCACTCGCTCGGCGCGACGATCGCGGTGCGTGCGATCGCGGCCGCGCCGCGCGGCGTCGTCGCCTACGCCGCGCTGTCGGGCGGCGCCGAGGCGAACGACGCGCTCGCGCGGATCCCCGCCTTCCTCGCCCACGGCGACACGGACTTCGGTTCCGACCTCGTGAAGGGTCTCGCGCAGGACCTCCGCGCGCGCGGTGCGGAAGACGTCGACGTGCGAGTCTTCTCTTCGACCGAGCACCGCCTGATCGTCCACCGCGCGCTGCGCGACGTCTTCGCCTTCTTCGACGCCCACGCCGGGGCGGAGTCCGCCCGATGAATCTCGCCCGAACGTCCGCCGTCCTCGTCGCCGCGTTCGCCTGCTGCGCCTCGTGTTCGAGCGACGGCGCCCCGCCGGAGCCGCGCGCTGCGGACGCGCCCGCGCTCACCGGGCGCGTCGTCGACGGCGACGATCGGCCCGTCGCCTCGGCGCACGTCCTCGCGCTCGAGATGCAGCGCCTCGACGGGACCGCCGTGTCGTGGCCGCCGACCACCGCGTGCACCGACGCGGACGGGCGCTTCACGGTCGGCTTCCCCGCCGGCCTCGACGAACACGACCGCGCGGCGTGGATCGTCGCGCTCGAGGTGAGCGACGCGCCCTTCGACGACGCTGCGCTGCGCGGCGAGTCGAAGGGCGGAACGCCCGCCCTGATCACGCGGAGCGGCTTCGTGGAGGTGAAGCTCGTGCTCCGCGCGGACGGCGAGGGATCGCGGTGAGTCACGTCGACGTCGAGTCCGCGCCGTCGGTCGCGTCGCGCGTCCTCGGGGCCGCCGTCGTCGTCGTCGGACTCGGGTCGATCGCGGCAACCGTCGCGACCTGGCTCGAGCTGCGCTCCGTCGGCCCGTCGCCGTCGTTCGCCGCGCGCTTCGTGATGGACGCGGGTGACTTCGTCGGGCGCACGCTGTTCGGCGCGCCGCCGCCGCCCTCGCAGCTCGCGATCGTCGTGACCGTGCTGCTCCTCCTGTTCGTGCTCGTCGGCCTGACGCTGACGGCGCTCGGTGCGCGCGTCGTCGTCGGCGGCGCGGACGCGTCGCGCCGCGACTGAGCGCGCGACGTTCGCTCCCCTGAGTTCGGTGGGGGAGCGTTCGCGATCCGTTCGCCGGAGGCCCTTCGTAGGACCCGAGCGGAACGCGTTGGACGCGCCCTCGCGACGCCGCGCCGGCCGCGGCGAGTCTCGCTCGCCGAGCCTTGCGGCACAGGGGGTTCGGACGATCCGGCGAGTCTACGACTACTCGGGTCGTTCGTGAACCCAACGGGACGCTCGGGAGGGCGTAACCTCGGGCTCGTCCACGTCCTGCACCTCGCACCGGAGCATCCATGTCCCCTCGGCACCTGGCGTCCGCGTCGGCGCTCGCACTCGCCGCTCTCGCACTTCCGCTCGCCGCGCCCGCCCACGCGCAGCCTCGCGCCACGCCTTCCGCCCGAGTCGCTCCCGACGACGGCGACGACGACGCGCAGTACATCTCGGGACTCGCCGAGAAGGAGCTGTGGGACATGGTCGTGCGCGAGTCGCGCGCGTTCCTGAAGGAGCGGGCCTCGCACCGTCGCGCGACGCTCGTGCGCTACCTGCTCGGCGACGCGTTGTACGAGCAGGGCGACTTCGCGGGGGCGCGGCCCGTGTTCGAGAAGGTGCTCGAGCAGAGCGGCTTCGACCGCGAGCGCGAGGCGCGCTTCCGCGCCGGGCAGTGCGCGCTCGAGCTCGGCGACGCGAAGGCGGCGGCGCAGCGCTTCGAACAGGTGCTCGCGAAGGACCCGGGCTACCTGCGCGCGCCCGCCTCGTTCCTGCTCGGCGAGGCGCGCTTCCGCGCGAAGGACCTCGACGGCGCGGAGCAGGCCTACTGGGCGACGATCCAGGTCGAGGACGCCGGCGACTACGCGTTCGACGCGGCCTGCGCGATGTGCTGGACGGCGAAGGAGCGCGGCGCGCTCGACCAGGTCGTGCAGCGCGTCGACGCGTGCCTCGACGCCGCGAAGAAGGACGATCCGCGCGTCGCGGAACTGCGCCTGCTCCAGGGCGAGGCGCACTACGGTCTCGGCGCGCACGCGAAGGCGCTCGAGGCGTTCCGGAAGGTGCCCGACGGACCGCAGAAGTCGGCGGCGCGACGCGGAGCCGGACACGCGCTCGTCGCCCTCGGTCGCGACGCCGAGGCGGCGGACGAGTTCGAGGCGCTGCGCGACGCGGACCCGAGAGGAGCGCTCGCGCAGGAGGCGCTCGTGCTCGCCGGAGCCGCGCGCGTGCGCGCGGGGCAGTCGCAGCGCGCGCTCGAATTGCTCGCGTCGGCGTCGGACGCCGAGGGGCTCTACTGGCGCGGCCGCGCGCTCGCGGCGTCGAATCGCCACGACGAGGCGCTGCGCGCGTACGAGTCGGCGACGCGCGCGAAGCCGGACGAGGAGCTCGCCGCGACGATCGCGAACGCGAGGGCCGACTCGCTCTACGCGCTGGGCCGCACGTCGGAGGCCGCGAAGGTGTACGAGGACGCGGGCGGCGACTACGCGCTGCACGCCGCCGCGGTCGCGCGCGCGAACGAGGGCGCGTACGACGACGCGATCCGTCTCGCGCGGAGCCTGATCGAGAAGCACCCCGACTCGCCGTACGCCGACGCCACGCGCTTCGTGCTCGGCGAAGCGCTCTTCCAGAAGGGCGACGTCGCGGCGGCGCGCGCGGAGTTCGAGGCCTTCGCGAAGGCGTCGAAGGACGCCGCGAAGGTGCGCGAGGCGCGCGCGCGACTCGCGTGGTGCGACTTCCAGGAGAAGAAGTTCGACGCGGCCGAGTCGGCCTTCGCCGCGCTGCTCCGCGACGCCGCGACGGACGCGGAGCGCGCCGAGCTCGAGTTCATGGCGGCTCGTAGCGCGGAGGAGCGTGCGAGCGGGGACCAAGGCGCGGCACGTTCCGCGACGCAGCGTTTCGCGCGCGTCGCCGACCGCTACCCGGACTCGCCGCGCCGGCCCGAGGCGCTGCTCCGGCTCGCGCGACTCGTCGACGGCGAGGCGGGCGAGGCGTTCCTCGAGCGGCTCGCGCACGACCACCCGACGCACGAACTCGCCGACGACGCCTTGTTCGACCTGGCGGAGCGGCGCAGCGCACGCGGCGCGCTCGAGCCGGCGCTCGCGGCGTACGAGGAGCTCGAGCACCTCGTCCCGAACAGCGAGTATGCGGACCGCGCGGCCTACGGTCGCGCGTGGTGCGAGCACGGACTCGGTCGAGCCGACGCCGCCGCTCCGCGGCTCGACGCGCTCGCGCGGAAGCGCGACCTCGACGCGACGCTGCGCGCGAGCGCGTTCGAGCTGCTCGTGTGGGTCGACGCGGACCGCGGCGACGCGCGCGGCGCGGAGCAGGCGGTTCGCGAACTCGCGAGGCTCGACGTCGCCGCCGACCGCGTCGTCGCGGCGGCGCGGCGCGCGCAACAGGTGCTGGTCGAGAAGGGCGAGGCGCAGCGCGGCGCCCAGCTCGTCGCCGAGCTGGCTCGCGACACGCGCGACCCCGACGCCGCGGCGCGGTTGCGCGTCGAAGAGGTGTTCGCGCGCCTCGACCTCGCCGCCGCGCTCGAGGATCCGAAGGCGCGCGCGAAGCGCGTCGACGAGGCCGAACAGGTCGCGCGCGGACTCGCTTCGTCGCGGCCCGACGACCCGGCCGTGCAGGAGGCGCTCTTCTTCGTCGGCGAGGCGCGCTACGACGCCCAGGACTTCGAGCGCGCCATCGCGC
>JAWKUH010000018.1:0-95724 GCA_041398665.1 Planctomycetota bacterium | reverse complement strand
GAAGGTCGCGGGGTCGACCGCGACGAAGGCGTGGTGGAGGCGCAGCCCCACGAACATCGGCGACGTACCGAAGGGGACGAAGAAGCGGGCGTTCGCCGCACCGTCCGAGTCGAGCAGACCCGCCGCACCGACGATCGGCGCACCGACCGCGAGCGTGAGGTTCGTGTACGCGTCCGGCACGAGCGGCAGGGAGAGTCCGCCGCCGATCGGCGTCGCCGGCGCGGAGCCCGACGCGCTTCCGAGCACCAGGTAGACCGCTCCGGCGAAGTCCTCGCCCGCGCGCAGGAAGAGGTCCTGCGAGCCCTGCGTCAGGAACACGCCCGCCTCGCGGTCGCCGTGGAACAGCGTGCCCGACGAGAACGCGTCGATCGCGCCCGGCGACGACGTGTCGCCGATCGAACCCATCACGACCTCGCCGTCCCGCGCCGCGACGGAGTAGCCGCGGAACACGTCGGAGTCGGGGATCACGCGCACCGCCTCGAACCAGGTGCCGTTCGCGCGGCGGCGGAAGACCTGCGCGCTGCCCGACGGGAACGTCAGGGCGAACGGCGTCTCCGCCGTCGTCACGACGAGTTCGTCGCCGTCGAGCGCCACGGCCTTCCCGAAGCGCTGGCCGAGCGGCGCCGTCGACGTCACCGGCGCGACCTCGTTCCACGTCCCGTTCGCCTGGTGCTCGAGGATCCGGACGAGTCCGGCGCCGGTCGCGGGGTCGACCGTCGCGATCGCCGCTCGGTCGCCGTCGAGCGCGGCGTTGTCGAACAGGTCCGAGCCGGTGACGTTCGGCAGGAGTCGCGCGGTCTCCGGCCAGTTGCCGTTCGCGTCGCGCTCGTGGATGCGGACGCCGCCGGTGACGACGCCCGACAAGGGGTCGACGATCGCGACGGACAGCCCGACCCGGTCGCCGGAGAGGTCGAGCGAACGCGGCACGACGAAGTGGGTGGGGTCCGTGGTCGGGACCGGTGCCGTCGCGACGTGGTTCCACGCGCCGGTCGCGTCGCGCTCGAAGACGTCGAGCCGCTCCTCGGTCACGGTCGCGCCGGCGACGCGTGAACCGACGGCGAGGCGGTCGCCCTCGAGCTGCATCACCGCACCGAAGTGGAGGATGCCCGTGCTCGGCGGGGAGAGCGTCGCGGTCTCGATCCACTGACCGAGCGCGTTCCGCTCGAAGATCGCGATACGACCCTGTTGGAACGACGTGCACGCGCACGTCGTGCCGTCGACCGTGACGGCGTGACCGAGCTGCGCGACGACGGCGCTCGTGAGCCTGCCGTACTCCGTCCAGTTCCCCGCGGCGTCGCGCTCGAAGAGGTACGTCTCGGCGCCCTCGACGAACGTCGGACCCGTCGGCGGGGTCAGTCGCCCCACGACCGTCGTCGCACCGTCCGTCGCGAGCACCTGCGGAAAGGTCTGCGACGGGAAGCCGAAGCGCTCGCCGTTCGCGACGGCGGCCGTCGTGAAGGTCGCGTCCTGGCGAGCGATCTGGGCGAGGAGCGGGGCGGAGCCCGTGAGGAACAGTGTGGCGCCGAAGAGGACGGCGCGAGGACCGACGAGGTGCATGAGCGAAGATGGTCGTGGGGATCCGCTCGACGTCACCTATCCCTCGCGCGCTCCGGAGTCACGGTCGCACCGAGCACGACGCGGTCGCGGCCGACTCGGCGCGATCGATCGTTCAAGGAGCGTTCGTGAGCCCGTCGCGGATCTCGCCGCACCACGCGGCGAGTGCGTCGGCGAGCGGTTCCGCTCCCGCGCCGAGCATGGCGGCGTGCCCCGCGCCGGCGACCTCGACGACGTCGGCACCCAGGTCCCGTTCGATCGTCGCCGTCTCGCCGCGCTCGAACCACGCGTCGCCCGCGGGTGCGAAGACGCGCGCGCGCGGCTGGAAGCGCTTCTGCAGCAGTTTCACCCCGCGCTCGAGCTGCTCGATCACCTGGCGCGACTCCGAGCCGACGTGCGCGAACCACTCGGTCTCGGGCGTCGCGTCGCCCTTCGCCAGCAACTCCGTGCGCGCGCGCCGCGCGTCGTCGAAGAAGCGCGCGGGGTTCGCCGCGGGACGTTTCGTCAACGCGTGCAGCCGATGGCGTCCGCGGTACCGCGCGAGCCAGGGTCCGAGCCCCGCGACGGGCATCGGCGCGACGAGCGCGAGCGCCGGGAACGGTTGCGTCTGGTGCGACGCGTGCTCGCGCTCCTCGAGCAGTCGGCGCACGAACAGCGCCGCGGCACCGTGCGCGACGACGACGGGGCGCTCGTCCATGCGCTCGATCACCCGAGCGATCGGGTTCACGTAGTCCTCGACGTTGTAGTAGTCGAGTTCGCCCTTGTGCATCGAGCTGCCGCCGTGACCGGGCAGGCTGATCGCGACGCTGCGGAGACCGTGCGCGTCGCGCAGTCGCCCGGCCGTGCGAGTCCACGCCGACGCACGCAGGAACAGACCGTGCACGAACAGCACGGGCGCGACGATCGGCTCGCCCTCGGGGTTCCACTCCAGTCGCTCGATGGTCTCCATCGCTCCGCTCCGCGGGGCGGAGATGGTCGGCGTGCGGAGCGACGCGATCAAGTCCGCACCGCCGCGCGTGCGTCACGGAGCGGCGTAACGCCGCGCTGCGCCCGGCTTCGACCACCCGAGGATCCGACCGGATCGCTCGAGCTTCACGAGCGCGCGACGCACCCGGCTCGGCGCCAGCCCCAGCTCGGTCGCGAGCGCGGCCTCGTCCGTGCCGTCGCCGAGGTCGCCGTCCTTCGCGCTCGGGACGCGAGCGAGGAGCCGCCGTTCGTCGTCGTCGAGCTGCGGCCGCCGCGCGAGGTCGCGCTCCGACTCCGCCCGATCGACCCGGCGGGTCGAGGCTGCGCGACGCAGCACCCAGTCCCAGCGGCCGTCGGCGTCGCGCGCGCGGTGGGGGGCGCGGTCCGAGGCGGGGACGAAGCACACGACGAGCCTCACCCCGTCGACCGCGACCTCCGTCACGAAGGGCTCGAGGGGCGGCTCGACGGCGGCCGCGGCGACCTCGACCAGGTGGTCCGCGGTCTCCTCGGGCCGCGGCGCGCCGACCAGGGTGTGGTCGTCGTCGACCCCCACGAGGAGGAGGCCGCCGACCCCGTTGGCGAAGGCCGCCAGGGTCCTCGCGACCTTCGGGTCGCCGGGCAGGCCGCGCTTGAGTTCGAGCCTCCGGCCCTCGCCCGCGGCGATGCGCGAGCGCAATTCCGCCGCGAAGTCGGGGTCGTCCGTGGGGTGCATCAAGGGCGGCCGCCCCCGCGGCCGAAGGACCTCCCGTGGCGAGTCTATCCACCCACTTCGGCGCCTTCGCCGCCCGGCCGCTGCTCTGGCGGGCAGTCGTCGCGGGAGGCGTCCTCGCCTCGGCCGCGCTGGCCGGGGTGTCGCTGTGGACGCTCGTCCTCGCCGGGGACAGCCCGGCGGCGATCGGGAGCGCGGGCTGGTTCTGGACGGCGTCGCTCGCCGCCGGCGCGCTGTCGGTCATGGCAGCGACCGGTCAGCGCACCGGTCTGCTCGGTCTCCAGGCCTTCTTCGCCCTCGCCGGTCTGCCCATGCTCCTCCGCGGTCTCCGCGAGGACGAGAGCTGGCTCCTCGGCGGCGCCGTAGCGTGCGCGCTGTGGCTCGTGCTCAGCCTGTTCGCGCGCCCGGACCGCGACTGAGCGGCGCGTTCCCATAGGAACGTGCAATTGACGGTTTCCCGTCGCCCGGGCGGAGCGCTCACGGCGTAGCCTCGCGGGCTCCCGCGGACCGCCGTGACGTCCGCCCCGTTCGATCGCCGTCGGAGTTCCCTCGATGTCCCGAGTCCTGCGCACCCTCGTCCCGTTCGTCCTCGCCGCTCTCTTCTCCGGCCGCGCCGACGCGCAGAACCCGGCGAGCGCTCCGACCACGACGGGTCAGACGCTCGAGGTCACGCTCCTCTCGCCCGACACGGTCGACGAAGGCGACACATCGTTCCTCGTCACGGCGTGCGCCAGGCTGCAGGGCGGAGCCGGCGCGACCACGCAGATCGTCGAGCTCATCGTCTACGTGAACGGCGACCCGGTCCTCGCGTCGTTCTCGTCGAGCATCACGGAGCTGTGTCTGACCGACGTCGAGGTGCTGCAGGAGCTGTCGCTGTTCGGACCGAACCTGATCGAGGCGACGGCGCGGACGGCGGACGGGACGGTCGTCACCGCGACGAAGGAGATCGTGAAGACGGCGTGCCTGCTGATGCTCGGACTCGCGCCCGACAACCACCTCTTGTTCCCGAACGACGTCGACCGCGTCCTCGTGCAACCCTGGCTGTACTTCTCGGTGACGGAGGCGGAGGTTCCGAAGTTCTGGGTGCCGCCGTACGCGCAGTTCATGGGGCTCGACGTGTACTTCCAGGTCGGCATGCACAACGCCGCGGTGTTCCCGCAGAACCCAGTGCAGATGTCGAACGGCGTGCACGTCACGCTCGGGGGAGGAGCGGTCGAGTACGGCGCCGCGACGGGCATCTCGTCGTGGTGCGAGGGGTCGACGGCGCCGAACGGGACCTTCGAGATCCGCTTCGACGTCCTCGCGATGTAGGGGCGAGCGCGGTCCGCGCCGAGGCCTCGGGGCGCGCGCCGATCGAACGTCGCGCGGACCGCCGAGCCCGTGCACGCGCGTCGCCGAGCGCCGGTCCCGGAGCCGTCGCCGCACGCGAGGTCCGCAAGTGAGTCCCGTCGTGCTGCCATGTTCGCCGCAAGGTGCACACCCGCCGCGACGCGCGCCCGTTCACGGGTGGAACGACGGCGTGCACGTCGTGCGGACGCGCCGCGGGATCGAGACCACACCAAATTCACACGTTGCCGGGATCCGGTGGGGCACCGCACCATTCGCCGACCTCACCGCTCCCGGTCGACCCCAGGCATGCTCGCGCCTCGGTACGACGGGAGCCTTCTCCAGGGTGTCCGAAGTCCCCCCGCGAGCCCGCCCCCAACCATGCTTCGAGGCAACTTGCGCCGCCCCCTCGGTGTCGCGGCCCTTTCCTTCGCCGCCGCCGCCCCCGCTCTCGCCCAGACCAACCCCGCCTGCGACATCGCGCCCTCCGGTCAGGAGCTGTGCGTCGAGATCGTGTGCCACGACGTCCTCGACGAGGGCGACACGAGCTTCCTCGTCGACGTGTGCGCGACGCTCGGACAGCCGACGCAGAACGTGAACGTCCTGTTCGTCATCGACCTCTCGGGGTCGATGGAGGACGACGCGGGCGCGGGCGGCGACGCGAACGGCGACGGACTCCCGAACTCCTACCTCGACGCGGCGATCGTCGGCCTCATCAGCCTGCTCGACACGATGCCGGCGAACCCGAACATCGACATCGGGGTGATCGGGTTCGCGACCTCCGCGATCGCCGGCGACGTCAGCCCGGTGGCCGGCGACCAGACCTGGACCTCGCCGCCCAGCGCCGACCTCGACAACGACAACGTCAAGGACATCGAGCAGGTGCTGCGTTCGCTCCGCATCCGCTCGAACAACTTCAACACCTTCACGACGAAGGGCGCGCTCGGCATCTTCACGAACTACACGGCCGCGCTCGACCAGTGCGCGAACGCGCTGAGCCAGCAGCCCCCCGGCGAGAAGAACGTGATCTTCTGGATCTCGGACGGCGAGCCCAACGTCGGCAACCCCTTCGATCCCTCGCTGTTCTCGCTCTCCGCGCTCCACGACCCGATCATCAACGCCTACGGCATCGGGGTCGAGGGCGCCGCGGCGTGCGCGCCGAACGGGGACCTCGACACGCTCGCGTCGAACACGGGCGGCAACTGCACGCCGGTGCTCGCTCCGGCGAACCTCGTCACCGTCCTCCCCGACGCGGCGACGACCGAGGTCACGGGCCTGATCGTGAAGGTGAACGGCGTGCCGGTCGCGAACTCCGGACGCATCAGCACCCAGCAGTTCTGCCTCAACTCGCTCGACCTCTTCCCGTTCATCGATCAGTTCGGACCGAACCTGATCGAAGCCTGTGCGACGACCGGTGACGGTCTGCAGGTCGTGGCGGCGAAGGACCCCGTGATGACGGCGTGCCTGCTGTACGTCGGTACCCAGCCCGACCAGACGCTGTACGCGCCCAACGCGACGGACACCTGGTACGTGAAGCCGCGCTTCGACTGGACCGTGACCGAGGCCCAGGTGCCGACCTTCACCGTCCCGACCCAACCGGCGGCGATGGGCAAGAAGTTCTACTACCAGGTCTTCATGCACAACCAGGCGGTGTTCCCGAACAACGCCGTCCAGATGTCGAACGGCATCGAGGTCACCATCGGCGGACCGGTCGTCTCCTACGGCCACGCCACCGGCATCTGGGCCTGGTTCCAGGGCAGCACGGCCCCGGGTCAGCAGTACCAGATCCTGTTCGACGTGCTCGCCATGTGAGCGCGGCGTCGCGGTCGACCGCGTCGCGGGCCCCCGGGGACCTGGTCCCCGGGGGCCCGCGCCCGTTCCGAGGGGCCCTGGGCCGGGTTTCTGATCGGCGCAGATGATCGCTTGCCGAGCTGTGATAACTGGACTACCCTTCGGCATGCGCCCGTCCCTCCGTCAGCTCGAGTACCTCGTCGCGGTCGCCGAGACCCTGCACTTCCGCAAGGCCGCACAGCGCTGCGCCGTCACCCAGCCCGCGCTGTCCGCCCAGATCCAGTCGCTCGAACAGCTCCTCGGCGTGCAGCTCTTCGAGCGCAACCGCCGGCGCGTGCTCCTGACGACGGCCGGCCGCGAGGCCGTGGGTCGCGCCCGCGAGGTGCTCGAACGCGTCGACGCCCTCGCCGAGGCCGCGCGCGCGGCGGCCGAGCCGCTCTCCGGGGAACTCCGCCTCGGCGTGATCCCGACGGTCGCGCCCTACCTCCTGCCGCGCGTCCTCCCCGGGCTGCGCGAGTCGCATCCCAACCTGCGACTGTTCCTGCGCGAGGAGATGACGCCGGTGATCGTCGACCGCCTCAACGCGGGCGAACTCGACTGCCTGCTCCTCGCGCTGCCCGTCACGGGCGGCGACTTCGACAGCCAGTTGCTGTTCCTCGACTCCTTCTGGTTGGCGCTCCCCGAGGGCCATCCGCTGCTCTCGCGGACGTCGGTCGCGGAGGACGACCTGCGCGACCAGGAGGTCCTCCTGCTCGAGGACGGGCACTGTCTGCGGGACCAGGCGCTCGCGATCTGCAGCCGCAACGGCGCGAGCGAGTCGATGCGCGTGCGAGCCACGAGCCTCGGGACGCTCGTGCAGATGGTGTCGGGCGGACTCGGGCTGACGCTCCTTCCCGAGATCGCCGTCGACGTCGAGGCGCGCGACGGTTCGGGTGTCGAACTGCGACCCTTCGTCGAGCCGGTGCCGCAGCGCCAGATCGGGCTCGTCTGGCGCAAGGGTTCCTCGCGCGCCGAGGAGTTCAAACAGCTCGGCGAGGAGATCGTCGCGCTGCTCGACCAGCGCGCGGCGGCGCGCTGAGATCGCGGGGACGAACGGAAGATCGGGAGCGAGCGCGTCGCGCGATGCGGCGCGCTCAGTTCGCCCCCAGGCTCCCCGCGCGCGACTCCGTGCACGTTCCTCGCACGAACGTCTCGACGAGCACGATGCGCCCCGAACTCGGGTCGAAGTGGTGCCACACGCCGTCGGGGATCCCGCCCCGCACGCGATCGGCGGCGGACTCGGCCGGAGCGAGTCTCCAGCCTCCCTCGGCGAGCACCCGGCCGCTCGCGTCGAGCGCCGTGAGGACACCGCGCCGGTAACGGAAGCGGTCGACCCCGGACATCCACACGCCGAGCACCTGGTAGGGCTCGACCTCGAGCGCCTCGTCCCCGAACGGTGACTCCGCGGAGAGGTCGGCGTGCACCGCGGCGAAGCCCGCGTCGGCGGCCGCGAACGGGACGGGGCTCGACGTCCTCGGCGCCGCGAGCGCGACGGCCGCAACGCTCGGCGCCGCGGATTCCGCCTCGCGACGCACCGGTGCCGCGAGCGTCGGCGAGGGCCGGGCGGCACCGCTCGGGGCCGCGGTTTCGGACTGGCGCCTCGGTTGGTTCCCGTCCCGGGTGCGACGGCGCGTTCCGAGGACCGGTCGTCGCGAGCGCGACGAGCGTCGCCGTGATCGCCGCGACGGCGACCAGCACGGTCCCGTTCTCGCCGGAGCCGGCCCTCGCACGCGTCCGCGGTCGTCGTCGCGTCCTCACGGGGAGCGCTGACGCCGACCTTCCCCGCGTCTTCCGGGACCGAAGTCGGTCGGCCCGCTCCGGAGACCGATCGCGGCTCGCGCCTCGGCGCGCGTCAGACCCTCGCCGGCGCGCTGTGGCCCTTCCACGTCCCGACCGGCGAGATCGTGAAGGAGTCCGCCGAGGTCGTCGCGATCCAGTCGGCCCAGGGCGCGGGTTGCGGCGTGCGCAGGAGCGCTCCCGGCTCGATGAACGTGTAGATGCGATCGAGCGTCTCGACGCGGCTCTGGTCGAGCCGGCGATGGATGTGGTGCGGACGCAGGTCGTCGGGGTGGGGGATGCCGGCGGCCCCGAGCAGCTCGAGGAAGGCCTCGATCGTCTCCTTGTGCCAGTTCGCGACGCGCTTCGCCTTGTCCGTGACGACGAGACCGCGGACCAGCTTGGGGTCCTGCGTGGCGACGCCGACGGGGCAGTGGTTCGTGTTGCAGCGACGCGCCTGGATGCAGCCCAGCGAGAGCATGAAGCCGCGCGCGGAGTTGAGGAGGTCGGCCCCCGACGCGAGGCGCTTCGCCATGTCGAAGCCGGTGATGACCTTGCTGCTCGCGATGATCTTGATGCGGCTCCTGAGGTCGTAGCCGACGAGCGCGTTGTGCACGCCGACGAGTCCCTCGGTGAGCGGCGTCCCGACCGAGTTCGAGAACTCGAGCGGCGCGGCGCCCGTCCCGCCCTCACCGCCGTCGACGGTGATGAAGTCCGGCGTGATACCGGTCTCGATCATGGCCTTGCAGAGCGCGACGAACTCCGCGGGGTGGCCGAGGCAGAGCTTGAAGCCGACGGGCTTCCCGCCGGAGAGCTCGCGCAGGAGCTTGACGAACTCCATGAGGCCGCGCGGCGAGTCGAACGCGGAGTGCGCGGGCGGCGAGATCACGTCCTTGTCCTTGCCGACCCCGCGGATCGCGGCGATCTCGTCGGTGATCTTGGCCTTCGGGAGGACGCCGCCGTGCCCGGGCTTCGCGCCCTGGCTCAGCTTGATCTCGATCAACTTGACCTGCGGCAGCGTCGCGCGCTCCTCGAACTTGCGCGCGTCGAAGCGGCCGTGCTCGTCGCGGCAGCCGAAGTAGCCCGTCCCGATCTGCCAGCAGATGTCGCCGCCGCCCGACTGGTGGTGCGTGCTGAGTCCGCCCTCGCCCGTGTTGTGGAAGAACCCGCCCTCGCGCGCACCCGCGTTGAGCGCGCGCACCGCGGCGCTCGAGAGCGAGCCGAAACTCATCGCACTGATGTTGAGCAGCGAGGCGGCGTAGGGCTGCGTGCAGTCGGGACCACCGATCGTGATGCGCGGCGGCGACTCGAGCGGGTGTTTTGCCGCGATGGAGTGGTTGAGCCACTCGTAGCCCGGCTCGTAGACGTCGTGCTGCGTCCCGAACGGCAGCGTGTCGAGCACGCGCTTCGCGCGCTGGTACACGATCGAACGACGCTCGCGGTTGATCGGTGCGCCGTCGGTGTCGGACTCGATGAAGTACTGGTTGATCTCCGGGCGGATCAGCTCGAACAGGTAGCGGAAGTGCCCGATGACCGGGAAGTTCCGCAGGACCGCCTTGCGCTTCTGCAGCGTGTCGTAGACCCCGAGCGCCCAGACCGGGACGAGCAGCACGTAGCCCCACGCGACCGGGGGCCAGTACGCCGAGACGCCGGCGATCGCGAGGAACAGGACGGCCGAGACGAGGTGGAACCAGAAGACCATGGGCGTGACCTTACGGCCCGCTCCGTCGACGCGACTCCTCCGGGGTGGAGTCGTCCCGCCCCTAGTTGCCGCCTGGGACGGCGAACCTCGTCGATCGAGCAGCCCTCGCGGATCGCCATCCGGGCGAGTTCGGCCGCCGAGTGGAGGTCGAGCTTTCGCTGGAGGTTCTCGCGGTGCTTCTTCGCGGTGCTGACGGTCATGTCCAGCTCGCGCGCGACCTCCTTGTTCGACCTGCCGAGCGCGAGGAGCTGGAACACCTCCGCCTCGCGCGGTGTCAGGCGGTCCAGCGTGTTGGCGGCCGGACGTTCGCCGTCGCGCGTGCCCGCGGACCTGCGACACGAGTCCGCCGAAGACCTTGGACGAGACGTAGGGGTCGCCGCGGTGCACCGCCTCGATCGCCAGCGGCAGTTCGGCGTCGAGCGAGTCCTTCGACAGGTAGCCTCTCCGCTCCGGCCTTGAGCGCCTGCTCGACGAAGGTCTGTCCCTCGTGGTGCGTCAGCATCACGACCTTGGTGCGAGGAGACGCTTCGCGGATGCGCGGGATGGCGTCGATCCCGGAGAGGCCCGGCATGGTGATGTCGAGCAGCACGACGTCGGGCTGGACGCTCGCGATCGTCTCGATCGCAGCGCGAGCGTCGCCGTCGTCGCCGACGACGCGGAAGCGCTCGTTCTCCTCGAGCAGGGCGCGGAACGCCGCGCGGATCATGCGTTGGTCGTCGACGAGATAGACGGTGATCGGATCCATGTCGTGGGGGATGGGGTCGCGCGATCCACGTCCATGGTAGTCGATGCGGAGGAAGGCGAGGGGTCGATCGACGTCGGGACGACGACGCTCGCACTAGGTCGTACGGCGGCGAGCGTGCGGCGCCGACGCGTTCGCCCTCGTCCCCATGGCTCGACGCTGGCTCGGGATGGTCCGATTCTGTCGCACCGCGCGCCGTGTGCGCCGGGGCGTCGACAGCCATGAACGGACGAACGAAGCGGATCGAGGACAGGGACGTCGGAGCCGTGCGCGTGCGCGACGCGATGCGCTCCAAGGTCCAGACGCTCGACCCCGACGACACCATCGAGATCGCCGTCGAGCGGCTCGAGGAACAGAACGCGACGGGCGCGCCCGTCGTCGATCGTTCGGGGCGCCTGCTCGGCGTGCTCTCCCTGCGCGACGTCGCGCGCTCCGGGCGGATGGAGTCGGACCGCGTCACCTCGAGCCGATCGGCGCCGAGCGATCCCATCGTTCCCGAGGACGACGGCTTCTACGACGACGAGGAGGAGGTCTACAGCACGCCGGACGAGCGCGACGCGCTCCTCGGTCGCGTGCGCGTCGCGGAGTGGATGACGCCCGGCGTCGTGACGACGACTCCCGACGCGACGGTCGCCGAGGTCTGCCGGACGATGGTCGCCGAGTCGATCCACCGCGTCTTCGTCGTGGAGGGCGGCCGGCTCTGCGGCGTCGTCTCGACGACCGACGTCGTGCGCCTCGTCGCCGGGCACCGCACCGCGGAGTGACCGCGGACCGGCGGGGTCGGCGGCGCGTCCGTTCCACCGATTCCGCGGCTCCCTGCGAACTGGTGCCCATGGCGCGGGCGGGCGGCGCGCCCGATGCTCCTCCAGGAGGAGCGGCCGCTCGCGCGCCGCTCGCTCCGCGAACGAATCGGACGGTGGTGTGCCGCCGTTCGCTCCCAGGCGAGCCGTTCCACCGGTGTGGTCGTGGGGACCTCGGTGGACGGCTCGCCCCCTTTCGCGAGCCGTCGCGACGGGACGGGCGGCGACCGCTCGCCGGGTCCCGGTCGACGCTGCGAGCGCGTTCGCGTAGTTTGCACCGGGCCGCACCGTCTGCCCGTCGGCGCGTCCACGAGCGGAATGACAGGGACGGACACCAGCGGAACGAGCGGAGCGGGGCCCGTCGACGAGTTCGCGGACTGCGGCGACGTCGTCGCGCTCCTCCTCGACGAGCACTCGAACGTGCGCGCTTTCACCCGGGCGTGCGCACGACTCTTCGGTCTCCGCCCGAGCGACCTCGGGAGGTCGCTCCCGCAGCTCGCGGCGGGCGTGCGCGGCCAGGGCCTCGCCGCCGACGTCGCGAGATCCGCGGGAGGCGAACCCGTCGTGCGCGAGGTGTTCACCGCCGTCGGACCGCGGCGCTGCTTCCGACGCCGCGTCACCCGTGAGGTCGCCGCCGGCGTGACGCGCGTCGTCGTGACGTGGAGCGACGCCACCGACGGTCGCGAGGCGCACGAGCGGCTCGAGCGCGAGATCCTCGAACGGGCGGACGAGCTCCGTGCGATCGTCGACACGGCGGTGGACGCGATCGTCACCATCGACAAGCGCGGCTCGATCGACATCTTCAACGCTGCCGCGGAGCGTCTCTTCGGTTACACGCGCGAGGAGGTGCACGGCAGGAACGTCTCGCTGCTCATGCCCGACGACGTCGCCGCCGAGCACGACGGCTACGTCGCACGCTTCCTCGAGACGCGCGTCCCGCACGTGATCGGGATCGGTCGCGAGGTCGTCGGCCGACGCAAGGACGGGACCACGTTCCCCGCCGAACTCTCGCTCGGCCACTACGACCACGAGCGCTTCGCCGGCTTCGTCCGCGACCTGACCCTGAGCAAGCGGCTCGAGGCGGAGAAGATCCAGGCGCAGAAGCTCGAGGTCATCGGGCGACTCGCCGCCGGCGTCTCCCACGACTTCAACAACCTCCTCGCGGGGATCTCGGGCGGTCTGCGCATGATCCGCGACCGTCTCGACGTCGGAGCCGAGGTCGGTGCGATGTTCGAGGACGTCGCACGCGAGGTGCAGCGCGGAGCGTCGCTCACCCGCAAGTTGCTCGACCTCGGGCGCACGAACGATTCGCTGCCGTGCGACGTGCGGCCCGCGGAATTGCTGGAGCGCGCGGAGCGCACCTACCGCGGCGTGATCGGTGAGGACGTCCGCTTCGAGGTCCGCTGCGTCGACCCGACGCTCACCATCCGCGTCGACCCCGACCGGTTCGAGCACGCGCTCCTCAACCTGCTCATCAACTCGCGCGACGCGCTTCCGGACGGCGGGACCGTCGTGCTGAGCTGCGCCGCGCGGCCGCCCGGCGCGGACGGTTGCGCGTTCGTCGTCGTGAGCGTCGCGGACGACGGCGTCGGGATGGACGAGGAGACCCTTCGCAACGCGACCGAGGCGTTCTTCACGACGAAGGAGGTGGGGCGCGGTACCGGACTGGGGCTCGCCTCGGTGAAGTCGTTCGTCGAGGAGCACGGCGGCTCGCTCGAGATCGAGAGCCGCCCGGGCGAGGGGACGACCGTCGGACTCGTCCTCCCGCGAGGCGTCGGCGCACCGGCGACCGACGCGCCGGCGGTCGCGGCGCACACGGCCGACGGACGCGGTCGCCACGTCCTCGTCGTCGAGGACGAGCGCCTGGTCCGGCTCGGCATCACGCACGTCCTCGAGAGCGCGGGCTACCGCGTCAGCGCGGCGGCGGACCCCGACGAGGCGCTCCGACTCCTCGAGGGTGCGAGCGTTCCCGTCGACCTCGTCCTCTCGGACGTCGTGCTGCCCGGGACGAGCGGACCGGAGCTCGCCCGCATCGTCGAACGGCGGCGACCCGGGACGCGCGTGCTGCTGATGTCCGCGTTCCCCGCGACCGAACTCGTCGCGCGCGGACGCATCGCGCCCGGTACGGACACGCTCGAGAAACCGTTCCTCGACGAAGAGCTGTGCGCGAAGGTGCACGCCGTGCTCGCACGCGACGCGGCGCGTCCCGCGGATTCGCACTAGTTCCCCCGGTCAGGTCCCCGCAAGCGTCATGGGCGCGCGGACGGTCCTCGTCGATGCTCGGGGGAGCGGCGCGTCGGACGCCGTTCCCGCCATGCAGGTCCGGACCCTCGCCGCAGCACTCGAGAACGCGCTCCACGTCGGCGGCGACTCCTGGTCCGCCGCGCTCGACCGGGCGATCCGGACGGAGATCCTCATCGTCGCGCTCGACGACCCGAGTCGGCCCGCGACGCTCGCGGAACTCGCGTCGGTCCTCGAGCGCCGGGCCTACGGCGGCCCGGTCGCCCGCGCGCTCGCCGAGATCGTCGCGGACCTCGCGCGTCGGACGCCGAGCCTCGAACTCGAGGTGCTCGCGAGTTCGTGACGGGGAGCGCGCGCGGTCACCGCTCGCGCAGCGTGTCGGTGATCGCGGCGGCGCGCGCGATCTCGACGCGCATCTCCTCGACGAATGCGCGCGCGCCGGCCGCGTCGCCCTTCGCCAGGCTCCGCTCGACGAGCGAACAGCCCGCGCTCAGTGCGGTGAGCACGTTCTTGAGGTCGTGTCGCGCGCGGGCCAGCCCCTCGTCCTCGTACCCGTCGCTCGCTCGTTCCATGCGACGAGCATAGCTCGCGCGGAGCGGCGTCCCGTCGGCTACGAACTTCGGCCCGGTGCGCGCCGACCCGCGGTCGCGTTCGATGTTCGCGGAGGTCTTCACCATGCATGGGTCGAACCACGCCGGCTCGTCCGGCTCCGGCAGAGGTCGCGTTTCCCACTCCAAGCACCACGACCCCTACGAACGCGGTGCGAAGTCGCCCGGGACCGTCGTCTGCGACGCGTGCGGTCTCGTCGGTCACGCAGGGCGCTGGTACGTCGGAGCGCCGCCGGTCGGGGAGCTCTCGGGCGGGTTGTGTCCGGCCTGTGCGCGCATCCGCGACCGCTACCCCGCCGCGACGATCCGCATCGGGGCGCGGCACGCCGAGAGGTTCGACGAGATCCGGCGGATGATCGCGAACTCCGCCGAGGCGGAGCGTGCGGAGCACCCGCTCGAGCGCGTGATGGACGCCGCCCTCGAGGGCGGCCGCCTCGTCGTGCACACGACGGGCCTCCACGTCGCGCGCAGGATCGTGTCGAAGCTCGAGCGAACCCTCCACGCGAAGGCCGAGATCCACTACCCGGACGAGCAGCAGCTCGCGCTCTTCACCCTGGAGTGAGGCCGCGCGCGACCTGCGGTCGCCTGGGGAGAACACAGCGTGGCCCTTCGGGCCACGCGAATCGAAACACGAAGAAGGCGAAGAACCGGAAGGCGCCGCCTCCGGCGGCGGACCACACGGAAGGACAGGACCCGCGGGGCGCGATGCGCGATCCTGCGTCCCGCCGCGAAGCGGCGCCTTCGCAGTTCTTCGTGTCGCTCCCTGTCGTTCCCTTCGTGTTGAAACTGCGTGGGTCTTCGGCGCCGAAGGCGCCGGCGCAGGCTCGTGCTGTTCCGAGGGCTGCGCGGCCTACCGGCCGCGCGTCCACACGAATCAAAACACGAAGAAGGCGAAAGACCGGAAGGCGCCGCCTGCGGCGGCGGACCACACGGAAGGAACACACAGACCCGCGGGCGCGGCGCGCCCGCGGGTCCCCGCGTTCCAGCGCGGCTCGGCGGCGCCTTCGTGCTTTTCGTGGTCCTACTGCCGTTCCCTTCGTGTTTCCTGCGTGGTCTTCGGCGCCGCGGGCGCCGAGCGCCGCCTCGCGCCGCGCGGATGGAACCACGGAGCACACGAAGCACACGAGGTCACCCGTGGAGTCGAGCCCTTCGTGTTCCTTCGTGCTCTTCGTGGTTCCGCGGCCCGGAGGGCCGCCGCACGCTCCATCATCGATTGCGCCGAGCGCGACGGCACCCGCTCCTGTTCAGAGCCTCGGCTCGAAATCCAGCTCCTCCACCAGGAACGCCCAGACGTCCGCGGCCTCGTCGATGCGCTTCGCCGTCGGCTTGCCCGCACCGTGACCCGCGGACGACTCGACGCGCAGGAGGACGGGCTCGTCACCCGCCTGACACTCCTGCATGCGCGCAGCGAACTTGAAGGAGTGCGCCGGCACCACGCGGTCGTCCGTGTCGGCCGTCAGGATCAAGGTCGCGGGGTACTCGGTCCCGGGCTGGAGGTTGTGGTACGGCGAGTAGGCGTAGAGCGCACGGAACTCGTCCTCGACGTCGACCGAGCCGTAGTCGTCGACCCAGTACTTGCCGGCGGTGAAGAGCTGGAAGCGCAGCATGTCCATCACGCCGACGTGCGGGATGCACGCGCCGAAGAGGTCGGGGCGCTGGACGAGGCAGGCGCCCACGAGGAGACCGCCGTTCGAACCGCCCTCGATCGCGAGGCGACTCGGCTCCGTCCAGCCGTTCGACACGAGCCACTCGCCCGCGGCGACGAAGTCGTCGAACACGTTCTGCTTGTTCGTCCGCGTTCCCGCGCGGTGCCAGGCCTCGCCGTACTCGCCGCCGCCGCGCAGGTTGGCCTGCGCGAAGACGCCGCCCATCTCCATCCACACGAGGCGCGACACGGAGAAGCCCGGCGTCAGCGAGATGTCGAACCCGCCGTAGCCGTAGAGCAGCGTCGGCACGTCGCCGTTCGGCTCCACGTCCTTCGCGCGGCACACGAACATCGGCACCTTCGTGCCGTCCTTCGACGTGTAGAAGACCTGCTCGACGACGAAGTCGTCGGGGTCGATCGCGACGTCCGCGCGGTCGACGAGCTCCGTCGCGCCGCTCGCGAGGTCGAGTCGGTACGTCGACGGCGGCGTCGCGAAGCTCGAGTACGTGAAGAACAGGTCGCTCGCGTCGTGGTCGCCCGAGAAGCCGCTCGCCGAGCCGAGTCCGGGGAGCTCGACCTCGCCGATCTCCGCACCGTCGAGGCCGTAGCGCACGACGCGCGTCGTCGCGTCGGCGAGGTACGTGCAGAGGAGTTGCCCACCGACCTCGTCGGCACCCTCGAGGCGCCAGTCGCGCGCCGGGACGACCTCGCGCCACACCGGCGGCGTCGCGCTCGCGTCGACGGCGAGGACGCGACCGGTGGGGGCGTCCTGGTTCGTGAGGAACAGCAGCGCGCCGTCGCCCGCGGTGCCGACGTACTCGTAGCTCGCCGTGAACGCGTCGACGAGCGGGATCGGCGTCGGGCTCGGATGTTCGAGGTCGAAGACGTGCACGAGGTTCTTCGAGCCCGCCTCCCAGATCCCGAGCACGAGCCAACGCCCGTCGTCGCTCGCGACCGGTCCGAACGACCAGTTGGGGTGGTCGGGACGCGCGTGGATGAAGAGGTCCTCGGACTGCGGCGTGCCGAGCTCGTGGAACCACACCTTCTGGTCCGTCGAGACCTGCGTGTAGACGCCTTCCTCGGGGACCTCGTAGGCCGCGTAGAAGAAGCCGGAGCCGTCGGGCACCCACGAGACGTCGCCGTACTTGATGCCCTCGATGCGATCGTCGAGATCCGTCAGGGTCGCGAGGTCGAGCACCCGCCAGCTCTTCCAGTCCGAGCCGGACGCGCTCGTCCCGTACGCCAGTCGGCTCCCGTCGCGCGTGAACGCGCCGCCCGAGAACGCGACCGTCCCGTCGTCCGAGAACGTGTTCGGGTCGAGCACGACCTCGTCCGCGCCGCCGAGTTCGCGCGCGCGGACGAGTCGCGACTGCGGCAGGAGCCCGGGGTTCGACCAGGCGTAGAGGAACTCGCCGTGACGCTCCGGCGCCGAACGCTTCTCGTAGTCCCACAGCTCCTCCAGCCGCGCGCGGATCGCGTCGCGCTCCTCGATGCCGTCGAGGAAGCGCCGCGCCGCCGCGTTCTCCGCCTTCGCCCAGGCCGCGACCTCGGCGCTCTCGCGCACGTCGGCCTCGAGCCAGCGGTAGGGGTCCGCGACCTCGGTCCCGAAGAACGTTTCGACCTGGTCGACCTTGCGCGTCTCGGGCGGCGCGTCGCCGCGCGTCGAACCGCAGGCCGCGAGCAGCAGGGCGGCGGGGAGGAGCCGGGCGGCGGCGAGGGTCGGGGAGGTGTCGCGGCGCGCCGCGGGGATCCTGGTCGTGGTCATGGCGGCCATTGTGGAGGTCGGCCGAGCGGGGACAATGCCCGCCGCTCGGTCCTCGGCGCCGCCGCCGCCGTCCGGCCGGATCTCCGACGGACCGTGCCGGGCGGTGCCCGCACCCCGGCTCGGACGCCCGCGCCGGAGGCTGGCCGCGGACCGGCGGCCCTGCTACCCTCTTCGCCCTTCGCGTCCGGCGGGACCCCGCCCCGGCGCGTTCCAACCGTCCACGACGCCCCGTCCCCGCCCCTAGAGCATCGCCATGTCCCGCGTCTGTGTCTCCTCCGGCAAGCGCACCCGTTCGGGTGGTTCCATCGCCCGCCGCGGTCTCGCCAAGCAGCAGGGCGGCGTCGGTCTCAAGACGACCGGCCACACCAAGCGCACCTTCAAGCCGAACATCCAGAAGATCCGCGTCGTGATGCCGGACGGCTCCGTCGAGCGCCTGCGCGTCGCGACGAGCGTCATCAAGTCGGGCATGATCGAGCTCGACCGCGGCGGCAAGAAGATGCGCTTCCCGCTCGTCAAGGCGACGCGCGGTCGGAACAAGTCGCAGGCCGACTGAGTTCGTCGCGACCGGCGGCCGCGCCGGATCCACGGGAAGTCACGGAGAACACCGAGGCGTCGCGAAGCGGCGCCTCGGTGTTCCGTGTCAGCCCGTGGATTCCGTGAGCTTCACCGCGGACGCGCGACCCAACTGCCGGGAGTCTCGCCCATCACGCGGCGGAACATGGCGATGAAGGCGCTCGTGCTCTCGTAGCCCACCGCGAAGCCCGCGGACGTCACCGATTCGCCCGACGCGAGGGCTCGAGCGCGCGTGTCGCACGCACGCTGCTCCACGCCCTGAACGTCAGCCCGGTCTGCGCGACGAACAGGCGTTCGACGGTGCGGACGCTCGCGCCCGATCCCCGCACGAGGTCGGCCAGAGGGAGACGGCGAGCGAGGTCCGAGCGCACGGCGTCGGCGACGCGGCGCGCGCGCACGTCGCTCGGGAGGTCGACGCGCAACGGCACCTCCTCGGTCGCGCGCAACTGGTCGACGACGACCGCCGCGAGCCGCGCCTCCGCCGGTTCGTCGTCGCGCAGCATCCCGCGGCGCAGCACCTCGAGCGCGAGCTCGCGAAGGAGCGGTGACACCGGCACGACGCAGCACGCGCGCTGGAGCGGCTCTGCGAGGTCCGGGCGCAGGTAGAGCGTCCGCATCCGCACGCGCCCCGTCGCCCGGACGGAGTGGAGGAAGCCGGCACCGATCCACACCGCTCGGCGCGGCGGCACGACCCAGCCACCGCGCTCGGTCTCGACGGCGAGGACGCCGTCGGTGGCGAGGACGAGCTGGCCCCAAGGATGCGCGTGGGCGTCGAGCCGCTGGTCGGGCGGCAGCTCGAGGCCGAGCGAGCGCACGAGGATCGCGTCCTCGGGGTCGCGGGAGGGCACGGCTTGTCGTGTTCGAGGCATCGAACGGCAGTCTAGCGCGAGACCGACACGGCCTTCGCCCCCTACGCTGCGTGCCTCGCTCCTCGGGTCCGTCCCTCTCCACCGCCATGCCGAACGACATCGCCCACTTCGCCATCCACGCCGACGACTGCCGCCGCGCGAAGGCCTTCTACGAGGCCGTCTTCGGCTGGACCTTCGAGCCCTGGGGGCCGCCGAACTTCTGGCGGGTCCACACGAGTCCGGGCGCGGTGCACGGCGCCCTGCAGGAACGGCGCGAGCCGGTGACCGGCACCGGCGTGATCGGCTTCGAGTGCTCGATCGCGGTCGACGACGTGCACGCCGTCGCCGCGGCGATCGCCGAGCACGGCGGCACCGTCACGATGCCGCCCTTCGTGATCGAGGGGGTGGGCACGCTCGTCACCTTCGAGGACACCGAGGGCAACCGGGTCGGCGCCATGCAGTTCGTCGAGGGGGCGCGATGAGTGCCGTCGCGATCCGCGCGGTCGTCGCCGTCGTCGTGCTCGCGCTCGCCTCGGCGTGCCGTTCGAGCGCGAGCGATGCGGGAGCCGAAAGTGACGTCGAGAACACGGTGCGCGCCGCCGTCGCCGCGATCGAGCGACGCGACGAACCCGCCGTGCGTCGCGCCTTCGTCGAGGACGACCGGTTGCGCTGGTACACGGACGGCGCGCTCGCCTACGCGTCGGTCGACGCGATGCTCGCCTCCATGGCGTCGTACGGCTCGGTCCGCTTCGCGACGGAGCTCGAGGACGTCGAGGTGGTCGTCCTCGCACGCAAGTCGGCCGCGGCGAGCGCGGCGTTCACCACCGAACTCTCGGGTCCGGGCGTCGACGACGTGCGCTACGGCGGCGTCCTCACGTGGGTCCTCGAACACGACGACGCGACGGACACCTGGCGCATCGTGCGCGGTCACACCTCGACGCCGGGCGGACCGCCGGGAGCCGAGGCGAACGTCGAGGACACGAGCAGCGCCGTCGACCCGTCGTCGTCCCCGTAGACCCGGCGTTCGTGCGGAAGGACGACGCGACGCCGAAGGCCCGCTTCGGCGCCGGGCTCGCGCCCCGGCTCTCCTCAGCCGACCACCGCTCGCAGGAACGCACCGATCACCTCGAGCTCCTCCTGACAGACCTGGTGCTGCATGGGGTACTCGTGCCACTCGACGCTCCAGCCGCCCTTGGCGAGCGCCTCGCGCGCGGACCGGCCGCGCTCGTACACGACCATCGGGTCGAAGGTGCCGTGCGCCTGGAGGATCGGCACGTCGCGGTTCGCAGGCGCCGCCTCTTCGGCGAGCGACGCACCGCGCACGAGGTAGGTCGAGAGCGCGACGATGCCCGCCAGGCGTTCGCGGTGGCGCAGCCCGGCGTGCAGCGCGATGGCGCCGCCCTGGCTGAAGCCGGCGAGGACGATGCGCGCGGTGGGGACGCCGCGCTCGTTCTCGCGCTCGATCAGGTCCTCCACGATCGCGGTCGAGTCGAGGATGCCGGCCTCGTCCTCGCGCTCGTGGAAGTCCATGCCGCGGATGTCGTACCAGGCGCGCATCGGCATCCCCATGTTGATGGTGACGGGGCGCACCGGAGCGTGCGGGAACACGAAGCGCACCGCGGCGTCGCGCCCGAGGCCGAGCATGGGCACGACGGGCTCGAAGTCGTGGCCGTCCGCGCCGAGGCCGTGCAACCAGATCACGGCGGCGTTCGCGGCGGTGCGGGGTTCGATCTCGACGGTCTCGATCTCGCGGGCGTCCATCACGGGATCGTAGCGACCGCGCAGCGCTCGAACACCGGTGCCGCGGCGTCGGCGTAGGATCCGGGGCGAGCCCGCGTCGCGCTCACCGTCGATTCGACGGAGCCGAGCCGAAGCGATCGAATGGCGCGACCCGGAGGGCCGTAGCACCGCAGTCGCACCGCGCTCCGCTGCTCCAGCTCCGCCGCCCGCGCACCGCTCCCATGAAGAAAGGTCCGCTCCTCGCTCTCGTCGCCGCCGCCCTCGTCGGTCTCCTCGTGTGGTTCCTCGTGAAGGACGACGGTCGCGGGAGCGGTCCGAACCTCGGCGACGGCGGGACCGCGGAGGCGACGTCGGGAGCCGCGCGCGACGTCGACCTCGCCGGCGCGAAGGGAACGGACGACGGAGCGCGACACGCGACGTCGACGGACGGTCTCGCGACGGAGGTCGGCGCGGCGACGACCGCCGCCGTGACGTTCACGGGACGCGTCGTCCTGCCGAGCGGCACGCCGGCCGACGAGCGCGCGATCGTGTTCGCCGTGCGCGGTCCGTTGCGCTACGCCCGGCTCGTCCCGCTCGAGCCGCGCGCGCACCGGGGCGAGGTCGACGGTGCCGACGGCGTCCTCGCGACCGCGGAAGTCGCCGCCGACGGGAGCTTCGAACTCGAGCTCGCCGAGGACGCCGGCCCGGTCCACCTCGCGGTGTTCGGTCGCTACGTCTACTCGCTCGTCGCGACACGCGCGGATCGCGACGCACCGGTCGTGCTCGCGCCCGCGCTCGGCGCCTGGATCACGGGCTCGCTGGCTCCGTCCGCACCCTCGGGTGCGTCGACCGACGTCGAGGCCGTCGCGCTCCAACTGCGACCCGACCTCGTGTCGGGACTCGACACGAGCGTGCTCGACGTGGTGGGGCAGCGGAAGGAGACGGAGACCGGTCCCGACGGCGCGTTCGAGCTCCGCGCGGTCCCGCCGATCGGCGGCTACGAGCTCGTGTGCACGCCCGACGCGTCCGCGGCGTTCGTGCGGCGCGGCGTGCGTCCGAGCCAGGGCGAACACCTGCGCCTCGACCTCGCGTTGCCCGCCGGCGCGACCCTGCGCGGGCGCGTCGTCGACGAACGCGGTGCGGCGTTCCCGGGTGCGGTGGTGACCGCGCGCTTCCGCGGTCGACTCGGCGACGCGTCGGGCCCGATCCGCTCGGCGACCGCGGGCGACGACGGCGCGTTCGTGCTCGAGCACGTCGCCGCGGGGCGCGTCGACCTCGTCGCCCGTCCGTCGGGCTTCGCCGAGTCGCGGCTCTCCGTCGAGCCCGTGCTCGAGGACGGAGCGGTCGTCGAGGGACTCGTCCTCGAGGTCGCGCGCGGCGCGTCGATCGAAGGGCGCGTCGTGTTCCCGGACGGCGAGCCCGCGGAAGGCGTCGAGGTCGTCGCCAGCGTCGACCTCTCCCAACTGACGGGAGTCGACGCCATGACGGCGGGCGACGTGCGCGGCGCGTCGGCGACGAGCGACGCCGGCGGGCGTTTCACGCTCGCGGGCGTGACGCCGAGCCTGTTCCGCCTCCAGGCCGCGGGCGAGTTCGAGGAGGGCGCGCACGCCGGAGGGTGGGCGGCGGTCGCGACGAAGGTCGAGGCGGGGACGGTCGACGTCGAGATCGAACTGGCGCGGTTGCTCGAGCTCGCAGGGACCGTCGTCTCCGCGGAGGGCGGCGAACCGATCGCCGACTTCACCGTGCGCGCGACGCTGCAGGGCAGCGGCGCGATGCTCGGCATCGGGGCGAAGCGCGTCGAGCAGACCTACCACGCGGACGACGGGACGTTCGTCCTCACGGGGCTCGACCCCGGGACGTGGGACCTCTTCGTCGCCGCGCCCGGTCGCGCGCCGAGTCCGGTCGCATCGATCGCGATGCCGCGACCCGAGGGGAGCGAGCCGTTCGTCGTCGCGCTCCTCCCCGCCGCGCGCGTCGAGGGTCGCGTCGTCGACGCCCACGGAACACCGGTGGTCGGCGCCGTCGTCTCGCTCGTGCTCCCGCTGAAGGAGCGCGTCGACGCTGCGGAGTCGGGCCGCGTCCCGAGCGCGGTGACGACGGTGGGGGGCGAGTTCGTGTTCGTCGACCTCGACACGGGCACCTACACGCTCGTCGCCGCGGCGCTCGGGTTCGCGCCGAGCGAGACGACGGCCGTCGACGTCGTGTCGGGCGCCGTCACCGCCGACGTCGTGCTCGTCCTGCGCGTCGGCGGCACCATCACCGGAGTCGTCTTCGACGACGACGGAGCGCCGTCACCGGGGCGGCTCGTCACCGTCCAGGACCTCCCCGACTCGAGGATGCAGCACCTCACCGTCACGGACGGCGACGGCGAGTTCGAGGTGGAGCGACTCGCCGCCGGGAAGTGGCAGGTGATCGCGATGCGCAACGTGATGGGGGACGAGGGGAACGCCGGCGGGATGGCGGCGCTCGTCGGCGGCATGAAGGTCGCGATGGTCGACGTCGTCGACGGCGAGGAGACGCACGTCGTGCTGGGCGAGGCACCGCCGGAACCGGTCGACGTCACGGGACGCGTCACGCACGCCGGTCGTCCGGTGGAGGGCATCCTCGTCTCGATGGTGCCGCAGGGCGTCGGCGGCGGTGCGGCGGTCGGGCAGCTCAAGCTCGTCTCCACCGACGCGGACGGCGCCTTCGCGACGCGGCTCGACCGCGCGGGCGACTACCTCGTCACCGTGCAGCGGGTGGGAAGCGCCGGTCAGCAGAACAGCGTGGAGTTCCACGAGACGGTCCCGTCGGGGAGCACCAGCTGGACCCTCGAGCTCGAACTCCCCGGCGGCTCCGTCGCGGGTCGCGTGCGCGGTGCGGACGGCGAGCCGCTCGCCGACTGTCGCATCACCGTCAACGTCGACGACGGCGTGGCGCTCGGGACGTTCATGGGCGGCGGCTACGTCGAGGCGAGCACCGACGCGGACGGCTTCTACGAGGTGGAGTACCTGCGCGGCGGGACGTACTCGGTCGCGGCGGGCGGCGTGCCGCTCGCGGGGCTGCTCGGCGGCGACAGCAAGGGCGGGCGCGTCGTGCGCCGCGGCGTCGTCGTGGGGGACGGAGAGCGCGTCGACGGCGTCGACTTCCATCTGGAGGAGCCCGCGCGCATCGCGGGCCGTGTGCTCGAACCGAACGGTTCGCCCGTCGCGGGTGCGGCGATCTTCGTGCGCGGTGACGACGGGTCGTTGCTCGAACGGCTCTCGCTCGTGACGACGGACGGAGGGGGACGCTTCACGTACCCGGGGCTCGCGCCGGGGAGCTACACGGTCTCGGCGCGGAAGGGCTCGCTCGTGAGCGACGAGAGCGCGAGCGTGCGCGTCGGCGGCGAGGAGCAGGGCGACGTCGTGCTGACGCTCGTCGTCGGCAACTACCTGCTCGTCTCGGCGACCGGGGAGGTCGACCCGGAGGAGGAGCTGCGCATCACCGTGCGCGACCGCGACGACCGTGTGGTGTCCGGCATGCTCGGTCTCGCCGAGATCATGGATCGCCTCGGCGACGGTCTCGACCCCGGCGAGCAGCGCGTCGGCCCCGTCCCCGACGGAAGTACACCGTGGTCGTGCGCCGAGCCGACGGGAGCGAGCACGCGCGGACCGTGAGTGTGAAGGGGGGGACGAGAAGAAGGTGCGGGTTCGACTGGACTGACGGGTCTGCGGATCGGGCGAGGTGGCGCGCTCGGCGCCTTCGGCGCCGAAGTCCACACAGGAAACACGAAGGGAACGGCAGAAGGACACGAAGAGCACGAAGGCGCCGCTTCGCGGCGCTGGAACACAGGGACCCGCGGGGCGCGATGCGCCCCGCGGGTCCCTGCGTTCCTTCCGTGTGGTCCGCCGCCGAAGGCGGCCTTCGTGTTCTTTCGTGTGCTTCGTGTTTCGATCCCGCGCGGCGCGAAGCGGCGCGCTGCGTTCCCCGCGCGGCGCGAAGCGGCGCGCTGCGTTCTCCGCGCGGCGCGAAGCGGCGCGCTGCGTTCTCCCGCGCGGCCGGTAGGCCGCGCTCCGCCTCGTAGCACGCGCGAGGTGTTGCGCCGGCGCCTTCGGCGCCGAGGACCACACGATTCACAGGGAGGCACAGAGGACACAGAGACACGCGGCGCCGCCCAAGGGCGGCGCGGGACGTCGCGACCGGAGGCATGCCCCGCGGTTCTCCGACCGCGCGCCGTCCGTCGTGGTCTCTGTGTCCTCTGTGACTCCCTCAGGATCACCTGCGCGCCGCGAAGCGGCGCGCTGCGTTCCCCGCGCGGCCGGCGGGCCGCGCCAGGCATCGGTGTTGTCGACTACTTCCCGGCCGACGCCTCCACGGGCTTCGCCTCCCGGTCGGGACGCACGAAGCGCTCGCACCAATCGAGCATCTCGGCGACCACGTGGAGGACCGACTCGCGCGCGGCGTAGCCGTGCGCCTCGGCGGGAGGAACACGAGACGCGCCGAACCGCCGTTGCCCTTGATCGCGGCGAAGAGCCGCTCCGACTGGATCGGGTAGGTCCCCGAGTTGTCGTCCATCTCCCCGTGGATCATCAGCAGCGGCTCGTCGATCCGGTCCGCGACGAAGAACGGCGACAGCTCGATGTACGCGTCGCGCGCCTCCCAGATCGTCCGCCGCTCGCTCTGGAACCCGAACGGCGTCAGGGAGCGGTTGTACGCCCTGCTGCGCGCGATGCCGGCGCGGAACAGGTCGCAGTGCGCGAGCAGGTTCGCCGTCATGAAGGCGCCGTAGCTGTGCCCGCCGACCACCACGTGGTCCGCGTCGCAGACGCCGCGCTCGACACAGGCGTCGATCGCCGCCTGCGACGCCGCGACGATCTGCTCGATGAACGTGTCGTTCATCGTCTCCGGATCGCCGACGATCGGCATGGTCGCGTTGTCGAGCACGGCGTACCCCGCCAGGAGCAACGCGAGATGCGTCGGCCCTCGCATGCGCAGGGCGCGGCTCGTCGAGTTCGTGACCTGACCCGCCGTCGAGACGTCGTTGTACTCGAGCGGGTACGCCCACACGACGAGCGGCAGCTTCGTGCCCTCCTCGTAGTTCGCCGGCAGGTACAGCGTCCCCGACAGCGGCACGCCGTCCGCGCGCTCGTACGTCAGCAGCTCCTGCGAGATGCCGCGGATCTGCGGCGTCGGGTCCTCGAAGTTCGTCAGCCCGATCGTCGAGCCCGTGCCCGCGTCGCACAGGAAGTAGTTCGTCGGCTCGGTCGGGCTCTCGCTCGCCACGGCGAACGCGGTCCGCACGGGGTCCTCCCACAGGAGCTGGACGAAGCTCTGGTACTTGTCCTCCTCCGAGCGCCACAGCACCTCGGTCTCGCCCGTCGCCAGCGCGACGCGCGCGACGAAGGGACGCGGTCCCTCCGGCGAGTGACCGGACCTGCGCGCAGCACGAGACCGTCGCGCTCGTACACCACGCTCTCGCCGTACTCGTTCAGTCGTGACGAGCCGACCCGGATCGCCGTAGCGGTCGTTGCGGCTGCGGTCCTCGACGAGGATCGGCTTCGCGTCCCTCGCACCGAGCGTGTAGAGCCAGGTGCGCATCCAGCGCCGGTCGCGGTCGTACTCGCTCGCGAGGAGCGTTCGCTCGCGCCGAGCCACTCGATGCCGCGCGCGCGTTCCTCGAGCCGCGCGAGTTCGAACGGCGGTGCCTGCGTGCCCTCGACGTGCGCGAACCAGATGTCGCGCAGCTCCGCGGGCCGACTCGGGTCGCCACCGTCCTGCGCCTCGGCCCACACCAGGGTCGACGGCGCCGTCGCGCGCCACTGGAAGTTGCGCGGCCCCGTCTCGACGCCCTCCATCGGCACGTCGTCGCCGAGCGGCACCTCGCGCACGAAGCGCTCGACCTCGCCCGACGCCTTCCACACCTCGACGCGCCGCGGGAAGTCGTAGTACGCGAGCACGTACGAGAACGGCCGCTGCATCGCCTGCACGAGCACGAAACGGCCGTCGGGCGACGGCGTCGTCTCGAGGTACATGCCGGGCTCGCCGACCTTCCGCACCGTGCCGGTCTCGACGTCGACCCAGGCGAAACGGCTCGTCGCCAGGAACTCGAACAGGTCCTCCGACTCGGGGTCGTCGAGCAGGTCCTGGATCGTGCGCAGCGGTGCGCTCGAGCCCGACGTCTCCTGGATCGCGGGTCCCTTCGGCACGCGGTTCGGCGCGGGGGCCTTCGCGCCGTCCGGCACGAGACGCACCCACATCGTCGAGCCGTCGCCGACGAAGCCGAAGGGCGTGCCGAGCACGGCGTTCACGTGCGAGGCGAGCTTCCGGCACGCGCCGCTCTCCGCGTCGGCGATCCACAGCTCGAGTCCGCCCTCGCCCGCGAGCGTGAGCGCGATGCGATCGCCCTTCGGCGACCAGCGCCACTGTGCGATGCGCGCACCTTCCGGGAGCGCGAGCGGCTTGGGCTTCGCGTCCGACACGGTGCGCACGGAGATCGCGGTCGCGAAGGACAGGATGCGGCGCGAGAACAGCTCGGGATCGATGCGCATGCCCGCGAGTCCTTCCCACGGTGCGGCGACCTCGGCGATCGACGGCATCGCCGGTCGCTCGACGAGAAGGAAGCGCTTGCCGTCCGGCGAGAAGTCGACGGACGGCGTCGGCTTCGCGTCGAGGACGTCGACGATCTCCTTCGGCGGGAGTCGGTAGCCGCTCTCCTGCGCGTCGAGCGACGTGGTGAACGGGACTTGCGCGAGCGCGACGAACGTCGCCAGCACGAGCGACGCGGAGCGGGTGGTTCTCATGGCGAGATCATCCACGACTTCGCGCGGGACGGGGAGGGGGACGGCCGGTATCGTTCGTCGCCCCATGTTCGCGAAGCCCCCCGCCGAACTCCGCCACGCGATCGAGTCGCTCAACGACGAGCAGCGCGAGGCGGTCCTCACCACCGAGGGGCCGCTTCTCGTGCTCGCGGGTGCGGGTTCGGGCAAGACGCGCGTCATCACGGTTCGGACGGCGTTCCTCCTGGGGCGCGGCGTGCACCCGCGCTCGATCCTCGGCGTCACCTTCACGAACAAGGCCGCGACCGAGATGCAGGAGCGGGTGAAGAAGCTCGCGGGCCCGATCGGCGCCGACGTCACGCTCTCCACCTTCCACGCGTTCTGCCTCGAGCTCCTGCGCGAGCACTTCCCGCTGCTCGGGCGCGGCGAACGCTTCGCGCTCGCCGACGCGGGCGACCAGGCGTCGGGCCTGCGACAGGTCATGCGCGATCGCGGCGTCGCCAACGCGAACAGCCTGGTCCGCGCGTTCCACGGCCGCATCGGGCTGCTCAAGAACGACCTCGTCACGCCCGCCGAGGCGGCGGAGCGCGCGCGCGACGACGACGAGGAGCTGCTCGCCGAGATCTACGCGGAGTACGAGGCCTGGCTGCTGCGCTCGCGCCTGCTCGACTTCGACGACCTCCTGATCGGCGGCGTGCGGCTGCTGCGCGAGAACGACTCGCTGCGCGACATGCTGCGCTCGCAACTGCGCTACGTCATGGTCGACGAGTACCAGGACACGAACGCGGCGCAGTACGAGCTGCTGCGACAGCTCACCGACGTCGACGGGAACATCTGCGCGGTCGGGGACGACGACCAGTCGATCTACGGCTGGCGCGGCGCGCGCGTCGAGAAGATCCTGCAGTTCGAGACGGACTACCCCGGCGCGAAGATCGTCAAGCTCGAGACGAACTACCGCTCGACGCACCAGGTCCTCGAGTGCGCGAACCGGGTGATCCGCAACAACCCGGTGCGGCACGACAAGACGATGCGTGCGGCGCGCGGCGACGGCGCGCCGCTCGAGGCCTTCGCGGCGCCGGACGACGCGACCGAGGCCGACACGGTCTGCCACCGCATCAAGGAGCGCATGCAGTACGCGGAGCTCTCCTACCGCGACTTCGCGATCCTCTTCCGCACGTCGCAGCAGCCGCGCGTGTTCGAGGGCCAACTGCGCCTGCGCGGCATCCCGTACGTGCTCGTCGGCGGACCGTCGTTCTTCGATCGCAAGGAGATCCGCGACGTCCTCGCCTACCTGCGCGCCGCCGCGAACACGGACGACGACGTCAGCTTCCTGCGCATCGCGAACCGCCCGACGCGCGGCATCGGCGACGCGTCGCTCCAGAAGGTGTCGGCCGGTGCGCGCGGGAAGAGCGTGCAGCAGGCCTTCCTCGACGGCGTCGAGGGCGTGCCGGAGGCCGCGGCGCGCGCGGGCCGAGCCCTCGTCGAGACGCTCGCGGAGTGGGAGCGAGGCGTGCGCGACGAACACCTCGGCGAGGCCGTGCGCGAACTGGTGGAGCGCGTGGGCTACCGCTCCGAGATCGACCGCAACTACCCCGACGACCTGACGCGCACGCAGCGCTGGGGCGCCGTCGAGGACCTGATCAAGCTCGCCGACGACCACAGCCGCCGGCGCAAGAAGCCCAGCCTGCGGCGCTTCCTCCAGCAGCTCGCGCTCGACTCCGGCGACGACGACAAGGAGCCCGGCGAACGCGACGTCGTGCACCTCATGACGCTGCACTCCGCCAAGGGGCTCGAGTTCCGCGAGGTGTTCCTCGTCGGTTTCGAGGAGGGCATCCTCCCGCACGCGCGCGCCGTCGCCGACGACACGGTGGAGGAGGAGCGTCGACTCGCGTACGTCGGCATCACGCGCGCGCAGGACCGCCTGACCGTGAGCTGGTGCACGCAGCGCCCGCGCGGCGGCGGCATGACGCCGTGCCACCCCTCGCGCTTCTTCTACGAGCTCGCCGCGACCGAGCCGCCGGCCGGTTGGAAGGCGGCGGGCAGCGAGGCGGAGATCCCGGCGGCGCCGCGCGGCAAGAAACGCGCGACGAAGAAGAAGGCGGGCGGAGAGCGCGCCTCGAAGAAGGCGCGCGGGAAGCGCGCCTCGAAGAAGGCGAGCGGGGAGCGCGCTCCGACGAGAGCGAGCGGGAAGACCCCGCTCAGGTCACTCACCCATCCGCGCGATCGCGTCGTCCACCGCGGCGGTCAACTCGGCGTCGTTCCGGCCGAGCAGCGCGACCAGTTTCGGCAGCGCGCTCGCCGCTCGGATCGCGCCGAGCGCCTTCACGGCGCCGACCACGACCGCGCGGTCCGAACTGTCGAGCTGCGCCACGAGCGCGTCGACCGTCGCGCGCTGCTCCTGACCCTGGCGGCGCCAGGCCTCGAACTCCTCGACGGCCTCGCGCTGGCGGCGGAAGGCCTCGAAGGCGGACTGCGCCGCGCTGCGCAGGTCGATGTTCGACGAGCGCAGGGCGTCGCCGAGGATGTCGATCGCCGGCTCGTAGAGGTACTTGCCGAAGCGGTCGAAGGCGAGCCGCCGAGCGAGGAACGCGTCGGGCGGGAGTTGCGGGTAGAGCTCGAGCAGCGTGGGGAGGATAGCCTCGCTGTCGTGGCGCTCGCAGAGCGTGCGATAGCACCATTGCTTGATGATGCTGCTGGCGCCGGACCCGAAGATGGCGACGGCATGCTCCACCGCGCGCTCGGTCGACGTCATCATCAGGGCGTCCGCGACGACCGAAGCGCACGGCACGTACGGGTTCTCCGTGGTTGGTGCAATCGCGACGAGCAGCTTCTCGAGTACCGCCTCCCGGTCCTCCTCCAGCGACTTCCAGATGATCTGCCTGACGATCGACTGATCACTGCCCCCGTAGCTGTCGAACGCAAGAGTTCGATCGAGGACGCCCTCGACACCAGAGCCCCACAGGAGCATCAGCGCGGCGGTGCGGTCCGGGCGTTCCTTCGAAGGCGAGGCCTCGGCGCCGGCGAGGATCGCAGCCCCGAGGGTCGCATAGCTCCGAGGCAACGAGCCCCGTTCGAGATCACTCATCGAGACGTCGTCGACGATCCTGCCTGCGATCCCCGCCAGGGTTCCGGCGAGTCGCTCGAGGTGCACTCCGTCGAGGTGGGCGACGATGTCGATCAACTGTTGGGTATCGCCGCTCTCCAGGGCCGTCGAGGCGAACTGGCCGAACGCGGCCATCGCGAACTGCAGGTTCGAGCCCCCCGACCAGTCCGACCGCGGATCCGCAGCCGCGTAGACGCTGTGGTACCACTCGACAGACACGGCGTGCCCGACGGCGTCGAGGCTGCGCAGATCGTTCATCAAGTTGATAGAGGCGTCCCGCTCCAGCTGCGCTTTGGTGCCGGCGAGGTACGCCGAGATCGCAACCTGCTTGAGGTCGGGCGGCAGATGGCGGATCGCGAGTGCAGCGTAGGGCTTCGTGAGCTTCCCGGCGTCCCGAGCGTAGGCCTCGCGCACCTCCCGCGGCGTCTCGTTGCGGACCAGGACGTTCATGAAGCAACTCGTCAGGGTGTCGACGAGGTCTTCGTCCTCGTTGGCACGCGCGAGTTCGATCAGCGCGACCACGTCCTCCGGCTCGGCCGTCCTCCAGTAGCTCGATCCGGAGATCTTCCGCCGGACGTTCATGCGCTCGCGCTCGTCGCGCACGCCCTCCGACAGCAGCCGGAACGCGGTGAACGGCGCCAGGTCGCACAGCCAGGTCATGGCGTCGTCGTCGCCCTGCCGCGCGTACCTCTCGACGACGGACGTGTACCTCGCGTCGCGGACGGCGAGCAGGCGGCCCAGCGCGAGCTGCGCGATCGACTCGACCTGGTCGTCGAGCGCGAGGACGAAGAGCTCGCCGTGCAATCGGTTCGCGTTCTCGACGACCATGCGCCGGAAGAGCGGGTCGGGCGACGCGTACGCCCGGACCAACGCCTCGCGCGCCTCCTTCGTGTCGAACTTCCCGAGCACGCGCGCCGCGAGCTTCGGGTTCGCGAAGACGTGCACGTTCCCGACGACGACCTGTTCCTCCTTGGTGCGCCCGATCCAGTCGATCATGAGCGGGACGACGCGGTCCCCGTAGAGCTTCATGTCGTCGATGCACTGGTCGCCCCACTGGGTGCCGACGCCGTTCGCCAGGCTCGCGACCAGCGTGTCGAGCAGCCCCTTCGGCCACTCGTCCTGCGCCGGCGCCGGCTCCTGCCCGAGCCGCACGCGCACCTTCGACAGGCCGTCCTTCGCGGCTTCGGCGACCTTGTCCTCGCCCGCGGCGACGGCGGCCTCGACCGCGGCCGAGAACTCGGTCGCGGCGGCGGCGAGGTCGTGTTCGTGCTGCTCGAGCCAGTGCGCGTGCTCGAGGATCTCCTGGGGCGTGCGGGGCGGCTCGTCCTGCGCGCCGGCCGCGCCGGCGGCGAGCACGAGGGCCGCGAACGCGGCGGCGAACGTCGTGTGCTTCATGTCTCTCTCTCCTCGGGCCGTCTTCGTGGGACCGTGCGCGGAACACCTCCGCGCTCGTGCCATGGGACGTCCGTTCGGCTCCTTTCTTGTCACGACCCGCGCCGCGCGGTGTCAAAGAGCGTGAACGTCAAAAGATGTGAATCGAGCCCGCGGCGTGCCCCGAGCGGGCCGCGCACCGACCTCACACCTCGAGCCGGTAGCCCACGCCGTGCGCGGTCAGGAGGTGCTTCGGGCGCGACGGAGCGGCCTCGATCTTCTGGCGCAGCTTGACCACGTGCTGGTCGACGGTGCGCGTCGTCGGGAACGCGTCGTGGCCCCAGACCTCGTCGAGGAAGCGCTCGCGCGAGACCGGGACGCCGCGCTCGCGCCACAGCAGTCGCAGCATGTCGCACTCGCGCAGCGAGAGCTCGTGCTCGCGCTCGCCGAGACGCACGCGCATCGCGCGCAGGTCGACGCGCGCGGGACCGATCTCGATCGCGTCGGGCGTCGCCGCGTCCTGCTCCTTCGTCCGGAGACGCGCGCGGACGCGCGCGAGCAGCTCCGCCAGCCCGAACGGCTTCGTCACGTAGTCGTCGGCGCCGAGGTCGAAACCCTTCACGACGTCGGCCTCCTGGTCCTTCGCCGTGAGCAGGACGACGGGCAGCGCGCGACCGTCGCGGCGCAGCGACTGCAGCACGTCGAAGCCCGAACGCTTCGGCAGCATCACGTCGAGCAGCACGAGGTCCGGCGCGCTCGCAGCGAGCCGCGCCAGCGCCTCGGCTCCGTCGCGCGCGACCTCGACGTCGTAGCCCTCCCTGCGGAGCGCGTAGTCCAGGCCCGTCGCCATCGACTCCTCGTCCTCGACCACCAGGATGCGTCGCTTCGTCATCGCCCGTTCCTCGCGGCGTCGATGGTGGCGAGCGGGAGCTCGAGCGTGAAGACCGAGCCGCCGCCCTCGCGGGCCGAACACGTCGCGCCACCGCCGCACGACTCGGCGACGGCGCGCACCAGCGCGAGACCGAGACCGATGCCGGCGCGCTCGCGCACGAGTTCGTCGCCGAGGCGGCGGAAGGGTTCGAAGACGCGTTCGCGCTCGGCCTCGGGCACGCCCGGTCCGCCGTCGGCGACCTCGACCAGGGCACGAGCGCCGTCGCTCCGGAGCGCGACGTCGACGCCGCGCTCCGGCGCGCCGTACTTCGTCGCGTTGTCGATCAGCTCGGAGATCGCCGACACGATGGCGTCGCGGTCGCAGCGGACGGCGAGCGCGTCGTCCGGCTCCTCGCTCGGCATCGCGAGCCGCACGTCGAAGCCGCGGTCGGTCGCCAGCGGCCGCGTCGCCTCGACCGCGGCGCGCACGGCTCCGACGAGATCGTGCGCCTCGACCGGCGCGTCGCGACCCTCCCGCGCCCGCGCGAAGCGCAGCACGGAGTCGACGAGGCGCGCCAGGCGGTCGGACTCGCGCACGGTGCGGCGGCCGAAGTCCTTCACGCGCTCGGCGTCGACGTCGCCGCCCTCGAGGAGCTCCGCGAGCAGCCGGATCGAGGCCAACGGCGCCTTCAGCTCGTGCGTCACCGCCGCGACGAAGCCCTCGCGCTCGCGCGCGCGGACCTGCTCGCGGCGCACGCCGCGCACGATCGCGAACGCGGCCGCGAGCGACGCCAGGAGCGCCGCCGCGCCGAACGACGCGAGCACGCGCAGGCGCGCGCGTTCGCCCGCGAGGAAGCCCTCGAGGTCGACACCGCGCGCGACGACCGCGACCTCCTCGAGCGGCGTGGGACCGCGGCGCGTCGCGCTGCGCTCGGGGTCGGGCGAGCGCGTCTCGCTCGATCCGTCGTCGCGCGCGTCCACTCCCGCGAGCACGCCGCCGTCGTCGCCGAGGAACACGGGCGCGAAGCCGAGTGCGCGCCAGCCCTCGACGTCGAGACGCTCCGTCGCGCGCGACGCGACGGCGCGCAGCGGGGCGACCGTGCACGCGAAGCCCTCGTCGTCGCGCGCCGCGGCGACGAGCAGGCGTCCCGCGCCCTCGCCGCCCGGCGCGACCGACACGAGGTCGAAGACGGCCGAGCCGCCGGGCGCGCCGCGCGCGAGCCAGTCCGAGACACCGAGCGACCAGCTCGCCGTGAGCGCGAGCGGCGCGTCGCTCGCCGCGCGCCGCTCGCGCAGTTCCCGCGCGCGCGTCGGCTCCTTCGCGACGATGCGCTGCGCGACGCGGTCGGCGAGCGCCGTCGTCGCGGTGTCGTTCGCGCCGCCGCGGTCCGCGAGGAGGTCCCGGTGCAGCGCGTCGAGCACGTCCGGCGGATCGCCGTCGAGCTCCGCCAGCGTGGCGCGCGCCGCGAGCGCGTACGACAGCCCGCGCTCGTCGCGCGCACCCTCCATCTCCGTCACGACCCGTTCCAGGGCACGGCGCGCCGCGTCCTCGTCGCCGCGCGCACGCTCCCGCGCGGCGATCCACGTCGTCGCGAACGCGGCGACGACCGCGCGGTCCCCGCGCTGCGCGAGCTCCTCGAGCCGCGCGTCGGCCTCGGCCGTGCGTCCCTCGCGGTCGAGCGCGTCGACCTCGCGCGACGCCACCTCGCAGACCTGGAGGTCGACGGCGTCGGCGCGGGGATGCACCGGGAGGTCGAGGAGCAGCGCGCCGTCGCTCGACGCGCGGACCTCCGTCGCTCCCGGCACCTCGCCGAGGTCGGCGACGGTCTCCGCCAGCGCGTCGACGCCCGCGCGCGCGAGGACGCCGGCCTGCTCGAGGTACCGGCTCCGCGCGCGCTGCGCGTCGTTCTCGAGTCCGGCGAGTCCGAACGCTCCGACGAGGAGGACCGGCGCCGCGAACAGGGCGGCGAGCGCGATCGAGCGACGGGACGTGCCGAAGGGCGTCACGCTCGAACGGTAGCAGTCCCGGGGCGCGCGCGGCTCGGCAGGGGGCCGGTGGGGCTACCATGTCGCGCGCCCCCAGCCCGTTCCCCTGCACTCCGCGAAGAGCCCCCCGTGAAGCGCGAGCTCGAGTTCCTCCCCCTCAAGACCTTCGTGTTCGACGACGCCGCCGAGGCGATGGAGTCCGTCGCCCGCGAGATGGCGAACTGGATCCGCACGAAGAAGTACCAGCGCGGCGACGCGTGCCTCGCGTTCTCGAGCGGTGCGCCCGTGCTGCCCGCGCTCGACAAGATCCGCCAGATGAGCGGCGTCGAGGAGAAGGGCGGCCTGCCGGTCTCCGGCGTGCGCTGCTTCGGCCTCGCGGAGATCGCGGGCAAGGGTCCGGGCGAGCCGGGCTCGCTGTCCGGTTGGATGACCGACGCCTTCTACTCGAAGTGGGGCGCGCTGGCCGAGCACCGCCGCGAACTCGACGCGCGCCTCGAGGGCGAGGCGCTCGAGGCGGAGTGCGCCGACTTCGAGGAGCGGCTGCGGCGCGCGGGCCCGGTCGACGTGCTGCTCGTCGGCGCGGGTGCGACGGGGCGCCTCGGACTGCACGAGCCCGGCGCCAAGGCGAGTTCGCGCACAGGCGCCGTGACGCTCTCCGACGCGACGCGCGAGGAACTCTCGCGCTGGCACGGCGACATCGAGGTGCCGGAGCGCGCGGTGTCGATGGGCATCGGCTCGATGCGCAGTGCGCACCGCATCCGCGTGTTCGCGTTCGGCGAGCACATGGCCGAGGTCGTCGACCGCGCGATGGTGCCGGACCCCGACCCGAACGAGCCGATCACGCTGTTGCTCGGCCACAAGGACGTCGAGCTGCTCCTCGACCCCGCGGCCGCGTCGATGCTCGAGTGAGTCGTCGCGCGCGAACGCTCGCCCCGACGACGCAGCAGGGCCGCGCACCGGATCGACGGTACGCGGCCCTGCCGCTTCGAGTCCCTGCGACCCGGCTCAGACCCGGATGTTCTTCCAGGCGATCAGCGTGTCGCCGCGCAGGAACGCGACGCCGGTGAGGCCCTTGACGAGCAGGTCGTCCTGGGTGCCGCGGCCCGGGTAGCGGTACTCGCCGCCGGTGCCGTCCTCGAGCTGGAGCTGGAAGTAGTAGACGGTGCGTCCGCCGAGCCAGGTCGGCGCGGTCTCCGAGCGGCGGTCCGCGACGAGCGCGCAGGCGCGCACGAGCGGCTTCTCGAGCGTCTTCGAGCGCACGCGCCAGCCGTGGAAGATCCAGTGGCCGCCGGCCGCGATCGCCGGGATCGCGACGACGAGCGACCACACGCTCCCGACGACGTCCGCGACGCCGAGGAGGACGAAGGCGACGCCGAGGGCGGTGGCGATCACGCCGCGCCTCAGCATCGTCGCCGCCCGCTCGAGGTCCTCCTCGCTGGGCGGGACGTGCGCCATGGCGGCGGGGTAGTCCGCGTGGTCCTTGATCTTCGCGAGCCGGCGCATGAGCGCCGTCTGGCGCCTGGCCGCTCCCGCGCCGGCCTCGCCGCCGGATGCCGTCGTCGCGCTCGACGGGGCCGCCGGGGCCTCGTGCGCGTGTCCTTCGGGGGGGGGAGACATCGTCGCGGGAAGTGTATCGGGTCGAGGGCGGGGGGGACGCGCGCTCCCGGCGTTCGTGCGCGCCGCCGCCGCGTCCGTCGGCCGGGTTCCGGGCGACGCGGAGCCCGCCGGAGGGTCCGCGCGGGCGGGCCTCGAAGGCTCGCCGCCGCGGTCGACCCGAGCGAACGTCGTGTTCCGCCGTCCCCCGGACCGCCTCCGTCCCCGCTCGCGCGGCGCTCCGCCGTCGAGCGTCGACGACGCGCGAGCGCTTCGAACTCGCATCCGTGGGTTGGAGGAGCGCGCGCGGAGCACCCGGTGCTTTGAGCGGCGACCGCGAGCGTGGTATCACGCCCGGCCGGCCGCTCCCCGCGCGACACGCGGGACGAGCCCCCACTCGATCATGTCTCGAATCCGCCAGAGTCTCGTCCTCGCTCCCTCCCTCCTCCTGCTCGCCGGTTGCGCGAGCACCGGCATCGGCACGCACCGAGCCAAGGTGACGCCGCAACGCCCGACGGTCGGCAACACGACCCAGACCGCCGCCTTCGGCACGGCCGAGATCGAGGCGGGCGTCGCCTTCGACCCGTCGGACCGCGTCGACACCGCGGCGACGATCCGGTTCGGTCTGTCGGAGAGCTCGGAACTGTTCGTGTCGCACGTCCCGTACGTCACGGTCGACGCGCCCGGTCCCGACCCGAGCGGCCCCGGCGACCTGACGGTCGGCTTCCGTCAGCGACTCCTCGACGAGAGCAAGGACTTCCCGGCGACCGCGCTCGAGATCGCGACCTCGATCCCGATCGGCGACGACGACCCGGCCATCTCGAGCGGCTACACGAACCTGTACACCGGCTTCACGCTCGACCGCCACTTCGGCGACCTGTTGACGTCGTGGTACTACCGGCTCGGCCTCATCGGAACGGCGGAGGCCGGGAACCTCGACGTGCAGCACACGCTGGCCGTCGCCGGCTACATGCCGCTGATGGACCGCTGGAACGGTGTGGTCGAGCTCGCGAGCACGTACTACCCGGAGGCGGGTGTCGAGCCGCTGACCGCGAACGGTTCGCTGCTGTACACGGTCACGGACAGCCTGCTGTTCGACATCGGTGTGCAGGTCGGTCTCAACGACGATGCGCAGGACTTCGCGATCGTCGCGGGTGTGACGACGAACATCGGTCGCATCTTCTGATCCAAGCCGTTCCGCCCCGGAGCGGAAGGCACGGCGACGGCCCGGTACACGCAGGTGTGCCGGGCCGTTCGCGTCCCCGGGCGCTGCGCTCGGCGCCTGCGGCGCCGAAGACCACGCAGATCACAGGGAGGCACAGAGGACACAGAGACCACGCGGCGCCGCCTTCGGCGGCGCAGAGTCGGGAGTCGGGACACGTGCAGCGTGGTCCGCCGCCCTCGCACTTCGTCGTGGCCTCTGTGTCCTCTGTGCCTCCCTGTGAGCGTCCTGCGCGGCCGGTAGGCCGCGCCGCGCCTCGAGCGGAGCGCGAGTGCTGCGCTCGGCGCCTGCGGCGCCGATGACCACGCAGTTTCAACACGAAGGGAACGACAGGAAAGGACACGAAGAACACGAAGGCGCGCTGCGCGGCGCGGACGCAGGGACCCACGGAGCGCACGCGCCCCGCGGGTCCCTGCGTCCTTCCGTGTCGTCCGCCGCCGAAGGCGGCGCCTTCCGGTTCTTCGCGTTCTTCGTGTTTCGATTCCCACGCGACCGAGGTCGCGTGTTTCGATTCCCACGCGACCGAAGGTCGCGTGTTCGTGGCCCCCACGCGACCGAAGGTCGCGTGTTCGTGGCCCCCACGCGACCGAAAGTCGCGTGTCGCGTTCCCCGCGCGGCGCCTCGACATGGGGGCGTGGATCAACGCCCCTCGCGCACGACCTCGACGACGCGCTCCGCGCTCTCGTTCGGGATCGCGAAACTCAACACGTACTGCGCGACGCGCCACTCGCCGCCGCTCTTCACGAGGACCCCGCTCCCGCGGCACTCCCCGTACTTCGCGTTCGCGAGGCGCTCGTCGAACCAGGCGGTCCGGCCCGTCGCGTCGAAGGCGACGTGGCGCTCCTCCGGCGTGTAGGTCCAGCCGCGGCCCTGCTTGAAGTAGGGCTCGGCGTAGGCGCGGAACGCGTCGAGCGTCCAGCGCTCCGTCGCGTCGGTCCCGACGAAGACGGCGTCCGGCGTGAAGCAGTCGAAGTAGGCCGCACCGTCCGCACGCGACGCGGCACCGTGCAGCGTGTCGAGCCGGCGTTCGACCGCTGCGCGCTCGGAGGGGCGGTCCGCGGACGCCATCGAGGTGCAGGCCGGTGCGAGGACCGCCGCGATCAGCGCAACGACGCGCGTCGACGCCCGACGGAGATCCAGTGTTCGACCGCCGCGAGCAGCGTCTCGCGATGGATCGGTTTCGTGCAGTGCTCGTCGCATCCCGCCTCCTTCGCGCGTTCGCGTTCGTCCTCGAGCGCGTTCGCGGTCAGCGCGAGGATCGGCGTCCCCACCCCTGCCGCGCGCAGCTCGCGCGTCGCAGAGTACCCGTCGAGCACGGGCATCGAGACGTCCATCAGGACGAGGTCGAACGGTCGTCCCTCCTCGCGCGCCGCGAGGAAGTCGTCGACCGCTTCGCGCCCGTTCGCGGCGCACTCCACCTCGAGGCCCGCCCGCTCGAGCACGAGCGACACGAGTCGACGGTTGTCGGCACCGTCCTCCGCGAGCAGGATGCGACCTTCGATCGCGCGGTGCTCGGTCCGCGGGTGCACGCGCGGCAGGGCCGCGGCCGGTGCCTCGCGCGGGTCCGACAGTTCGGCGGGGTCGAGCGGGAGGGCGAGCGTGAACACGCTGCCTTCGCCCGGATAGCTCTGCGCGAACACGCGACCGCCGAGCATCTGCGCGAACGACTGCGAGATCGCGAGACCGAGACCGGTCCCGCCGAAGCGCCGCGTCGTCGAGGCGTCGCCCTGCTGGAACGGTTGGAACAGCTTCGCGAGCGTGTCGGCGTCGATGCCCGGCCCGTCGTCCGACACGACGACGTGCAGCTCGCCCGGCACGCCCTGCGACAGGCGTCGCGACGATCCCGTCGCGGTGCGGAGCTCGACGCGGACGCGCCCGTGCTCCGTGAACTTGACGGCGTTGCCCACGAGGTTGACGACGATCTGGCGCACGCGCAGCGCGTCCGTGCGGACGGAGCGCGGCACGCTCCGCGCGACGTCGTACTCGAGCCCGATGCCGCGCGCGTCGGCGCGCACCGCGAGCATCCCGACGGCTTCGCGCACGACGACCTCGGGGTCCGCCTTCTCGAACACCGGCTCGATCGCACCGGCCTCGATCTTCGACACGTCGAGCACGTCCTCGATCAGCGACTGGAGGTGTCGCCCGTTGCGGAGCACGGTCTGCAGACACTCCGAGAGGTCGTGCGAGAGCTCGTCGTCCTCGAGGTCGACCACCACGTCGCGCGCGAGCTCGGCGTACCCGATGATCGCGGTGAGCGGCGTGCGGATCTCGTGGCTCACGTTCGCGAGGAAGCGGCCCTTGGCCACGCTCGCGCGTTCCGCGCTCTCGCGGGCCTTCTCGAGCTCGTCGGCGGCCGCGCGCCGCGTGCGGATGTCCTGCGCGATGCCGATGGCGCGCGTCGGCGCGCCGTTCGCGTCGCGCTCGACCACGCGTCCGCGGTCCTCGACCCAGACCCAGCTCCCGTTCGCGTGACGGATGCGGTACTCGACGCACCAGCTCGGCGTCGTGCCCGTCACGTGGGCGTCGGTCTTCGCGAGCACGCGATCGACGTCGTCCGGGTGGAGGCGCTCGATCCAGGCCTCGACGGTCGGCTCCATGTCCGTCGGTTGGATGCCGAGGAGCTCGTGCCAGCGCCCGGACCGCTCGACGCGGCCCGTCACGAAGTCGATCTCGAAGTGACCGAAGCCGACCTCGTCGAGCGCGACGGCGAGACGTTCGCGGCTCGACCGCACCTGGTCCTCGAGGCGGCGCCGCTCCGTGAGGTCGGTGCCCAGCGCGTAGATCTGCTCGATGCGTCCCTCGGCGTCCGCGACGCCGAGCTGGTTCCAGAGCATCCACGTGACGCCGTCCGCGTTGACGACCCTGCACTCCTCGCAGGTCGCCGGGTTCTCGTCCGTGATCGTCGCGAGGTGCGCCGCCACGCCCGGTCGGACCGTCTCGTCGCAGAAGTCGACCCAGCGCCGTCCGAGCAGTTCGTCCGCGCTGCGACCCCAGAGGCGACAGTAGGCCTCGTTCACGTAGCGCAGCGTCGTGTCGGGGTCGAAGCGACAGACCGGCTGCTCCATCCGGTCGAAGAGCTCGTCGGCGGTGGGGCCGGAGGCGACCTCGACCCGCCGTGCCGCTCCGCCGCGCGTGCGACGCAGGAGCAGGGCGGCGCCCAGTCCGACCGCCGCCGCGGCGGCACCCAGAGCCAGGCTCACGGGGTCCGGCACGAGCGCGAGGGGAGCGAGGACGTGCGACGCGACCATCCGTCGATCATCGGTCGGAGGTGTGCGCGGCCTCACTCCCGGTCCGCCCCGGTTCCCATCGCCGACAGCGCGCCGGAGCGGGGCGTGCACACTTGGCCGACCTTCGAAGTGGCCGAGTTCCCGCCGGAGCGCGGCATCGCGGGGCTATCTTCTCCCTTCATGTCCCTGCTCGAGATCCGGGGTCTGGTCAAGAGCCACGAGTCGCCCGAGGGCGGTCGCCACGAGGTCCTGCGCGTCGACGAGTTCGCCCTCGAGGAGGGCGAGCACGTCGCGTTGCTCGGACGCAGCGGCAGCGGCAAGACCACGCTCCTCAACGTCGTCGCCGGCCTGACGCTGCCCGACGAGGGGCGCGTCGCGGTCGCCGGGACCGACGTCGCCGAGCTCGGTGAGGCCGCGCGCGACCGCTTCCGCGCGCGCCACGTCGGCTACGTCTTCCAGATCTTCAACCTGCTGCAGGGCTACACCGCGCTCGAGAACGTCGAGCTCGGCATGGCCTTCGGACCCGGGATCGACCGGGGGTGGGCGAAGGAGCTCTTGGTGAAGCTCGGCCTCCGCGACCGCCTGCACCACCGTCCGTCGCAGCTCTCCGTCGGACAGCAGCAGCGCGTCGCTGTCGCGCGCGCCCTGGCGAACCGGCCCAAACTCGTGCTCGCGGACGAGCCGACGGGCAACCTCGACCCCGAGCACGCGGGCGGCGCGCTCGAACTCATGCTCGAGCTGTGCTCCACCGTCGGCGCGACGCTCCTGCTCGTCAGCCACGACCCCGCGGTGCTCGCGAAGTTCGAACGCCGCGTCGACCTCGCCGACGTCAACCACGCGCGCGCACGGACGGTGGGGGCATGAGGACGCTCCTCTGGCTCGTCGGGAAGAGCCTGCGCCAGCACGCGCTGTCGAGCACCGTGACGGTGCTCGTGTGTGCGATCGCGAGCGGGCTCGTCCTCTCCGTCTTCAGCCTCGAGAAGCAGGCGCGCGAGGCCTTCACCGGCGACGTCGGCTTCGACGCCGTGCTCGGCGCGCGCGGGAGCGAGCTCCAGCTCGTCCTCAACGCGATCTTCCACCTCGACACCTCGCCCGGGAACATCCCTTGGTCGATGTACCGCGAGATCGCGTCGCGCCCGGGCGTCGAACTCGCGGTGCCCTACGCGCTCGGCGACAACTACGCGGGCTTCCGCATCGCCGGCACGACGAAGGAGCTCTTCGAGAAGTACGCCTTCGGGAACGGTCGCGAGCGCAAGCTCGAGCTCGAGCCCGGCAACACGCTCTTCGACGAGACGCGCGCGGAGGCCGTGATCGGCGCGACGGTCGCGCGCGCGACGGGGATGGTGCGCGGTTCGAAGTTCCAACCGATCCACGGCGTCGCGAGCAACGGCAACGCGCACGACATCACCTACGTCGTGACCGGCGTGCTCCAGCCGACGGGGACGCCGATGGACCGCGTGATCTTCGTCCCGATCGAGGGCATCTTCCGCATGGACGGTCACGTGCTGCGCGGGAGCGGCAGCGACTACGTGCCCTCGCCGACCGAGGAGATCCCGGACGAGGCCAAGGAGGTCAGCGCCGTGCTGCTGCGCTTCTCGAACGCGCAGCGCGCCTTCTTCCTCAAGGAGGAGGTCAACCGCCAGGGCGACAGGGCCACGCTCGCGTGGCCGATCCGCACCGTGATGCAGGAGATCTTCGACAAGCTGGGCTGGATGGTGCGCGTCCTGCAGGGCGTGGCCTGGCTCGTGGTCGTCAGCGGATCGCTGTCGATCCTCGCGGCCCTCTGGAACACGATGAACGAGCGCCGGCGCGAGTTCGCGATCCTGCGCGCGCTCGGCGCGCGGCGCGGCACCGTGTTCAGCGCGATCGTCTGCGAGGCCACCGCGATCGCGGTCGTGGGTTGCCTCGTGGGCTACGTGATCTACGGCGTCGTCGGCTTCGCCGTCGCCGCGGTCCTGCGCGAACAGGTCGGCGTGCACCTCGAGGTGTTCTCGTGGCAGCCCGTGTTCGGCTGGATCCTGCCGGGCGCGCTCGTGCTCGGCGCGCTCGCCGGGCTCCTGCCCGCGGCCCGCGCGTACTCCACCGAGGTCGCGAAGAACCTCCTGCCCGTGAGCTGAACCTGTCGACGTACCCAGGCGACCCCGTCGGGTCGCCCCGGCGGTGCGTCGGCGACCGAACGACCGATGACGAATTCGAAGATGAGACGATCGATCCTCGCCACCTGGCTGGTCGCCCTGTGGCTGCCCTTCACCCCGGGCTGCGGCCACGGAACCGACGCGCACGAGCACACGGACGACGCGGCGGCGCACGACCACGCGGACGACCACGACCACGCGGACCACGACCACGACCACGTCCACACGGCGAAGTTCGGCGGGATGCTCGTCGTCCTCGCGCCGGAGTTCGCGAACGTCGAGCTGCTGCTCGACGAGGCCACGGGGCGCGTCGACCTGTGGGCGCTCGACGCCCACGCGGAGAACACGGTCAAACTGACCCAGCCCTTCGTCACGCTCGAGGTCGACGGGGCGGACGGAGCGTTCGAGCTCCAGCTCGACGCCGTCCCGAGTGCGCTCTCCCTCGAGACCGTGGGGGACACCTCGCACTTCGCGGGCACGGACGCGCGTCTCGCGGGGCTCGAGACCTTCTCGGGCACCCTCGGTCACATCCGCAGCCGCGGTCGCGACTTCCCGAGCACGCCGTTCACCTACGAGCTCGAGCACGACGACCACGACCACGACCACGAGTGAGCCCATGACCCTCGACGTGACGAACCGCGCCCCGCTGGGACGCGAACCGGAGCAGCGCGGATCCGTGCAGCCCGTGCTGCTCGTGACGACGTTCGTCGCGCTGACGCTCGTGCTCGGCGCGGGCTACGCGTCGATCCGCGCGAGCTCGGCGGACGCGCGCCGCAAGATCGAGGCGGTGCCCGAGGTCGTGCAGGGCGCGTCGCTGCGCCAGGACCCGGCGGCGGCGGACACCACGGGCCAGGCCGGCCGGGACGGAGCCGCCGCGGACGGCGGTCCGCAGGCCCTGCCCACCGACGTGACCGGCGCCACGCCGCTCGTCTCGCACGGGCGCGTACAGGACATGGCGAGCCAGCTCCACCTCGGCAAGACGGCCGAGGGCGTCGTCGCGATCGAGTACCCCGACATCGCGCTGCCCGACTACAAGCCGATGTCGGGCAAGGACGCGAAGCCGCGCCCGAACGAGGAGGTCTTCCCGCCGGACGTGCTCGCGCTCGACGGGAAGGAGATCGCGCTCGCCGGCTTCATGATCCCGCTGACCTGGGACGCGGGCGACCGCAACGCGCTGAGCTTCGTGCTCTCGCCGTACCCCATGAACTGCCACTTCGGCGCGTACCCGCGCGCCGACGAGTGGATCGAGGTCGACGCGCAGGGCATGGGCGGCACGCCCTTCATCGCCTACCGCGTGGTGCTCGTCACCGGCACGATCCACCTCGGCGAGGTGTACGACGAGTACGGTTTCCTGATGAACCTCTACCGCATCGACGCCTCGGCGGTGGAAGAGGTGAAGTGAAGGAGCGGAGCCGCGGCGAGCGCGGGGCGGCGACCTGCTCCGCGATCCTCGCGCTGCTCGTCGCGCAGCTCGTGACGGGGTGCGGCGACGAACCTCCGTCGACGTCGCCGGTCGACGCGACCCCGGCGGTCGACGATGCGCCGAGCGGCGCCGAGCCCGCGGACGGCGTGGAGTCCGAGGGCGGTCTCGACCTCGCGGTGCTCCCGCCGCTGCCCGAGTTCGCGCAGGACCCCTCCGCGACCGCTGCGGGTCACGTCGTCTCGCACCGCGGCCTCTCCGCGCTCGGCGCCGCCGACGACGACGCGCCGGAACTCACCTGGGAACAGCTCGCCGCGCCCGACTACGAGGCGCCGCTCGTCGCCTCCGACGACGAACGCCCCGCGCTCGACGACGTGCTCCATCCCGCGGTGCTCGCGGCGCGTGACACGCGCGTCACGATCGACGGGTTCGCGACGCTCGAGCGGGCCCGCAGCGGAGTCGCCGTCGAGATCGTCCTGACGCCGCTCCCGCCGACCTGCTGTCTCGGCCGCACGCCGCGCGCCGACGAGCGCGTCCACGTCGAGGTGCCGGAGGCGCTCGCCCTCGTCGTCGATCCCTACCAGCCGCTGCGCGTCGTCGGGACCTTCGCCGCCGAGGAGCGCCGCGACGCGTTGGGCCTGTACGAAGGGGTCTATTTCCTGGTTGCGGACCGCGTCCAGGGCGGATCCGGACATTCGACGGGGAAGCGGCCTTGACGCATCGGCGCCCGACGGCCGATGCTCTTCCCCGTGGATCCGCTCCGACTCGCTTCCCTCGCCGCGCTCGCCGTCCTCGTCGCACCGAGGACGGACCTCGCGCCGCAGGTGACCGCTCCCGCGCCGGCGTCCGCCGCTCTCGAGGACGCGATCGAGGTCGACGTGCGCGACCTCACCCTCCTCGAATGGCAGGAGGGCGACCGGCTCCCCGACGACATCACGAAGCTCGACGGACGCCGCGTGTGCATCCGCGGCTACATGCACAAGTCGGTGACCGACACCGTGACGGAGTTCCCGATGGTGTCGGACTCCTGCCAGTGCACCGGCACGCTGCTGCCGCACCACTTCGTCGAGATCACGCTGTCGAGCGGCGACACGAGTCCGATCCCCGGCGAGTTCGAGGTGGTCGGCAAGCTCTCGGTCGGCGAGAAGAAGGACGAGGACGGTTTCGTCGTCTCCCTCTACCGACTGTCGCGCGCGTCCGTACTGTGACCCCATGAGGTCGCGGGGCGCATGAGTTCACGGCGGCGCGGACGCCGGACGAGCGCCCCCCTGTTCGGAGTCGCGCTCGTCGCGGCGGTGTTGCTCGGCGGGTGCGGCGACGGTTCGGGCGGAGAGGTCGAGCCCGTGGTCGGCGTGCCGCTCGACCCGGTTGCGGCGGGCGACCCGGCCGATGGGTCGGAGGTCGCGACGGCGCCGATGCGCGACGAAGCCGCGCCGACGGAGTCGCCCGACGACGTCCAGGCGAAGCGCATGCTCGAGATCGCGCGCACGGGCGCTCCGGGCAAGCGGCCGCAGGCGGCGGCGCGACTGGCGACGCTCGGCGAGGCGGCGGCGCGCGCGCTGCGCGACGTCGTCGGCGCGACCAACGACGACCTCGGGACGCTCGGGCCCGAGCTCCTTCCGGCGATCGCCGGCGTCGGTGACGCCGAGCTGCGCGCGCGCGTGTGGAGCGCGGTGCACGACAGCGACTTCCCGTACCGTCCGGCGGCGACGACGGCGCTCGCGAGGACGGCGACGGCGGACGAGCTCGGCGCGTTCGAGGCGCTGCTCGAGGACCCGCTCTCCTACACGCGTTCCGCGGCGGTCGAGGCCTTCGCGGTCGTCGACGACCGCGCGAAGGAGGACGTCGTGCGCGGGCTGCTCCGCGACCCGAGCGACATCGTGAGGCGCGCCGCGGCGGACCTGCTCGCGACGTGGGGCGAGGCGTGGGCGCTGCGTTGGTTGGTCGAGGACCTCGGGCGCACCGACCGCTTCTTCGAGCTCGAGACGGGGCGCAACGCGCGCTACGAGTCGGCTCGCGTGTTGCGCGGCCACCTCGACCGCGAACTGTTCGGCTACAAGGCCGGCGACGAGCCGACGACGGCGGAGAACGTGGCGGCGATCGCCGCGGTCCGCGAGGCGGTCGAGGCGCGCGCGGGCGCGGACGCGCCGCGTCCCCCGGACTTCGCGCTGGTCTCCGACGAGGTCGTCGACGGCGTGCTCGGACTCGAGATCCGTTCGTGCCGTCGCGGCGAGTACTTCCTCGCCGTGACCGACGACGACCGACTGCTCGTCGGCACGGGACACCCCAGGAGCTTCGCGCTGCGACCCGGCGCGGCCGAGCGGCTCGTCGCCCTCGCGGCGAAGGAGTTCGCCGAGCCCGACACGACGCCGCTCTACGGTGAGTTCGGGTGCGACCAGGAGTGCTACCGCCTCGGTGCGGGCGACGGCGAGCGCTTCGTCGTGCGCGTCATGAAGGGCCCGCAGGGTCCGAAGGACCTGCGCCCCGAGCGACTGGACGCGACGGCGGGAGCGCTGCTCGCGGAGATCCCGGAGGACCTGCGGCTCGAGGGCGACGACCGTGGGTTCGTCGAGGAGTTGCGGGACGCGCTCCGTGCCGTGGGTGGTGCGCTCTGACGCGCGGCCCTGCGGGCCGCGTGGGGGAATCGAAACACGAAGAACGCGAAGAACCGGAAGGCGCCGCCTTCGGCGGCGGACCACAACGGAAGGAACGCAGAGACCCGCGGGGCGCGATACCCCCGCGGGTCTCTGCGTTCCGAGCGCCGCCGCAGGCGGCGCCTTCGTAAAGCGCTTCGTGGTCCTTCTGTCTTCCCTTCGTGTTGCCGCGTGGATCCTTCGGCGCCGCAGGCGCCGACCGCCGCTCAGGAAGGCTTGATCGGGCGACCCTCGGCGTCCGTGAACTTGCCGACGACGATCATGATGAAATCGATCAGCGTCCAGATGCCGAAGCCGCCCAGCGTGATCAGCATGAGAATGCCGGTGCCGACCTTGCCGACGTAGAAGCGGTGGACGCCGAGTCCGCCGAGGAAGAAGCACAGGAGGATGGTGGGGATGAAGCCCTTGTCGCTCATGGTGTGGGGATCTCTCTCGAGATGAGTGGTGCGGGGAACCTGCGGCACCGACGCGTCAGGACGTCGAGCCTTCGCCCGGGAGCTTCTGCCCCGGATAGGTGACGAGCCGTCCTTCGCCGTCGCGGAACGAACCGGTCAGCAACATGATCGTGATCACGAGCGTGTGACCGAGGTCGGCGAGGAACAGCAGAACTGCCAGGACCACCTCGCCGTTCGCGAAAGCGACGAGCGCCCCGATCGAGAGCGAGACGTCGACGAGTCCGAGGCCCCAGCGCCCCAGGTAGAAGTGCTGGATGCCGAGGATCCCGAAGATCCCCGAGAGGATCACGGCGACGTGGTACTTCCGCGTCGAACGACCGTCGTCGGACCGGGGCCCCGAGCGGGGCGGATCGTAGGGCGAGCCCATGGCAGGGTCGCCGAGCATAGGGTCCGACGGGCCTCCGCGCGCCCTCGACGCGCTCGCTCCCCCTCAGCCCGGCTCGTCCGCGAGCCACTCGAGGCGCCGCACCCCGCCCGCCGCCATGCGGTGGAAGAGGAGCAGGCCCGCGGCGAACACCGCGACGGAGTAGCCGACGAGGGGCGCGGTCTGCTCGATCACGAACAGTCCCGCGAGGAACTGGGCTCCGATGGCGACGTACAGCAGCCCCGCGACGAAGTGCCTGGACCTGTCGCGGATGAAGCGCGCGCCGAACGGGGCGCCGACGGTGACGATCGGGACGCACACCCACCAGTAGGACCAGGCCTCGGGCGCGAGTCCGCCGCCGAGGCTCCCCTTCCACGCGAACCCGACCGCGGCGTTGACCGCCATGAGCACGACCGACGTCGGCGTCGCGACGCGCTCGCAGATGCGCAGCCGCAGGACGAGCAGCGAGAACGTGACGATGTCGAGCCCGCTCCCCGTGATCGACGAGATCACGCCGCCGAGCACGCCGGTGCACGCGAGCAGCAGCGCGTGGCGCGGGAGGAAGCCCTCGATCTCGAGCTTCACCTCGCGGTCGTGGTAGCGGTTGATCCAGTACAGCGCGAAGGCGAACGCGAGCCAGACGGAGAGGAACGTCGTCTTGGCGAAGTCGGCCTCGACGCGCGGCGCGACGTACTCGAGGCCGAGCACGACGCCGAGCGTCCCGCCCACGCTCGCCCACAGGACGGCGTGACGCTCCACGCGGATGCGCAGGGCGAGGATCGCGATCGTCGCGGATCCCATGCCCACCGTCTGGATCATCAGCGAGAAGTCGCGCGCGACGTGCGGCTCGATGTGGAAGAGCAGCGTCATCACGGGGAACGCGACGGCGCCGCCGCCCTCGCTCGTCGCTCCCGCCACGAACGACCCGAACATCATCGTGACGGACATGAACCACTCCGTCGCGAACAGGTGCCAGCGGTCGCCCGCAGCCATGCCGAACGCCCAGACGATCCAGACGGCGAGCGCGACGAAGATGGGCGCGAAGCGCGCGAGCGAGTTCGGACGGGACGGCTGCAAGGCGGTGGGGGGGGGGCTGGTTCCTCGATCTTCGACGTTTGCCGGGCGGCGCGTGCATGCAAAGTCGCGCAGAACCTGCGGGTCGTGCGTCCCGGACTCGTGCCGAAGGACCACCGGAGTCGCGGCGACGTCGGTCGGTGCCGCTCCGGCCGAAGCACTCGCGGAGTCGGTCAAAATCTACCTCGAGGGTTGAAACCGGACGCGACCCGATGAGTCAGACTGGCTGCGCGTACGACTCTTGATCGGGCGTCGCCGACGGATCCGAGATCCAAGCGATCCCCAGAGATGCAGAACCGAAGACTGATCGAGGCTCAGACATGGATTCCCTGCTCGCTCGTCTCACGAACTTTGGCTACGAGTTCTTCGGCATCGTCCTACCTGGCGCTGCACTCGTCCTCTCCCTCGTGCTTGTGCATCTCTTCGGCTCTCAGCTCTTCGAAGTTGCACATCTCTCGATCTGGTTCCTTCCGACGAGGTGGAGCGACCTCGTCCGCTGGGAGGTCGAGGTGCTTGAATCCGCGCCTATCATCGTCATCGGAACGCTCGGTCTCACGGCGTACTGTGCTGGGCACTTCCTAAAATGGCTGACCGGCGGCGCAGAGGTCGCGCGCGAGGGACGCGAATCGGCGGTCGATCGCTTGCGGAACCGGTTCACCAAGTTCGCGATTGGAGAGGGAAAGCCGGCGAGCTACTCCGCGCAGTTCGCGCCGCTCCTCCCGAGGGTCGCTGAGTTCCTCCGAGTGGATCGGGTGGAGGGAACGGATGGAGATCGCGAATTCTGGAAGGCCGTCGTCCCGGTCGGCCGAGCCCTACTCGAGCGCACGGGGCAGCCGATTCTCGTGACGACGTTTCAGAACAAATACACCCTCCACAGGTCGCTCACTGCCGTCTGCGTCCTGCAGGCATGGCTATCGATGGCCTTGGCCCTCTTTCTCCCGGGGTTGGCGATTGTGAGGGCTGAAGCCGACGAACTTGGTTCGGCAATCTGCGGAGGCGTCGTACTGCTCGCTTCGCTCGCGATCGTCAGTCACATCCTGGCATCCAGCTTCCGTTCGAGCTATCGCTACTACTGGAGCCGCTTCGGCGACTATCTCGTTGCCGAGCTGCACGTGTCGGCAATCCTCGCATCCGAGGTGCAGGAGCCAGCAATCCTCGCATCCGAGGTGCAGGCGCCGGCAATCGTCGCATCCGAGGTGCAGGAGTCGGCTCTCACCTCATCCGAGGAGTGATCGGTAGAGGTAGAATGGCGGCGCCGGAGTGCCCAGAGCAAGTCGTGGAGTCGGACCGAACACACCTGATCGCAGTCGACGTCGAGACGACGGGGGTCGACCTCGCATTGGACGTCCCGCTGGCAATCGCGCTCGTCGACATTGCCGACCTCGACGCGCCGACTCCTCGTCCATGTCGATGCTTCGGAGGAGGACTTGCGTCGCATGTCCGACGTCGCGCGTCGGTACTTCACAGCGTACGAGCAGCAGTGGCGGGCCGAGCGCGTGTCGGAGAGCGCTGCGGTCGATCGCATCGACCGATTCGTCGCGGAGGCTCCCCTCCGGCATTCCGGCGACGATCGTCGCTCACAACGCCACGTTCGACTTCGCCTTCGTGCGCGGCCTCTATTCGCGTGCTGGATCCGACTTCGGGCGCACCTTCTCGCACCGAGCGATCGACACCCACAGTCTGCTGCGGGTCATGGCCGAGGTCGGCGTCGTCCCGATGAGCGCGACATCGTCCACCGGAGCCTTCGACCATTTCGGGATCGAGGTCGAGCCCAGAGCTCGACACACCGCGATGGGGGACGCGCTCGCGACGCGGCGCCTCTACCCTCGATATCGTCAGGATCCTTCGTGCGAGGTCTGGAGTGGGGGCGCGGGAGAGCGGATGACGGGGTGTGGACACATGCGCTTGGTTACCTTGCGCGTATGAGTCCCGAGTTCGTCCCCTACGAGCCGCGCTACGCGCCCGAACTCCCGACCGAGGCGGCCGCGCGCGAGTTCTACGAACGGATGCGCATGCGCCGCAGCGTGCGCATGTTCTCCGACCGTCCCGTGTCGCGCGCGACGATCGAGTGGATCGTGCGCACCGCCGCGAGCGCACCGAGCGGCGCGAACAAGCAGCCCTGGCGCTTCGTCGCCGTGCAGGACCCCGCGCTCAAGCGCGAGATCCGCTTCGCGGCCGAGAAGGAGGAGCGCGAGTTCTACGCGACACGCGCCAGCGAGCGCTGGCTCGAGGACCTCCGTCCGCTCGGCACCGACGAGAACAAGGAGTACCTCGAGATCGCGCCCTGGCTGATCGTCGTGTTCCGACTCGCGAAGGACGACGACGGCGGACAGGTCTACTACTCCGACGAGTCCGTCGGGATCGCGACGGGCTTCCTGCTCGCGGCGGCGCAGATGGCCGGGCTCGCGACGCTGACGCACACGCCGTCGCCGATGCGGTTCCTCGAACAGGTGCTCCGGCGGCCCGCCAACGAGCGCGCCTACATGCTCGTGCCGGTCGGGCACCCCGCCGACGACTGTCGGGTGCCGGCGCACGCCGTCGAGCGGCGGCCGCTCGAGCGGACGCTCGTCGTCGACCTGGGGGAGTGACCGCCGCGCGCCCGGCGGGTGCGACGGGCGAGCGAGGGGCGCGGGTCCGAAAGGCGGGAACGGGAGCGCGGCGGGGCCCGCGGCCGGCGCCGGCGGGTCAACCCGTCGCGCGGGGAGGCCGATAGCCCGGGTCGACCCCGCCGTGCGGGGCGTCCACTCCGTCCCGCGACGGCAACCAGACGGCATCTCCCACCTCGCCATGATCCGCTCCCTCGTCCTCGCCGCGCTCGGTGCGGCGCTCCTCCAAGGCTGCAGCCTCCCCGGCGGACCTCCGATCGGCGCGCTCGCCGCCGAGGTCAACGCCACGCTCGCGAACGAGACCTTCGTCGTCGCTCCCTCCGACGTCCTGCAGGTCCGCTTCCGCCAGGCCGCCGAGTACGACCAGGAGGTCGGCGTCGCGCCGGACGGCACCGGCGACTTCCTCGACGTGGGCTCCGTGCACGTGTCGGGCTACTCGCTCGAGCAGATCCGCGACCTCCTCGCCGACGCCTACGCGGAGCGCACGAACGGCGACTCGCCGTCGGTGTCGATCCTCGAGGCCTCGCCGCGCACCGTCACGGTGATGGGTGAGGTCGGTGCGCCCGGCGAGGTCGCACTCGGTCCCGACCAGCGCCTCACGCTCGTCGAAGCCATCGGTCAGGCCGGCGGCTTCCGCCGCAACACCGCCTGGCTGTCGAACACGTTGCTCGTGCGCTGGGACGCCGAAGCGGGCCGCCAGCTGTGGTGGCGCATCGACGCCCGCCCGTCGCACTGGGACACGGAGACCCCGATGTACCTGCAGGCGTTCGACGTCGTCTACGTGCCGAACACGAACATCGACCACGTCGACATCTGGGTCGACAACTTCATCCGGCGCCTGATCCCGCTGCCGCTCCCGATCGCCTACTGATCCTCGCGGCGCGCACGACATGACCGAGCATCAACTCGACCCCGTCGCAGAGCCCTCGGGACGCGACTCCGCGCGCGATCGGCGCCTGGTGATCCGACTGGTGATCCAGGCGCTGTGGCGCTCGCGCGGCATCGTCGTCGCGACCTGCGTCCTCGGCACGATCTTCGGACTCGTGAGGGGGCTCTCGAGCCCCAACACGTACATGTCGCAGGCCAAGCTCCTGCTGCGCCTCGGCGAGCGGGAGCAGATCACGGGCGAGAGTCTCCTCGGCGCCAGCGTCTCGCGCGAGTCGAGTCCGACGATCGAGGACGAGATCCACATGCTCTACGACGCGGACGTCTTCTCCCGCGTCGTACGGCACGTCGGCCCGGCCCGGATGCTCGAGGTCGAGGACCCGCGGGACTCCGACGGCGACTCGACGCCGATCCACGTCAAGGCGGTGCACGCCCTGCAGGCCGCGCTCATGTCGACCGGCACGCGCGGCGGAGACCTCGGTCGGTTCAGCCAGAGGCAGCTCGAGTTCCTCGCGACCGACGCGCTCATGCGCGACACCGCGATCTTCGCCGAGCACAACTCCAACGTCATCACCGTGCGGACGGTCTCGACGTCGCCGGGCAAGGCGCAGTACCTCGCCGGGCTGCTCGTCGAGTCGTTCATCGACCGGCACCGCGAGCAGTTCTCGCTCGACCGCTACCTCCCGGCCTACCGCGAGCGCCGCGACGAGGCGCGCGTGGAGTTCGACGAGGCGCGCGCGGCGCTCGACCGCCACATCGAACAGACGGGCTTCCTCGACGTCGACATGCAGCGCGACCTGCTGCTCAGCTCGATCGCGGAGACCGACCAGTCGCTCTCCGCGAGCCGCAGCGGGCTCGAGGGCCTCAAGCGCGAGCGCGAGATCACGACGGACAAGCTGACGAACTCGCGCGAGTCGCTGTCGGCGACGAGCTACGCGACCATGCGGGACCGGCTGCAGTCGCTCGACATCGAGATCCCGACGCGCGAGGCCGCGATCGAACAGCAGGGCGCCGAGCTGAAGCGCTTCCAGGACGAGCTCGTGAAGCTCGAGGAGAGCGCGAACGTCCAGGACCTGCTCAAGGCCGAGATCGAGCGCACGGAGCGCCTGTACCGCGAGATCGCGGAACGCCTGACGAAGATCGAGGCGCTCGCGCAGATCGACGTCGAGGGCGACACGAACCTCATGCCGCTCCAGATGCCGACGCTGCCGCTCCAGAAGGAGGGGCCGAAGCGCATGAAGCTCGTCGTGCTCGGCCTCGCGGCGGGGCTCGCGCTGGGCTTCACGATCGCCGTCGTGCGCTACTTCGCCGACCCGCGCGTGCGCTTCCCCGAGCAGCTCGAGCGCGACTTCGAGATCCAGGTCCTCGCCGCCGTGCCGACGCTCGCGGTCGAGGACGAACCCGTCGCCGTGGACGCGAGGAGGGCGGCGTGAACGTCGAGCGCTTCCAGGAATTCGCGAAGAAGGCCGGAGCGGGCGCCTCGGACGTCCTCCGCCGTGTGGCCCGCCGACGGCGCCGCGGCGTCGAGACGTTCGACGGCACTCCGCTCGAACGCTCCTTCGCCGCGTCGAAGGCGTTGGCGGAGGACCTGTGGCCGAAGCTCGTCGGCCGCGACGGTCGCTCCGTCCGTCACGTGCTCGTCGCGTCGCCCGAGCGCGGCAGCGGCGCGTCCTTCGTCGCCGCCGCGACGGCGTGGCGACTCGCCGAACACCTGCGCAGCGCGATCGCGCTCGTCGAGCTCGACCTCGAGTCGCCGCGACTCGCGAAGATCCTCGGGATCCCTGCGGCGTCCGGGACGTCCGAGGTGCTGCTCGGGCAGGCCGAGCTCGCGACGTCGTTCGCGCCGGTGCCGACGTGCCCGAACCTGCGCGTGCTCCTCGGCGGTGCCGCGCGGCGGCTCGCGCCCGGCGAGTTCGCGACGCCCGCGATGGAGCGTGCGCGCGCGGAGCTCGAGCAGAAGTGCCGCACCACGATCTGGATCGCGCCGCCGCTCGCGACCTGTGCCGACATGCGTTTGTTCGCGTCGCGCGTCGACGGCGTCGTGCTCGTCACCAAGTCGGGCGGGACGAAGAAGGACGATCTCACCCGGACGCTCGCGATGCTCGACGAGTCCGGTGCGAGCCTGATCGGTGCCGTGCTGACTGGGTACGACCAGCCCCCGCCTTTCGTGGGTCGGGCCGCCTGATCCAAAGCGTGGCGCGGCCTACCGGCCGCGCGAACGACGGTTCACAGGGAGCCGGGGAGAACGGGGAGCTCGCGGCGCGATGCAGGTCGGAGCGACCGAGGACGAAGGCCGACGTCGCGTTCGCGCCGCGAAGCGGCGCCTCCCCGTTCTCCCCGGCTCCCTGTGAATCGGTGTGGGACCGGCGCCGCAGGCGCCGATCGGGCGGAGACTAGGCAGCCCGATCCGTTCGCTCCCACTCCGCGTCTCTGCCGGAGCGCTTCACGATCGCGGGCAGCATGGTGAGCTTGCGCAGCACGTAGAAGGGCGCGTGCACGAGGGCTTGCAGGTCGTTCGCACCGCGACCGAACGCGAAGGCGGCGACCAGGACGTGTGCGAGCAGGACGGAGAACCCGATCGCCGCGACCAGGTTGCCCCAACCACCCGACGCGATGCCGAGCGCGAGCAGCACGCTGTGGAACGCGAGCGGTGCGAGCATCAGGTCGAGGGCGGGCTCGATGAAGCGGTACTGACCGCGCACGGAGTCCCACAGGAGCCGCGGGAGGTGCTCGAACGCCATGCGCAGACGTCCGCCCTCCCAGCGCGCACGCTGCTTCCGCTCCGCCTTCGCGGACGGCGCCGCCTTCGCCAGTACGCGCGCCTCCGGCACGAACTCGACGCGCACGCCGGTGCGCAGGAGACGCAGGTGGTACTCGAGGTCCTCGACCACGCTGCCCGCTCGGTAGGGGGCGCGCAGCAGCGCTTCGCGCGAGAGCCCGAAGCCGTTGCCGAGCACGCCCGCCGAGAAGCCGATCTGCGCTCGACCGAGCGGACGCAGGTGGTTGAAGCACAACCACGCGAGATTGAGCAGACCGGCGCGCGCGGACGCGTCGGGGTCGGCGACGCGGTAGCTCGCCTGGACCGCCTCCGCACCGCGTCCGTAGGCGCGGAAGAGCTGGTCGATCGCGCCCGGACCGAGGCGCGAGTCCGCGTCGAGCACGACGAAGAACGCGGCCTCGGGGTCGTGCGCGATGAGCTGCGTGAAGGCCTCCTCGAGAGCCTGGCCCTTGCCGCGCTTCGCCTTCACGTGCCGCTCCAGCACGCGCACGCCGCGCGAACGCGCGACGTCGGCCGTGCGGTCGCTGCAGTTGTCCGCGACGACGAGGACCTGGCGCATGTCGGCACCGCTCGGCAGCTTCAGCAGAAGGTCGTCGAGCATCGATCCGATGCCCTCCTCCTCGTCGTGCGCGGGCACGACGATGCGAAGCCCGCTCAGGTCCGGGACGCCGTGCGGGCGCGGGCGCCTGCGGTTCCTGAGGGAGAAGGCGGTGAGAGCGGCGAGCTCGATCGTCCCCGGGATCGTGAGAGCTGCGCAGGCGGTGAAGATCTCGTTCAGCATCAGGCGGCCGCGCCCCGTGCGCGGAAGAGCTCGGCCAGGCGCGCGGCCTCGCGAGCGGAGTCGTGACGTTCACGAACGGCGTCCGCCCCGTTGCGCGCGATGCGCATCAGGGCGTCGTCGTCCAGCGCGAAGGCTTCGCGCAGAGCGTCGGCGAGATGGTCGACGGAACCCGCGGGGACGACCCAACCCGTCTCGCCGTTGCGGATGAGTTCCGGGATGCCGGCGATGTACGTGGACACCACCGGGCGATGGAGCGCGAGCGACTCCATGAAGACGACGGGAAGTCCCTCGTCGAAGCTCGGCAGCACCATGAGGCGCGAGGCGAGCACCTCGTCGCGCACGCCGTCGCCGTCGAGCCAGCCGCACCAGCGGATGCGCGACTCGAGCCCGAGGGCCTTCGCGCGCCGCTCGATCGCCGGACGGAAGTCGCCGTCGCCGACGAGCGAGAGCTTGGGGTCGAAGCCCTCCTCGACCAGTCGGGCGAGCGCGTCGAGCAGGACGAGGTGCCCCTTCACCGGCGACAGCCGCGCGACGCAGACGACGCGCTGCTCGGCGGGCGGCGCCGTCTCCGGAGCGGCCAGGAACTTGCCGTCGGTGCCGCAGCGCACGAGGCGCAACTTGTGCCAGTGGTCGGGGTCGGACCAGCGCTCGAGCGCGGACGTCCCGTGGTGGCTGATGGCGACGACGAAGCTCGCGCGGTGGATCTTCTCGCGCAGGCAGCGCGGCGAGATCGACTCGAAGATCTCGGGACCGTGGAACGTGAACGAGAACTCGGGGCCGCCGAGCTCGTGCACGAACATCGCGACGGTCGCGGAGTTGGTGCCGAAGTGCGCGTGCAGGTGCCGGACCGGGCGGCGGCGCAGCATGCGCTCGAGCAGACAGGCCTCGGCGAGGTACGCGAAGTGGAAGAGACGACCGCGCGGGTGGTGCGTCGACACGCTCCACGCGAGCGCGAAGGTCCGTGTGAAGCGGAGAGGGCTGCCGAGCGCCGTCATCAGCGTCGCGCCGAGCAGGCGGTGCACGCCGCGGTCCAGCAGGAACGTCGTCGCCGCGAGCTCGCGCTGGTCGCCGGGGTCGACGAGCGGTTCGTCGACGCGGCGGATCGAGTAGCGGTCGATCGCGACGCCGCTGGCGATCACGCCCTCGATCTCGCGGCGCATCCAGGCGTGGCTCGTCTTCGGGTACTGGTTGACGAGGTAGGCGACGCGCGGGGGCGCGCCGGGTTCCTCGGCGCGGCTCGCCGGACGCTGCGCGCGCGGCTTGTACTCGATCAGTCCCGCCGGCTTGCCGACGGCGCGTCCGTACCACTGGCGGAGCACGCCCAGCGTCTCGGGGATCTTGGCCAACATGGTGGTGCGCGCGTAGAGCGAGGCGAGCGTCGGGTCGGTGCCGCGTTCGCGCCGACCGCGCGCGATGCGGAGGTACAGCCGCGCGTACAGGGCGCCGAGCGCGACGACGGGGAGGAGCGCGAGCCACCGCAGGACCGGCGGCAGGAAGGCGGCGAGCGCCAGGCAGGCGACGACGGACGAGGCCGGAGCGACGAGCGTGTGGAGCAGTGCGCTGCGCACGATCGCGACCATGTGGCGCACGCCGCGCACGCCGTGTCGGTCGACGTTCGCCGCGGCCGCGTAGCCGCTGCGCACCATGCGCTTCCACCACTGCGAGAAGCGGCGCATGCCGGCCTCGTGCACGGTCATCGGTGCGTCGATGCGCTCGACGAGCCAGCCGCGCCGCCGCAGGCGGTGGCAGAACTCCGGCTCCTCGCCGGCGATGAAGTCCTCGTCGAAGCCGCCGGACTCGCGGAACGCCTGCGCGCGCACCAGGAAGTCGCCGCCGCACGCCTCCGCGGGGCCGATCGGCGTGTCCCACTCGAGGTCGCAGAGCCGGTCGTACACGCTCGCCTCCGGGCGGCGTTCGCGACGACGGCCGCAGACGACGGCCAGGTTCGGCACCGACTCGAGGCGCGCGAGCGCGGTCGAGATCCAGCCCTCCTCGAGCGTGCAGTCGCCGTCGACGAACTGCACGTTCTCCACCTTCGGCGCGAGCCGCGACAGGCGCTCGAAGCCCGCGTTGCGCGCGCGCGCGGCGGTGAACCCGCGCGAGGTGTCGAGGTGCACGACCTCCACGCCGTGGCGCGCCGCGACGTCGGGGCTCCCGTCGGTCGAACCGGAGTCGACGTAGACGACGTGCTTCACGCCCGCCGCCGCGAGCGACTCGAAGCACGCACCGAGGCGCGACGCCTCGTTCCGGCCGATCACGACCGCTCCGAGCCGGTTCTTCACGCGGCGGGCCTCCGGACGAAGTCCCACAGCCAGTCGGCGAGCTCGGTGTCGGTGCGGCGCCGGCGCCACTCTCCGCGGCGCGGGGCGAGGGGCAGCATCTCGCAGGCCGCGTGCTCGTCCCGTGCGAAGAGCACGAGGCCGCGCTCGGCGAGGTGCTCCGCGAAGGGCAGTTGGTGGTCGTCGACGTGCTCGCCGAAGCGCGCGAGCCGCGGTACGACGATCGGCACGTGCCCCGAGGCGATGGCGAGCAGCGTCGTCCCCGCGCCGGCGTGGCAGACCACCCGGTCCGCGGACTCGATCAGCCCGCGCATGCGGTCGAACGGCACGAGGCGTTCGAACTCGAAGTTCTCGGGCTCGTGGTCCGACGCCCCGATCTGGCCGAACACCGCGTCGTCCAGCGTCGGCGCGGCGTCGTCGACCGCGCGGACGAGACGCGCGAACGAGAACCGCTCGGTCCCCACCGCGAGGAGGATCACAGCACCTGCCCCCGGAAGACGGCGCGCTTCGAGGCACGGACGAGCTCCGGCCACTGCACGAGGAACTCGTCGACGAAGGGCTTCACGATCCGTCCCGAGAGCGACAGCTCCTCGATGCGCGCGATCGACTCGACGTAGACCGTGCGGATCCCGAGGAACTTCGCGACGACGATGAACGGCACCGCGACGCCCGCGCCCGTCGAGACGACGGCGTCGGGGCGCTCACGCCACAGGAACGAGACGGCGCGCAGCGCGTTGCGCAGCAGGTTGGGCAGGTTCCGGTTCGTGGGGTAGGCCGCCCACGTCACGTGCTCCTCCGCGAGCAGCGACTTCGCGTCCGACGTCGGGAACGTCACCCACAGCGCGTCGCAACGCGACCAGAAGCTCCGCAGTTGGAGCATCTCGTAGAGGTGACCGCCCGACGAACAGACGAGCGCCACCTTCGGGCGCCGCGCGGGCGGGGGAGAGGGTTCGGACATGACGTGAGGGGGCCGGCGCGCCCCGGGACGGCGCGTCGGAGTCCCCATCGGCGCCCGGGAGAGTCGCGGGGGAGGAAAACTCTTCCATCCGAACGCGCACTCCGCGCACGAACGAAAGAGGCGCCCCGAGCTCACGAGGAGCCCGGGGCGCCGCGGGTCTTCAGGCGCCGCGTCCGTCCCCTGGATGCGCCGATCCCTGCTGCACCGCGAGGGTGCCGCAGCTCACTTCTTCTCGAGGAAGAGGAGCTGACCGCCCTCGACGAGGTCGAAGTCGCTGATACGCGACGTCGCGTCGAACTGGTCCTGGTCCTGGATGCCGTGGGCCTGGACGTCGAAGAGGAAGAGCGTGCCCTTCTTCTCGCCGAACAGCTTGGAGACGTCGAGGATGCCCGAGGTCTCCCAGTCGCCGACGCTCGAGAGCGTGTCGACCGCGTTCTCGGGGTTCGCGATCGAGCCGTCGAGCACGACCGAGCGGTCGATGTTCGCGACGCGCAACGTGGCTCCCGAGCCGACGTCGACGCGGACGATGCCGGCTTCGTTCGTGTTGACCGCGGTCGGGCCGAAGAGGAACTCGCCCGTGAGCGTGTCGGTCTCGGCCTTGTCCTCCTGGACGTACAGGTAGCCGTCGTCGGCCCAGTCGAGGTTGTCCGGCGAGCGCAGGGCCCGCGCGGGGTCGGCGTCACCGTCGTACACGATGGTGAGCTCGCAGTTCATCGTCTTGAAGTTCGTGTCGAACAGGTAGATCGTGCCGAACGTGTCGACGCCGTTCCCGCTGATCGGGTCGACGGCGAAGGTGTCGACGCCGGTCGAGGCCAGCGCGAACTGCGTGCCGTTCTTCGGGTTCGTCGCGACGTCCTCGGGGCGCGAGAACTGGAACGCGCCGACGGCCTCGGCCTGGAGCCACAGGTTCTTCTGCGTCGGGAAGCCGTACTGGTCGTAGCCGGTCGACCCGTCGTTCGACGCGAGCGCCGCCTTGCGATCGTTGTCGATCTCGACCCAGCGGCCCTTCAGCGAGCCCGAGCCGTTGAAGTCGAGCGGCGACAGCTCGCCCGTCTTCGAGACCCACACGTAGAGGTCGCCGTCGCCGAGCCCGTTGCGGTCGACGAAGTCGCCGAAGTGGTGCTTGGCGCCGACGTACAGGAACATCGGGGCGGCCTCGGCCTCGCCGTTCGAGGGCGTGTCGGCGTCGAAGGGCGACGTGTCGTCGGACAGCGCGATCGCGACGTACTTCTTCGCCGCGAAGAGGTTCCAGATCGCGTTGAGGATCGGGAACTGCTGGAAGGCGTCCTTCTTGAACTTCTTCGCGTCGAGCGCGGTGACGTTCTCCCAGGCGCCGTGGCCGAGCTCGGGCACCTGCCAGAGCGCGCCGTGGTCCGCGTCGAGCGCCCACAGCGCGCCGCCGATCGGGTTGAAGTTGCCGCCGTCCTCCTCGCCGGTGAAGAAGATGGTGTCCGCGAGGTTGTACGTGCCGGCCTCGAAGAGCCCGGCCGAGCACAGACGGCTGAGACCGGTGAAGCCGTTCGAGAGGAACGACGTGTCGGAGACGAGCTGGCCGTTCGCGTCGTGGATGCGGCCGTAGGCGAGCCCGGCGTCGACGATCGTGCGCGACTTCTTGTCGATGTCGAAGTAGGAGACGCGCGCGCCCGTCAGGCTGACGGTCCCGCCGCCGGCGGCCAGGACCTCGTAGGCGTAGCCGCGATCCTGTCCGAGTTCGTGGTTCACGAAGACGCGGACCGTCTTCTTGTCGAGCTCGAAGGCGCCGATGCCGTCCATGACGCCGACCGGCGTGTAGGTGCCGGCGGTGAGCGGGTTGAGCGCCCCCGTCGTCCCGAAGAAGCTCTCGCCGACCGTGTGGACGGGCTTCGAGACCTGGTAGCCGTTCGACCCGACGGCCATCGGGTCGTCGTTCGCCAGAGCGGGGGTCGCGGTCAGGCCGGCGCAGAGGGCCAGGCCGGCGAGCGTGGTCACTTCCTTCTTCTTCACGTGTGTGGTTCCGTCCGAGGGGTGGGTGCCCGCGCGCGCTGCGAGCGACGCGCGCGGGCGTTCTTCGCGTCCGACCGTGGACGCGCGAGCATCCTCCTCGCGGAGTGTTTGGGGAGTGTGGTCGTCGCTTCGAGATCGTGTTCGGTGAGGAGCTTTGATGTCGTGGCCGTCGTTCCTTGATGTGTCGGGAGAACGAGGGTGGTGCGTCGTGTACGTCTCGAGGCGCGGCGCGGCCTGCCGGCCGCGCGGATGAATTCACAGGGAGACACAGAGGACACAGAGTCACGCGAGACCGCGAAGCGCCGCCTTCGGCGGCGGACCACGGAAGGAACGCAGGGACCCGCGGGCGCGGCGCGCCGGTCCCTGCGTTCCGGCGGCGCCTTCGTGTTCTTCGTGTCCTTCCTGCGTTCTTCGTGTCGAAACTGCGTGGCCTTCGGCGCCGAGAAGGCCTCGAGCGCAGCGCCTCGTGCACGTCGCGAGGCGCGGCGCGGCTGCCGGCCGCGCGGGACGCAGCGCGCCGCTTCGCGCCGCGCGGAATCGAAACCTGAAGCACGCAGAAGGACACGAAGCGCCGCCTTCGGCGGCGGACCACATCGAAGACGCAGGAACCCGTGGGACGTGAACCGTCCGACGGGTCCCTGGGTCCAGCGCCGCGCAGCAGCGCCTTCGTGCTCTTCGTGTCCCTTCTGTGGTTCCCTTCGTGTTTCCTGCGTGGCCTTCGGCGCCGCAGGCGAGCGCAACACCTCGCTCCCGGCGCGCTCGCTCGTCCCCGCGCTCCCTCGACCTTCCCCCCGACGCGGGGACCCGGAAAGACTTTCCGAACGCCCTCCACCCCGACCCAGGCGTGCGACGGGGCCCTGCGCGACGTCGCGCCTCGCCTCGGTCGCGGCCGATGAAGCGTCGTCGGTGCGGCGGTTCGCCGGTGCGCCCGGTCCTCCCATGTCCCAGCAGGAAGCGAACGCCGAAGCCGCGGAACCCGAGCTCGAGCGCCCCGAGCTCGAGCGGCGCGCGCGTCGCAGCTCCCTCTTCACCGTCGGGGGCTACGGACTGGGCAACGTCCTCCGCCTGGCGAGCAACGTCCTGCTCGCCGACCTCCTCTTCCCGGAGGTCTTCGGTGAGATGGTCCTCGTCTCGCTGCTGCTCCTCGGCATCGGGATGTTCAGCGACGTCGGCATCGGCCCGTGCCTCGTCCAGAGCCGACGCGGTCGCGAGAGCGCCTTCGCGCACACCGCGTTCACGATCCAGCTCCTGCGCGGGATCACGATCGGCATCGTCGGCTATTTGCTCGCGCCCTGGTTCGTCGACTACTACGAGGCGCCGACGCTGCTCTGGCCGGTGCGCGCGGCCTGCCTCACGGCCGTCCTCCAGGGCTTCAACTCGACGAAGTGGTTCACGGTCACCCGCGACCTCGCACTCGGTCGGAAGACCGCGGTCGAGCTCGTCGCGCAGGCCGCGTCGATCACGGTGTGCGTCGTGTGGGCATCGCTCAGTCCGAACATCTGGGCCCTCGTCGCCGGCAACGTCGCACAGTGCGCCGTGATCGCGCTGCTGAGCCACGTCGCGCTGCCCGGCGCGCACGACCGACTGCGCATCGAGTCCGCGGCGCTGCGCGAGCTCATGCACTTCGGCCGCTGGGTCTTCGTAAGCACCTGCATCACGTTCCTCGCACTGCAGTCCGACCGCCTGATCCTCGGCAAGCTCGTCGACTCCATCGGCATGCTCGGCGTGTACGGCATGGCGGGCACGATCGCCACGATCCCGACGGTGCTCTCCGGGCACCTCTCGGGCAACGTGCAGTACCCGCTCCTCGCCGCGTACGACCGCAGCGACAGCGCGGGGCTCGAGCAGGCCTTCCTGCGGCAGCGCGCGACGCTGCTCGTCGGCCTCGGCGCGATGCTGCTCGCGGTGTTCTGGTTCGCGCCGCTGTTCTTCCGTACGCTCTACCGCGCGGACTACCACGACGCGGGATGGATCGCGCAGTGGCTGTGCCTCGCGGGCTGGTTCGCGCTGCTGAAGCAGACGGCGGACCGCGTGCTGCTCGTGCGAGGAGCCACGCGCGCGCTCGCCGCCGTCAACCTCGCGGCGTTCGTGTCGAAGGCCGGCGGCACGCTGATCGGCTTCCACGTCGCGGGCTTCCACGGCTTCCTCGTCGGACTCGTCGCGGGAGCCGCGATCGAGCAGCTCGTCGTCCAGTGGGTCGTGCGCGGCGTCGGGATCTCGGTCGTCCGTCAGGACGCGCTCGCCAGTCTCGCCGCGCTCGTCGTGTGCGTCGCGGGGTGGCGGATCCAACTCGTGGCCCACACCGAACTGCGCCCGCTGCCGGGGTACGCGCTCGAGATCGGGTTCGGCGCGCTGTTGCTCGGCCTCGCCGTCGCGCAGGGCGTGCAGCGCTACAAGAAGGTGGGGCTGGCCTGATGCCCTCGCTCGTCCCGCTCTTCCTGTTCGGCTTCGCGGCGCTCGTCCCGGTCCTCTTCGCGGTGCTCGGGGCGCGGCGCGCCGTCGCGTTCGCGTACGTCGCGGGTTGGCTGTTCCTGCCCGTCGCCACGATCGACCTCCCGCTCGTCGAGTACGACAAGGCCGCGGCCATCGCGCTGGGGTGCCTCGTCGGCGTGGTCCTCGTCGACCTCTCGACGCTGCTCGCGTTCCGGCCCGGCTTCGTCGATCTCGGGATCGTCGCGCTCTGCGTCTCGCCGCTCGCGAGCTCGATCTCGAACGAGCTCGGCGCGTACGACGGGTTCGCGAACGCCGTCAACATGACGCTCCTGTGGGGCGTGCCGTGGCTGCTCGGGCGCCTGTACCTCGGGTCGCGCGAGGGCGCGACGCTCCTCGCGCGCGCCGTCGTATGGGGCGGACTCGCCTACGTCCCGCTGTGCGCGTGGGAGCTCCGCATGAGTCCGCAGCTCCACGCGCAGCTCTACGGCTACTACGCCCACGCCAGCGGCTTCACCCAGGTCGTGCGCTTCGGCGGTTGGCGTCCGACGGTCTTCATGCACCACGGTCTGATGGTGGGCATGTTCATGGCGACGGCGGCGCTGTGCGCGCTGGCGCTCGTCCGCGCCGAGCCGCGGCGCCGCTACCTCGCTCGACGTCCGTCGTCGCGGCCGGGCTCGTCGCGACGACGGTGCTGTGCAAGTCGAGCGGGGCGATCAGGCTCATGTTCGTCGGCGTCGGTGTCTGGCGGCTCGGCGTGCGCACGGCTCCATGGGTTGCCTACGTCCTCGTCGCGCTCCCCCTGATCTACGTCGGGCTTCGCACGACGAACGCGTGGGACGGCTCGAACGTCGTCACCGCGATCGAGGAGGCGGGTTTCCCCGATCGCGCGGAGTCGCTCGACTACCGCTTCGAGGCGGAACGACTGCTCGCGGACAAGGCCGCTCGGAACGACCGTGGTTCGGGTGGGGCGGCTTCCGGCGCGGCTTCGTGCTCTGGGACCGCGGTGTCCGGACGGCTACGTCGTGCCGGACGGACTCTGGACGCTCTACCTCAACATGCACGGACTGCTCGGGCTCGGCGGACTCATGTTCGTGCTGCTCGCGCCGCTCTTCGTCTGGATGCGTCGCGAACGGGGACCGCGCTGGTTCCGCGGTGCACGCGCGCTCCCGACGACGTTGGACTGCTCGTCGTGCTCTTCGCCGGAGGTGGACTGCCTGCTCAACGCGATGGTGTCACCGATCCTCTGCTCGCGGCGGGGCGGTGTGTGCGCGGCGGTGCCGTGCCGTTTCAGGCAAAGCGGCACACGCCGAGTCGGCTCCACTCCGTCGCGTGTCAGGCCCCGGCATACGCATGCGCGAGCGCTGGCGCCGCCGCACGATCGCGGTCTGACGGGAACGCGGGCTGCGCCCGGTGCGAAGAGCGGCTCCGCGTCGAGGACGTACGCGAGCAGGTCCTCGGGCACCCACTCGCGGTCCGGCTCGGCGAGCGAGCCGTCGGCCAGCTCCGGTGTGAACGTCGTGCGGGAGTCAGGGCGTTGGCGTAGCAGGTGCTCGATCCGCAGCCCGTCGCCGTTCGGAAGTCGGCTCGAACCGGTCGCGTCCGCCGAGGGTGCTGCGCGACCTGGTGTCGAGCGCGAGGTACCCCTCCTGGGCGAGCCGGGCGACCGCGGCGACGATCGTCTTGCCGGTGCTGCCCGCGCACGCCACTGGCGGTCGCCGGGACGCAGCGTGTCGACGCCGCCGCGTTCGCGCACGCCCGCGCATGGGCGAGCTCGACGCCGGCGCCCACGACACCGACCGAGAGTTCGGGACGGATCCGCTCGCCATGAATCGCTCGAGCGACTCGAGTTCGAGGTGCGCCGGGCGGGGACCGGCACCGGAGGGCGCGCTCGTCCGCTCGCCGCCCCCGGCGTCGTGGTGCCGCGGGGTGGGCGCGATCACGAAGGCGAGGAGTGCGGCGGTGCGGAGGTACCGGGCGAGCGAGGTGGAGCGGGCACGGAGGCGGTTGCGGTGTCGTTCGTCGTCGGTCCGTCGAGTCCGCTCCGCCCGGCTCCGATGTTGCCCGTTCGGTCGCTGCGTGAGCGGGTACTCGGGCGAGTTCGCCGTTCGCCGCTAGGATGTGCGCGTCGGATCCCGCGCTGCCCGCGACGCACCGACGTACGGATGACGGCTCGCCTGCGGACCGGAGCGTTTCGAACGTGGACCCCAACCCTCGTCGCGCACGTCGCGGCTCAGGGTCCCGGACGCGGCGATCACGCATTGGCGGTCGCCGTGCTGTCCCGATCGCCCTCGCGCTTCCGCGAATCCTCCCGCACCGCGACTGCCGCCCGATGCGGTCGGCTACCTCGCGACGGCCCACCTGTGGAACTGCGGCAAGGGCTGGGTCGAGCCCGTCCTCTACTCGTCGTACCTGGACGACGTCGTGCGCTACCGGTCCCCGCGTTCGCCGTCAGGCCGCCGGTCCTCTCGCTGTTGATCGCCCTGGCGCTGAGGCTCGGCGCGGACTTCGTCGGTGTCCACCTCGTGCACGCGGCATGGGCAGGACTCCTCGCGGCCGTCTGCTACCTCGTCTCGCGGCGGTTCGTGGGGAGGGCTGCCGCCGGGTTCGCGGCACTCGCGCTCGTCGTGTCGCCCGTCTGGGCGCTCCACGCGTCGATGCTGCTCACCGAGTGCACGGCGGCCGGCGTCCTGGCCCTCTCGATCCTCCTCGCGCGTAGGGCGTTCTCCGGGGTCCTGCCGGCCCTGGGGTTCGCGCTCTTCGCCGTCCTGGCGTGGGCGACCCGCCCGAACCTGTCGGTCGTCGTCCCCGCGGCCGTCCTCGCGTTCCTCTTCACGGTGGGGCCCCGGAAAGCCCTCCGCTCCGTCCCGCTGTGGGTCCTCGTCGCGACGTTCGTGCTGGTTCGCGCCGTCGTCGTCGCCGTGGCGACCGAGTACCAGGGCATCGCCCCGTACTCCCACTACGGCGTGATGTTCGTCGTCCTCGACACGCCCGAGGTCTCCAACTTCGTTCTGCGAGAGACCGATCCCGTGGCCTTCGTCGCCGCGAACCTGGACCAGATCCTCCTCCGCGTCCGATCGAACATGCTGGCGTTGACGAGGGCACTGTTCCTCGAGCGCGGCTACCTCTTCGTCGGTTGGATCGCTGTCCCCGTGCTGGTCCACGCGTTCCTCCGGCGGGGCCGGAGCGTCGCCCGCGCCGACGGGGAGGGAGTGGTCGTCGAGCGGGCGTTCGTCCGGCGCTACGCCGCGTTCCTCGCGCTCGGCGTCGTCACGAGCGGCGTCATCGCCTGGAGCGGCTTCGCACCGCTGCGCTACCCGGTGCCGGCCATGGTTCCGCTGCTCTTCCTCCTGGCGGACGCGAGCGAGGAGCTGTTCGCCTGGGTCCGACGTTCGACCGGGCGGTCGCTCGGAGCGATCCCCGTGACGCTCCTGGCGCTCGGAGTCCTCGCCGACGGCGAGGTCGCCCGAGGAGTCGGGCGCGCAATCGACGTGGTCGGGGACCTCGCAGCTGGTCGCCGGCCTCCGAGTCCGCTACCTCAGGTGCAACAAGCCCGTGCGGCAGCGACCCTGTTCGAACCGAGTGCGCTCGTGGCGTCGACCGACCCCTGGGTCCTCTACCTGTACGGCGGCAACACCGGACTCCTGGTCCCTCGCGACCTCACGAGCAACGACCTCGTCGACGCCTACCTCGACCGCTACCGACCGGAGTACGTGGTGGTCGACGACCACGAGGACTACGCCGTCCTCGCGGCCTCACCGCGACTCGAGCTCGTCGTGCAGGCGGGTCGCTACGCGATCCTCCGCTTCTCCGAGGTCACACCCGACGAGCGGCGCTGGAGCGCGGCGCCCCTCGTTCCGGGTATCGAGTGACGAGTCCGTCGGCGCGGGTCGGGGAGCGGGTCAGTCGTCCTTCCCGTCCGGGTGGCAGGCGTAGCAGGCGGGCGACGACCAGACGTAGTTCTGCACGTTCTCCTCGTCGTGCTTCTGCTGCATCTCCGACTGGTTGTGTGCGTGGCAGTGCGTGCAGGAGAACTGTGCGTAGTCGCTGGACACCAGGTGGCAGTCCGAGCAGTCGTAGTTCTTGTGCTTGCCGGTCGTGATCGGGAAGGAGTGGTTGAACGTCGCTCCGTTCCAGGTGTTCGTGTTGTGGCACGTCTGGCACGACGTCGGGAAGCCCGCGGCCTGGTGGTTCGGGTCGCTCGTCGTGTTGTAGTCGGAGAGGTGGCACGACGCGCAGTCCGTCGGCGTCCCCTGGAACACGCCTCCCGTGTGGCACTGGGCGCAGTCCGCCGCGGCGTGCGAGCCCGTCAGCGGCCACGAGGAGTGGTTGAAGGTCGCACCGTCCCACATCGTCGTCGTGTGGCAGGTCTGGCACGTCGTCGGGAAGCCGGCCGCGGTGTGGTTCGGGTCGCTCGTGCCGTTGTACTCCGCGATGTGGCACGACGCACAGTCGGTGGGCGTGCCCTGGTACACGCCGCCGGTGTGACACTGCGCGCAGCTCGTCCCGAGGTGGGCGCCGGTCAGGGGCCACGAGGTGTGCGAGAAGAGCGCGCCGTCCCACATGATCGTGGTGTGGCACTGTTCGCAGTTCGTCGGGAAGCCCGACGTCTGGTGGTTCGGGTCGCTCGTCGAGTTGTACGCGGCGATGTGGCACGCCGCGCAGTCCGTCGGCGTGCCCTGGTACATGCCGCCGGTGTGGCACTCCGCGCACGTCGCGCCGGCGTGGGCGCCGGTGAGGCGCCACGACGAGTGGTCGAAGTTCGCGCCCTGCCACGCGGAGGTGGAGTGGCACGTCTCGCAGCTCGTCGGGAAGCCTCCCGCCTGGTGGTTCGGGTTCGTCGCGGCGGCGTAGTCCGTCGCGTGACACACCGGAGCAGTCGGTCGGCGTCCCGGAGAACACGCCGCCGGTGTGGCAGCCGCTGCAGTCCGCGAAGGCGTGCGCCCCGGACAGGTTCCAGGCGGTGTGGACGAACGACGAGTTCTCCCAGGCCGTCGCCGAGTGGCAGGTCTGGCAGTCCGTCGAGAACCCGGCCGCCGTGTGGTTCGGGTCCGTCGTCGCGGAGAACTCGGCGGCGTGGCAGGAGGAGCAGTCCCGTGGCGTGCCGGAGAAGACCCCGCCGACGTGGCACTGGGCGCAGTCCGCGCCCTTGTGCGCGCCGACCAGCGGGAAGGTCGTGTGCTTGAAGCCGGCCCCGCCGAATGGTCGGGGCGTGCGCGTTCCTGACAGTTCTGGAGCCAGCCCTGCGCCACGTGGTCGACCGACGTCGCCGACGTCGCCGCGTTCATGTGGCACGACGCGCAGTCGGTCGACGCACCGGTGAAGATGCCCTCCTGCGCGGCGGAGTGGCACATCCAGCAGGCCGTCGCGGCGTGCGCGCCGACCAACGGGAAGCCCGTGCGCGCGTGCTGTGCGATCTGTTCCTTCGGACGCCAGTCGCTGTCGGTGTGGCAGTCCGAACAGTTGTCGCCGAGCTGGCCGCGGTGGACGTTCTCGTGGCAGCCCGCGCAGCCCTGCGACGCGAACACCTGCACCGGACCGCGGTCGTTGTGGCAACGCAGGCACTCCGCCTGCGCGTGCGCGCCCGTGAGCGCGACGCCCGTCATCGCCTCGTGGTCGAACGCGAAGTCGTCCTTGATCGTGTTCCAGTCGTTGCCGGTGTGGCACAGCGAACAGTCGCCGGGGAACGAGTCGTGCGGAACCACCGGACCGCGGCGCGCCCACCAGTCCTGGACCGGCACGCGATCGACGCCGAGCGCGCACGCCACCAGTCCCAGCAGCGCGGAGATGAGGAGTGCAGCGCGCGCCGTGCGGCGCCGTGCGATCGAATTCTCTTCTCGTTCCATGTCTTCCTCCTCCCCGCGGAACTCAGAGTCGCCGCTGGAGGTAGATGCCGAAGGACGTCGCGTCCTGGGAGTCGCCGAACAGCTTCTCGGCGAACAGAGAGAGCGACGTCGCGCCGAACGACTGATCCCAGCTCGCGCGCAGCGATTGGTCGGTCCTGTCGGGGTCGGTGACGGTCGCTCCGTCGTCCTGGTTCCGGGTCAGTTCCCATGACAACTGCCAGAAACCGATCGTGGAGCTGTGATCGATCGAGAGTCGCAGGCCCTCCACCGACGTGAACGTACCGTCGTTCGCGAAGACGGCCGCGGACACGTGGGAGTTGCGTGTCGGAAACTTGTTCCAGTCCGCGCGGATCTCGCCGCCCGTCCCGTCGTCGTCCTCGTTGCGCCAGGCGTCGCCGCGCACGGAGAGGCGGAACGTGTCGGTGAAGCGCCGCCAGACGCGCAGTCCCGTGCGTTCGAACAGCTGCTCGCGCAGTTGATCCGCCGGGATCTCCGCGAAGCCCGCGCGGTCGACGTCCGGCAGTCGCGTGCGGTCGACGTTCGCCGAGATGCCCGTTCGGGCGTCGGGACGCCAGTCGCCGTAGAGGTGGAGCTCGGTGAGCTCGAACCCCGCGTCCTTCGCCCGCTCGCCCGACGTGTAGTAGTCGACGAGCGCCGAACCGCGGACCGTGTGGTGCTCGGTCGGGCGCCAGTCCATGTCCGCGACGATCAGGTCGCGGTCCGCGTCGCCGTCGTGGAACGTCTTCTGGTAGCCGAAGCCGTACGCGAAGCCGGTCCGTGTCGTCGAGATGCGGCGCGCGTGGATCGCGACCTGGGCGTCGCGACCCGTCGAGAGTTCGAAGGTCGGCTCGGGCATCGCGCCGATCGACGCGCCGACGTGCCACGGACCCTTGCCGGCGCCGAGGCGCCGCTGGACCTCGACGCCGTCGAGCAGTCCGAACTCGACGAAGCCCTTCTGCAGGAAGCGACCGACCTGCCAACGATCGGGTTCCTGGCGCGTCCCGCCCCAGGCGTACGAGAGTCGTTGGACGCGCAGTCGCGTGTCCTCGTCGGAGTCGAAGGCGTCCTCGAAGCGGCGCGACAGCACCTCGACGTCGACGTCGAGCGTGCCTCCGTTGCCGAACAGGTTCTCCCAGGCGACGTCGGCGCCGGCGCGTCCGAGGTAGGTGTTCGAACTCTGGCCCTCGTCGTCGCGGGTCCAGTCGAACTGGAGGAACGCGCGACCGTGCCTGAGGACCTCGCGATCGGCGGGCGTGAGCGACGTCGTCGGTGCGAGGAGCGGTTGGTCGGTACTCCACTCCTCGGGCGGGTGCGTCCACGCGGGGTGCGGCGGCGCGGCCTGGCCGCCCTCCTGCTCCTTCTCCGCCGCGAGCGCGACGAGCCGCGCCTTCGGCACCTGCACCTCGCCGCCGTCGCCGACGTCGACGGCGCCCACCGCGCCGACCTCGACGCGCGCGCTCGAACTCGAGACCGAGCGGACCTCGCCGATCACGACGGGTCGGCCGGCGGGGAGGAAGCGCACGCGATCGCCCGGCTCGAGCCCGTCGTCGCGACCCCGGTCGACGAACACGCTCGTGCCCGTCGTTCCGGTGACCACGACCTCGAGGATCACGGTGTCGTCGACGACGACGTCCTGCTCCTCCTGGCTCTTCGACTCCACCTCCGTCGCACCCTCCGCGGGCTGCAACAGGCCGAGGAGCAGCGCGACGGCTCCGACCGCGAACCCGCTCATCGGCGACCTCCGGTCGAGTGGCAGTCGGCGCAGGCCGTGCCGAGCGGCTTGTAGCGCACGACGCGCAGACCGCCCGGAAGCTCCTGCTCGACGTGGCACGACGAGCAGTCGAGCGCGACGTGCTGCGCGTCGAGCGGGAAGCGCGTGTCGGTCGCGTGGTCGAAGTCGAGGTGCTCGAACGTCAGCGTCGAGTCGTGGCACGCCGCGCAGTCCGTGCGACCGCCCACCGCGAACTGGCCGACGTGCGGGTCCGCGTGGCAGTCCGCGCAGCGCGTCCCCGGCGCGGTCCCGAGCTGCATGCCGCCCGCGTTCGCGCGCGGCCCCGTGTGACAGGCCGCGCAGGCGACGGCGTCGTGCGCGCCCTCGAGCGGGAACGCCGTCCACATCGCGTGGTCGAACACGCCGCCGTTCGCCGCGTCGAACGACGAGGTCGTGTGGCAGCGCGCACAGCTCGTCCGTCCGTCGACCGTCCGGGGGCGACCGATCTCGTCGAAGGTGCCGCCGTGCGGGTCGGCGTGGCACGTCGCGCACACGTCGAACGAGCCGCGGCGGCGCTCGTGCACGAGGCCGAACGAGCGCGAGCCGCTCCCGCCCGGTCCGTGGCAGGCCTGGCACGTGACGGCGTCGTGTGCGCCGTCGAGCTGGAAGCCGGTCCACGCGCCGTGGTCGAAGCCCGTCACGACCGCGAACGAGTCCTCGGTGTGGCAGCGCGCGCAACCCGCGCGGTCGCCCGCGAGGTGCGCCGCGGCGACCGGGTCCATGTGCGCGACCTCGGCTCCGGGCGTGAAACGGTCCGCGTGGACGTCGGCGTGGCAGCCCGAACATCCGGCGTACCCGTCGTTCGTCGCCGGAGCGACGCGGCCGAAGGTGCGGCCGGTCGCGTCGGGGGACGAGGTCGGGACGTGGCAGGTCTCGCAGTCGATCGCGAGGTGGGCGCCGCGCAGGGCGAAGCTCGTCGCGCCGTGGTCGAAGGCGGCGCGGTCGACCTGCGAGAACGACTCCGTCGTGTGGCACTCCGCGCAGCCCTCGCCCTTCGCGACGTCGATGCGCCCGTGGTGCGCGTCCGTGTGGCAGGCGGCACAGCTCGTGTCCGCGGCGCCGAAGGGCACGACGTCGTCGCCGGTGTGGGCGCCCTCGTGGCAGCTCGAGCACTCGGCGCCGAGGTGGGCGCCCGTGAGCTCGAACGGCGTCCGAGCGTGCTTCGCCGCGTCGAACGTGTCGGGGTGGAAGGCGTCGACGGCGTGGCACACGACGCAGGCCGCACCCGCGAAGGCGCTCGGACCCCCGGCCGCGAACTGGCCGCCGTGCGGGTCGGCGTGGCACGCCTCGCAGGCGTTGCGCGAGCGGCCCGGGAAGCGCGAGGCGAAGTCTCCTCCGTCCCGCGTCCCGTGGCACTGGGCGCACGTCACCGCGTCGTGCGGCGCGTCGAGGTCGAAGCCGGTGCACGCGTGCTGCTCACGCGTCGTCGTCGCGCCCTCGAAGAAGCTCTCGTGGACCGCGTCGTGGCAGATCGCGCACGAGTCGCCGACCGGCACGTTCGCGAGAGCGGCCGCGCTCGCGAGGAAGGCGTCGCGGTGCGGCTCGTCGTGGCACTGCGCGCAGGTGCGCGTCGCCTCGTGCGTCGTCGACGTCGCGAGCACCGCGATGGCGTGCGGACCGTCGGTGGGGTGGCAGTCGATGCAGCCCGGCACACCGTGCGCGCCGACGAGGGGGAACGCGTCGCCGTGCGCGAAGCTCGCGACCGTGGCGAACGGACGCTCCTGGCCGTGGCAGGTCGCGCACGAGTTCGAGTAGCGCCCCTCGTGCGGGTCGTCGTGGCACGTCGAGCACTCCTGCGAGCTCCCGAGGAAGCGCGGGTGGCCCTCGGGCAGCACCCGGACGTCGGCGTTCTCGTGGCAGTCCGAGCAGACGAGCGCGTCGTGCGCGCCGCGCAGGTCGAACTCGGTGTGCGCGTGGTCGAAGGCGCCGACGGAGTCGTAGCCGATCCGGAGGAAGGCGAAGTCGCCGGCGAGCGGGAACTCGTCGCCGTGGTGCTCGACGTGGCAGGCCGCGCAGTCGTGGCCGTTGTCGCCCGTGAGCCTGCCGTGCACGCCGGTCCCCGTGAGGAGTTGGTCCGCGATCTCCGCGTGGCAGCTCGAGCAGGCCCGCGCCATGCCGCGCTCGCCCGAGCCGTGGCACTCGTCGCAGCCGCTCCCGCCCTGCAGCTGCCCGAGGACGGCGTGCACGTCCGAGAGAGGTCCCGGCGACGTGCGCTCGAGGTCGACGACGACGAGCGCCACGACCAGGGCGAGCGAGACCAGCGACAGCCAGAGCTTGGGATCGCGCAGCTTCATCGCCCGCCTCCCCAGCCGAAGTCGACGTACTGGATCGCCGCGACGACGTGCACGACGACGAGCAGGACCATCAGCAGCGCGATCCAGCGGTGGAACCAGCGCCACGAGCCGAGGATGGCGCGCACCTCGCCGTAGTGCGACGCCATGAGCGCCGTCCGGTGCGCACGCTTGGCGAGTTCGACGACCTCGCGCACCTCGGACTGCGGCACGCCCTCCCGGCGGCCCTCGAGAACGATCGAGACCACGACGCGCCTCAGTTCGATCTGCGAGTCGAACAGGGCGCGGATCCGCGCGAACCACGAGCCCGACCAGGCGCTGCGCGTCACGAGCCCCTCGACGCGTTCCCGCACGCGCTCGCCGAAGGCGCGGTTCGTGCCGTCCCACCTCGACGAGAGCCGCGCGAGCTCCGTGCGCACCTCGTCGAACGCGAGTTCGCGGCCGTTCGCGGCGCGCGGGACGAAGGCGTAGAAGTAGCGCCCGATCGCGCCCGTCACGACGAGGATCGCGAGGCCCCAGAACGCGTGGCCGCCGACGGTGTGCTTGGGCGCCAGTCCGGCGTGGAGCGTCGCGAGCAGGAACGCGACGAGCCCCGTCACGACGTGCGACGTCATCCAGGCCTTCAGCGAACCCAGCTCGAACCGGATCCGCGGCGAGCGACGCACGAGGTACGTCAGGTTCGTCGCGATCAGGAGGACGGCGAGGATGCCGAGCACGAGTCCGAGGCCCGACGACGGACGCAGCCAGGCGTGCTCGGGCAGCGCGACGCGCTCCGCCGTCCCTGCGCCGTAGTAGTTGCGTTCGAACAGCGCCCACGCGAGCGTCAGACCGCCGAGGAGCGTCGCCGCCGCGAGCGCCGGAAGCAGTCCCGAGCCCTGCTCCGCGAGCGTCTCCTGCGCGGGTCGGTCCGCGGGGTCGAACGACACGCCGGACGCCTTCAACTGTTCGAACGGCGGCGTGCCGCCCGCGAACACGAAGACCTCGTCGTTCTCGAGCCAGACCTCGCGCTTCTTCCCGTCCTCCTCGACGTCGAGCAGGACCGAGTCGTCGGCGATGCGCTTCACGTTGCTGCGCAGCAGCACCTCGAGCCGCCCCTCCTGCTCGACCTCGGGCAGCCGCACGGCGTTGCGCGCCTTGATGCGCGAGAAGTTCGCCCCGCGGTAGGACAGCGTCACGCGGTTGCCGGGCTGCTCGGCGAGACCCATCGCGGCCTCGACGGCGCTGTCGCCGCCGCCGACGACGAGGATGCGACTGTGCGCGTGGCTCTGCGCGTCGAGCAGGGAGTAGGCGACCTTGGGCTTGTCCTCGCCGGGTACGCCGAGCTTGCGCGGCGTACCGCGCCGGCCGAGTGCGAGGCACACGTGGCGCGCGTCGACGATCGTGTCGTCGGCCACGACGCGCAGGATGCCGTTCGGCAGCCGCTCGACGCGTTGGAACGTCTTCCCGCACTCGATCGGCAGCTCCTCGCGCGACGCGACCTCGGTCCAGAGCTCCATGAGCTCCTCCTTCGAGTACGCGGTGCGCGCGAGCTTGCCGTGGAGCGGCAGCTCCACGGGCTGCGTCATCACGAGCTTCTTGCGCGGGTACTGGGACACCGCACCGCCGATCTGCTCGCGCTCGAGGGTCTTGAAGCGCAGACCCTGTCGCTTCGCCTCGAGCGACGCCGCGAGCCCGGCCGGACCCGCTCCGACGATGCACAGGTCGAGCAGCTCGTCCGGCGTCCGCTCGTCGCGGCAGCGGCGCGCGACCTCGTTCGCGATGGCGGTGCCGTGCGAGATCGCCGTCCGGACGAGCGCGAGTCCCGTCACCTCGCCGGCGAGGAAGAGCCCGGGGGTCTGCGTCGACTCGAAGTTCGGGAGCAGCGCCGGGATGTCGTCGCGCTCCGACAGGTCGCCGAGCGTGACGGCGATCGCACCGACCGGGCACTCCACGGCGCAGCGCGCGTGGCCGACGCAGCGCGACCCGTGCAGGACCGCGGCCTGGCCGTGCACCATGCCGAGCACGCCCTCCTCGGGACACGCGGCGACGCACGAGCCGCACCCGATGCAGCGCGAGAGGTCGATGTGCGGGTACTGGAGCCGCGCTTTCGCGCTGCCCTCGGACACGGCGACGCGGCGCTCGTCGACGACGCTGCGCGAACGGAAGAGTTCGGCGCGCCGCGCGACGAGACCGAGCGCGATCACGAGTGCTCCGAGGAGCGTGACGAGAAGGACCCAGGCCATGGTGGTGCGGGGGTGCGCCGATCAAGCACCGTTCCCGGCGCCGGTCTCCCGGCGAACGTTGCGAGCGGTGGTTCCGGCGGGCCCCCGGCCGGGCGCGTCCACGCGCCGCAAACCGCTTCACCGGGGGATGTTCCCGCGCCGCGCGCATGTTCGACCACGGCCTCTCCGGCTCTCGATGACGATCCGTTCAGTGGGCGCGGGCGGAAGTGCTTTCCGGTTCGTGGAGGCGTGCTCCGGATCCTGGAACGCCGGGGCGCGACGTCAGGGGAACGACGGCGTCGCACCGTCCGACCGCGCGCCCTGCGGGCCGACGCCGGCCGACACGCCGACGAACAGCACGGGGCCGGGCTCGAAGCCGTCGCTCTCGTCGTCGAAGACGTGCTGCGCCACGGGGAGCAGCAGGTCCGCCGACACCGTCGTGCTCGGCCCGACGCGCCAGCCGACGCCGACGAGCCCGCTCAGCGCGAGCACCCCGGTGTTCTCGTCGCGCACCCCGCTCCAGGCCGCGCGACCCTGGAAGTAGATCGCGGCTCCGGCGTGCAGCGTGAGACGCTCCGACAGGTCGACGTCGAGCCTCGGTGTGAGCGTCGCCTCGAACGGGCCGCGGTAGCCGTGACGGTTCTCGTAGAGCGAGGCGCGCGCGGCGAACGACACCGCGACCGCGACGCCGGGCGCGAGTCCCCGGCGGTACGACGCCTCGACCACGGGGTCGAACGTGCCCGTCCCGAACTGGACGTGCTCGTGCGGCTCGCCCTCGTCGCCGAGCTCGTAGGGGTCCTCCTCCGTCCGTCCGATCGGCAGCGTCGTGCCGACCGAGACGTGCAGACCGTCGCCGTCGACGGCGGCGTCCGTCCGGTACCACGTGACGAGGAGCGTCGCGTCGCTCACGCCCTCGAGTCGTTCCGACGGGTGGTGGATCGCGAGGTTCGCCTCCATCGCGGCGATCTCGTCCGGCGTCGCCGGATCGACGAGCCTCACCGCGGCGCGCCGGTCCTTCACGTCGTAGGGCAGGCGCAGCGTGAGTTCGCAGTCGTCCGCGACCGCGTACGAGCCCACCGCCTCGAACCGCACGAAGTCGAGCGACACCTCGTGCCGGTGCAGCGGCACGACGACGACGGCGCCCATGGGGTCGAGACCCTGGGTCGTCGTGTGCCCGCCGTCGAAGTCGACGCCGCGGGCCGCGTGCAGCGTGATCCGCCACGTTCCCGAAGCCACCGAGGACACACGGTCCCCGTCACCCAGCCGAGGTACGGCCGGGTTGCTTCAGGCGGGTCAGGCCTGGGCGTACGCCGCGCCGCTGATCGAGAGCAGCAGCACGAGGGCGAGGAGCGGTCGCGTCATCGTCGCAGGGTAGCGAGTCGGGCGTGCGCTCGCGCGAAGCTCGTCGCCTCGCGTTCAGCGCAGGTGTGTCGGCGCGAGTTCGTCGGCGTCGAGGTCGAGCCGGTAGAGCAGCTGGTCGTAGTCGTAGCGCGGCGTGCGGTGCTCGTTCCCGCTGAAGGTGTTCGTGTAGGTGCCCTCGAAGAAGATCGTCCGCCCGCCGTCGCGGTCGAGGAAGTCGTGGTGGCAGACGTTGTAGAAGCTCTGCCGGTCGTGCGCGGCGATGCGGACCGCACGCACGAACGGACCGGTGGGGGCGTCGGCCTCCGAGTACCACACCTCGCCGAGGTACGAGGTCTCGCCGCCGACGCGCCCCGCGACGAGGATCCAGCGACCGCGGTGCTCGTTCCAGCGCACCGTGCCGCTGTGCAGCACGACGTGCGTCGACGGCGAGGCCGCGTCGACCGGGAGGAAGTGCGCGTCCTCGGCCGCGAGCTCGCCCTTCGCGACGAGTCGCGCCTCGGTCGCGGAGTCGAGCGGCGGGAGCTCCGTCTGCCAGCGCCAGCGCGGCTCGCCGTCCTCCGTGCCGAGGCAGGTGAAGGCCTCGTAGCGCGCGGGGTCGAGCACGGCCTCGAGCGTCGCCTCGACGCGCACGTTCGGACTCGGGCTGCCGAAGAGCAGCCACTCCTTCCCGTCGGCCTCGAGGCGCACGGGGTGCGTGCTCGGTCGGCGCCACGTCTCGTCCCTCGGCAGCACGAGCACGGGCTCGAACACCGCGCGCTCGTCGTCGAAGAGCGCGACGCCCTGCTCGAGCTCCTCCTCGAGCGACGCGCGGCGCGAGTAGTGGGCGACGAGACGCTCCTCGCCGTCCGCGTCGCGGACGCTGCACAGTCCGTCGACCCAGATCACGCCGTCGGGTCGCTCGGGCAGCGGCACCATGGCGCGCGCGAACCCGTCGTCGCCCGTGAAGACGTCGTAGCGGATGCCGCGCTCGACGTCGTCGTCCGGACCTGGGATCGGCGTCGTCGCGCCGGCCGTGCGGAACAGACCGAGTGGGTACTTCGCCCGCGACGTGTCGCCCCACAGCCACACCACGCGACCGCGGTACACCGCGGCCTGCACCGAGTCCTGGCCCGCGACCAGGCCGTCGTTCGGCGGCGGCACGTCGTGGCCGAGCAGCGCGCTGTCGCGGAAGCGGTCGAGTCCGGTGAGACGGCAGAGGCGCTCGGCGACGCACGTGCGCTCGACCTCGATCGTCGCGACCTTCCCCGGGCGCGGCACGACGCGGACGCCGCGGTACCCGAAGCCGTCGGCGGGCACCTCGTACCCGTGCCCGCGCACGTGGAGGAAGACCTCGTGTCCCAGGAGCTCGGGCTCCGCGAACGCCGCGCGTCCCGCCGAGTCGGTCACGAGTCCGACGGCGTTCACGGTCTCGAGCTCGACCAGCGGCACGCCGCGGCCCGTCTCCGCGTCGACGACGCGGATCTCGGCGATCGGCGCTCCACCCTCGACCATCGCCCCGTCGGTGACGCCGCGTGCAGCCGGCGCGAGCACCGCGAGCGCGAGCGCCGCGCGGCGTCCCCAAGGTCCGTTCGTCGTCGTGCGCATGTCGTCCCTCCGGCGGCCGGGTCCGGGCCGCTCCCGTAGATCGTCCGCGGGACGGGGCTCGCGCGGGCCCTCAGGTCCCGCGATCCTGTGCGCCGAGACCCGATCGGGGCTCCGTCCCCGTCGCCATGCCCATCTCCCCGCTCGCTCGTCGGAGCGCCGTCGCCGCGTTCCTCCTCGCGATCCCGCTCGTGGCCTGCGTCTCCTCGGAGCGCGGTGCGGCGCCCCCGTCGGACGGCGCCGTGGACCCCGACGCCGCGCACGCCGAGCTGTTCGTCGGCGACCGCTTCCCGTCCGCGACGGAGTGCCGCGCGTGCCACCCCGACCACTACCGCGAGTGGTCGGTCTCGCCGCACGCCTACGCCCAGATCTCGCCCGTGTTCAACGCGATGCACGGGTCGCTGCTGCTGCGCTCGAACGGTACGTTCGGCGACTTCTGCATCCGCTGCCACACGCCGGTCGGCATGGCGCTCGGCGAGCCGCTCTTCGGCCCGAACTCGGAGCGCGACCCGGTGTCGCTCGAGGGCGTGACGTGCATCGTCTGCCACCGCCAGGACGAGTCCTTCGGCAAGAACTCCGGACGCACGCCGATCCGCGAGGGCGATCTCTTCGCACCGGTCAACGGACCGCGCGACGGCGACGAAGTCGCGCGCGTCATCGCCTCGCCCGACGAGTTCGGGCCCGTCGTGACGGAAGCCGGACGACGCGGTCGCCGCATCCACGCGGAGGCGCACTTCTTCGAACCGATCACGCAGCCCGGCTTCTGCGGCTCCTGCCACGACGTCACGCTCGTGAACGGATTCCGCCTCGAGGAGGCGTTCAGCGAGTACAAGCAGTCGCCCGCCGCCGAGCGCGGCGAGACCTGCCAGGACTGCCACATGGGCGTCGAGCCCGGCGTCGCGAGCGGCTACCACACGGGCCCCGCGGCCGTCGTCGGCGGCGTGCCCACGACACCGCGCAAACGCACGAGCCACATGTTCCCGGGGCCCGACCACTCCGTCGTGCACCCCGGCATCTACCCGCACGACCCCGACGCCAAGGACCTCGCCACGCTCGAGGAGTGGACGACGTTCGACTGGCGCGCGGGGTGGGGGACCGACGCGTTCGAGGACCAGGACCACGACGACGCGGACTTCCCGGAGCGCTGGGCGTCGATCGACGACCGCTACGACGCGCGCGAGATCGTCGACCGTCAACTGGCGCTGCTCGCCGAGGCGCGCGAGGCCGGGACCGCTCTGCTGCGGCGCGGCTACGTCCTCGGCGACGTCGAGGTCGTGCGCGCGGATCGCGAGCGCATCTCGGTCGACGTCGACGTACGCAACGGCACGGACGGACACAGCGTGCCGACGGGCTTCGTCGCGGAGCGCCTCGTGTTCCTGCGCGTCACGCTCACCGACAGCACGGGCGCCGCGCTGTTCCGCTCGGGCGACTCCGACCCGAACGGCGACCTGCGCGATCTGCACTCGCTCTACGTCCACGCCGGCGAGCTCCCCCAGGACGACCAGCTCTTCCTGCTGCAGTCGCGCTTCCTGACGCGCAACGTGCGCGGCGGCGAGCGCGAGCAGGTCCTCGCGATCAACACCGCCGTCGACCCGCTGCCGTTCCTGCGCCCCGAGACCCGCTCGTCGATCCTGACGGGACGGCCCGGCGGCGCGCGCATCCACAAGATGGGCATCGAGCCGAGCGGCGAGCGCACCGCGCGCTACGAGATCGACGGAGACGTGCTGACGGGGCGCGGCCCGTACGCGCTGCACGTCGAACTCGTCGCCGGCATGGTCCCGGTGAACCTCGTCCACGAGATCGCCGAGGTCGGGTTCGACTACGGCATGAGCCCGCGCGAGGTCGCGGACGGCGTGCTCGCCGGTCACCGTGTCCTGTGGGAACGGACCCTCACCCTGGACCTCGAGTGAAGTCGCCGGTCCTCGCCCCTTTGCTCGTCGCGTCCTTCGGCGCGGCGGGCGCGTTCGCCCAGGGGACGGACGCGCACCAAGGTCCGCTGCAGCTCTCCGACGAACCGGCGCCGCTCCGGACCGATCTCGTTCCGGACCGGCCGCGCCCGATCCTCGAGCTCGGTGACCCGTTCCTCGGCACCGGTCCGTTCGGCGCGCCGTTCGTGACCGCGACGGGAGCCGTGTGGCAGCCGTCGTTGCTCGTCTACGGCACGCTGCGCACCGGCTTCTCGCGCTACGACACGCCGACGACGGTGCGCACGGAGCTCGTGTCGCGACTCGACCTGTTCGGCAACCTCCAGCTGTCCGGCACCGAGCGCCTCCTCGTCGGACTGCGCCCGCTCGACCAGGACGGCAGATTCACGCGCTACGTGTTCTCGCCCGACGACGCGCCGGACGGCGACGGCTTCCAGGACGAGTTCAACGCCGAGCTGACGACGCTGTTCTTCGAGGGCGACTTCGGCGAGCTCTTCCCCGGACTCGACCGCCGCGACCAGCGCACCTACGACGTCGGCTTCTCCGTCGGGAGGCAGCCGTACTCCTTGCAGGACGGCCTGCTGCTCGACGACCGCATCGACGCGATCGGGATCACGCGCAACTCGCTGTTGCCGAGCGGCACCTCGAACCTGCGCGTGACCGGGGTCCTCGGCGTCGGCGACCTCCACCGCGGCGACAACGTCGAGGACGACGACGCGCTGCTCCTCGCCCTGTCGAGCGAGGCCGACCTCCCGTACTCGACGGTCGGGATCGACGCGGTCTGGGTGGCGGACACCGGCGGCTCCGACACCGACGCGCTCTTCGCCGGAGTCGGCGCCGTCCAGCGCATCGGCCGCGTCAACACGAGCTTCCGCGCCATGACATCGCAGCCGCTGCACGGCGAGTCGAGCGCCGCGGGACGGGGCGGCCTGCTGTTCGCCGAGCTGTCCCGCGAGCTCGAGCACTCCCACGACCAGGTCTACGCCACCGCCTTCGCCGGCCTCGGCGACTTCACGTCGGCGGCGCGCGGGCCCGAGAACGGCGGGCCGCTGGGGCGCGCCGGGATCCTCTTCGCGGCGGTCGGGCTGGGCGGCTACCCGGCCGCGCTCGGCAACGACGCGAAGGACGCGCTCGGCGGTGCACTCGGGTTCCAGACCTACCTGGGGGACGAGCGGGAGCGCCGCCAACTCGTCCTCGAGGTGGGGGGGCGGGCGGGGACCGACGGGTCGGCGGCCGACGCCGTCGCGCTGGGGTCGCGCTACCAAGTCGCATTCGGGCGGCACGGCGTCGTGGTCGTCGACGGTTACCTCGTGGGGCGCCACGACATCGGACCGAGCGCGGGGCTGCGCTTCGAGGTCCAGTTCAAGTTCTGACCGTCGCCGGACGAGCGGCCCGTAGGAGTTCCGGGCCCCGCACGACGACTTCGCGGCGAGGCCGGGATACGTTCTCGGGGGACAGCCTCCGGAACCGATGCTCGCCACTTCGTCCGTCAGCCGGCAGGGTCGCGCCGGCCGCGCACTCTTCGCCGTACTCGCCACCGCCCTCCTGGGATCGACCCTCGCGGCGACACCCGACGAGCGCGTCGGCGCCGCCTCCGTCGCCGACCGCGTGCTCGGCCCGTCGGAGTGCGCGGACTGCCACACCGAGGAGTTCGAGGTCTGGGAGGCCTCGGCGCACCAGGCGGGCTCGCGCGACCTCGCCCGGAGCGACCGCGCGCGGGAGATCGCCTCCGCGCTCGGGATCCGCCGCATCAAGAACGCGGAGCGCTGCACGACCTGCCACTTCACGGTCGCGGGGATCGACCCGGACGATCTCGACACCGTCGCCGGCGTCTCCTGCGAGTCGTGCCACGGCGCGTCGCTCGACTGGATCGACGTCCACAACGACTTCGGCGGAGCGCGCGGCGCGCGCGACGAGGACGCGGCCCACCGCGAGGAGCGCCTGCGTCGGAGCGTCGAGCACGGCATGGTCCGCCCGAGCGCCACGGACGCGATCGCGGACCGCTGCTTCACCTGCCACACCGTGGCCGACGAGGAGCTCGTCGCCGCGGGACACCCGACCGGTGCCGCCTTCGAACTCGTGTCGTGGTCGCAGGGCGAGATGCGCCACAACTTCCTGCGCGGCGGCGGCGAGTCGAACGCCCTCGCCCCGCTCGAACACCGCCGCCACCTCTACGTCCTCGGCCAGCTCACCTCGCTCCGTCACACCGTGACCGCGCTCACCGCGTGCGGCGGTCCGGGTGCCTACGCCGACGACCTGTGCGAGCGGGTGCGGCGTTCGCTCGAGGCCCTGCGCGCGGTGCACGCCGCCACCTGCGACGACTCGGTCGCGAGCGTGCTCGCGGCCGCGGACGGCCTCGAACTCGCGCCGCGCGTGGCGGCGGACGATCTTCTCGACGCCGTCGAGCGTGCGCTGACGACGCTCCAGACGAGCGGAGCGATGCGCTCCTGCTCGAAGCTCGACGCGCTCCTCCCGGCCGACACGTCGTTCGTCGGCCGACCCGCGCGCTGAGCGCGGAGCGGAGTCCCGCGACGGACTGTGGTCCTCGCGCGCTCCTCGTCCTACCTCTCGTCGTCCCGCAACCCGAACGAGAGGAGGACCCGTGGGCAACGTCTACAAGAAGATCGAGATCGTCGGTACCGCCGCCGATTCCGTGACGAAGGCCGTCGAGGACGGTCTCGCACGAGCCGCGAAGACCGTCCAGCACGTCGACTGGTTCGAGGTCACCGAGATCCGCGGCCGCGTCGGCGACGGCGGCTCGGTCGAGGAGTACCAGGTCGGGATGAAGGTCGGCTTCCGGCTGAAGTGACGTGCGCGGGCGCGCCGGGGTCGACGACCGCGGCGCGCCCGCGGCGTCGCGCAGCGATCCTCGTCCGTCAGTCCTCCTCGACGAAGGACACCTTCATCGCCCACGCGCTCTCCGCGTGGTCGGAGAGGATGCGCTTCCAGCGGTCCAGCAGGCCGTCGACCTCACCGGTCGAGCGTTTCGACGCCGCACCCGCCCAGAACAGGGCGGCCGGAGCGGCGTGCGAGTGCGGCCAGCGCTCCGCGGTCGCGTCGAACCGCTCGAGCGCCCGGTCCCAGTCGCCGCGGGCGGCGGCGACCCGACCGCATGCGAAGCTGCACTCCGCCTGGAACTCGGTCGGATCGAAGTAGCCGACGTTCGTGTGCACCGCCTCGCCGGCCGGCGTCGTCCACACGAGTCCCGGTGTCCAGGCCACGTCGTAGCGTGTGACGAGTCGCTCCTCGTCGTCCACGCACACCTTGTGCGCCACGACGTTCTCTGCGAGGAACTTGCGAGTGTCGCTGTCCGGATACGTCACGGCATCCATCCGCTCGCAACCGCCTCAGCCCGGGTGGTAGAAGTCGAGGAAGATCGGTCGGTCGAGATCCTGCGCCTTCTCGAGCGCGCTCTCGAACGTCTTCGTGAACGGGAGTTCTTCGGTCTTCGTGTCCGTTCTCATGTCGTCTCCGTGGGTTTCCTGGTTCACTCGGTTCGGTTCTCGACGCGTCGAGCGATCGGTGGTGCCGCGGCGCCGAACGTGCGCGGCGAGCCCTCGACCCACACGCGCGCAGCGGGCTCGTCCGCAGCGTCGAAGTACTTCACCTCGGCGCCCGTGAACGGCTTCGAGAACGCTGTGAGTCCGCGCTGCCACTTCGACTCGCCGACGATGGCGAGGCGCTCCACGTCGGAGTAGTGACTGGCGTCGAACTTGACGTCCTCCCACATCGCTCCGGCCGTCCAGCCGGCGAAGTCGTGCAGCACGACGAGCAGGCTGATCGCGCCGTGCTCCTGGATGCGCCGCTCCAGGAACGGTGCGAAGTTCTGGTAGTCGGCCCTGGTGAGCTTGCCCTCGACGTCCAGTTCGACGACGTCGTCACGGGTCCTCGTCTCGACGCGGTGCGTCATGTCCGGGTACCTCCGGGTTCGGGGTGGACCGTCGCCCGGTTCGTTCACTCGCGCGACGGCTCGACGTGCGGACCGCGACGTCCTCGTGCGGTCCGCTCACCTGTGCGTGGGACCTCAGCCCCGGGGCTCAACCGGAGGATGCGCGGAAACGCGTCGTTCGACGCGCCGCGCTCAGGCCGCGCTGCGCCGCGAGCGGTCCGTCCCGCCGCCGAGCAGCGCGAAGCGCACGAAGTCGCCGAGGAAGCGCTCGGGGTCCTCGTCGGGCTTGCCCTGCAGCTTGCGGCGCACGCGCCACAGCGCGAAGGCCAGCGCGAACCCGACGTCCACGGCGAACGCGTAGGCCGCCGAGTGGAAGCGCCGGAAGTAGCGCCGTCGCGACGCGAACCAGTAGGGCGGGCGTCGCCTCGTCGCACTGGCCTGGTTCGTCACGCCGGTGCTCTGACCGACGAGGTGGACGACGCGACTGCGCGGTACGTACCAGCACTCGAAGCCCGCGTCGGCCGCGCGACGACAGAAGTCGGTCTCCTCGAAGTAGAGGAAGTAGCCGTCGTCGAGGAGTCCGACGCGCTCGAACACCTCGCGTCGCACGAGCATGCTCGCGCCCGCCACCCAGTCGGTGCGACTCGGTTCGGTCGTGATCGGCGCGAGGTAGCGGCTCTTCGCGAGGAGTCGGTCGACGGGACCGAGACGCAGCGCCGCGTTGACCTCGGCGAGCAGGCTCGGGAAGCGGAACGTCGATGCCTGGACCTCTCCGGTCGCGTGGCAGAGCTGGCTCCCTGCGATGCCCGCGCTCGGCGTGCGCTCGGCGAAGGCGACGAGCTCGTCGATCGCGCCGGGCAGGACGCGCGTGTCGGGGTTGAGCAGGAGGACGAAGTCCGGCGGATCGTCGCCCGCGAGCGCGGGCGCGATCGCGAGGTTGTTCCCCGCCGCGAAGCCGCCGTTGGTCGGCGACGCGACGAGCGTCGCCCACGCGCCGAACCCGTCGCGCGCGATCGCCTCCGCGAGGCGCTCGGCCGAACCGTCGCCCGAGCCGTTGTCGACCACCACGACGCGACGGTCGTCGCGTCCCTCCACCTCGGGAGCGAGCGCGGCGAGCCCGTCCTCGACGAGGTCGGGCGTGCGGTAGTTGACGACGACGATCAGGACTCGGGCCATGACGGCGCTCCTACCACCAGGGCTGGTTCTCCAGGACGAAGGACTCGACGGCGCGCCACTTCGGCGCCTCCGCGATCGGTTGGTTCGTGGTCTCGAGCAGTCCCCAGCTGCCGAACTTCGACGGCTCGTCGGCGAGGTTCCAGAGGAACATCTCGTGCGCGCCGGCGTCGCGCCAGAACTCGAGGTAGACGTCGTAGAGTTCGCCCATCACCGCGCTGCGGTTGATCGAGACGAACAGGTCGGTCAGCGCCTGGTCGTTCTGCATCGGACCGAGTCCGGCCAGGTGCTGTCCGCCCTCGTAGGCGACGAGGGGTAGGCCGTGCGACGCCGCGAGCGCGACGTTCGAGTCGATCGCGGCGAGCGTGTCGCGCTGGTCCTCGAACAGCTTCGCCTCGAGCTGGGCCGGCGTCATCGTCAGCAGCGCCGGTGCGTTGAGCGGGTCGCCGAGCCGCGCGCCGAAGTACGGCGCGACGGCGTACGCGTCGGCGTGCAGGTAGGCGTCCTCGTGGTCGAGCACGACCTGACCCGTCCACGGGTTGACCGACTGCCCGGCGAGCACGCACACCAGGCGCTCCGGGGAGTGCGAGAAGACCTGGCGGAAGATGTCGAAGCACTCGACGGCGCGCTGCGAACCCCACTTCAACTGGTTCTGGAACGCGCTCCCGGGGAGACCGAGCTGCGCGCCCTTCTGCGCGGCGTACTGCGCCTGGCCGAAGCCGCCGTTCCAGAGTTCGTTCGAGTACTCGACGAAGACCTTGAGCTCGGGGTCCATGTCCCTCTCGAGCAGGCGCGCGAAGTCGCGCACGTAGTCGTCGTTCGCGAGGTGCGGGATGCAGAACCAACCGTCCGCGCGGACCTCGTTGCACAGCGCGATCATGTGCTCGACGCACACGCCGGCTTCTCCCGTCTGCACCGCGACTCCGGGGGTGGTGCGGTCGGACCACTCCTCGACGGGCGAGTTGTTGGTGCGCTGGAAGTCCATGAAGCGGATCGCACGGAACCGCTTCATCAGCTCGAGGAAGCGCGGGTGGAACAGCGGGTTCTTCGTGAAGTCGACGCCCGGCGGGACGACGCGGATGTTCCGCAGCGGATTCGCGGGGTCCGTCGACGTGAGGCGCAGCTGGATACCGGACGCCGAGAGGTGGTCGATGACCACCTCCATGTGGCCGTTGCCGACCTGGCCCTTCTTCGCGCCGTTACCGACGACGTCGAGGTTGCCCACGCCGTCCCAGCTGACCCGATAGGAGCCGATCGGGAGCAGTCCGAACGGTCCGCGACCGATGAGCACGCTCGCCGCCTGGTTCGGGAGCAGCGACGTGACCCAGCCCTGCGCGTCGACGGCGAGCGGCGGACCGGAGTCCCAGGCCCACGTCGTGAGGTCCTCGCGGTACCAGCGCGACGCCTGACGGAAGAGGTCGGAGTAGACGACCTGGCTCGACCAGTACTGGAGCGTCGGCAGGTTGACCGCGAGCGGCGAGTCGTGGTCGCCGCGTGCGACGGGAGGGCGCGTGCGCGGCGCGGTCGGCGCCGTGTACACCTCGGGCCCGCTGCGGGCGAAGTACAGCGCCGCCGCGGCGGGCGGGAGCAACAGGGCGAGCAGGAGGTAGCGTTTCACGATCGGGTAGGGGGTCGGGAACATGACCGCTAGGACCCCGTCCGGGCCCCCGCGGTTCCACCCGTTCAGTACGCGCCCTTGCCCGAGATGACCGCCTTGGCGGTCTTCGCGAGCAACTTGATGTCCGTACCGAGGTTGGCTTCGCGGCTGTAGCGCGCGTCCATGCGCATCCACTCCTCGAACGGGACGTCGCTGCGGCCGCTGACCTGCCAGTGGCAGGTGAGGCCGCCCTTCAATTGCAACCTCCTACGGTGCCAGCGGGCGTAGGCCGGGATCTCGTCCATCGTCGGCGGGCGCGGTCCGACGAGGCTCATGTCGCCCGCGAGCACGTTCCAGAGCTGCGGCAGCTCGTCCAGGCTGAAGCGACGGAGGACGCGCCCGATCGGGGTGACCCTCGGGTCGTTCTTCATCTTGAAGACAGGTCCGTCCGCTTCGTTCCGGTCCATCAGCGCGGCCTTGCGCGCCTCCGCGTCGACGTACATCGAGCGGAACTTGAAGAACGTGAAGGGCTTGCCGCCGACTCCCGCGCGCTTCTGTCGGAAGAAGATCGGGCCGGGGCTCGAGAGCTTGACCGCGGCGGCGATCGTCAGGAGGAACGGCGACAGCACGAGGATCAGTGCCGCCGAGCCGAGCACGTCGAGCGCGCGCTTGAGCGGCGGGGTCGGACGCACGAACAGTTCCTCGAGATCGAACGAGCCGCGGCCCAGGTCGTCGCGCACCGCGCGCAGGTCGTCCTCGCCGCCGAGCTCGGCGGCGACCTCGTCGCTCGCGCCGCTCGCGAGGCTGGCGAGGTGTGCGGCCGCGCCCTCGAGCACGTCGACGGAAGCGGGCGACGGTGCGGGGGACTCGACCGGGGTCGGGGTCGACGGCGAGCCGTCGACGCGCGCGCCCGACGACCGCTCCGCGGCGTCCTGGTCGCTGTACACGCGCACGTCGGCCGGGAGGTACTCGCGTGCGAGGTCGGCGAGGACGCGGTCCGTGAAGACCCACGCGCCCTCGGCGTCGGTGGCCGACAGGATGACGGCGTAGCGCTGCCAGTCGATCCGACCGAGCACGTCGGAGTCGCGCAGGCGTCGCGAGATGGCGCGCGTCAGGCGCATGACGACGCGCGGTTCGTCGGACGTCGGCTCGAACACGACGAGCGAGAAGTGCCGCGCGCCGCGTTCGGCGAGGGCGCGTTCGCGTTGGAACACGCGCTCGAACTCGGCGACGGTCGCGACGCCGGGGTGGTGCCGGAGCGACGAGCCGAACAGGCGGCGGAAGAGACGGGGCGGGCGGGCCAGGGCGGGGCTCGGGTCGAGCGAGGGGGCGCGACCCGTGCTCTCCGATCGGCTTCCGACGGGTCGGGGCCGAAGTCCGGAGGGGGGATTCCGCGGGCGACGGGGGCTCGAAGGGCTGCGCTCGGCGCCTCCGGCGCCGAGGACCACGCAGGAAACACGAAGGGAAGACAGAAGGACCACGAAGAGCACGAAGGCGCCGCCCGCGGCGCTGGGGCAGGACCCGCGGGCGCGATGCGCCCCGCGGGTCCCTGCGTTCTTCCGCGTGGTCCGCCGCCGAAGGCGGCGCTTCGTGTGCTCCGTGTGCTTCGTGCTCGATTCCGCGCGGCCGGCAGGCCGCGCAGCCCTCGAGAGAAGCACGACGCGCTGTGCTCGGCGCGGGTCCCCGCGTTCCTTCCGCGGGTCCGCCGCCGGAGGCGGCGCTTCGTGTGCTCCGTGTGCTCTGTGGTTCCCCCGCGTGCTCAGAACCAGTACCCGTACTCGGACGTCGCGACCGCGAGCACGAGCAGAGCGAGGTTCACCAGCGCGTGCACCAGGACGGCGTCACCGAGGCGGTCGCGCCGCGCCGCCGCGAGGCTGCAGAGAACGCCGACGAGGGCACCGCCGATCCAGTTCTGGTGCAGCAGGCCGAAGGCGAGCGCGGAACCGACGACGGCGAAGGGTGAGGGCCGCGCGTAGCGGACCTGTTCCGAAGCGGGCCGCGGTGAGTCGCCGCTGCGCGTAGCCGCGGAACGCGAGCTCTTCGACGACCGGCGTGACCACGACGTAGGAGACGGCCGCGCTCGTCCACCACAGGGCGGCGAGGACGGCGTTCGCGTCCGCGAGCCAGCTCGGCGGCGACGATCCCGCGGGATCCGTCGGGTCGAACACGAGCCACACGGCGAGTGCGAACGCGGCGAGCAGCACGACGTGCGGCGCGAGAGCGATCGCGGGGCGCGGGAGCGTGCGCGGAGGCGCCACAGCACCGCGGCGCCGACCAGGACGCGCAGCGGCGCCGAGGTCGCGGACGCGTCGAGGAACGCGCCCGCGACGAGACTCGTCGCGACGACGGCGAGCAGCGGGAGGAGGTGGGCCGCGGTGCCGTCGGGCTCGCGGCGCTCGCGCGCCGGGTTCGTCGTTCGCGCGCACCCGTCGGAACGACTCGATGCGCGTCGTCGCGGCGACGCAACCGAGCGCGACGGCGATCAAGGGCGGCCATCCCGCGTGGGTGTGGAACGCGTCGACGGCGAGCTTCGGGTCGTAGTAGCTCCCGAGCGCGATCAACGCCGCGATGCGGGCCGCGTTGAGGACCCACACGAGCAGCATGCCGGCCGGCAGCACCCAGATCGCTCGCGCGAGGCGCAGTCGCTCGCGCGCGAGCACGAGGAAGCTCCCGAAGAAGAGGCCGAACAGCGCGAGGCCCTCGAGCCCCGAGCAGTACTTCGTGACGATGACGCGGAACGTGCCCGTCCCGAGGATGCGCGCGGGAGCGTCGAGGTACACGTCGCCCGCGTACAGGCCGACGAACCACGCGGACGCGTCGAGCGTGACGTCCGCGAGCGGTCCCCACAGGAAGTAGTTCCCGTCGATCCACGCGCCGAGCGCGTAGAGCCCTGCTCCGGCGACCGCGCCGACGACGATCGTCCGCGCGAGCGGTCCGAGTCCGCGCGCCACGCGCTCGCGGGCGACGTCGCGAGGAGCGCGCAGACGAGTGCCGCGCCCGCGCTCGCCGCCCACGGCGAAGGGAGCGCGTCCTGGACCGAAGGGCTCGTCGCGCCGCCGGCGAGGAGGAGCCGGTGAGCGCCGCGAACCCCGCGACGAACGCGACGTGTAGCACGCTCGCGAAGAGCGCGTCGCGCGCTGACGCCGGCGTCGCGAGCACGGGCTCGAAGGCTCGGCGCCAGCGCCCCGCTCCGAGCAGCGCGACGACGGCGACGACCGACGCCGCGATGGGGACGTTGTGGCTGAGCGTGCGAACCGGCTCGACCCACCACGCGTCGTGCCCGATCAGGAAGTCGGTGTCGATGCCGCGCAGCCCGAGCGCGACCTCCGCCGCGAGGACGAGCGCGAGCGCGACGAAGCGCAGCTGACGGTGGTCCTGCCCGGAGGCGGCTCCGGCGACGGTGGGGCGGAGGGACGTGGACACGGGAACGCGCGCGGCGCGCTCCCCTCATCGGAAGGGAGCGCGCCGCGCGTCGAGCCCAATCGCGGACTCGCCGGGGTCAGGCCGCGCCGAACCGGCGCCGCGAACCCAGCACCAGCGCGCCTCCGAGGAGCAGCAGGACGCCGGTGCGGAACAGATCCGCGTCGAGCTCCGGTACCCCGGAAGGGGGCGGAGCGCAGGGTCCGGACGTATCGCAGTCCTCGCCCACGCAGGTCTCCTCCTCGTCGTCTCCGTCGTCCCCGTCGTCGACGTCGGGCGGCGGGTCGACCGGCGGGGGCGGCCGGAAGGAGGGCGTCGTCGAGAGGACGGTCTCGTCGCTCGGGAAGAGCGCCGCGATCATCCCGCTCATGCGCTGCTCGGGAGGGGCGACGCGGACGCCGGGGTTGGACGCGCCGGGCGTGACCTGCGCGAAGCGCTCCTGGAGGGGCATCGCGAGGAGGCGGGGGTCGACCGCGGGCGCCGGTGCGCCGCGATCGGTCCGGCGCGCGGCCGCGGGGGCGTCGTCCGGACGGACGGCGGCCCCGGGTTCCGAGGAGCCGAGTGCGGCGGCCCCAGGACCGCCGATCGACCCCGCGAGGACGGCCTCGACGGCCATCTCGTCCGAGCCGAGCCCGGCGATGCCCGCGGTGGCGAGGGATCCCACGAGGCTGCCGGCGAGGAGCCAGACGCCGCCGCGGATCTTGGTGATGGAGAGTCCCATGGATGGAGCCCCGGTCGGCGGTGGGCCGATCGGACGGGGCACCTGGAAGCTATCCCCTTGATGGGTGCTTGGTCGGAAAAAGTTGCCCCACGCGGTACTGGCCCCGTTCGCTGGTGACGCGCCCCGCCGGGGCCCGGGTCGGGGTGGGGAGCGCGGCCCCGCAGGAGGGGAGGGCCCGGAACGCGTCGCGGGAGGGGGCCCGGCGTCCCGAGGCTCGTCATCACCAGCGAGTGGGGACAGCACTAGGATGCGGCTCCCATGACTCGACCCGTCTGCCTCTTCACCGGCCAGTGGGCCGATCTGCCCCTCGAGGACCTCGCCAGGAAGGCCGCCGACTTCGGCTACGACGGCCTCGAACTCGCCTGCTGGGGCGACCACTTCGAGGTGCGGCGCGCGCTCGAGGAGCCGGGGTACGCGGCGTCGCGCTGGGAGCTGCTCCAGGACCACGGACTCGCGTGCTACGCGGTCTCGGCGCACCTCGTCGGCCAGGCCGTCTGCGACCGCATCGACGAGCGGCACCGCGCGATCCTGCCCGAGGCGGTGTGGGGCTCCGGCGACCCCGAGGGGTTGCGCCGTCGCGCGGCGGACTAACTCGTCGCGACGGCGAAGGCGGCGCGGCGCCTGTTCGACGCGGCGCCGGAGAAGGTGCGCGAGCGGATCGGCGGGAAGGTCACCGTCAACGGGTTCACCGGCAGCTCGATCTGGCACCTGTCACCTGCTCCCGCCGGTGCCGAAGGCGATGCCGCTGACGAGGGCTTCGCCGACTTCGGTCGGCGCTTCACGCCGATCCTCGACGCCTTCGCGTCGAGAGAGCGCTTCGCGCTCGAGGTGCACCGACCGAGATCGCCTTCGACGTCGCCAGCAGCGGCGCGCGATCGAGGCGGTGAAGGGCCACGCGGCGTTCGGCTTCAACTGACCCGAGCCACTTCGGCTACCAGGGCGTCGACTACGAGCGCTTCCTGCGCGAGTTCGGCGCGCGCGTCTTCAACGTGCACGTGAAGGACGTCTGGTGGGCCGACGGTCCGGCGCCGATCGGCGTGTTCGGCGGCCACACGGACTTCGGCACCGACGAGCGCTTCTGGGACTTCCGTTCACCCGGCCGCGGACGCATCGACTTCGAGGCGATCGTGCGCATCCTGAACCACCAGGGCTACGACGGTCCGCTCACGGTCGAGTGGGAGGACCCGATGATGGATCGCGAGGCCGGCGCGACCGAAGCGTGCTCGTTCGTCCGCAGCATGGACTTCGAGCGCTCGAACCGCGCCTTCGACGCCGCCTTCGGCGAGTAGCCCGCCGCGCGCACCGCCGCCGTTCCCCCGACCGCCGCACGCCCGTCCTCGTGACGACGTAGGACCGTTCCCCGCGGTCGCGGCTCGACCCCCGTCCCCACCCTCCCCATGAACGCGACCGCCGCGACCGGCGTGAAGCTGCGCCTGTCGGTGATGATGTTCCTCCAGTACGCGATCTGGGGGGCGTGGCTGATCCTCTACCTGTTCCTGATGGGGCACCGGCACTTCACGCTGGACCAGTGGGTACATCCTCGCGGGCGGCGCGGTCGGCGCGATCATCGGCTGTTCCTCGCGGGACATCGCCGACAGGTATTCGGCGACGGAGCGCTTCCCGGCGATCAGTCACCTCGTCGGCGCGGCGCTCGTCTGGATGCTCAGCTCGACGACCGAGTTCGCGCCGTTCCTCGTGCTGTCGGTCGTCTACGGGCTGGTCTACGCGCCGACGCTCGCGCTCACGAACTCGCTGTTCGCGCACCTGCCCGACCGCGACCGCGACTTCGGCAGGCGACTGTGGGGCACGATCGGTTGGATCGTCGCCAGCATCGCGGTGGGGCAGTGGCCGCTCCCGAACCACACCCCGGTCGGCACCGACGAGGCGGTCGTCGGCGCCGCGCAGGACGCGGGGCGCGCCGACGTTCTGGCTGAGCGCGATCCTCGGCGTCGTCATGGGCGTCTTCTGCTTCACGCTGCCGCACACCCCGCCGTCGAAGGCGCCGAAGGAGGCGAACGCGACGTTCGAGGCGATGCGCGAGTTCCGGCGGCAGCCGCTCGTGACGCTGTTCCTGATCGCCGTCCCGGTGAGCTGCATCCACCAGTTCTACTTCGTCTTCACGTCGGACTTCCTCAGCGGCTACGGCCGCGAGACCGCGTCGACGATCAACCGGATCTTCGGGGTCGGCGGCGGCGGGCTGATGGCGATCGGCCAGATGAGCGAGATCCTCGTGCTCGCGCTGATCCCGCTCGTCGCGAAGAAGGTCTCGCGCAAGGCGCTGCTCGCCGTCGGGCTCGCTGCCTACGCCGCGCGCATGGCGCTGTTCGCGTACACCGACTCGCTCGCGCCGGTGCTCCTCGGCGTCGCGCTCCACGGTCTCTGCTTCGGCTGCTTCATCTTCGTCGCCTTCATGGTCGTCGACGAGGAGACCACCGCCGACGTGCGCGCGAGCGCCCAGAACATCTTCAACCTCGTGATCGTCGGCGTCGGCATCATCGTCGGCAGTTGGGTCGCGACCTCCGTCGTCGGCGCGTGGGCGAAGCGCGCGGACGGTTCGATGGACTACACGAAGCTCTTCAGCGCCCCGATGTGGGCCGCTCTCGCCTGCCTCGTCCTCCTGCTCGTTCTCTACCGCGCCGGAAAGAACGACCCGTCGCGCCTGGGCAACTCCTGATCGCTGCATCCATGAACACGCTCCGCACCGCCGCACTCGCGTCCGTCGCCCTCCTCACCGCCTGTGCGCACACGCCGCCCAACACGCTCACGGGGGCGGAGGAGTCCGCGGGCTTCCAGCTCCTCTTCGACGGCAGCTCGCTCGAGCACTGGCGCAACTACAAGAGCGACACCATCTCGAACGGCTGGGAGGTCCGCGACGGTGCCATCCACCGGGGCGGTCCGGCCGGCGACATCGTCACGCGCGAGCAGTACGAGGACTTCGAGCTCTACCTCGACTGGAAGATCGCCCCGGGCGGCAACAGCGGCATCTTCTTCCACGTGACCGAGGACCACGACTACGTCTTTGAGACGGGTCCGGAGTACCAGATCCTCGACAACAAGAACCACCCGGACGGCGCCGACCCGAAGACGAGCGCGGGCTCGGACTACGCGCTCTACGCGCCGCGCGTCGACGCGACCAACACGACGGGCGCGTACAACCGCTCGCGGATCGTCGTGCGCGGCGGACACGTGCGTCACTACCTCAACGGCGAGCTCGTCGTCGAGTACGAGCTCTGGTCCGACGACTGGTACCAACGCGTTGCCGCGTCGAAGTTCGCGTCGATGCCGGACTACGGCATGCGCCGCTCCGGGCACATCGCGCTCCAGGACCATGGCGACGAGGTCTGGTTCCGCAACATCAAGATCCGGCGGCTCTGAGCTCGGGCGTCGGCGGGCACCGCGCAGCGGTCGGCGCCGTCGAGGCGCCGACGCTCGGGATCGACGGAGCCCGCGGGAGATCGTCCGACGCGCGCTCCGTCGCGCGCCGATGCGCCGCGACCTTGCGCGCGGCGGCACCTGTCGAGGATCCTGGAACGTCGAGCGAGGCCCGGCGCCGTCGCTCGAAGACGCCACTCTCACCCCCGACCGCGATCCACGACGCCCATGCGTTCCCAGCTCACGCTCGCCGCGCTCCTCGCCGCGGCACCCACCGCGCTCGCCCAACAGTCGTGGACGCCGCTGGTCGAGAGCGGCGCGACGGGACGCGCCGTGCAGGGGTCTCCGCTCCAACCGCGCCTCCTCACGGTCGGCTTCCCGTTCCTCGGCGCGCTCGAGGCGACGTACGCGGGCGGCAGCTTCGAAGCCGACCCGAACTCGCCGCACCAAGATCTCGGCTACCTCCAAGCCGTGACCTACGACCCGCAGGGCTTGCGCGCCGTCGCGTACCTCGGCGAGTTCACCGGCGTCCTCGGTGAGGCCGGGGAGTCGTCGATCGCGGTGCACGACGGCACCGACTGGACGATCGTCCCGACGCCGTCGCTCAGCGCGCGGCAGATCCCCGTGTTCGTCGCCGATCCGATCGGTGGCGGACTCGTGCTCTTCGGCGGCATGTTCCCGCGCTTCCCCTCGGGCATCGCGCTCGGCGACACGTGGCGCCTCGTCGGCACGACCTGGACGCAGCTCGCGCCCGCGCACAGCCCGCCCGCGCGTCTCGGGTCCGCGGGCGCGGTCGACCCCGTCGGCGGCACGGCGCTGATCTTCGGCGGACGGAGCCAACAGACCGGCGGTTCGTACT